>DASZIP010000018.1:0-1655 GCA_035948935.1 Methylacidiphilales bacterium | reverse complement strand
ACCTTGTCGAAAAAGCGATCAATGCGCTGCTTATTGACGCGCTCGGCGGCTTTCAGCATGTCGAACTCTACGCCTACCGCAGCGGAGAGGTGAATGAACGCCTGGATATCCTTGGGAAAGCAGAAGCCACCGAAGCCGAGGCCGGCCTTGAGGAATTGCGTGCCAATGCGGGGATCGAGGCCCATGGCGTGGGTAACTTCCTCGACGTCGGCGCCGATGCGCTCGCAAAGGTCGGCGATGACATTGGCATAACTGATTTTCAGGGCGAGGAAGGAGTTGGAGGCGTGCTTGATGAGTTCGGCGCTGCTGATGGTGGTGACCAGTAGCTCGCCGCTGGTGCCGCCCGGGCACTTGCCGTTGTGTATCGGGCAATGGAATTTCTTTTCGAGGATGGGCCTGTAGATCTCGCGGAGGGTTGTGGCGCTTGTTTCGTCCTCGACGCCGACGACGATACGGTCCGGATGAAAGAAATCGGCGACAGCGGTGCCTTCGCGCAAGAATTCGGGATTGGATGCGACCTGAAATTTGATGCCGCCATCCGGGGAATATGCGGCAAGAGCCTTTTGCAACTGAACGCCGGTCAACGCGGGGACAGTGCTTTTTTCCACCACGAGCTTCGGGCTGCGCGCTTCCGTGGCGACCTGCCGGGCGACGTGGTCGATGGCGGAGAGATCGGCTTCGCCCGAATCCTTGGGAGGAGTGCCGACGCAGATAAAAACGACTTCACCTGCGCGAATGGCTTCGCCGGCATTCGAGGTGTAGACGATTTTCTTTTCGCGGGCGGCCCGCTGAAGGACTTTGTCGAGGTGTTCCTCGTAGATCGGAACTTTGCCGGCTTTCAACTGGTCAATGCGATTTTCGTCGATGTCCGTGCAGAAAACTTCGTGACCTGCGGCGGCCAGGCATGCACCGGTTACCAGTCCCACGTAGCCACACCCGATTACCGTCAATCGCACTTGCGTGTCTCCTTATATTAGCGGCCGATCGGTTTGAACCGCGAATCGCCCATGATTGAGCAATTTCAGTATGCCGAAATTCGCGCGCTGAAACGCACAAAAGAAATACCTGGTGCCCATTATCTCTTCCCCAGAAGAAGTCCGCGGAGGCCGAGGAGAACGAGTTTCGGCTGGCGGCGGATGACGTTCCAAAGAAGCCGGGTGGATTCGTCGCGATTGATTTCGCCGAGGGATTCCCGCGCCGAGGCGTTAAGCAGGTCCACGAGTTCCGAATAATCCGCTTGCTTGAAATGATGCAGGGCGCGGCGGATTAGCCAGTGTGTGCCGAGCTCGCGGCGAAGCGTGCGCAGCTCGGACGTGCCTTTTTGCAGAATCGCATCGGCCACACCGCGCGCACCACGAAAACCGGTCACGATCCCGCCGACGGTGGAAACTTTCACTTGGGCGGCGGCGTCGCCCACCAGATACACCTCGCCGTTTCCGACTGTGCGTTGCACGGGCACCCATTTGTTATAAACGGGTATGCGTGCGCCCTGCCACTCGAGCGGCTCGAAGCCTTTCTTTTCCAGGAAGCGATCGAAGAAAAGTTTGGTGGCCCGGCCGTGCTCTCCGATGACTCCAACCGCGGCGCGTTCCGTTGATTCCGGAATCATCCAATAAAAATATGGCGTATCGTCGGGCACGAACCAGACGCGCGTG
>DASZIP010000017.1:0-3694 GCA_035948935.1 Methylacidiphilales bacterium | reverse complement strand
GATTGAGATCCTTCGGGACGCAAACGGCGCGTCCCTCAGGACGACATTTCTTGTTTTGAGTTGAGCGAGATTACTTGCTGGTGTCTTTGAGGAGCACGACGTCGGCTTCTTTCTCGCCGCGTTCGATGGCGAGTTGCGAGCCATCCGGAGAAAACACAAACCTTATAATTTTCTCCTTCGGGAAGTGCGTTAGCCGCTTGCTCGCGGACCCGTCCAGTGGCTGGCTCCAAAGATTGTCAACGCCTTTTTCCCTCACAACGTAGACCACCGCTTTGCCGTCGGGCGCGAAGGCCAGGCCCTCGGGGAGCGCGCGCTGATCGATGTCGTGATAGACCATGCGATGGGCTTCGGTTGAGTCCATCCGCAGCATCAGCTTGTGGTCGAGTTCGCGGACTTCGAGAGAAGCCACGTTTTTCCCGTCGGGTGAGAGGGCGTAGGAACCCATGGAGAAATTGACGACAGTTTCGGGCGAGCCGCCGTCGACCGAAACGCGTTTCAAGTAGCCGTTGTCGTTGGTGTCCAGGTAGTAGACCCACGGGCCGCTTTTCGCGCAGGTTGGCTCTTGATCGCTAAGGCCGGAGGTTAGCTGCCGCTGATCGCTGCCGTCGAGATTGGAGCGCCACAGATTCGCGGAAGAGGCGGTCGTGCGGGCCAGTTGCCGGAAAACGAAGTATCGCCCGTCGCCGCAGACAGCAACTTGATCGGGAATGTGCTTGCTGTCCGAGAAAACGACTTTTTCTCCGCCGGTGGGAGTTACGAGTTTGATGTCACCCGCCTGTGGCAAAACCAGCTTGCCATCCGGTGTCCAGTCCCAGCGCCAGACCGGCAATTGGGAATCGAGCGGCATCGCGGCGAGTTTGTCGGGTTCCGCCGCGGGCGCAACGCCAAATTCGAATCGGACGCGGCTCTGGATGGCGGCGAGCGTTTTGCCGTCCTTCGAGATTGTTTGCGCGCCGTAGTTGTTGGTGTCGGCCGTCAGGGGGCGGAACTCTCCGGCAGGAGAGGGCAGAAATCCCAATTGAATCTGACGGTGGCCGCTGTCGAGTTGCGAGCTGTTGACGATCAAGCCGGAGCCGTCGGGAAGCCATGTGGGCACGTAATAAATGTGCTCGGAGGAGTCGGCGAGAACTTTTTCGTTTCCGGTGGTGGCGTCAACCGAGGAGAAGCCGCCGATCGCGTCTCTTGAGGGCTGCACGATCGGGATCAGAATGGTCTTTCCGTCGGGCGACCATGCGGGGACGTAGCTGTCGCTTTTCAGCAAGCGGCCGGTGAAGATGGGCCGCTCGATGGCTCCGTCGCTCTTAGCGAGGAGAAGATCCCACTTCGGCGAATCGTGCATCTGGCGCAGAAAGGCGAAGTGTGTTCCGTCGGGCGAAAAGGTGATGGGGCTGTCAACGTCGCGGATGATCACTTTCGGTTCGCCGCCGAGAACCGAGGCACGATAGAGAACGGAAATACTCTCTTCGGCTTCTTCTCGCCGGACGAAATAGATGTAGTTGCCGTCGGGAGAGAAAGTCAGGCCCTCGTAGAGGGTGGCCGCTGGTTCGACCACCTCTTTGTTTGTCTGCGTCGGAATATGATGCAGCCACAGGGACTGAAGACCATTTTCCTCGAGGGCTTGCAGCAGGTATTTCCCGTCGGGAGAAATTGCCGCCTGAGAGATGTGCCCGTTGTTCGAAACATTTTCGATGGTGAATTTTTCGAAGGGAACGTGCCTGCCCTTTTGCACGAAGGTGTAACCGCCATAAGCGGCGGCCGCGGCGAGCACCGCGACGAAAGCGAGGATCACGCCGGTGCCCAGCCTGTTCTGGTTGGCGGCTTCGACGAGCACGGTGCTGCTGATCGGCTTGTGGGTGGAGCCGGAAGATTTAGTGGCGGCTTGGGCGGCGCTGACACTCGCGCGGCTTGTAATAACGCTTGAATCGGATGGGGGGCGGCCGGGTTCGAGTTCGCGCAGCAGGCGTTTCAGGTCCGCGCGCAGTTCGGCGGCGACCTGGTAGCGCATTTCGCGGTCTTTCTCCAACAGCTTGTTGATGATGCGTTCGAGTTCCGGTGGGATGTCGCTGTTGAAGTGCACTGGGGAAACCGGCGCGGCGTGCAGGATGTTCGCGAAGATTACGGCGCTGGTGGAACCCTGGAAGGGATGGCGGCCGGTCACCATTCCATACATCACCGAGCCGAGGGAAAAAAGATCCGTGCGCGCGTCCAGCGCCTCGCCGCGGGCTTGCTCCGGCGACATGTACACGACGGTCCCCACGGTCGTTCCGACGCTTGTCTGGAACACGGTTGCCGAATCCCCGACCGTGTCCTCGGATGGGCCACCCTCCGCTTCCATCAACTTGGCGAGCCCGAAATCGAGAATTTTTGTGGGGCCGCGGCTGGTGAGGAAGATGTTGCCGGGCTTGATGTCTCGATGGACGATTCCTTTTTTGTGGGCAGCGTCGAGAGCGTCGGCGATTTCAATGCAGACTTCCACACAATGGGAGATGGGCATCGTGCCGCGGTTCAGAACCTTGTCGAGGGATTCACCTTCGAGAAGTTCCATGGCGATGAAGGTGCGGCCATCGCATTCTTCGATCGCATGAACCGTGCAGATGCCATGGTGGTTCAAGGACGAAGCGGAACGCGCTTCGCGGAGAAAACGATCCATTGCTCCCGGGTCGTGTCCCGTGCTCTCTTTGAGGAATTTCAGGGCGACGCGCCGGCCCAGCTTGGTGTCTTCGGCTTCATAGACCAATCCCATGCCGCCCGCTCCCAGTTTGCGGACGATACGATAGTGGGCGATTTTGTCTTGGTCCATTTGGAGTCGTTGACGGCGGTCTTCGACCGTTCTGAGATGTTAGCCAAGCAGTTGCTTGCGGTCAATCGGCGAGAGGGGAGTGGAGAGCCGTAATTTGCGCCGGTCGCTGAAGAAAACCCAGAGGACAGCTTGGCCCCCGAGTGAATGCCATTCGGGAGAATGGCGTTCTTAGGGGCTAGTTAGCCTTTGGGAGCGTAGTAGCCTTTGCGGGCCAGGACTTTGAGGTCATGGTTGTCCACGTCCAGCTTGATTTTGCGGAACTTGCCGTCCCTCGAATTGTTGGTCGGGTAGTAGCCGAGGGTGTACTGGCTGCGGAGTTCCTCGGAGATCTGGTCGAACGCTTCTTCGAGTTTTTTCTCGGAGCTGACGAAGATCACCCGGCCACCGGTATCCTCTGCCAGGCGGCGGGCGACTCCGCCGTTTCCGCCATAACGCGGATCGGCTACGAGCAAAACGTGAATCACCGTATCGGTGCGCTGAGCGGACTCAATCGCTTCATCGAGTTTCACCTTACTACCCTCGTCCTGGGCATCGGTGACGATCACGATGGCCTTGCGCCCCGCTTCGCCATTCAACTTTTCGCCGCACGCGAGGTAAATGGCGTCGTAGAGGGCTGTGCCGGTCATGTTTCCCGAACCGATCGGGCCGGGATTTCCCGCGATGTATCCCCCACCGGGCGTATTGATCCGCGCCTTATTGATGGCTCGATCCAGAATCGAACGGTCGTCGGTAAAGTCGGAGAGCAAGTCAACATCGGTGTCGAAGGAAATGACCATGGCTTCGTCGCCCTTGCGCAACACGCGGCGGATGAACCGGCTTCCCGCGCCCTGAATGGCGCCGAGCATGTTCTGTTCACTGCCGGAGGTGTCCAGCAAGAGGCCGAGCGTGATCGGC
>DASZIP010000016.1:0-1755 GCA_035948935.1 Methylacidiphilales bacterium | reverse complement strand
CTCGACAAAGCCGCCGAATCCGCCCGGGGTGAAAACAAAATCGGCACCACATCCCGGGGCATTGGTCCCGCTTACGAAGACAAGATGGCTCGCCGCGGCCTGCGTATGGTGGACTTGCTCGATCCTGTACTCTTCCGTGAGAAGGCCGCCCGCGTTGTCGCCGAGAAAAACCGCATTGCGCAGGGAGCCTACGGTGCCAACGTGGATTTCTCTCACGAAGTCGAGGAAACCCTTCGCCTCGGCGAAAAAATCAAAGGTTACATCTGCGACACCGCCGAACTCGCCAATCGCGCCCTCGACGAGGGCAAGTCCGTCCTCTTCGAAGGCGCCCAAGGCACCATGCTCGACATCGACCACGGCACCTATCCCTTCGTAACCTCTTCCAGCGCCACCTCCGGCGGCGCCACCACGGGCACGGGTGTTCCTCCCACCAAAATTCGCCACGTCCTCGGCATTTCCAAGGCCTACACCACCCGCGTCGGCGGCGGTCCATTCCCCACCGAAATGCCCGATCTCGAAGCCCAGGAAGTTCGCGAGCGCGGCAAGGAATTTGGCGCCGTTACCGGACGTCCGCGCCGCTGTGGCTGGCTCGATCTCGCCGAACTCCGCTACGCCAAAATGATCAACGGCATCGATTCGCTGGTCGTGACCAAGCTCGACGTGTTCGACACCCAGCGCGAAATCCAGGTGGGAGTCGGCTACACCTATAAAGGCTCACCCATCCACGAAATGCCCGCCTCGGCCGAGGTCTACGAGCGCGTCACGCCCGTCTACAAAACGCTGCCCGGATGGTGCGAATCCACGTACGGCCTCAAAGACGGCGCCAAGCTCCCCAAGGCGGCCGTGGACTATCTCCGCTTCGTCTCCGACTACCTCCAGGTCGAAATCGGCATGATCTCCACCGGCCCCGAGCGCTATGCCACCATCATCCAGCCCGGCACCCTCCTAGCCCGCTGGCTGTAGATCAAAGGTTTTCTCACTTGTAGCGGTCGGGCTTGCCCGGCCCTCTTCGATTTAACCGTTGGAGGAGCCTTAACCTCGACGCACACTCCTCGCTTCACGCGGAGGGCGGAGCAAGCTCCGCCCCTACAAAACCGATGTCCGCTCATTTACTGCGATACAATGACTCTTCTGACTGAGGACTTCTGAATGCTCCCGTTCCAAGACGCACGCAAACTCGTCATCCAAAAAACCACGCCGCATCTCCTCTCTCACCCGCGCCAAGCCTCAAAAAAGAATCTTGCTGAAGCCCTCGGCGACGCCCTGGCCCAAGAAGTCCGCTCCGACCGCGACTACCCTCCCTTCCACCGCTCCACTCGCGATGGCTACGCAGTCCGGACCTCCGATGCCGCCAAAGGCGCAATCCTACGCTGCGCAGGCGAAATCAAAGCCGGCGACACCGTCACGCAACCGCTCGCTCCCGCAACTTGCGTCCAGATCATGACCGGCGCCGCCGTTCCCGCGGGCGCCGATGCCGTCGTCATGATCGAATTCACCGAGCGTGCCGGAGACAACGTCACCTTCCAGCGCGCTACCAACCCTGGCCAGAACATCGTCAAAAAGGGAAGCGAAGCCCATTCCGGCGACATCGCCCTGAAGCCTGGCATCCGTCTCGGCTTTGCCGAACTTGCTGTTGCCGCGCAAGTTGGTGCCGCAGAGTTGCTCTGCGCCCGGCGCCCCCGCGTCGCTTTTCTCTCCACGGGCGACGAAGTTGTCCCCGTCACCGAGCAACCTGGCCCCTTTCACATTCGCAAC
>DASZIP010000015.1:0-3297 GCA_035948935.1 Methylacidiphilales bacterium | reverse complement strand
TCTGCGCCGCGAGCCAGGATATTCATCTCGATCAGGATCGTGCCGGGCAGGCGGTCGCGCGCGAGCACCACTTCGAGGGCGGTGATGGGCGATCCGCCGGCGAGGCCCAAGACCTTCAGATTTGGCGTATCGAAATACTCTTCGTTCAAGCGCGCCGTGAGTGAACTGCCGACCAGAAGCACCCGTGGCACCGGTTCCTGCACATAACGGTCGAGGATCGTCAATGCGCCGTCACGGCTCGTCTGCAGCGGCGGTGCCTTCGGTCCTGCCAACGCAATCGCCGCATAGACGAGCAGGGAAAGCGCGGCCGCGAGGCCGCATTTGAGGAACCAGCTTTGCGGTGAGACCGGGGTCATTCTGTCAGAACTGAAAATAGATGAAGGAGGTGTTGGGGCCGGCTTCCACGCACATCAGGGCGGCCATCAGGCCGTAGAGATAGGGCTCGGCCCTGCGCCGCGCGGCTTCCAGCAGCGAAGCGGGCGCGAGGTGCTGGATGATCACCGGCAGTGAGTAGATAAGCGCCAGACTGTTGAAGAACTTGGCCTGGCCCGGAACGGTGCTGGCGGTGAACATGCCCGACAGATAAGCGAGCGCATGATCGAAGTTAGGAAGCTTGAAGAAAATCCACAGCATCGAAACGCAAAAAAACACAAATCCGATCCGCACCGGTCGCACCGCGGCCGCCAGCCTCGAATGGTCGTCGATCTTGCCCAACAACATCCGCTCCAGCACGAGCAGCGCGCCGTGCATGGTGCCCCAGGCGAGGTAACCGAGCGCGGCGCCGTGCCAGAGGCCGCCGAGTCCCATCACGATCATGATGTTCAGATAGGTGCGCGCCGGTCCATGGCGGTTGCCGCCGAGCGGGATGTAGAGATAGGTCCTAAGCCATGTCGAGAGCGAGATGTGCCAGCGCGTCCAGAACTCCGAGAAGGATGCCGAAATGTAGGGCAGGTTGAAGTTGATCGGGAGCTGGTAACCGAACAGCAGGCCAAGCCCGATTGCGATCGCGGTGTAGCCGAAGAAATCCGCATAGATCTGATAGCTGTAGAGAAAGACCAGCAGCCATTTGTCCTCCAGCCGCACCGTCTCGTACAGCGGAAACTCCATATAGGCCGTCATCTCGTTGAGATTGTTGGCCACAAAAAGCTTGAAGAAATATCCGGTCAAAATCCATTTCGCGGCCGCGATGAAATCCACATCGGCAAGAAATTTCTCCCTGATCTGCGGCAGGAATATTTCAGCCCGCGTGATCGGCCCCGACACCAGTTGCGGAAAAAAGATGATGTAGAGAAAGGCATCGGTCAGGCTTGGGCGGCGGGTTCGATCGTCCTTGGTCAGGTCGACCAAGAGGCTGATATTGTGGAAGACGAAGAACGAAATCCCGATTGGTAGCGGCAGCCGCAGCAGAAAATCGGCGGCGGAAAATCCCGTCGAAATCGAAATCGGATCGAAGAACAGGAATTTGTATTTAAAGAACGCGAGCAGGCCGAGATTGAACGCGATCCCGACCGGCAACCAGATCGCGCGCGATCGCCATGCCAGGATCAGAAAAAGATATGTGCCGAGCACCGCGACCGCGAGCATCGGCAGCAATTCCGCCTGTCCATAGCCGTAGAAGAACAGGCTCGACAGCACCAGCAGGTAAACCTGAAAGGGCCGAACCGGCGGCAGGTAATAGGTTGCGAAAACGACCGCAACAAACACCCCGAACTGCCATGAGGTGAAGGTCATTCCGTTCCCAAATCCCAAAATCGGCGGACGCTAACATTGCCGCCAATCCGCGCCCACCCCCCCCCTGCGGGAAACGCGCCCGGAGGTATGCAAACGAAAGGCGCGGCGGGATGGCTCCCGTCGCGCCCCAATTTTTGAAACTCGCTGGTCCAGGCGCTGAGAGCGCCCTGTGGCCAGGCCAAAGAAGCCTAGCGGGCGATCCCAGCGAGGTGACAGCGCTTGGTAAGAGACACTGGATCACCTCCTTTCGTTGTTGATGGAAACCCCAGTATAGGGAGCGAATCGCCGCCTGTTAAGGGCCGCCCCGGCACAACGGCCGAGGACGGCGGCTGAGGAGGTGGTTGAGACCGCTCGAAGGGCGTGTTAGTTGATCGGCCGCGCGCGGGTGTAGCTCAATGGTAGAGCAGCAGCCTTCCAAGCTGAATACGAGGGTTCGATTCCCTTCACCCGCTCCAAAAGCGATTTCTAGGACTTACTGCAAAGTCTTAGACCTCCGTTCCAACGCCATTCGGACACGTTCCGCACATCCGCGGCTGAAGCCGAGACAAATTTTGCGGGGGTTTTCAATCTGGACTTTAGGTTGTTTTATGTGCGGTTCTTGTCCCTGGTGAATTTGGCTCGTTGGTCGGCGTGGTGGCCGCATCTGCGACTCTCGTTTTGCGCTGGCCGTGAACCAGGGAAGAGTGGAGGAGGTGATGCCATGTCAATCGGCCTTCAAATTTTTGCATGCCAAATGACAACGGAATTCGCGACCGACCACTTATGGGGCGCAAAGCGGCCGTTCGCAAACTATCGACGTCGGTTAAGCCCTCAATAGCGGAAGAGTCCTGGCCTACGCTGCGTACAAGTCATTCGACCAAGTCGCGCGCAGCTGAACCGACAATGCACCATTTCCTCGGGACGACGGGGTGAATCCTCCGACGTTGTATCCGATATGCCGATGGATCCCATCTGGATATACTGGCTTATCTGACTGCGCTGCATCCCTTAGTTTCTCCTCATGAGCAGCCCAAGCCCTATTGAGGAAAACACGATGAGCCAATCATTCACGCCCGTCCGTGTCGGACGCTACACCCTGCCAAACCGGATGGTCATGGCCCCGATGACCCGCAGCCGCGCGAAGTTCGACGGCACGCCGGGAGAACTGGCCGCCGAGTATTATTCCCAACGCGCCAGCGTCGGCCTGATCGTCACCGAAGGCACCCAACCTTCGGATGACGGACAGGGCTACCTCGCGACGCCGGGGATCTACAGCCCAGCGCATATCGCGGGGTGGAAGAAGGTGACCGCCGCTGTGCATGACAGGGGCGGCCACATCTTCATCCAGATCATGCACGCGGGGCGTATGTCGCACCCCGACAATACGCCGCATCACGGTCAAGGCGTAGCGCCCTCTGCGATCGCGCCGGGGAGTCAGATGTTCACCGCGACAGGGATGCAGGACATTCCTACGCCGCGCGCGCTGACGACCGAGGAAGTGCGCCGGACCGTCACCGACTTCCGCCGTGCGGCGCGCTGCGCCATCGAGGCCGGCGCTGATGGTGTCGAGATTCACGGCGCGAACGC
>DASZIP010000014.1:0-4442 GCA_035948935.1 Methylacidiphilales bacterium | reverse complement strand
ATCAGCGTGTGGGAACTCGAAGCCGGCAACCCGAACCACCAGGTTCCCAGGTTCCATAGAATCGCGGCAATCAACAAGGCAAAGACCATCGCAAAGCCCGCGTTGCTGCCCACCTGGAGGATCAATTCCACCGGCAGCAGTGAGACGATGCCGAAGGCGACCGCGCCGCTAGACGTGACCACACCGGCAAAATTCCAGAAGCCCGACCAGACCACGGCGATGTTGGGGTCCAGAGAGTGCGTGTAGATGACCGTGGCAACGGCATTGGCCGTGTCATGGAAGCCGTTCACAAATTCGAAGCCGAGGGCCACCAGAAGCGCAAAGCCCAGCAGAACGTATGGCCAGGCCGAACCCAGGCTGATATCGGCGAGGTCTCTCGCGATGCTTGCGCCGATAAAGATCAGGCCCAAAATCATCACGCCGCCGAAAATCAGGACTCCGAGACGGCTAGGGGCGCGATTCAGTTTTTCGTGTACGCCGAGCGGCGCCGTTGTGGTTGTCGTGGACATAGAAGTCCTTCCCTGCAGCGAAACTATCCCCCGGGCGGCGTCGAGGTGTGGAGCTTGCGAATGCGAATCGGGATAAGAGGGAGTGGTTATACTTGCGGGAGATTAACCAACGATGAATGCAGTGTTTCTAAATGAATCTGAGCTGGCCAATTTACTCGCCCAAGGTTGTTCATCCGGGGCGACCAGCGCATTCCACGGGAACTCAGGATTGCGAGGCTTGGGCGGTTAAAAGACGCGGCCCAGTTGGAAGAACCATTTTTGGTGGCCGGTATCGCCTACACTGCCGCCGATGAGAATGGGGCCGAAGAAGGTTTCGGCGAGGACGCCACCGGTGAAGTCGCCGGAAAGTTTGGGGGCGGGGAACGGGTCGCCGTACATTTTGCCGACTTCGGCGAAGCCGGTGAGGTAGACCTGTTTGCCGACGAACGTGGGCAAGGTGAAGACTTTGTGTAGGTAGCCGGTGCGGCCGATGAAATATTGATTGCCGATGAGTTCGTTGAGGCCGTAGGCGCTGAGGCGTCCGACGCCGCCGAGAAAATAGATGGGCGCGCCGGGGGAGGAGTGGCCGAAGGTGGAAGCGCCTTCGGCGGTGAAGAAGAGCGAGCCGTGCGAGTTGACGGGCTGGAAATATTGGACGAGGAGTTCGAGCGACGGGTAAGCGTGAGTGGAAATCGGAGTGGTGTCGAACCACTCGTAACTTGCTTTGAGAAAGACGCCGCGGGTGGGGATGACGGCTTCGTTGGTGTGATCGAGGATATAGCGGGCGTGGAAGGAGCCGACGCGGCCGTTGGTGGAGGGGAAGTCGGGGGCGCCGAGGCGGAGGGCGTAGTCCTGGTAGCCGACGCCGTAGCCGACGCGGATTTCGTTGAAGCGGCTCAGGGAATAGCCGAGGTCGACGCCGGCGAGGACGTTGTCTAGGCGATAGATGGCGCGCGGGTCGGAGTTTTTGTAGACCTTGAAATTGGTTTGGGAGGCGTCCACGTAGGGCGCGAAGAACCATTTACCGAGCGGCCGGAAGGGGCGGTACAGTTCGGTGGCGATGCCGTAGGTGGCGCCGAATTTCAGGTCGGTGCGCCACTCGGAGCGGTAGCCCAAGACGTCCATCGCGGTGATGCGCGCGCCCATGGTGAAATCGACGTCCTGCGGCTCGCTGCCGTTGATTTCGACGGAGGGCAGGAGGAACGGCGGCGCGTAGGTTTTTTCGTGGACGCGGATGGAGAGGCCGCTCTGGTTGCCGTCGTTGATGACGGAATAGGTGATGCTGTCGTAGCGGCCGACGCCGGTGAGACGGGTGAGGACGTGGTCGAGGGATTTCGTGTCCAGAGGCTTACCGACAAAGTTTTTGAGCAGATTCTCGATATTTTTTTTGCCCTCGGGATCCACGCCTTCGACGCGTATAAACTCGGGCGCTCCTTGCGCCCCGCGCATGCGGGATTTTTTCTGTTGGAGATATTCTGCCCAGGCGGCATCGTCGAGTGTGTAGCCTTTCAGGATTTGGGCTTTTTCCTGGGCGGCGTCGTATCCGCGCTGGATCAGTTGGGCGGTTTTTTTATAATCACTCGAGGAAAATTCTGCCACGTCGGCGTTCACGATCAGGTCGGCGCCCGCCATCCCGCGAATTTCCGTTTCCGCAATCACCAGGGCGACTGAGCGGCTGAGCACGGAAAACGCGCCTTGAATATCTTTCGCACTGGCCGGGGAAAGTTGGAGGTGAACTGCAATGACTACGTCGGCGCCCATTTTGCGGACTACGTCCGTAGGCAGATTGTCCACCATGCCGCCGTCAACGAAGATTTTGTCGCCCTGGCGAACGGGAGCGAAGACGCCGGGGATGGAAATCGTGGCGCGCATGGCGTCTGAAAGGGAACCGCCTCGGAAGACGTAGGCTTGGCCGGAAATCAGCTCGGTGGAAACGCAACGGAAGGGAATCGGGAGGTCATCGAACGAAGAAAGGCTGGAGTAATCGATGGTTTCGCGGTCGATGAGCAGATTGATCTGGTGGCCGGTGTTGAGTCCGGGGGGGAGCGCGGGGCCATGTTTCAGGCCGACTTGAACGGAATTGGGAATGGCGCGGGCGTCTTCCTTGCGGCGAAAGGAGAGGTCTTCGTAGGGTGTGCCGCCGCCGAGAAGCAGCGGCCAATTTGCGGTGCGCAGGATTTCCTGAAGTTGATCCGCGGGTTTGCCGGTAGCGTACATACCGCCGACGAGACCGCCCATGCTGGTGCCGGCGATATAGTCGATGGGGATGTGGTGTTCTTCAAACCATTTCAGGACGCCGACGTGGGCTTCGCCGAGCGCGCCGCCGCCTTCGAGGGCGACGCCGATTTTCAGGCGAGAGGAGGGGACTGGCTTGGCTTCGGCGGTAGTGCTGGGTTGTGGCGGGGCGGCAGGCGGTTCCTGAGCGAGGGAAGGACACGTCAGGTAGAGCGCGAGAAGGACCGGCAAAAAAAAGCGCATGGGGAGACCCCTTTTAGTATTGGCTGGACGGACGAAATCTCTTCGCACTCAATGTTACCTGTGTTTGGAAGTGTGGCAAGACAGGAAACGTCGAACCAATTCGAGAGGAACCCTGAGTATTTCGGGAGAAGCTGTTCCGAAAGGAAATGAGTTGTTAGTGCTGAGGGGGCGGACCGGACCCCGCGGGCAATACCCGTGGAAGATCCTCGGGGATTTTTGGGTCGATTTTGTAATCGGGAGGAATCGTGAACAGCGCGGGATCGGGATCTTCGCGTCGAATATTTGCCAGATCGAATGTGGTCTCGCGACCCATACGAAAATCTTTATCTCTAGCAGCCAGCAAAGCTGCCAGCTCGTCGGACACCCACTGCTCGGATTCTCGTATAGGCTTTCCGTTCCAATCGCCGTCCGCCTCGGTTCCCAAAGTCGTCAGGCGGACCCCGTGTGCCAGTATTCCCTGAATCTCCCTGATCCCCAGATCCTCGACGCGAAAGTTGGGGAAAGATTTCACATTTGCGTTGGGCAGAAAATGGGCAGAGAAAGGGTTCCGAGGAGAGGTCGAGGATGAGGGTTCCGATCGATGTTGAATTGTTGCGTATCTCATAGCCGGCCTGACTTGGGTTTCAGTGCCGGCGGAACAATCAAAAATCATGATTAGCTGGTTGAGAGTGCTCTGTGGAATTGAGCGGGTTGTGCCGTCCGGCCAGGTTAGGGTGACGCTTCTGTCAGGTATGGAGTCCTCTTTAACGGGATGGCGTTCGTCCCGAATGCGCCCATCACGGTCCCTAGCCACGAAGTTTTCGATGACCGGAGCATCAGGTTTGAATTCGCCCGTCACCGTGCGAGTCTTGCCGCTAGTTATAATTTGCGCGCTAAATGGCTTTCCCGGTTCGTAGCCAGCGTAGCCAATGCCGATGCAGTCCTTCGGCAACTGTGCACTGGTGAGACTCGGAGTCATCGCGAGCAATAGGAGATACGCTGTTGCCCGGAAAGATTGATACAAGGAAAGATTCATTTGCGTCTACACCCTACATCCCTGAGAGGTGGAAGGTAGGGCCAGAAGGGCCACTAACCCGGTAATGCTACTGATAATTAGCCGGGAAGGGAATAAAAATTTGTGAGCTCGCGAGGAGCGCCAAACGACTCAGTGAAAAGGAAAGTTGATGTTAGACGTTGCATTCGTCTTCGGGATGGCGCTGGCGGTGGGCGAGACCTACGCCGGCGAGGACGAGGATGCCGCCGAGGACTTGGGCCAGGCTGAGGGGTTCGCCAAGAAGGATCGCGGCCATCGCCGCGGTCAGGGGGCCTTGCGTGAGAAGGCTGATGGAAGTGAGCGTGGCGGGAAGATGGCCGAGAGCGTAAGTGAGGAAAAGATAGCCGCCGAGTTGCGAGATGAGGCCGAGGCCGAGGACGGCCCAGATAGTGCGGCCGTGTGGCATGCGCAAAGAGATTCCCATGGCGAGATTCATGAGCAGG
>DASZIP010000013.1:0-466393 GCA_035948935.1 Methylacidiphilales bacterium | reverse complement strand
GGGCGCGGGCGGGCCGCTGCGGTTCACCGGCACGCTGAGCAAGCCGGGGACGGTGACGGTGGGCGGAAGCGCGGCGGCGATGGACAGCACGTTCGAGAACTTTTCGGGCACGTCGAGCGTGACGACGGGCACCAACGACGTTCCGGTGGTGGCGACGAGCGCCAACGGCTACGCCTCGACGAACACGTATCAGGTGGTGGTGCCGGCCGGCAGCAGTGTTTCGCCGACCTACGATGCGGACGGCAATGAACTGACCAGCGGCACGGGCGAGACCTACACGTGGGACGCGGAGAACGAGTTGTTGTCGGTTGTCTATAGTTCCGGGCCGAACAGCGGCAACCACACCGAGTTTGCCTACGATGCGCTGGGAAGACGGATCGCGATTGTGGAAAGAACGGGAACGACCCTTGGCAGCGGCACGGTGACGAGCACCAAGCAGTTCGTCTGGATCGGCAGCCGTATCGCCGAGGAGCGCGACGCGAGCAACGCGGTGACGAAGCGCTTTTATCCGCAGGGCGAGCAGATCGGCAGCACCAACTACTACTATACAAGAGACCACCTCGGTTCCATCAGGGAGATGCTGAATTCGAGCGGCACCATCGTTGCAAGGTACGACTACGATCCCTATGGACGAACCACCCTGGTTAGCGGGACAAACCTGAGCGACTTCCAGTACGCCGGGATGTACATGCACCAGACCAGCGGGTTGAACCTGACTCTGTTCCGCGCCTACGATCCGAATACGGCGAGATGGCTAGCACGCGACCCACTGGGGGAATGTAGCGATGAGACGCTTTATTCGTATGTGTCGAACACGCCGATCAACGCCATGGATCCGCTTGGACTCGCCGCAGTGTTTACATTTGCAAATGGTTCTACTGCATCTGCAAGCAAAGTGAACTCGACACGCCAACCATAGCACCAGTAGTGCCAACAAAAAAATAAACGCTGAAATGGCTTCTCGGCTACGAACACACGACCATTGAAGGACGCCAAGCTCACCTACATCAAACTGAACAACCAAACGGCTTGCCCACCTCGTACCGCTGTCCCGGTTAACCAGAGGTGTTGTTGTGTATGAGCTTTTTCACTCCAACACCCGGATCGAACGTCGGTCATGGCTGCGACCATTCCAGCTATGTCGCGGGTCAGCCAAGCGAAAAAAACATTTAATGGCAACCAAATCCAGGTTCATCATTAGTTACACCATCGCCGACCCGAGCAGCGCGACCAATACGTATTCGATGACCTATGATTCGCTTGATCGACTGCATACCGTCACCGCGAACAACCTGGGCACGTTTACCAACAGTTATTTGAGCACGACTTCGCTCGTGAGTTCGGTGGCTTTCCCGAGCGGAACGGGGGTGACGCAGACCAACAGTTATTACACGACGTCGAACCCGCAGAACATCGAGCGGCTTTCGGAAATCAAGTACACCAACAGTTCGAGCGCGGTGATCTCGAAGCACGATTACAGTTACGACGCCGACGGCGACATCACGACGTGGGAGCAGCAGACCGATTCGAGCTCGCCAGACTCGTATGCGAACAGTTATGATAAGGCCTTGCAACTATCGGAGGCCCTTTTGACCAATTCGAGCAGCGCGACGATCCATCGGTACGCCTACGGGTACGATCCGGCGGGCAACCGGACGAGCGCGCAGACCGATCTGAGCGTCACGAGCGGGAGTTATAATAACCTGAACCAATTGCAAAGCACCTCGGGCGGAGGGCCGAAGTGAACTCGACACGCCAACCATAGCACCAGTAGTGCCAACAAAAAAATAAACGCTGAAACAGGTTGACTCGGTTCGCTCCGGCTCACCCTCGCCCTGCGGGATCGCCTTCGGCGATTCGATCTTGCTCGCTCCCAGCGAGCAAGATGCTCGGCTACGAACGCCCGACCACTAAAGGAAGTAAAGCTCACCTACATCAAACTTAACAGCCAAACGGCTTGCCCACCTCGTACCGCTGTCCCAGTTAACCAGGGATGCTGTTGTCTATGAGTTTTTTCACCCCAACATCCGGATCGTCCTCGGTCATTCCTGCTATGTCCAGATCAGAGTAGCCTTACCGGGAGCTATCAGCCACACGAATAGAGGCAATCACTGACAGGCATCATGCGACCGAAACAAAAATAGAGGCAGCCTCAAACTTCTAAAGTGTCCACTCCAAGGGGTCAGGCCACTGGGACATTTGACGGCTGGAAAAGCAAAGAATTATCGGTCAAGGCACATCGCCTCTGAAAATTCAGAGGTTCGCGCAAACAAAAAGGTTACACACCTCACCGGGCAGCTCCGCGCCACAGGTCGGCATTAACTCTGGTTCGCTGTCAAGATGAGGCTAACTATCCGGGGCCGGCCTCTATGGAGAAGGCGGAGGCCTTTGATAAATGCGGACGTAATCGACAGTCATGCGCTGGGGGAAGATGGAGTCGTCGATGGGACCGCCCCAATCGCCGCCCAGGGCAAGGTTAAGGATGAGAAAGTGGGGTTTGTGGAAGGGATTTTCGCCCTTGTCGGCGGCTTTGCCGACATCAAGGCTGAAATATTTTTTGTCATCGACGAAGATGTCGATGCGAGCCGGGTTCCATTCCGCGGCGTAGATGTGGAAGCCGGCTTCGGGATGATCGACGGGCAGCGAGCCTCCGCTCGATCCGTGTTTGCCGTCGACGAAATAATGGAGGGTGCCGTGGATGATTCCGGGTTCTTTGCCGACGAGTTCCATAATGTCGATTTCACCGCAGCGGGGCCAGCCAACCTCGTGGATGTTGGAACCGAGGGTCCAGATGGCGGGCCAGACGCCTTTGCCCGCGGGGAGTTTCGCTCGTACTTCGATGCGGCCATATTGCCAGTCGGCCTTGCCGGAGGTTTCGAGGGCGGCGGAGGTGTAGTGAGCCACGGGCGCGGCGGCGCCGGGCGGCGTATACTCTTCCTTTCGCCCCTCGATGATGAGTCGGCCGTTTTCGATCCGGGCGTTTTCCTTGCGCGCCTTCGTGTAATATTGGGATTCGTTGTTACGGATGAAGCCCTCCTCGTAACTCCACTTCTTGGGGTCGGGAAGCCCGTCGGGTTCCTGGCTGAATTCATCCGACCAGACGAGCTTGTATCCGGGCGGGGCAGTCGGCGCGGTTGAACCGGAAGGCGATTGGGCGTTCGATTTGCCCGCGACGGAAATCGAAACGAGGGTAACCAGCAAGGCGGTGCGAAAAAGAGAGGCGTTCATGGCGGAGTATTCAGGATGCGCGCGCTGGAGTAGGTGACGGCGCTGGCGTCGCGTTCGGTGAACCATTGCTCATAAAAGGTGCGCTGAATAGTCAAATTGCCGCTTTGGGAAGCACCTGCACCGAGGAGCAGGGCGAGGGCGCCGACACCGTCGAAATAGCGGTCGTTGCCCTCGTCGCGGAACCAGTCGAGAAATTTCCGCGCGTCGCCCTGCGCGGCGCGGGTCCAGAGGATTTCCTCCCACGCGGCGGTCGCTTTGAGCAGTGCGGGCGTGACGCGGAAGGGATGGTGAAAGCGGGGCCCGAGATGGCAGCCGTCGATGCTGACGATGAGGCGTATTTTTTCACTTCCGGCTTTTTGGAGCAGATGAGCAAGCGCGCGGCTGAGGCGGTGGAAATCGGCGAGATCGTCCCATTCGGCCAGGCCTTCGACATAAGCGTGCATGCCGCCGCAAAGGAGCGGGACAAAGCGGACCGGTTTTTCCCCGGCGCTTTTTGCCGGATGAAGTTGATGGAGCGCCTGGAGCCAGAGGAGGACGAACTCGATCGAATGTTCGCCGTCGTGCGCTTCGTGAAAGAAGTGGTGCGCGGGGTCCGCTTCGGCGGCGAGGGCGTCGACGAGTTCGGTCGCGCAGATGGCGCGTCCCAGCGGCGTGACGTAATCGCGCCGGTCGAAATTCCATTCGAGGTGCGAGCGATGGCCGACGCCGAGGATGATGTAGGCGTCGGCGGGCGGGATTTCAAGAAGGGGACGAAAGGCGGCGGCGTAGGCGCGGAGGCTGACGCGAAAATCGATGTGCGGGGTGACGATGCCGAGGAGGGAACTTTTTTGCGGCGCGGGGGGCAGTTCGCGCGCGGGGCAGGAGTCGAAGGCGTCCCGGAAAAAAGCGAGGGTCTCGACGGGGTCGGAGGGATAGCAGTCGGGGTGATGCTGGGCGGATAGGGCGGTCACGGGATGCCTAGGGTGTGTCTTCGAAATAGGCGCAGGTCACGCTGAAAGCAAGTTCCCTCGTTCCTAAATTTGTTGCTGTCCGTAGGAACTTGGGAAGGAGAAAGAAATATTATTAGGAACTGTAACTATTTGATATTTATCTGTTAAGGTGAGATTGAAGGAACTTTTTTGCCTTAATTTGAGAAAAATGAACGGTAATTTCTTGCCTAATGGTATAAAATGCCTATAAAATGGGTAAAGATAGAGCAATTTCTACCTTCCAATTGACAAAAACTTACCTATGAGAGCTGACCGAATTTTGATTGTTGACGATGACGATGCCCTGCGGCGGATGCTGGTCGATTACCTGAGCACACAGGGTTATACCGCGCTTGGAGTCCGCTCGGTGCAGCAGGGGGAAGAGGCGCTGCGGACCGACACGTTTGATTTGGTCATCGCCGATCTGCGGCTGGAGGATGGGAGCGGGCTCGATTTGCTGAAGCAGCTCAAGCAACTGGCGCCGCGGACGTACGGCATTCTGATGACCGGCTACGCGACGATGGAAACGGCGGTGGAGGCGATCCGGATCGGGCTGTTCGACTACATGATCAAGCCGATCGTGCCGGCCCAGCTCGACCTGGTGCTGCAGCGGCTTGAGTCGATGAAGCAGTTGCAAAGCGAAAATTCGTATCTCCGCCAGCAGGTGCAGGCGGACGGAGAGGGGAGCGGCGTGGTCTGGGGCCGCAGCGAACTGATGCAGAATATTCTCGAAATGGTGAAGAAGGTGGCGCAGACGCACGCGACGGTGCTGATCCAGGGCGAGAGCGGCACGGGCAAGGAAGTGGTGGCGCACGCGATCGTCCAGCACAGCTCGCGGGCGCAGATGCCGTTCATCAAGGTGAACTGCGCGGCGGTGCCGGAGACGCTGCTGGAGAGCGAATTTTTCGGGCACGAAAAGGGCGCGTTCACGGGCGCGGTGCAACGGCGCGAGGGCCGCTTTGAGACGGCGAACGGCGGGACGCTGCTGCTGGATGAAATCGCCGAGATTCCGCTGAGCCTCCAGGTGAAGCTGCTGCGCGTGCTGCAGGAGCGGGAATTCGAGCGCGTGGGCGGCAACAAGACGATCCGGGTCGACGTACGGCTGATCGCGAGCACGAACCGCGATTTGCAGGAGGAGGTGAAGCAGGGGCGTTTCCGCGAGGATTTGTTTTACCGGCTTAACGTGGTGCCGATCAACCTGCCGCCGCTGCGGCTGCGCGGTGACGATTTGCAGGACCTGGTCGAATTTTACGTGACCCACTTTGCGCGCAAACACGGGAAGGTGATCCATGGCGTGACGCCGCTGGCGATGGAGAGGCTGCGGGGCTATCGCTGGCCGGGCAATGTGCGCGAATTGCAGAACACGCTCGAGCGTGCGGTGATCATGGCGCCGCAGGACGGTCCGGTGGAAGTGCCGGAACTGGGGCTGGATGAGAAAGGGCCGCGGATCATCGGGCTGAACGCGGCGGACGCGCTGCCGACGGTGAGCGAGATGGAGCGGCGGCTGATCGGGAGCATGCTGCTGCAGACGTCGCACAACAAAACGCGCGCGGCGGAGAAGCTCGGGATCAGCCTGCGGACACTGCGCAACAAGCTGCGCGAGTACCGCGCGGCCGGGTACGACACGTCGAAGCCGGAACTGTGGGTGGCGTAGGGGCTGCGGAAGAGTGTTTGGGGTGCAAAATCCATGGGAAGCTTAACACACCTGAGTGAATACGTATTCACTCAGGTGTGCTCTCGAGCGAAATCCAAGCAAAGCGTAACTGTTGTCTTGACCGGTTTATCTGCTAGCCATTTGACACGGCTCGTTGTGCATGAACTCAACCAACAAAAGACAAAAACCAGAAATCCATCCAGCGGCGGACGCCGACATTGATCGTCAGTATGAATGGCTGCAAAACCATTACTGCAGCGCGGAGACTCTGCACAAGTTTCTTGATGCTATCGAAGAGGCGAAAGCGAAAATCGGCGATAATCCCGAGACTTGGAGTAAAGTTTCGGGAAGCAACAAAGTTCGCAAGGTGCAGATCAAAAGTTTTCGGATGACAGCTTTTTATGTTATTCGCAAAAGCAAAGTACCGCTGATCCTTGAGTTTGCCGGACCTGGTCTGATGCCTCGTTGGGCAGACCGCTTATAACGCGGGTCGGATCGATTTGCGCAGACGGGCGATATGCGCATCAAATTTATCGGAAGAAACCGGCTTTACTTTGCCCAACTCGACTTCTTCAGCCCGCCGCTCAAGTTCTTCGAGAGTGACGGGCTCACGGTGGGGAGGGATGCTGTCCAATAAGGCACTTGCCAGCTTCACGCGTTGAATTTCGGGAAGCTGAAAGGCCATTTTTTTGACGGCGGTAAGTGTCATCGCAGGTCTAAACTCCTCTAAAGGTTAACCCAGGTCAAGTCAGCTTTGCGTCACTTACACCGGCAATCCGGCGCGGAGGGCGGCGAGGGTGAGGCGGACGCCGAAGCCGGTCGCGCCGCCTTCGAGGTGGGCGGGGGGTTTGGTGGTCCAGGCCGTGCCGGCGATGTCGAAGTGGACGAAGGGTGTTTGCTCGGCCCAGGTTTTGACAAAGCTGGCGCTGACGCAGGCGCTGCCTTCGCGCGGACCGGTGTTTTTGACGGTGGCGATTTCGGATTGGGCGCCCTCCTTG
The DNA here is from genome assembly GCA_035948935.1 of Methylacidiphilales bacterium. GTDB lineage: Bacteria > Verrucomicrobiota > Verrucomicrobiia > Methylacidiphilales > UBA1321 > JABDGH01. Next base: position 459,545 of record DASZIP010000013.1, on the reverse strand, counting down.
TATTCCTCGTCGACGGGCAGGGGCCAGACGAGTTCGCCCGTGGCTTTCCCGGCGGCGATGAAGGCGTCGCGCAATTTTGTCTCCGCGGTGAACATTCCGGCGCGCTGATGGCCGAGCGCCATGACGACGGCGCCGGTGAGCGTCGAGTATTCGAGGATGGCGGAGGGTTTGTAGGTGAGGCGCGCGTGGGCGATGGCGTCGGCGAGGATGATGCGGCCCTCGGCGTCGGTGTTGAGGACCTCGATGGTCTTGCCGTCGAGGGTGGTGATGATGTCGCCGGGGCGATAGGCGTCGGGGCCGGGCATGTTTTCGGCGGAGGGGATGAGGCCGATCAGGTTCAACGGCAGCTTGAGGTCGGCGGCGGCGAGCAGGATGCCGAGGACGGCCAGGCCGCCCATCTTGTCCCATTTCATTTCGTCCATCGTCGCGGCCGGCTTGATCGAGATGCCGCCCGTGTCGAAGGTGATTGCCTTGCCGACGAGGGCGACGGGGGTCTCGCGTTTTCCGCCGCCGCGATATTCGAGGACGATGAGGCGCGGGGGATTGGCCGAGCCCTGGCCGACGGCGAGGATGCCGCCGAAGCCGTCCCGCTTGAGATGCCGCTCGTTCCAGACCTTGACGGTGAGGGGGCGGCCCTGCGCGAGTTCCAGCGCCTTGTCGGCGAGGATCGCGGGCGTGAGCATGTTGCCGGGGAGGTTGCCTATGCCGCGGATGGTATTGCAGACGGTCGCGACGATTTCGGCGTCGCGCGCCTGGACGCGGGCGCGGATCAATTCGTTTTCCCTGACGAGGACCTGGAGCCGGGCGAGCGCGGCGCGTTTCTCCTTGCCGGCCGGTTTGCCGAAGCCGTCGAACTTGTAAGCGGCGAGGATGGCGCCTTCGAGGGCGGGGCCGACGTGATCGGCATGGGCGGTGAGGTCGAGCGCGATATCGGAACCGCCGAGCTTGAGCAGGTGCTTGATGCCGGCGCCCGCGGCGCGGCGCAGGGTGTTGGGCTCGATCTTCTCCTTTTCGCCGAGGCCGACGACGAGGGTGCGCTGGTTTTTGTCGCGCAGGAGGAGGGTGCTCGAGGGCGCGCCGTCGAATTCCGAGGCGGGAACGCCCGCGGGAAGGGGACTTCCCTTGGTGAAAAAGGTGACGAGGTCGGGCGAGCCGGAGGCCGAGGTGCGGATGTCGATTTTGAGGGAGGGCATGATGGTGTGTAAAACGTCAATTAAAAGCGCGTCTTCCCGAAGTTGTCGAGGATCAGTTCGGGGATGGCCGCTAAGCGCTCTTTTCGGTGCCGCGGTAGTGGAGGACCTTGACCTTCTCGAGCGTGACGAGGCCGCCGGAGATCATCTTGTCGAGTTCGGGCAGGAACGCGTTGATGGCGGCCTCGCTGTCGACGATCTCGATGACGAGGGGGAGATCGGTGGAGAGGTTGAGGATTTTTGCGGTGTGGAGGCGGCTCGTTTTTCCGTAGCCCATCGGCCCGCGCAGGACGGTCGCGCCGCCGAGGTGCCGCTCGCGCGCCGCGAGCACGATGGCCTCATAAAGGGGCTTGTGCTCCCAGCGGTCGCTTTCACCGATGAAAATGCGGAGGAGAACGGCGTCTTCGGGTATTTGCATGATGATTACCTCATTTGATTCAACGAGCCGGCCAGCATCGCGCCGAGCCAGACTCCCACCAAACATAGCACAACCGAGAGCAGGACGTTGGCCGTTGCGCCCCACCATTGGCCGTCCTGGGCCAGCGCCAGTGTTTGCAGGCTGAACGAGGAGAACGTGGTGTAGCCGCCGAGGATGCCGATGGTGATGAAATTGCGTGTCAGGGGCGACAGGAAGACCCGGCCCTCGCCCGCCGCGGAGATCGTGGCGATGAATCCGATGACGAAACAGCCGGTGATGTTGACGACGATGGTGCCCCACGGAAAGATTTGTCCGGTTTTCTGGACGTTCGTGTCGATCAGGCTGCCGATGCCGAAGCGCAACATGCTGCCGAGCGCGCCGCCCAGGCCGATGACGAGATATTGTGTGAGAAGCTGCATCGCGATGGGACTCTTTTAAGAGCGGATTGCTTCCTTGTCGATCCTATCGCATAGTAACGGACTCATGAATTCGTATCGGATTGCCGTTGTCGGCGCCACCGGGGCGGTGGGACAGGAGATTCTCCGCACGCTGGAGCGGCGGAACTTTCCGGTCAGTCACCTGAAGGCGCTCGCGTCGACGCGGTCGCTGGGCAAGACGGTCGAGTTTGCGGGCAGGCATTTGCCCATCGAGGAGTTGCGCGCGTCGGCCTTCGCGGACATCGACTACGCGCTCTTCAGCGCCGGGGCGACCCGCTCGCGCGAGTTCGCGGAGGCGTGCAAAAAGGCGGGCGCGGTGATGATCGACAACTCGTCCGCGTTTCGGATGAAGCCCGACGTGCCGCTGGTCGTGCCTGAAATCAACGCCGCCGATCTGAAGGGCCACAAGGGCATCATCTCGGTGCCGAACTGCTCGGCGATCATCATGGGGGTCCCGCTCTGGCCGCTGCACCGGGCCGCGCACATTGAGCGGATCATCGTGTCGACCTACCAGAGCGCGAGCGGCGCGGGCGCACAGGCGATGGCGGAACTGGAAGCGCAATCGCGCGCGTACGCGGCGGGCGAGCCGTTGAAGCGGGAGATTTTTCCGCACCAGATCGCGTTCAACGTTTTCTCCCACAACACGGCGATTGCGACGAACGGCTACAACGAGGAGGAGAACAAGGTGATCGAGGAGACGCGGAAAATTTTCCACGAACCGAACCTGCCGATCGTCGCGACGTGCATCCGCGTGCCTGTGCTGCGCGCGCACAGCGAATCAATTGTGATTGAGACGAAGCGGAAGCTTTCGCCCGAGGAGGCGCGGGAAATTCTTTCGCAGGCCCCGGGCGTGAAGGTGGTCGACAGCCGCGAGAAGAATCATTTTCCGATGCCGCTCGAGGCGAGCGGGCAGTACGACGTGCTGGTCGGGCGCATCCGGCGCGACCTGTCGCATCCGCGCGGGCTGGCGCTTTTCGTCAGCGGCGATCAGTTGCTCAAGGGCGCGGCATGGAACGCGGTGCAGATTTTGGAGTGCCTTGTTGGAAAAAATTAAGAACAATTTTGGACAGGATTAACAAGATTAACAGGATTGGGGGAACTGAATTTAGACAGGAGAAACACGAAGGACACGAGCGAACAGAATCTTGCATTTTAAATTTCCTCAGTGGATGCCTTTATCAAAAATCGTGTAAATCCTGTCAAAAAATTGCCCCTCATCAGCCCCCATGTTCCTCATGTCTAAAATTTGCTCACTCTAGGACGAGGCCGACGGGAAGGTTGAAGCCGCGGGCGAACTCGGCGGCGTGCATCCGTTTTTTGCCTTCGAGCTGGACCTCGCGCAGGAGGAGTCCGCCGACTTTCGCCGCGACGAGAATGCCGTGGCGGTCGACGCGCAGGACTTCGCCCGGTTTGCCTTTGGCGCGGCGCGAGACGATGGTCGAGAAAATCTTGAGCATCTTGTGGTCGTTTTCCTGCGGAATCCAGGCGTAGGCCGATGGCCAGTGGGTCATGGCGCGGATGTGCGCCTCGATCTCGATCTGCGGGAGGTCCCAGTTGATGTGGCCGTCTTCCTTGCTCAACTTTTTGGTCAGCGTGGCCTTGGTTTTGTCCTGCTTCATGCGGGGGGCGTTGCCGGTTTCGACGAGCGGGATCGCCTTCAGGATCGCGTCGGCCCCGATTTTGGCGAGGCGATCGTGCAGGCTTTCGGCGGTTTCGCGGCGGCGGAGCGCAACCGTTTCCTGGAGCAGGATGTCGCCGGTGTCGAGCCCCTCGTCCATCCACATGATCGTGACGCCCGACTGCCTTTCGCCCGCGGCGATGGCGGCGTGGATGGGCGACGCGCCCCGGTATTTCGGCAGGAGCGAGGCGTGGATGTTGAGGCAGCCGTACCTGGGCAGGTTGAGAATTTCCTTCGTGAGAATCTGCCCGTAGGCGGCGACGACGATCAAATCGGGGTTGAGATATTTCAACTGGGCGACGGAGGTTGCGCCGCCGATTTTTTCGGGCTGATAAATTTTGAGATGGAGCTTGAAGGCCGCTTCCTTGATCGGGCTGGCGGCGAGCTTGAGCTGCCGTCCGACGGGCCGGTCCGGTTGCGTTACCACCGCGAGCACGTGATGCTCGGGCGCTTTCGTCAGGGCTTCAAGCGCGGGCAGGCCGATCTCGCCGGTTCCGATGAAGATGATGCGCATGGATTTCTACAAGGTTGGATCAGCGGCGATGACGGACGCGGGGAGCGCGCACGGCGGCGTGGCGCTTTTCGGCGAGCGAGACTTCGCGCTCTCCCAGCGATTCACCGCAACCGGCACAGAGATATTCATAGAGGTCCTTGTCGGGCAGGATCAGCAATAAACGTTCCCGCACGGGCATCGACTTGGCGCATTTGCGGCAATAGAGTCGGGAGGCCTTGAAGGATTCAAACTGTTCCATGTCAACCGAGAGTATGAAACCCGACCCGACCGGCGCGGCGCAAGCCAATAACGTCGTTGCGCCGTCGCCGGAGGCGATTTCCCGCGCGGCGGAGCTTCTGCGCCGGGGCGAGGTGGTCGGTTTGCCGACCGAAACGGTTTACGGTCTCGCGGGCGACGGGCTCAACCCGGCGGCCCTGGCGCACATTTTTGAGGTGAAGCAGAGGCCCTTTTTCGATCCGCTGATCCTTCACTTTGCCGATGCGGCGGGGGCGTTCGCGGTCGCTGAAGATGTGCCGGAGACCGCGCGCGAACTGGCGCGGGGTTTCTGGCCCGGCCCGCTGACGCTCGTGCTGCGAAAAAAGGAAGCGGTGCCCGATCTCGCCACGAGCGGCCTGCCGAACGTGGCGCTTCGCGTCCCGGCGCATCCGGTCGCGCGGGAGCTTCTTCGCGTGTTTGGAGGCCCGCTCGCCGCGCCGAGCGCAAACCGGTTCGGCCGGATCAGCCCGACCGACGCGCAGGCCGTGCGGGCCGAGCTGGGCGACGCCGTGCCGCTGATTCTCGACGGCGGGCCCTGCGCGGTCGGCGTCGAATCGACCGTGCTTTTTCTCGCCGAAGGGCCGCCGGCGCTGCTGCGGGCGGGCGGGATTCCGGTCGAGGAAATCGAGGCGGTCACGGGGCCGGTGCAACGCGCCACGCCGGTCGACGAACGTCCGCTTGCCCCGGGGCAGCTCAGGCATCACTACGCGCCGCGCAAACCGCTTCGGCTTGTGGGCAACGACGGGGAAATTCCGTCGCGGCCCGACGTTGGCTTGCTTCTGTTCGGCAGTCCGCGCTGGGCCGATACGTGTCCGTGCGTGGTGGAGAATCTATCGCCCACGGGCGACCTGCGCGAAGCGTCCGCGAATTTTTTCCGCGCGCTGCGCGCGCTCGACGATGATCCCCGCGTGGAAACGATTTATGCGACGGCGCTTCCCGCGCGCGGCCTCGGTGTGGCGATCAACGAGCGTTTGGAAAGAGCCGCAGGGTAGCCCGCGCTGGCCCAGCGCGGAGAGCCAAACGATGGGCATTCAATCTATACCGTGCGTTGCGCCTTTCTACTTCTGAGCCGTCGCGAAACGCAGGAGTCTCCGGGCTGAGCCAGCCCGGGCCACCTAATCGACTCCGGGATCGCTGAGGATCGGCCTGTTGTCGCGGGACGACGCGCCGCTGGGACGATGCTCGATGCGGTCGGGCGGCCCCACCTTGATGTCGAGCGCGGGCTGGGGCCCGATCACTTCGTAACCCTGGAGGATGAAGACGGGCAGTTGCTCGTCGAGGCGCGGATCGTAGGCTTTGTAGGAGGCGAACTTGCCCCAGAATTTGAATTCCCAATTCTCGTCGGCGTCGGCCTTGAGCAGTTTGCGATGGGGCGCGACGGCCAGCCCCGGCGTTTCCTGGAGTGCGATCCATTTCGCGGAACCCCAGCCCGCATCGCTCTTTTTCACCCAGCCCCAACCCTGTCCGCCGGCTTCGTCGATGAGGCGATGGGCGATCCATGGAGCGTCGCCCTCGGTGCGGCCCTCCTTGTAGCCGATCGCCGGCTCCGCGAGCTTCGGGTCGTTGACGAGATGATCGAGCGGCGATCCCTTTTTCAGCGGCGGCGCGACGGGCGGGGCCTCGCCGGTGGGCGCCTGATAAACGGCCTCTTGCGCGGGGAGCGGGCCGGCGGAGAGAAGGAGCGATCCCGAAAGGAACGCGGAGAACAGGATGAGGCGCATAAATATCATTGGGCCCACTTGCCGTCGGAATTGGACAACTGGGGCAGGCCGCCGTGGGCGAAGTCGGTCTTGCCGATCGCGCCGGTGAGGGGGACGCCGAAATGGTCCTTCCACCACTGGCTGTACATTTCGGCCGAGTGGCAGCCCCAGCTTTTGCAGGTCGCGTCGCGGGCGAAAATATCGCGGTCGATCAGCCGCAGGTCCTTCACGTGGAGCCACGCGATCGACATGGTGTCGATGGTGTTGCTGTAGTCGAAAAGGAAACAGGCTTTGTTGGAATGGCCGAAATAATCGAAATCGCCGATTTTGATTTTGTCCCGGTCGAGCCCTTTGTTGAAATAGGCGACGAGTTCTTCCTTGCTGTTGAACCAGACGAGGCGGACGCCGAGATTTTTCGCCTTGTCTCGAAGTTGCGCCAGCAGGTCCATGCCCATTTCCTGGCTGCGGGCCGCATAGGCCGGGCGGTAAATCAGCCATGTGACGAGTTCCTCCGGCTTGGCCTGGTCCTTCAGCTCCTTGAGCCGGATGACGCTCGCATCGACGAAATTGAACCAGTAGACGTCATGCGAGACGTCGCCTTTGCCGTGCTCCATGAACCGGAGCGCGGGGCCGCCGGTCAGGACGATGTCCTCGCGGCTTTGGGCGGAGGCGTGGAGCGCGCCGAGAAGGGCCAGGGAAAGAAGGGCGTGCAAAAGGCGCATGGTGAACGGGAAACCTGCCAGAAGAGGAGCCTGCGAAAAAGGAAAAATTCGGAGCGGGTCGAGACGGCAGTCCCTTGTCGTCCGATTTATTTGGGACGCGAAGGGACTCGCGTCCCTACCCGGGCAGCGTGCTGACCTGCGGCGCGTCGCTCCACAAGTCTTCCAGGGCGTAGACGGGCCGCTTCTGTTCGTGGAAAATGTGAAGCATCACGTCGCCATAATCGATCACGATCCACTGGCTGGTGGGGAAGCCGTCGACGGCGAGCGGGGAACGCCCGGCGCTCTCTTTCAGCGCCTGCTCAACGCCGTTGGCGATGGCCTTGATCTGCGGTTCCGATTGGGCCGAGCAGATCACCAAATAATCGGTGATCGTCGAGATGTTCCGCAGGTCGAGGATGATCGGGTCGAGCGCTTTTTTCTCCTGTGCCGACCAGACGCATTGCCGCGCCAGATCGAGGCCGTCGGTCGCGGACGAGGTTTTGGCGGGCATGGAAGAGGTAAGAATTCTAGGAAAGATAGAGCCCGTGACGCTTGATATAGGCCGCGATCGGAGCGGGAACGAGATGATCGATCGGCAGACGGGATTTCACGCGGTGACGAATTTCAGTGGCAGATATATCGACCCGGCGCGGCTGCGGCAAGCTTAGAACGGCGCGCGGCGCGTTTTTCCCGGCCGGTTCCCCGCGCGGCAGAAACACAAACGTGACGAGGCGGCGCAGGTCGTCGGGGCGATGCCATTGGTCGAGCGTGGCGAGTTGATCGGCGCCGATGAGCCAGAAAAGCTCGGCCCGGGGAAAGGCCTCGCGGATTTCGAGAGCGGTGTCGTACGAGTAGGAGGGCGCGGGGCGGTCGATTTCGCAGCGCGTGAGCCAGAAGCGGGGATCGTTTTTCAGGGCGAGCCGCAGCATCGCCAGCCGCCGGGCGTCGGTCGCGCGCGGTTTGCGGGTTTTCAGAGGGGACTGGCCGCAGGGCACGAAAAGGACGGCGTCGAGGCGGAGTTGCTCGAGGGCGTCGCGGGCGAGCAAAAGATGGCCGTGATGCACCGGGTCGAACGTGCCGCCGTAAATCCCGAGCCGGAGCTGCCGGGAGCGCACGGAGGATGATCCGGCTTTTGGCTTCATGCTTCGACCACACAAGTTTCGGCGATCATGTCGTGAAACGCGCGCCGCTGCGGATTGAGGAAGATGTAGACGAAGGGAATGAAAAGCAGGCCCATGGAAACAATCAAGACCACGCCGCGGAGAAAAGACTTCGCCAAGGGAGGCTTGCCTCCCGTCTGATCCACCACTTTGATATGCATGAGCGATTTGCCCGGAGTTCTCCCGTGGGCGGCATGAAAACCGGTCATGTAACAGACCAGAATCCCGTCCGAAATGATGCTTCCGATGACCCTGGCATAGGCGGGCAGATCGGGCTGCGGTTGCTGCCTGAGAGAGGCGAGGCCCGATTGGACGCACCAATCGGGCATGTAAATCAGGGCCAATGCGAACAAAATCGGAAATGACAAAAATCCGCTCAAAACCAGATCCATCGCGAACGCCAGCAGCCGCTTGGCCAACGGCGCGATGACCAGGCTCGCCTGACCCGGGGCCGGCGGGGGGCCGGCGGCATGCGCCTCCGCCACCAGGGCGACCAGTTCGGGATAAATCTGCCACGGATGCCACGGTGCGTTCGGTTCGTCGAGGCGCACCTCGGTGCCGAGACCGGCGCGATTTTCCCGCACCCACTCCCGGAGCTCATCGAGGTCGACGGGGCCATATTCCCCGCCATCATCTCCGCGGATCAAAAAGGAACGGTTCTCCGGCAACATGCGCCTCTTCTATCAGATTCGGTCGCAAACCGACAGGGAGAGTTTTTTTAGTGGCCGCCGTCGCCGGACGCGCCCGCTGGCCCGACGAATCGGCTTGCCATTCATTTTTAACTCCAGCAGGATGATCCTTCGACATTTTTCAGCGAACAGAATGTGCCGCGCACGAAGACTTGCCCAAAGGAATTTTCTTTCGGCGGTCCTCATGGCCTGATACCGAAGAGTATCGAACGCGGTATTCCATGAGCGGCGTGCCGTGCCGATGGACATTCTTAACTCGTTGATATTTGCCAACTTGGCTGGATAGCTCAGCTGGTAGAGCAGCGGACTGAAAATCCGCGTGTCGCCGGTTCGATCCCGGCTCCAGCCACGCTTTCAAGATCGTCAGCAGGATCAAAAGTGTGATAGGAAACTCCCAGGCATGATGTTTTTTCCCTCTGGCACGTCGCGTAGACGAGTCCCGGCCCCCGGTTTGCGAACGGCGCTGGCCCTGGTCGTGGCGGCTCTGTTCGGAGCGCTTTCGGGCCATGCGGCGTCGGCGGAGAGCAATTACAACGGCCGGTACGAGTTGGCCGACGCCAAAGCCGCGCGGACGTTCTCGCTCGTGGTCAGGCAAACGGGTTTCAGGGCCGACGTCTCCTTTTCCGCCGCGATGGCGGACGGCTCCGGCGCCGCGCCCGATGGCACGGGCAAAGGGCGGGTTGAGGACGGTGTGCTCTCGTTTGCCTTCAAAGACAGCTTTAACAACGAGGGCACCTGCACCCTTGAATCGAGGCAGGACGGCTATCATCTCAGCATCACGGTGACCAAGGTGGTCGATCCGAGCCCTTTCCACTTCTATGGGAACATCCTGCTCAAAAAGACTTCGAACAAACGAGAGTAAAACAACCCCCCTTCCTGAAGCGCCCGGCGCTCGATTTTGGACAGAAAAAATGTAACCTTTGGCATGGGTTTGAGTCTAATCTGTAGGTATGCCCCCCTTACGAATGCCCCTCTCCCGGTTCATTTTGCTGGCCGTTGCGGGCCTGCTCGCACTTCTCCCGGTGGGGGCCACCCGGGCCCAGGAAGGGCTGTCGGGCACGTCCGCTGACCGCGACGAAATTGTCCATGTCCTGAACCGGATCACCTTCGGACCGCGTCCCGGCGATGTCGAGGCGGTGCAGAAGATAGGGCTGCACAACTACATCGAGCAGCAACTGCATCCCGAGATGATCGACGATTCCGCCGTTGAAAAGAAACTGGCCGGGTTTGAACTGCTTCAGATGTCGCCCGAGCAACTGACCGACCTTTTTGACAATGAGCGGAAGAACAACTTAAAAAAACAACAGAAGCTCGCGGCCGCAGCCGCAGCGCAAGAACAAGCCCAGGCGGCACAACCTGCGAACACCACCCCGGCGCCGGCCACGATTCCCGCCCCGGATACGACGCAGCAACCGGCGGATACCCAGGTCGAGCCCCCGTCGATTCCCGCCGGGAATAAATTGGCGAAGATGGTTGAGCAGGCCAACCAATACCGCTCGGTCGCGGCCATCGGCCAGCTCGAGCAGGCCAAGCTCGTCCGGGCGGTCGATTCGCAACGCCAGCTTCAGGAAGTGCTCGTCGATTTCTGGGGCAACCACTTCAACATCGACGTGAAGAAAGGCCCCGACCGCGTCCTGAAAGTCGTCGATGACCGCAACGTGATCCGTCCCCATATCTGGGGCAAATTCCGCGATCTGCTCGAAGCCTCGGCGAAAAGTCCGGCCATGCTTTTCTACCTCGACAACGCGACCAATACGGTTGCGCACACCGTCACGTTGAGGGAACAGATGCTCACCCAGCGGATAAACACCCAGATGACCGAGAACGGCAACGGCGCCGTGGCCCCGCCGGTACCCACGGTCGGCCAGAAGAAGGGCGGCATCAACGAGAATTACGCCCGCGAGATCATGGAACTCCACACTCTCGGCGTCGATGGCGGCTACACCCAGCAGGACGTGCAGGAAGTCGCGCGCTGCTTCACCGGCTGGTCGATTGATCGCCCGACGGGCGAGTTCGCCTTCCATCCCAGGCAGCACGACAACGGCTCGAAGATCGTCCTCGGTTATACGATTCCCGCCGGGGGCGGAATGAAGGACGGTGAGACCGTCCTCGACATTCTTTGCGCCAGCCCCGCCACCGCCCACCACATCTCACTCGAAATGTGCCAGCGCTTCGTCAGCGACGATCCGCCCGCCGCGCTGGTCGACCGCATCGCGGGCGTCTTTCAGCAAACCGGCGGCGACCTGCGCAAGGTCACCGAGGCGATTCTCACCAGCCCCGAATTTCTTTCCCCCGCCAATTACAACAACAAGATCAAGTCGCCGCTGGAATTCGCCGTCTCGGCCGTGCGCGCGTCGGGGTCGTCGATCATCCCGCAACAACCGCCGCCGTTCGACAAGCTCGTGTCGGCGACGGAAGGCGGCGCAATCCTTGGCCGCGGGGCCGCCGCCGACCGCATCTCGAAACGCCCGCGTCAATCGCTCAACTGGCACATCTACGAACTGGGCGAACCGCTCTTTGCCTGCACCCCGCCGACCGGCTACAAGGAAGTATCCAAATTCTGGGTCAGCCCCGGCGCGTTGATCGAGCGCCTCAACTTCGCGATGGCCCTGACCCAGGAACAGGTGTTCGACGTCAATTTCAGCCCTCAGACAATCCTCGCCGGGACCGATCTCGACAAACCCGACGCCGTCCTCGACCAATGCGTCGCCGTCCTTCTTCAAAACAACATCACACCGTCGACCCGCAAGGTCCTCGAACAAACCGCCCTGCCGGCGCCGGGCGACGGCCAGACCGTAACCGTCAATCCGTCCAAACTCATCGCACTCATTATCGGCTCGCCCGAATTCCAAAGGAAATAATATGATGAACGTCAATCGCAGGGTCTTTTTGAAACAAGGCGCGCTCGCCTATGTCGTCATGGGAATGGGGCCGTTCTGGGGGCCGCGCTTCCTGCGCCAGGCCGCCTTTGCCGCCGACCTCGGCTCCTCCACCGGCAATAAAATCCTCGTCTGCATCTTCCAGCGCGGCGCGGTCGACGGCCTTTCGATGGTCGTGCCCTACGGCGATCCCTATTATTACCAGAACCGCACCGACATCAGCATCGCCCGGCCCTCGCAGGCGGCGGGGGCGGACGGCGCGCTCGATCTCGACGGCTATTTCGGACTCAACCCGGCGCTCGCCCCGCTTTTGCCGCTCTTCAAACAGGGCCATCTCGCCGCCATCCAGGCCTGCGGCTCGCCCAACGCCTCCCGCTCCCACTTCGAGTCGCAGGACCTCATGGAATCGGGCGTCGATGAAGACAGGGGCGTGGCCGACGGCTGGCTCAATCGCCTGATCGGCTGCTGCCCCGAAGACGCCGCGAAGAAAACCGCCTTCCGCGCCGTCTCGATGACCGCGACGATCCCGCGCAGCCTCCAGGGCGAACAGGATTCCCTCGCCATCCGCGATCTCGACACCTTCGGCCTGGCCGGAGACACATCTGTCGCCCTCTCCGGCCCCAGCGGCACGGCCAACGGCTTTGAAAGCATGTACGGCGCGGCGGTCGACACCGTTCTGCACGGTACCGCCCGCGAATCGTTCGACGCGCTCGATCTCCTCAAACAGGCCCGCACGACCAACTACCAGCCCGCCAGCGGAGCGGTCTACCCGACAGGCTCTTTTGGCCGGAACCTGAAACAGATCGCGCAACTCATCAAGGCGAATGTCGGCGTTCAGGTCGCCTTCGCGGAGGTCGACGGCTGGGACACCCACGCCAACCAGGGCGGCGCGAAAGGCCAGCTTGCCACGCGGCTCGGCGCCTTCGCCCAGACGCTCGCCGCGTTCAACCGGGACCTCGGCGACCGGATGGCCGACGTCGTCGTCGTCACCATGAGCGAATTCGGCCGCGCCGTTCATCAGAACGGCAATCGCGGTACCGATCACGGCCACGCCACCTGCTTCTTCACCATGGGCGGCCCGATCAAGGGCGGCAAGGTCTACGGCGACTGGCCGACCCTCGCGCCCGACAAGCTCTTCCAAAACCGCGACCTCGCCATCACCACCGATTTCCGCCAGGTCTTCGGCGAAATCTGCGCCCGCCACTTTGGCGTCCCGATGTCGGCTATGCCGAAGCTCTTTCCGGAGTACACGGTCGACGCGCAACGCTTCCGCAATTTCTACGCGGCGTGACCGTTCGGTTGTAGCGGCGGTCGGAACCCGTTCTTCAGTACGAGGCAGCAAGCCGAGCCCTGAGCGCAACGAAGTCGAAGGAACGGCCGACGAAAAGAGAAAACATTCCTTCAATCCCAGGTTGCCGCCCTCCGCGGGAGCTCTACGGCCCCGGCGCCGGCGCCGGGGCGCTGTCAGGCGCTCCCAGCGCGCCCCCGGCATCTTGTTGCGCGGGCGGATCGACCAGGACCATGTGATAGGCCACGCCCGATTCGGTCAGAAGCTTCTTTGCGTAAGTCTCCGACTCCTCCACCATCTTCTGGTTGCGCAGATAAGCCGCGATCTTCGGGCGGATGTCCGCAAGCGAAGCCTCGCCGCCCGGCTTGCTGTCGGTCACTTTCACAAACTCGTAGCCCATCGCAGTTTCAAACACCGGACTCACCGTGTTCACCTTCGTGTTGAAGGCCACGTCATCGAACCCCGCCTCGCTCACGTTGCGCGGGAAAAACCCGAGGTCTCCGCCTTTCGCCGCCGAAGAAACGTCCTCCGAAACCTCCGCCGCGACCTTCCCGAAATCCTCGCCGTGGACGACCCGCGCGCGCGCCTTGTCGATCGCCGCCTTCTTCGCCGCTTTTTCCTCCGGTGTTGTCTTCTCATCGACCCGGATGAGGACCCGGCTGGCGCGAATTTCGGGCGGAGTGGTGATGCTGTCCTTGTTCTTAAGATAGAAATCACCGATCTCCTGATCGGTCGGATCGATATCCTTGAAAACCTCCGTCTCCAGCACCTTGCTCACCAGAATCTTTTCATGAATCCGCTGCTTGAACTCATCCAGCGTCATCCCCGCCGCCTTCAGCTGCACGTCAAATTCCGCATCGCTCAGCCCGCCCTTCACCCGGTCGAACTCGGCCGCCTCCTCCTTGTTCGAATCCTGCGCCGGCAGCGCCGCCGCCTGGTCCAGGATCAGCTTCTTCAAAACCATGTTCCGCAGCATCGCTGTTCTCACAATCGGCATCTTCGCCGGCCCGACCTGCTCCGGAGTTGCCTGGTGCTCCTTCAGATAGTTGGAGACCTCCACCTCAAGCTCGCCCTCCGTGATCTGCCAGCTCCCCTTTTCCGCCACAATAAACTTCGGATCGTTCGGGTCCGAAACGCCCCGATGGCAGCCCGCCACCAACGCCGCGCCTGCCAGCAGGAGCGCGGGAAATAACAACGGAAATCTTTTCGATGAATTCAAAACGGAGGAGGGAATGGAAAAACGGGCCATTTGCATTGTCTAGCTTTTCCACCGGGACTTGCAACCCCATTCCACGCTCCCGGGCCGGAAACATTTGGTAAGAGGCTGTCCGAAAAATAAGCGCGGGTCACGTGACCCGCGCTTATTTTTCGGACAGCCTCAAGTAAGGTTGAACCTTTCCCCGGAACAGGATAGATTTCCGGTTTGGTCTCTTATCATCATGCGCGCGCTGTTTCGTAAATTAGGTCAGGTCGGCTGGTCATTCCCGATCATCCTTGCTCTTGTCACCCTCTGCATCGCCAGTCTTTTCGCCATCACCAGCGCCACCTCCAACAACCCCGACCACCAGGACGCCGCCGCGTCCCAATCCAAATACGTCATCGCCGGATTTGTCATCTACCTCGCCGTGGCCCTCACCCCCTACAAAGTCATTGTCCGGATTTCCCCCATTCTCTACGCCGTCGGCGTCTGCCTCCTCGTCGCCTGCTTCATCCCCCATATCGGCAGGGTCGGCCACGGCGCCAATAGCTGGATCAGAATCGGCAAGTTCGGCTTCGAGCCGGCCGAATTCGCCAAGCTCGCCTACATTCTCGGTCTCGCCTGGTTCCTGCGCGTCCGCGAAAACCGGATCCAACACCTCTCCACCGTCCTCATGGCCATGACCATCGCCTTCGTCCCCTTCGTCCTCGTCCTCAAGCAGCCCGCCTTGGGAACCGCCTCTGTCTTTTTCCCCGTCTGTTTCGCCATGCTCTTTGCCGCCGGCGCCCGCCTCCACCATCTCCTCATCCCGCTCGCCCTCGTCGCCGCCGTCGTCGTTTTGAGCTACTACTGGATCCATGTCTGGGACAAGCCCGTCCCTTTCCTCAAGGATTTTCAGGTCTTTCGCGTCAAAGTCTTCTTTGATCCGAGCCTCGATCCCAAGGGCGTCGGCTACCAGGCCGCCCAGGCCACGATCGCTCTCGGCTCCGGCGGCATCGACGGTAAAGGCTGGCGGCAGGGCGCCGAAACCGCCCTCGGCTTCCTCCCCAGGGCCGCCACGGACAACGATTTGATTTTCCCCGTGGTCGGGGAAGATTTTGGGTTTCGCGGTGGCGCTCTCCTCATCATCTTCGAAGGCATCGTTTTGTTATGGTGCCTTTTTGTGGCGGCGCGCGCGCGGGACAAAATTGGCGCCTTGCTGGCCGTCGGTGTCATGACGATGCTTTTTACCCACACCTTTGTGAACATTGGCATGAACATCCAACTGGTGCCGATCACCGGAATCCCCCTGCCGTTCGTCAGTTACGGCGGGACTTTCCTGATCGCGTGCCTGGCCGCCATGGGCTTGGTGCAGAGTGTTTGGGTCCACCGTAAAAACTTCGAGCGGATATGAAGACATCCCTCCTCCATCCGCATAACTTCAACTCCCGCCCACAAGCGCGGGCAAGAACGGCTTTATATGATTTTAGACAAAATACGCGGCTTTCTCGGTCTTAAGAAAAAGGGCGACGAAAAAGAAATCGTGATCTCCTGCGAGCGCCTCGAGCGCCGCGTCGCCGTCCTCGAAGGCGGCCGCCTCGAGGAATTCTCCATCGAGCGCGAAAGCGACCGCCAGATCTCCGGCAGCATCTACAAGGGCAAGGTCCGAAACCTTGAGCCCGGCCTCAAAGCCATGTTCGTCGACATCGGCCTCGACAAAAACGCCTTTCTCCACTACTGGGACGCCATCCCCGCCGCCCTCGACGACGGGGTCGAGGCGATCGATCGCGCCGGCAAGGGCGGCAACCGCAAGAGCCAGAAGCGGCTCACCGCCAACGACATTCCCAAGATTTATCCACCTGGCTCCGAAATCATCGTCCAAGTGACCAAGGGACCGATCGGCACGAAAGGCCCGCGCATTACCACGAACGTCTCGCTGCCCGGACGCTACCTCGTCCTCTCGCCCTTCGAGGACCGCAGCGGTATCTCGAAGAAGATCGAGGATCCCAAGGAACGCCAGCGGCTCAAGCGCATTCTCCAGGACCTGAACATCCCGGACGGCATGGGGGTCATCATCCGCACCGTCGGCGAAGGCCAGAAAGCCCGCTTCTTTGTCCGCGACCTCCACGTCCTCCTCGAACAATGGAAAAGCATCTCCGGCGACCTCGAAACCGCCCGCGCCCCCAAGCTCCTCCTCGCCGAACCCGACCTTATCGAACGCACCGTCCGCGACTTCCTCACCGACGAAGTCGACCGCATCGTCGTCGACGACATCGACGCCGTCAACCGCATGAAGGACCTCGTCGGCCTCATCTCCAAACGCTCCCAGCGCAAAATCAAACACTACACCGAAGCCGTCCCCATCTTCGAACGCTTCAACGTCGACAAACAAATCGACTCCGCCCTCCGCCGCCAGGTCTGGCTCCCCTGCGGCGGCTACCTCGTCATCGACGAAACCGAAGCCCTCGTCGCCATCGACGTCAACACCGGCCGCAACAAAGGCGGCAAAGACCAGGACAAAACCATCCTCCAGACCAACCTCGAAGCCGCCGAGGAAATCTCCCGCCAGCTCCGCCTCCGCAACATCGGCGGCCTCATCGTTCTCGACTTCATCGACATGCGCAACCCCCGCGACCAAAAACAGGTCTTCAACCTCTTCCGCGAACACGTCAAGCGCGACAAGGCCCGTACCCACATCCTCCCCATCTCCCAGCTCGGTCTCATGGAAATGACCCGCCAGCGGGTCCAGGAAAGCATCAGCCGCGCCGTCTACATGGAATGCCCCTCCTGCAAAGGCAAAGGCATCATCAAAAGCCCCGAAACCATGAGCGTCGAAATCCAGCGCGCCCTCACCCGCGTCATGAAACTCCACCCCGGCGTCCGCGAAGTCCGCGTCGTCCTCAACGCCGACGTCCTCGACCGCCTCAAAAAAGAAGACGAGGAAATCCTCATCGACCTTGAACGCAAATTCCAGGGCCGCCTCAGCTTCCGCGTCAACCCCAAGTTCCACTTTGAGGAATTCAAACTCGTCAACGCCCTCACCGACGAGGAACTCGGTTAGGCAGCCGTCGCGCGCCGGTCCCATAAGTTCTACTCCACCACTGCCGACCAAGGGATGTGTCCCCCTTCGTACATCCGCAGCCCAAAGAGGCGGCCCGCCGATCGCGCAACAAATTTGGAATTAGCATGACCAGCCTCAAACCAGCCGCGGAAATGATCGCTCATCGCGGCAGCAGCCGCCTTGCTCCCGAAAACACCCTCGCCTCGCTCAGGCTCGGCTGGCGCGAAACCACCACCTGCGAGCTCGACGCCCATTCCACCCTCGATGGCAGGCTCCTCGTCATCCACGACGCCTCCACCCGCCGCACAACCGGAACCAACTTCGCCGTCGCCAAACACACCCTCGACCAACTCCAACGACTCGACGCCGGCTCCTGGAAGGGACCCCGGTGGAAAGGCGAAAAACTCCCCTCCCTCGACGAGGCGATCGCCGCCATCCCGCAGGGCAAACGGCTCCTCATCGAGATCAAGGCCGGCCCCGAAGTCATCCCCGAACTGGCCCGCGTCATCCGCGCCTCCGGAAAGAGAAAGCAGTTGCTCCTCCAAAGCTTTTCTTATCCTGCCTGCGTCGAAGCCCGGAAGGCGTTCCCCCGCATACCCGTTTATCTCCTCATCGCGTTCCGGTGCAGCCCGCTCCTTCGCGCGTGGCGGCCCGCGCTCGACAAAACCATCCTCAAGGCCAAAACCGCCCGATTCGACGGTATCAACGTCAACGACACCCCTCTTCTCCAGGCCGCCGCCGTTCAAAAAATCCATTCCGCCGGCCTCAAAGTCCACGTCTGGACCGTTGACCGCGTCGACGCCGCGAAAAGGCTGCTCGACCGCGGAGTCGACGGCCTCATCACCAATCGCCCCAGCTGGCTCAAAGCGCAACTCGCTTCCCGCCGCAACGCGTCTTCAAAATAGGGCAACGCCGCGTCCCGGTTTTGCGGATGACGGCATCATTTCCAATGAAATAAGTGTAATTTCCGGGCGCATGGAAATAGCTGTGAACAAGCCCGTTATCAGAGTATAAATCCCCCGTGTCCGCAGCCGTCCTCAAAAATCTCGCCTTGGAATCGCGTCTCGGCGACGAAACCACGATTGCCGAAACCATCGACGCCAGCCTCGCCCAGCAGACCTCCACCATCGGCGCGTTGCTCGAAAAACAACTCGTCACCGAGCACGACTTCCTGCGCGACGTCTGCGCCCAATTCGGCCTCCCGTGGTGGGAGAGCGCCCTGCCGCCGATGGACGAAAAATTACGGCAGCAATTCCCCGCCCGCCTCGCCCTCCGCTACCACCTCTACCCCGTCCGCCTCAACGACCACGACCTCTATCTCCTCACCTACGATCCCTTCAACCTCACCGCCCGGCAGGTCATCGCCCAGGAAATCAAGGAGCCCGTCACCTGGTGCGTCGCCACCCGCCGCGCCATCCTCGCCTCCTTGCGCACCGGCTACGGCGTCGGCGCCGAGACCTTCGAGGCGATCCTCGAAGGCCGCGACATCGACGACGCCACCTTCGACCTCAAGCAGGAAGTCAACGTCCTCGACGAGGACGACCCCGAAGCCACCGTCGTGAGCTTCGTCAACCAGATCATGCGCGCCGCCCTCGATGAACGGGCCACCGACATCCACGTCGAGCCCCTCGAGAACGACCTCCGCATCCGCTACCGCATCGACGGCGTCCTCCACGAAGTCCCCGTCCCCTCCCGCATCAAAATGCTCCAGGCCAGCGTCATCTCCCGCATCAAAATCATGGCGAACCTCGACATCGCCGAGCGCCGCATGCCCCAGGACGGCCGCATCAACCTCGAAATGGAGGGCCAGCCCATCGACGTCCGCGTCGCCACCATCCCCACCGTCAGCGGCGAAAGCATCAGCCTCCGCCTTCTCTCCCGCAACAAATTCGATTTCTCCCTTCTCGGCCTCACCCCCGTCGCCGAGCGCAAAATCCGCGACCTCATCTCCCAGCCCAACGGCATCATCCTTCTCACCGGCCCGACCGGCTGCGGCAAAAGCACCTCCCTCTACACTTTTCTTTCCATGCTCAACACCATGGAGCGCCGCATCGTCACCGTCGAAGACCCCGTCGAGCACAAGCTCTCCGGCGTCATGCAGATCGCCGTCAAGCCCGAGATCAACCTCACTTTTGCCACCGCGCTGCGCAGCATTTTGCGCGGCGACCCCAACGTCATCATGATCGGCGAAATGCGCGACTTCGAAACCTCCGAAATCGCCATTCGCGCCGCCCTCACCGGCCACCTCGTCTTCAGCACCCTCCACACCAACGACGCCATCGGCGGCATCACCCGCCTCGTCGACATGGGCGTCCAGCCCTTCCTCATCGCCTCCTCCGTCCGCGCCTTTCTCGCCCAGCGCCTCGTCCGCGTCCTCTGCCCCAATTGCAAAAAGCAGGCCCAGCATTCCAGCGCGTTCCTCGAACAGGCCGGATTCCCCATGGTCCACGCCTCCCGCGTCATGCAGGCCGCCGGCTGCGAGCAGTGCCGAAATACCGGCTACCAGGGCCGCGCCGCCCTTTTCGAGATTTGCCTCGTCACCCCCGCCCTCGAGGATCTTATCTCCCAGGGCAAGTCGGGCGAGGTCCTCCGCGCCAAAGCCCTCCAGGAAGGCATGATCCCCCTCAGGCAGGACGGGTGGAACCGCGTCATCGCCGGCGTCACCACCGTCGAGGAAGTCGTCCGCGTCACCTCCGCCGACACCGACCTCGCTGAAAGTTGATTTTTAAAACCGCCGCCACACTAAATAATCATGGCCGTCTTCGCTTATCAGGGAACCGGAGAACGCGGCGAACGCCGCTCCGGCGAGGTCGATGCCCCAAGCCGCTCCGAGGCGCTGCGCCGCCTCGCCATGGACCGCATCCAGCCCCTCACTCTCGTCGCCAAGGCCGATGCCTCCCCATCCAAGGCCCGGGATGAGGCCCCCTCCGGAAAAGCCCGCCGTGAAACCAGCCCCACCGGCGGCATCCGCCTCTCCACCCCCCAGCTCATCCTCTTCACCGACGAACTCGCCGACTTCCTCAACTCCGGCCTCCAACTCGAACCGGCGCTCCACTTGATGGAAAACCGCGACGAACATTCCCCCGTCAAAACCGTTGCCGCTTTCCTCCGCGAAAAAGTCCGCGACGGCATGAGCTTCTCCGAGGCCCTCCGAATCGCCTCGCCCAGTTTCGACGACCTCTACTGCAACCTCGTCGCCGCCGGCGAAGTCAGCGGCGCCCTCGCCCCCATGCTCCGCCGCCAGGCCACCCACCTCGTCGCCATGCAGGACCTCCGCAGTCGCGTCAAACTCGCCCTCATCTACCCCGCCGCCCTCGTCCTCGCCGGCGCGGTCGCCATGACCGTCTTCATGACCGTCCTCGTTCCGCAAATGATCAAACTCTTTTCCAAGACCGGCAGCACCATGCCGCTGCCCACCTACATCCTCGTCCAGATCAGCAATATGACTCATCGCTACGGTCTCTTCACCGCCGCCGTCATCGGCATCGCCGCCGCCGGTTTTGTCGCCGCCATCCGCCAGCCCGCCGGACGCCGCTGGTGGGACCAAAACAAACTCCGGGTCTCTCTTATCGGCCCCCTTCTCAGCGCCACCTTCTACGCCCAGTTTTGCCAGACCATGGCCAACCTCCTCCAAAACGGACTCCCCCTCCTCACCGCCCTCAAACTCATGAGCCGCGCCACCGGCAACGTCTTTTACCGCTCACTCCTGATCCGCATCACCGACCTCGTCGGCGAGGGCGCCTCCCTTACCCGCGCCATGAAAGCCGTCGGCCATTTCCCCGCCAATTTGCGCGACCTCGTCAAGGTCGGCGAGCAAACCGGCGAACTCGGCTCCACCCTCGAGAAAATCGGCCAACGATTCGATAAAGTCATCCAAATGCGCATCGACCGCATCATGTCCATCGTCCCGCTCATCATCATCGCCGCCCTCGGCCTCATGGTCCTCCTCATCGCCTGGTCCATGCTCTCTGGCATCTTCCAGGTCATGAACGGCCTTCAGGGCCATGGCCGCCATTGATAGATAGCACGCCGCGGTGCGGAAGGTAGCCGCCGCGCGACAGTCCCATCGGGACTATGGGTCCCCCGTGTCTTATTCCCCCGCCTCGATCGGGGGGCGTGTTTCCGCCTTCCGGTAACCGTCGTCCGCCGCCAAGCGATGTCTCCCTACGGCGTCGCCGCCGGAGCTTCCACCGGCGCGGTCGGATACTTCGGCATTTGCCCGTTGCTCACATCCGGCGTCGGGCCGGTCGGCGTTTCGGGCGTCGGAACAGTCCTCAGGGTCACCCCCGTCGTCTTCGCCGCCGCCCCGCCTTTCGAATTGTACGCCGCCGAGCCCGTTATCGTCTCTGGCGACACATTCGCCTGCGGCTCCATCTGCGGCAGCGGTCCGGTCACGCCCGCAGCCGTCTCCATTGCCTCGTGTCCCAGGATCGTCCTCTGCGTCTCGGCTTTATCGACCGCGATCTGGTCCGCATCCGTCGCCACCACCGTCGGTTGAATCGCGATGATCAACTCGTCCCGTTCCTTGCTTTTCGTCGTGTCCTTGAACAGATAGCCGAGAATCGGAATGTCGCTCAGCCACGGCACCCCGCTCGTGTCCCGGTTCGTCGTCTCCGTAATCAATCCGCCGATCACCACTGTCGATTTGTCCGGCACCGTTATCTCCGTGTTGATCTCCTGCGTGTTGATCGTCGGCACTTCGTTCCCGCTGATGTCCACGTTGTTTCCCAGGCTGTTGTTCGTCTGCCGGATTTGAAGCGTCACGTCGTGGTTCGCGTTGATCAAAGGAATGATGTCCAATTGCAGCAGCACATCCTCGTACGCGATGCTGGAGGTTGTCGTCAGTTGGTTGTCCGTTCCCGTAAAACCCGACGTCGTGCTGCTCGGAACCGGCACCTGGCTTCCCACCGCCATCACCGCGAGCTTGTTGTTGGCCGTGTAAACGCTCGGCCTCGAAATCACCTTGAACCGGTCCGTCGTTTCCAGCGCCCGCACGTACGCGTTCAATGTGCTCCCAATCGCCCCGTAAAGATTCAGCCCCGAAAGCAGCGGAAAGCCCATCGAACTCGTCAGGCTGCTCGGCTCGGGAAGATTCGCCGCCGCTGCCGTCCCCGCGCTTGAATTGATGTTGCTCGTCGCCAGCCCGCCCTGTCCCACTTTCTGGAATTTCTGAAGAATATCGATCCCGAATTCCTCCCCCTCCTTTACCGTCAATTGCCCGATCACCGTCGCGAGATAAACCTGCAGCGGCTTTTGATCGAGCTGATCGATCATCGCGAAAACGCGATCGGTAACGTCTGTCGAACCAAAAACGATGATCGAGTTCGAACGATTGTCCGCCATCAGCTTCGTCTTGCCGATCGTCACCACCGTCGGCACGTCATTCTCCGTGGGCGTCGCAAGCTGCGGCGTGATCGCCGCCACCGATCCCGATCCGCCCGAACCTGCGGGCGCCGCCGCCGCCGGGGCGCCGGTCGTCCCTGTCGCCCCCGAGGCTCGTGTCTGCGCGGTTTGCGCCGTCTGCTGGTCCTTCTGAACCTGCGCCAGCTCGTCCTTGCCCTGCGCCAGCGCCGCTTCCAGCGCCGGCAGGATGTTTTGCGCCACAACATAGTTCAGCGGCCGGCATCGCGGTTGCACCGAAGTATCCGACTGGTCCAGCTCCGTGATGATCTGCGTCAAAAAAGGAATGTTCACCGCCCGCGTGATCACCAGCACCCGGTTGAATCGCAGATCGGGCAGGATTTGCGCCGTCCCCGAAATCAGGTTGTGCTCGTTCCCGTGCCACCCGAAAGTGTCGAGTCTCGCCGGCACAAACACCGTGCCGGTCGCGCCGGCGGCGCCCGGGGCCGCCCCGCCGGGAGCCGTCGTCGCCGTCCCCAGCATCTTATTGACAAGGTCCGACACGTCCTGCGCGTCGGCGTTCTCCAGCGATATCCATTTGCTCACCACCTGCGCCGGCGGCACGTCGATAAGTTCCTTCAGTGCGATCAACTGCCGGATCACGCTCACATTCTCCGTCAGAATCACCGCCTGCGCCGAAGGCGCCGGCGTATACGTCCCGTAACCGGGATGGAAAGGCGCGAAATTGTTGAAAATCCCCACCGCTTCCGCTGGACTGATATAATCGAGCGGCATGTAGTAGCTCACGATCTGTTCCGTCGTCGGCAGATCGGCCGCGTTTGCATAAAGCTTCACCCCTTCCGCCCGCGGGTTTTTATTCGTCCCGATCGTCACGATTTTCACCGTGTGATCATCCACCGGAATGATCGACACCCCGTTCAGCAAAAGAGTCGCCTCGATCAGCTTGAGCATCTCCTCCCTGCTCAGCCCCGACGCGTTCAGGCTCATCGGCGGCACGTTGATCAATTGCGCGTCCCGAATCAGATGCTTCCCCGACAACTGTTCATACAGATCGAGAATATTATTAACCGGAGCGTTTTGAAAGTCGGTCGAACCCGTCCCCGTTCCCGGCGTAATCCCCGGGGTAATCTCCGGCGTGGCCGCTTCGGGCTCCTGCGCAAGCGCCCGAATGCCGTTGTCCATAAGAAAAAGCAACGGCAGGACAAGCAGGAATAATCCTCTGAAAAATCGCAAATGTAAGGCCATATTCGGGTACACGACCGGAAATGATGGCATAATCGCTTCCCCTTAGGAAGCCTCCAATTAACACGCCTCCATATCTCCCGCCTTGGAGGGTTAGCCTCCGACCTGACCCTTTAAGAGACAAGCCACAGGCCATGCGCACTTGTCATGTTCATTGCATCAGGGTCAGTTCATCCACCTTGAAGGCGACGCCGGTGATGAGGACCTCCGGGTCGTATACCGCGAGATCGCGCGACAGGTCGGCCGGCATCGGCCGCTCGTGAAACTCGTACCGGCCCTCGCGCCAGGCGACAAACTGAAAGAGCGCGGGCAGGCCCGTGTCGGAACCGGCGCGGGCGTGGAGTATGATCCCGTTTTCGACCGCAAGACACCCTTCCTGCTGGCCCTCCTTCATTTTCAAATAACCGGTTTGTTTCGCATTCACGATGACCCGCAAAATTTCCGTTAAATTCGATGTCGCAAAAGTTCCCGATAACAGAGGCATAGTGGCGATCAAGTGGCAAGTGAAAGGGGGTTGAAAATACCGTGGATAGGACGCTTAAGCACATTATATGCCACGGCTCCTGCGGAGGGCGGCTCCTGCGGAGGGCCGTAAAGCTTCGCCGGAAAATACCGCCATCCGCAGGAGCCGTGCGCGGTGCCGGAAAGAAAAGCCTCTCTTGTTTTCGGATGGCTTCCGAGTTAGAATCGACCGCGATGACGGCATCCCGCGCACGATTCAACAACCATGCATTGGCCTGACATTTTCTTTAAGGCCAGGAAACCGCGCCCGGACTCCGCGCTTCCCCCTCCCTTCAAGCCCGCGGCGGAAAGCCCGAAGCCCGAGCCCACCGTCGCCCCCAAGCCCCAACCGCCCACGATCAAGCCGATCCCCGTCGTGCTCAAACAGCAAACCGATCTGCTCCCGGCGCCGCCGGCTCCGGCGACAACACCAACGCCGGCAAGAGTCGCCTCTATGGAAAAAGGGACGCGCACGTTACCCGCCATGCATGGCGTTGTCCTGCGTCCTCCGGCCCGGCTCGCCACGGGCACGCTCCCGACGATCGCACCGGCCTCGTCCGCCCGTCTTACCGCGCCTCTTAAGAATATCGAGCAGTTGATGGCCGAGGCCGATCCCGTGCATACACTCAGGCAAACCGGCAACATCCGCCTGCTGAAGCCGCTTACGCACGAATCGGTGCCGGCGAAGGGGCCAACCGAAACGCCGGTCGAACCCGCGCCGGTCAAATCAGAACTCGTCCCGTCCATTGCGGCCTCATCGTCTCCTGAACCCGTCTCACCCGCGCCGGATTCTCCTCCCCCTGAACCTGCCAAAGCCGGTTCCGTCCCCGCGCTCCAGACACCGCCGCCGCCCGCCTCGTCTCCCGTTGCGACCAAGGCCCCGGCCCTGGAGGAAACCCCCTTCATCCTGAAATCGGCCGCTGCTCCCGCGAGCATTCCGAAGATCATTCCACCGGCTCCGCCGACCCATCTGCCCCTGATGCCCTTCGGCTCCATCTTCCGCCGCAAAGCGAAGATGACCGAGCTGGCCCGGATTGTCCTGCCGCCCAAACGGGAAGAGCCGCCGGAGCCGCCGCCCGCTCCTCCCGAATCGTCTCCCACCGTCGTGCCTCCCGCGTTCCCGATCGCCGATGCTGCGCACGGCAGTCCTGCGCACGGCGGTATCACGACGGAAGTTCCGCGCATCGATCCCGAACCTCCCAAGCCAACCGTCACGGAGACGACCGCCCCGGCGCCCGAACCAACAACCGTTGCCGAGCCAAAGCCGGTCCCGCCTCCGCCCGAGTTGCCCGTCGAACCCAAGGTCGATCCCGAGGCCCACAAGACCGAGCCTTCCGCCGAGCCCCCGCCGAAGATCGATCCCGAAGCGCACAAGCCGCCGCCGCCCGCCGCTCCGGTTCCGTCCGCCGAATTGAGGGTTCCCTCCGTCACGCCGGAAAAGCGCGAGTTTCACCTGGCCAACGGCGAGCGTGTGGTCGGCGCCGTCCTTTCCGAAACGCCCGAGGCGGTCTACGTCGAGCACGGCACGCTCGGCGTCATCACCATTCCGCGCGCACAGATCGCCAAGCGTCTCGTCGAAATCATCCTCATCAATGGCGACCGGATCGTGGGCGACATCATGGCCGAAACGGCCGACACGCTCTACGTGCGCCACGCCAGCCTCGGCATGTTGACCGTTCCGCGCGCGCAACGGAGCACGCGCGTGGTCGAGGCGATCCTCAAGGACGGCGACCGCATCCTCGGCGAAGTTCTCACCGAAACCGACAGCTTCACGGTGATACGCAGCGCGACCCTCGGCACCATCACCGTTCCGCACGGCAAACTGGCGATGCTCAACCGCAAAATCGAGCAGATCGAAATGAAGGCGCTGCCTCCCCCCGCGCCCGAACTCAAGGACAAGCCGCCGCTACCTTAGAAAAACCCTCCTCGAAGCTTTCGGGGATGTAGCCGAACGTCTCTGCCGCGGGCCGGGGATCGCCGGTGTTGTCCTCGACCGCCATTTTGAGGATCTCGCTATATTGCAGTCCGCGGGGCGCGACGGCGTTCCAGGCGTCGCCGGCGAGGATGAACGGCTCGGCGGGGACGCAGTAAAGGATCACCCGCCTCCACCGGTGGGCCGTGAGGAGAAGCGCCACCCAAAGGCCCGCGCCGATACCGCCCGAGGCGAGACCGAGCGCGCCCGTCGCGCGGCCCGCGATGACAAGGCAGGGAAGAAGAACCGTCGCCCCCCAGAGAAGTTTCCGGAGAATGAGGAGGATCGGAATTTCCTCATAGACGCCCTTTTTGCCGAGCGCGGCGATGATTTTGAAGACCATCTCGCGCCAGGAAAAAGCAATCGGTCCGACGAGATCGTAGGTGCGGCCGATGGCGGCTTCTTTCGCGGGGGCGAGGGCGAAGCAGCGGGCGACCTCGCGCACGCTGACGGGCTGGATCAGCGCCTCCCCGCCGTTGAGGAGGGGAAACGAATAGAGCTGGATGACGTCGAGCGGCCAGGAAAGCGCGCGCCGCAGGAGATTGAGGAGCCGGTCCCGTTCATCGTGGCCGTAGATGAGGGAGGGGCGAAAAATGGTCCAATCGAGCCCGCTTTGCCGGACGAGTTCCTCGGCCTGCCATTTGGTTAGGTGATAACGGGAGCGGGCGAAGGGGCGCGTTCCGATGGCGCTCATTTGGATCCAGCGGGTGACGCCGGCCTGTTTCGCGGCGGCGAGGACGTTGCGGGTCGCTTCCGTGTGGGCCTGTTCGTAAGTCACCCGCGAGGTCTCGGCAATGATGCCGATGAGATGGATCACCGCTTTGACACCGGCCATCGCGGCGGGAAGGGTCTCGGGCCGGAGCGCGTCGCCTTCGACGCATTCGACCCGCGGATGGCGGGTAAGGGACGCCGCCCGTTCGGGGTGGCGCACGAGGAGGCGCACCCGGTGGCCGAGGGCGAGGAGTTCTTCGACCACTTCGCGTCCCACAAACCCGGTGCCGCCTGTAACGAGAATCATAGGACCTTTAAGACTACCCTTGTTTGCAGGTTAGGCATGGATCAAGATCAAAGTGAAACGTTTTGAACAACTTTTTTTTAACAAAGTTGCGTTTCTATTGACGCAATAATGCCATTTGGTGCTAAATTGAAACGATGGTGATAGGCTTTTTATTTTCCCGCCGATGGGTTCAGTTGGCTTCCCTGATAGCGTTACCCCTTACCTTCCCGGCACTTGGCTTGGTTGCAGATGACCAAATCATTCAAAACAACGGTAACGTGCTCAACGGTATCATCCAGAGTGTTTCCGATGGGCAGGTTACGATCCAGGTTCGCAATGGTCCGAGCATCGCCACATTCCCGATCACCCTTACCGACGTCAAGTCGATCAGCATGGCGGTGCCTCCCGAGGTGACCAGTGTCGAGGCCCCGGGCATCGATCCCGCCGCCGTCATTAAAGTCTTGGACCCGGTCGTCCAAAAACTTGCCGGTCTGCCCGTCACCTGGGTCGTCGAGGCCATGGCGGCGTTGGGCGATGCTTACTCGGCCAGCGGCAAAGCCGATCGCGCCCTGGCCATTTATAATCAGATCAGTCAATTGTATGCCGGCTCCAACTATGCCTATGTGGCCGAGGCGGAGAAGGCCAGGCTGAGTCTGAAGCAGGGGAAGATCGACGAGGCGTTCGCCGAGGTGCACCCGATCGTCGACAAGGCCAATCAGGACATGGCGCCTTCGCCGTCGGTTGGCGCCATTTACGCCAATGCGTTTCTGGTTTACGGCCAGGTATTGGAAGCGCAAAAGAAACTGCCTCAAGCCTTGGAAGCGTACTTGACCGTCACAACCATGTTTTACCAAAACCCCGGCCTCGTGGCCCAGGCCAATCAACTCGCCAAGAACCTGCGCGATCAAAATCCGGGAATTGGCATCGAATAGCTTTTCTTCCTCGACCCACCCACCGCCCGACCCCTAGATTCCTCACCTGATTATGTCATCCATTCGATCCACTCCATTGAAAGCCGGTTTGTTCACCCTCGTGTTGCTGGCTTCTTCCCTCCTCGTCAACTCCCTGCCGGCGCAAGACACGGGTACTCCCGCTGCCGGCTCGGATACGACTACGCCCGCCGCCGGCTCGGATACGACCACGCCCGCCGCCGGCTCGGATACGGGTGAGGCCCCGCCTGCGCCCCCGAAGCCGGTTACCGTTGAGGATATGCTCAGCAACGGTGGACCGGTCATGTACGTCCTCGCCGTTGCGTCGGTTTGCCTGTTCTGGTTTACGGTCGAGGGTTTTGTGATCCTTCGCGCGGTGAAGCTGGCGCCTCCCGTCCTGATCGCCCGCATTCGGGAGGCCTTCAAGGCGGGGAATTACCAGGAAGCCTGGAACATCTGCAAGGCGAACAAGTGCTTCCTCGCCAATGTGCTTGCAAACGGCCTGGAAAGAATCGGACGGAGCAAGGACGCCGTCGACTTCGTCGTGGAAGAGACCGCCCTGCGCGAAGCGAACGACTTGAAGACCAATACGACTTATCTCTCCGTCATCGGAGTTGTCTCTCCCATGATCGGGTTGACCGGCACGGTCTGGGGCATGATCGGCGCCTTCAGGGCCTTGGGCGAAAACGGGATTACCAATCCATCCGCCCTGGCGGGCAAGATCGGCGAGGTGCTCATTGCGACCATGTCGGGCCTCGTTGTCGCGGTGCCGGCGTTCGTCTGTTTCTATGTTTTGCGCGCCCGGGCCCAGAGCGCGATCCTCCACGCCGAATCGCAGGTTTACCGCTTGCTCGACGACATCCCCTACGACCAGCTTTCCGGGGTGCGCATCGGCGACGGCGCTCAGGCCGGCGCGGCGTCGAAATCCCGCGCGATGCGCTCCGGCGTCTCTCAAAAAGTCGTCCCCAGCGTCACCACCAATTGTCCCGCCTGCAACGCGCCCATCACTGTCGGTACCACGCCATGTCCGAATTGCCAGACGGCCCTCAACTGGGGCGCCGCCTAAAAACCGCCGATTCCTCCCGCCATGTCTTCTCCCGTCGTCCAGCGTCAGCGCAAACGCAAGCGCATCGATACCGACGGCGACCCTGAATTCCAGGTCGCCCCCATGGTCGACGTGCTGCTGGTGCTGATGTTGTTCTTCATGGCGATCACCTCGACCGAAGTGCTTAAAAAGGTGAAGAACGTGCAACTGGCCGATGCCAATCACGCGAAGCCCGACACACATACTCACGACCAGATACTCGTCAATGTCGAATGGAACGGCGTCAAGGAGATCGCGACCTTTTCCCTCGACGGTATCGACTATTCCTCGCCCAGCCAAATGCAGGGCGTTTTGGCCGCCCGGCGTAACGAAAATCCGGCTTCCTACGTTGTAATTCGCGCGGACAAAAGTGTGGAGTATAGTGAAATATCAGATTTGATGACCACTTGTGCGAATGCGGGGATCAGCACGGTAAGCTTCGCCGTCCTGATCGGCGGCCAGAGGCCGACTCAGCCCGTCCCATCCGACGAGAGTGGCGCCAACTAGAAAAAAGGAACGATTATGGCAAGCGGCGTAGGAGACGGCGAATTTGGATTTCAGATTGCACCCATGCTCGACATTTTGTTCGTGCTGCTCCTCTTCTTCATGGTTTGCGCCGGGTCGCAAAAGCACGAGGCGGCCCTGAAGTCGGACTTGCCCGGCAAGGGCGCACCCGGTCGGCATGTGCCCGTCCAGGTCGGCATTGACGCCGATGGCCAGGTCTCCATTGCCGACCAGCCGGTCGACTCGCCCACCGACTCCGCTTTGCCGGGGCTGGTCAGCCGTCTTGTGGGGGTTGTCCAGGCCGATGACTCGCAGCCGGTGATCGTCACTCCCTCCCGGCACACCCGCCATCAACGGGTCATCGATGTGATGAATGCCTGCGCCGCCGCCAAGGTCAAGAACCTTGCCTTTGGCACGCCGTCGAATTAGCGCCCATTGCAAAAGCAGCCATGGGCGGCGCTGCGCCTCATACCAGCAGCGCGCGCCGGTAAATTTCCCGTAACGGCAGCGGAAGCCCGTTGTAGAACGGCCCGAACTCGCCGTAGGTATGGGTCACTTCATCGAATCGCATTTCGTAAACGATCGCCTTGATGTCGTACGGATTGTGCGCGAAGAGCGTGACGCCCCATTCCCAGTCGTCGAGGCCCGTCGAGCCGGTGACAAGTTGTCGCACGCGCCCCGCATACGTGCGGCCCACGCGCATGTGCCCCCCCATCAACTCACGCCGCTTCTGGAAATCGAGCGCGTACCAGTTCTGCCCCGGTTTGCGCCGCTTGCTCATCGGGTAGAAGCAGAAATATTCCCAGTCGGGCAGCACGGGATAGAGCCGGTCGTGCGTGTAATGCCGGATCCGCTCGCGGAACGTGATCAGCTTCGCCTCCGATTCGGCGCTGCCCCGCATGATGCCCTCGCTCTTCTCGATCTCCAGCGCGTAGTCCTCGTCCTTTTGCGTGTACTCCGATTTTTCCGTCATCGACAGATAGGTGAACCCGGGCGCAAGCACGCCGGGTCCGAGCGACGCGGTGATGTTTTTCTCCAGCGCGTTCAACCCGTGCAGGTCGGGCGTCAGAATCATGAAGCCGATGTCGGCTCGCGCGAACATCGAGAGCGTCACGACCTGGGTCTGCGGCTGCATCCGCGCCATGGCCACAAGGGCATCGAGATGATCGAGGGCAAGGGCGCGTTCCTCGACGGTTTGCGCGCGCCAGGCCGCCAGATTGACCCGGTAAAAAAGATGGAGCGCGCCAAGGCCCTCTTGGGGACGGAGCGGGTCGGGGGGATTTTCGCGGGATGCGGATTCGGTGGTCACGCATGGAAGCATAGATCAAATTTTACCGGGTGAAATAAAGGAATTCACGGTATCCTTTCCAATCGATGACGCCACTCGAGGAAATCATCCGCTCCGAAATTCGCGCCGACGGGCCGATGCGGTTCGACCGCTTCATGGAGCTGGCGCTTTATCATCCCGGCTCCGGTTATTACGCGAAAACCGGCGGACCGCCGCCCATCGGACGGAGCGGGGATTTCTTCACCAGCGTCAGCGTCGGGCCGCTCTTTGGCCGCCTCCTGGCGCGGCAATTTCTCCAGATGTGGCGCCTGCTTGGGAGTCCGAATCCGTTTTGGATCATCGAACAGGGGGCGCACGATGGCCGCCTCGCCTGCGACATTCTCGAATGGTGCCGCGCGGAGACCCCTGGATTTTTCGACACAATACGCTACGGCATCGTGCAGTCCTCCGGGGCTGCGAGCATTTGCCAGCAATGCGGTCCCGACGCGAGTCTTCTTTCCCGTATCACTTGGTTTGAAAACATGGCCGCCCTTGCCGTGGAACGGCCCACCGGTGTCTTTTTTTCCAATGAACTCGTCGACGCCTTTCCCGTTCGATCCATCACCCGCCGTTCCGGCCAATGGCTCGAACAGCGCATCGCCGTCGAGTCGGACGCGCTGTGCTGGATCGACCGGCCCATCGGCGACGCGGAATTGGCCGCGGCGATCCGCTCGCTTCCCCTGCCGGCCGTCGAAGGCTACACGACCGAGATCAATTTGCGCGCGCGCGGTTGGATCGGCGAGGTGGGCCGCGCGCTTCATCGAGGCTACGTGCTGACGATCGACTACGGCTACCCCGCCCCGGTCTATTACGCGCCCCATCGTTCGCGCGGGACGTTGACCGCGTTCGTGAAGCACCACGGCGTCGACGATGTTCTGGCCGAGCCGGGCCTGCGCGACATCACCGCGCACGTCGATTTCACAGCGCTGGCGCAGGCCGGCGCGAATGCGGGCCTGGCCACGCTCGGCTTCCTCGATCAGCAGCGGTTCCTCATGGGCGTCGCCCATGAGGAGTTGAGCGGCGCGGGCGGGCCGTGCGTGAAAATCGCCGAAAATATCGGCGCCTGGAATACGCTCACGCATCCCGAACATCTCGGCGCGAATTTCTTCGCGCTGCTGCAGGGGAAGGACGCGCCGGCCAATCTCGACGGCCTCCGCTTCGCCCGGCCGGGGGGTCCTGCGGACGGCGGTATTTTATAGGGTGGAGCTTTACTGGCGATGGCGGGACTTCTACCTTTCGGCAATGAACCGCCTGCCCGTCACCCTCGTCGGGGGCTTTCTCGGCGCGGGCAAAACGTCGCTCCTGCACCATTTCATCTCCGAGCACAAGGGCGGCCACCTCGCCGTGCTGGTGGAAAATCCGGGCGCGCTCAATCTCGATGCCAAAGCGCTGCGCGGCCTTTGCGGCGCGATGCGGCGCCTGAACGATGCCGTCCTCGAAATTCCCAACGGCGACGAGGCGGCGCAAATCGAATGGATTGCCGCGCGGCTGCGCGAATTTTCCCTCGCCGGGCGCCACGAGTGCATTCTGATCGAGGTGGCCGCAACTTCCAGCGCGGCCCGGCTTGCCCAATACTTTTTGGCTGGCGGGCCGCTCAATGCGTGTGGGCATCTGGAGCAGATTATTTGTGTGGTCGATGCGCTCGATTATTCTCGCGACAAAGAAGGGCCGGACAAGGGGTGGGAGGATTTCCAGAACGAACAGATCGCCGGTTCATCTCTTGTCGTGTTGAACAAATGTGATTTGCTTGATGAACGTTCCCTCTCGGCGTGCTCCGCCAAGCTGCGCCGGGCGCATCCGCGCGTGCGGGTGGCGGAGAGTGCGTATGGAGAAATCGCTCCGGAAATTTGGATGGAACCGGCGGCGCGAGCCGAACTCGTTTCCGCGTTTGAACGCCGCGCCGCTTTGTCGCTGACGGAATTGCCCCGGCTCTCCAGCGCGCTTTACCGCGCCTACCGCCCGTTTCATCCGGAGCGTTTCTGGGATTGGTTCAACGCCGACCATCCCGGCCTGTTGCGCGTGAAGGGACTCGTCTGGCTCGCGACGCGGAACCTTCTCGTCGGCGGCGTGTCGCGGACGCGCCGGCAAAACGCCTGCGGCGCGGCGGGCATCTGGTGGGCCGCGCTTCCGCGCGAGGAATGGCCGCGCGAACCCGGGGCGCTCATGCGGATGCAGGAGACGTGGCGCGAACCCTACGGCGACCGCCGCCAGGAACTGGTTTTGATCGGCGACGCGGAGCCGCTTTCCACCACGATGTGCCGCCTCGACGCGTGCCTCCTGACCGACGATGAATATGCGCGGCCTCTCCATGAATGGGCGGCTCTGCCCGATCCCTTCCCGGCGTGGGATGTCGGGAACGGGTAGTTTCCCATGCGGGGTTACCCTCCCGCCGGGGCGGCGTTTGTCCCGGACGCATCGGGCGCGCGCAATCCGGAGGGCGCGAAGTTCTTCGTCGATTCATGCGCCGGCGTCGAGGTGTTCGTGCCTGCGGGCGGGGCGGAATCACCGAACGGGCTGCGAAACGGATTGTCCAGCGGCGCGGTTTCGGACGAAGCCGGCACGGCGGGCATGGCCGGAGTCGCAGACCCGGCTGTCGGTTTCGCGTCCGGCATGTTCTCTCCCAGGATGTCCTTCAGGTTGGTCCGCGCATTGGGGTTGAACCAAAGCGTGATGCGCCGCTCGATGCCGTCCTGGTCCTGGTAGAAATCGGGCCGGTAGAGATAAATCTGCTCGGGTTTGGCGTCCGCGGGAGGCTTGCTCCAGAACGTGGGAAGGCTCATCGTGATCCAGTATTTCACCTGCCGCGTGTCGACGGCCGGGTCGACCTGCGCGCCGGGAAGCGCAGTCGGGGTCACTCCCGCCGTCGGGACCTCCGGATTCGGCGGAGCCGACTGGGTCGCCAGTTCGTCCCGCAATGTTTTCGGAGCAAACATTCCGCCGTCCTTGCAGAGATCGGCGAAGTCGGCCGGATGAGGCCCGGGCCGGTCGATTTCGCGATAGGTCAGATAGGTATGGGCACAATCGGTCGATTCCTCGAGCTCGGTTTCGGTCACGTTCGGCGGGGCGACGATTTTGGGCGTGATCGGATTGGCGAATTGCTCGCGCGTCACAAATGTCCACTCATCGGTCTTGCTGTAACGATCGATCGGCGCCTCGACAAAGTTCCCGTCCTCGTCCACCTCCCCGCTGCGCCAGCCGATATACCCCGACGTCGCCCGAATCTCCACGATCTGCGGCAGCCAGTAGGGCCCCGGATACCATGACCAGACCTTGTTCGCGCCGCGCTTCCAGTAACCGTAATGTTCCGTGACCCAGCCATGGGGCAGGGCGCCCTTCCAATACCAGCCATACTCGGTGTAAATCCACCGGCCATCCGTGTAGGGCGCCAGGCCGTCGCGCGGCGTAAAGGCCCATTTTCCGTCGATCTTCGACCACGAGCCGTAGGGATTGAGCAATTGGAGCGCGGTGTCGAAATCGGTCTTGCCCCGTTCCGTGTAGGGGGTGTCGGCGCTTATTCCGGCGCGCGAGATCGCTCCCATTCCCAGCAGGGCGAGGCAAAAGAGGGCGAAGCGAAAGGTGCGGGATGGCATAAAAGGCGGTGGTCGGGAGAGTCGAGGATGCCCGAAAGCGCCGAAAAATAAAGCCCTTGTCGTTTTCGACCAAAATGCAGCGCCGGTCTATGACCGCCACATTTCAACTCTAAACCGCCTTCGGCGGCGTCACCATCGAGGTCGAAGGCGCCGTCGTCATTGCCGAATGGCCGCGTCCGTCGTTGGCCGTGATCACCCGCGCGCCCTGTCGCCGCGTGAAGAACGCCCAAACCCAGCGGATGACCACCGTCAGCTTGTTCGTGAAGCCGACAAGAAAGAGAATGTGCACCGCGAGCCACAGGAACCAGGCGATGAACCCGCTGAATTTCGCCGGCCCGATCATCGCCACCGCCCGTGAATGGCCGATCGTCGCCATCGTCCCCTTGTCCCAATATTTGAACGGATCGCGCTGGTCGGGACGCATGTTCGGGTCGGCCAGGTCGGTTTCAATCGTCTTCGCCACGAACTGGCCCATCTGGATTGCCGCCGGCGAGACCCCCGGCACTGGCGAGCCGTCCTTGTTCAGGATGAACGCGATGTCTCCGATCGCGAACGCCTCCGGATAACCGGGAATGCTCAGGTCGGGATTCACCTTGATCCGCCCCGCCCGGTCGATGTCGACGCCCAGCGTGCGCGTGATCGGATTCGCGCCGACCCCCGCCGCCCACACCACCGAAGCCGCGCTCAGCGTCTCAAGCACCTCCGGCTTTTCCTTCGGCGAAACGACCACCGTATGTTCCTTGATGTCCTTCACCATCGTGTTCAGCCGCACTTCCACCCCGATCCCCTCGAGCTGCCGCTGCGCGCTCGTCGAAAGATCGCGCGGCAAATGCATTAGGATTCGGTCAGCCGCCTCGATCAAAATCACCCGCACCTTCGTCGGGTCGATCTTCCGGAAATCGTGCCGCATCACGAAACGCCCCAGTTCCTTGCACGCGCCCGCGAGTTCCACCCCCGTCGGCCCCCCGCCCACGATGAGGATCGTCATCAGCTTCTTCACTTCTTCGGGATCGTGGCTCAGTTCGGCCTGTTCAAAGGCGAAAAGGATTTCGCGCCGGATCCGCAGCGCGTCGTTGATCGATTTCAGCCCCGGCGCATGCTCCGCCCACTCCGGATGGCCGAAGTAACTCGTCACCCCGCCCAGCGCGACCACGAGATAATCGTACGTCACGCTCCGGTCCGACAGGATCACCGTCCGCGTCTTGAGATCGATCGCCTCCACCTTGCCCAGGTGCACGCAGAGATTTTCCTGGTCGCTCAGAATCGACCGCAGCGGCTTCGCGATCTCCACCGAAGAAAGGCTCGCCGTCGCCACCTGGTAAAGGAGCGGCTGAAAAAGATGATGATTCTGCCGGTCGATCAGCGTGATCCGCGCACTCGCGTTCCGCAGCGACTTCGCCAGGTTCAACCCCCCGAAACCGCCGCCCAGGATCACAATATGCGGATTGCTCTTGTCAATTGGCTTCACCGCGACCGGTTCGGTCGCCGGAGCGGCGGGGGAGGGGGCGGTTTCGGTTACGGACATGCGGCGAAACTATACACAGCGCGAGGGCGATGGCAACGCCGTCGAGCGAACTTTTTCGCTCGACCATCGACGCCGAAAAGAGCGATTGCGACATATGAAATGTAGCGGCGGTCCATGACTGTCGCCGATTTTCTCTTCGGTAGCCGCCGTGAGCGGTGCAGACAGGAGACGATCCGTACCAACTGCAAGAACCCTACGGCGTGGGCGGTGCCGTGGCGGGCGCGGGTGCCGTGGCAGGCACGGGTGTCGATGCCGATCCCTTTTCTTTTTCCGCTTGCAGCTCGGCCATCAGCTTCATCGCCACATTCCTTCCCCAGTTCTGCCCGATCTGCATGCTTTCCTGCATGATTTTAGGAGTGGTCGCGAGCATCCTCTGTCCAAGCGGGGTTCCATAGAACGCATTGATGGCTTTCAAGTCGTCCAGCGAATAATATTTGGCGTAGATCGGGACCATCTTGTCGACCAATCCCTGAATGTCCGCTTCTTTCTTGAAACGCTCCCAGAACTCCGCGGAAACGCCGCTATTCTGCATCTTGAAGCTCGATATCATCCGATCCATCATCTGGCTCGTCATCTTGACCGTGCCCGTCAACTCCAGCAGTTTGCGGATTTCAGTCTCCTTCGCCGGATCGACCGGCTGAGGGGCGGCATCGGCCGCCGGCGCGGACGAATCGGGCGCCGCCGCGGGAACTTGCGCCCGGGCCGTGGCCAGAAGGGTGAGGATGGGAAGCAGGCAGACGAGTCGTTGGAGTTTTTTCATGGGAGGGGAGCGAATCGAGGTGGAGGGTTAAACAGCGACAAGCGACAGCATAGAGCTCTCGTTCAAAATAGCGAACTTTCTCGCAATCCCCGCCGCCGCTCCCCCCCTTTACGCCCGCCGGTCATTCGGTTAGGCTTCCGGTCCTGTGAGCGCCTTCGATTTTACGGGAGGAGAACATGCCGCCAACGACCCCGCGCCGCGCCGCCCCGGCGGACGCATGGCGTCGCGCCCCCTCCACTTCATCTGGCTCGCCGACGGCTCCGGCTCGATGCGCGTCGAGGGCAAAATCCAGGCCCTCAACCACGCCATTCACGAAGCCATCCCCCACATGCGCGTCGCCGCCCTCGAAAACCCCCACGCCAGCGTCTTTGTCAACGCCATCCGCTTCGCCGACGACGCCCGCTGGATGGGCGAAAAGCTCACCCCCGTCTCCGAATTCCGCTGGAACGACATCGAAGCCGCCGGCGCCACCGCCCTCGGCGAAGCCCTCGCCATGGTCGGCGAGGCCCTCCAACCCCCCCTCATGACCGACCGCGCCCTCCCTCCCGTCATCGCCCTCGTCACCGACGGCCTCCCCACCGACAACTTTCGGGCCGGCCTCGACCATCTCCTCTCCAAACCCTGGGGCCGCCAGGCTCTCCGCATCGTCGTTGCCATCGGCGAGGATTCCGCCTCCAACGACGCCCGGGAAATCTTCCGCGCCTTCATGGCCAACGACGCCCTCAAGCCCTTCCACGCCAACAACCCCGAAGCCCTCGCCGAGCAGATCCGCTGGGTCTCCACCGCCGTCCTCCAATCGGTCTCCTCACCCGCGGGCCGCGCCAGCGACCCCGCCGCCGGCTGGTCCGCCTCACTTCCCCTCCTGACCGGCATGAACGCGCCCGAACCGGACGAGGCCGACATATGGTGAAGTCGTTGCGATGGACGGCGCTCAGCGCCAGCGTGCAGGGCGCTTCCCACAAGCGCGGCGGCCAGGGAAACCAGGACGCCATCCTCCTCAAAAATCCCTCCGACGCCGACGACATGCTCCTCCTCGCCGTCGCCGACGGCCACGGCAGCGCCCGCAGCTTCCGCAGCGAACGCGGCTCCGCCCTCGCCGCCGAGTGCGCCCTGCGCGAACTTCGCCGCTTCGTCCACCGCCTCGGTCCCGGCGTCCCCCTCAGCCGCGTCCGCAACCAGGCAAAAACCCGCTGGCCGAAAACCCTCATCGCCGCATGGAAAAGCGCCGTCCGCGCCGATCTCGCCCTCCGCCCCTTCACCCTGCTCGAATTCGCCGCCTTCCCCGAATCGCCCCCCGTCCTCCAGCCGGGCCGGGATCTCCCCATCACCGCCTACCTCGCCTACGGCGCCACCCTCCTCGCCGTCGCCATCACCCCCCGCTACATCCTCTATTCCCAGTTGGGCGACGGCGACATCCTCACCGTTCGGCCCGACGGCGTTGTCTCCCGCCCCCTCCCGCGACGCCACGAATTCATGGCCAACCAGACCGTCTCCCTCTGCTCCCACCACGCTCCCGACGAATTCCAAATCCGGGTCGATCCCCTGCGCGCAATCCCGCCGGCCCTCATCATGCTCTCCACCGACGGCTACGCCAATTGCTTCGGCGACGACGAAGACTTCTTCCAGGTCGCCGCCGATTTCTTCTCCTACCTCCGCTCCGAAGGCCCGGCGTTCGTCGGCGAAAAACTCGAGGACTGGCTCCGCGAATCCTCGCACGACGGCAGCGGCGATGATATCACCGTCGGACTCGCCGTCCGCGCCGCCGCCTTTCCCTCTTCCCCCCGGTCAGCCTGAGCCAACCCTTTTCCCCATGAACACCTTTCGTCCGGGAGAAACCGTTTGGCTGGAGACCGCCGGTGAACGCTGCGAAATCAAGGACCTGATCGGCTCCGGCGGCCAGGGTCAGGTCTACCACACCTCCATCAACGGACAGGACTGCGCCCTCAAGTGGTACTTCCCCGCCAGCGCCACCGACGCCCAGCGCACCGCCATCGAACGCCTCATCCACAAAGGCCCCCCCAACGACCACTTCCTCTGGCCCCTCGACATCGCCGTCTGCCAGGGCCACGTCAGCTTCGGCTACATCATGCCCCTGCGCGAACCCCGCTACCGCGGCATGGCCGAACTCATGAGCCGTGTCGTCGACCCCACCTTCAAGACCCTCACCACCATGGCCCTCGAACTCGCCGACAGCTTCCTGCGCCTCCACTCCCTCGGCTTTTGCTACAGCGACATCTCCTTCGGCAACATCTTCTTCGATCCCGTCACCGGCGAAATCTCCATCTGCGACAACGACAACGTCGCCGTCGACGGCGAAGGCCAGAGCGACGTCCTCGGCACGCCCCGCTTCATGGCGCCCGAAATCGTCCGCGAAGAGGCCCGCCCCAACATCGGCACCGACCTCTATTCCCTCTCCGTCATTCTCTTCTACATGTTCATGCTCCACCATCCCCTCGAGGGCCGCCGCGAAAGGGAAATCGCCTGCCTCGACCTCCCCGCCATGAAAAAACTCTACGGCACCGAGGCCCTCTTCATCTTCGATCCCAAACACGGCGCCAACCGCCCCGTTCCCGGCGTGCACAACAACGCCACCCTCTTTTGGAATCTCTACCCGGGCTATGTCCGCGACATCTTCACCCGCGCCTTCACCGAAGGCCTGCGCGATCCCGGCGCCCGCGTCCGCGAGAGCGAATGGCGCACCGTCTTCACCCGCATGCGCGACCAGATTTTTTATTGCCACAACTGCGGCGCCGAAAATTTCCTCGCCGACGAAGGCAATTTGTCCGAACCGCTCATCGAACAAAAATGCTGGTTTTGCCACGAAGCGC
Organism: Methylacidiphilales bacterium; assembly: GCA_035948935.1. Classification (GTDB taxonomy): domain Bacteria; phylum Verrucomicrobiota; class Verrucomicrobiia; order Methylacidiphilales; family UBA1321; genus JABDGH01. The sequence goes on along the minus strand of DASZIP010000013.1, from coordinate 419,778 downwards.
CCGTCCCCCCCATGCGCCTCCTCCTCGGCCGCCATTCCGTCGTCCTCAACCAGGACACCCTCCTCTATCCCCACCACCTCGACGTCAACCGCCGCAACGACTACTCCGAAATCATCGCCGAAATGGTCCCCCACCCCTCTCGCCCCGATGTCTGGGGCCTCAAAAACGTCTCGGGCCACCCCTGGACCACCATTCCCCCCGCCGGCGCGCCCATCGTCGAAGTCACCTCCGGCCGTTCCGTCTCTCTCGTCCCCGGCCTCCGCATCCGCTTCGGAACCTCCGAAGGCACGGTGCTCTAATCCGAGGCAGCCGTCGATCTCCGGGCGACGGTGCAACAATCGGGTGGACCAGGATCCGGTGCCATTTTGATTGTCCCACCGTAGGGGCGGGCCTATTCTTCCAGATTACCCAGCGCCGATTTTATGCACGCCCGTCTCTTCCCCTCCCGCGAAAGTTTCCGTGAACTCGCCCATCGCGGCAACCTCATCCCCGTTTATCGCGAGATCATCGCCGACATGGAAACCCCCGTCTCCGCCTTCCATAAAATCGACACCGGCGACCACTCCTTCCTTTTCGAGTCGGTCGAAAAAGGCAACAAATTTGCCCGCTACTCCTTCCTCGGCGCCAGCCCGCATCTCATCTTCCAGGCCCGCGGCAAAAACATCACCCTCCGTGAAGGCGCGGAACAGCGCGCCTACGCCATCGAGGGCGATTTTCTCCGCGAACTCGAACGCCTCATGTCCGGCTATCGTCCCGTCCCCGTCGACGGGCTTCCCCTTTTCTACGGCGGTGCCGTCGGCTACATCGGATTCGAGGCCGTCACGCAATTTGAACCGACCGTCCCCCGCGCGAAAAAGGACGACCTCGCCGTCCCCGACGCCTGCTTCTTCATCACCGACACCCTCCTCATCTTCGACCACCTCGAACGCCGGATTAAAATCGTCGCCAACGCGCATGTCGCCGATCCCACCCACGCCGACCGCGCCTACGACGAGGTCGTCGCCAAGATCGAGGAACTCGAGGCCCGCCTCGCCCGCGCCGTCCCGGGCCGGCTGCTCCCCGTCTTCAGCGACATCGCGCTCCTCGAACCGGCCGTCAACATGACCCGCGACCAGTACGTCCGCATGACCGAGGCGATGCAGGAATACATTCGCGCCGGCGACATCTTCCAGGTCGTCCCCTCGCAGCGCTTCGAAGTCCCCTTCGACGCCCCCGCCGTCGACCTCTACCGCGCTCTGAGGCTCATCAATCCGTCGCCCTACATGTTCATCCTCAAGCTTGGCGCCATGGCCCTTGTCGGCTCCTCGCCCGAACTCCACGTCCGCTGCGAAGAGGGCAAGGTCCAAATCCGGCCCATCGCCGGCACGCGCCCCCGCGGCCGGACCCCCGAGGAGGACGACCGCCTCACCGCCGAACTCCTCGCCGACCCGAAGGAACGCGCCGAGCACGTCATGCTCGTCGACCTCGCCCGCAACGACGTCGGCCGCGTCTGCAATTTCAACACCGTCCGCCTCACCGACTTCATGATCACCGAGCGCTACTCGCACGTCATGCACATCGTCTCCAACGTCGAGGGCGAACTCGCCCCGGGCCATTCCGCCTACGACGTCATGCGCGCCACCTTCCCCGCCGGGACGGTCAGCGGCTCGCCCAAAATTCGCGCCATGCAAATCATCGCCGACATGGAACCGACCTGCCGCGGCACCTACGCCGGCGCGGTCGGCTACTTCGGCTTCTCCGGCAACCTCGATTCGTGCATTGCCATCCGCACCCTCCTGCTCAAGGACGGCAAGGCCTACCTCCAGGCCGGCGGGGGACTCGTCGCCGACTCGACCCCCCTCGGCGAATACCAGGAATCAATCAACAAGGCCAAGGCCGGTCTCAAGGCCCTCGCCATGGCGAAGTTGTTTTAAAAATCCGCGCGATAAGGTATGGACAAAACGTCAAGTATAGTTTACGTTTAAAATTATCAGGAAACGAAGTGCTTACGCCGGGAATCTATCAGGTATTGGCTTTTCGCATGGGTCCCGACAAATGCCCGTACCAAAATTGGTTTCGTTCTCTCGATATGAAGACGCAGGCAAGAATCTTTGACCGGGTCAAGCGGCTGGAAAGAGGGCAATTTGGCGACTATAAAAAGATCGACCCTAGCCTTTATGAACTGCGCTTCTTCTTCGGTCCAGGTTATCGGGTCTATTTCGGGGAGCGTCGGGGAAAATTAATACTACTTTTAACAGGGGGCGATAAGGCATCTCAAACACGGGATATCAGAACGGCGAGACAATATTGGAAAATGTTTCAGGAGGACAACCTATGACAAAACGATTGAAAAGTTACGGCGTCCCGCTCGAGAAAATTCATCTCGAATTTCTTAAGGACCGCGAAAGAGCCAAGATCGCAATCGAAGTAGCCGTTGAAGAATTCGAAAAGGACAATGACATCGAAGCTTTGCTCGACACCTTGCGGCTCGTGGCCAAAGCGCAGGGAGGCCTTGCCAAACTCGCGCGAAAGGCCTCCCTTAGCCGTCAAGCGCTTCACGAAGCCCTATCCTCGAAAGGAAATCCCCGTCTGCGAACATTCAAAAACGTCATCGAAAGTCTCGGCCTGCGCATCTCGATCGAACCGTTGAAATCCCGCGTTAAGTTTGCTCGTGTAGCGTGAAATTTGGTTAGTCTGGAAAATTGCTAATGTTTCCCCTCCGCTATGCTCCTCATCATCGATAACTACGACTCGTTCACCTACAACCTCGTCCAATACTTCGGCGAGCTCGGCGCGGAACCCGTCGTCAAACGCAACGACGAAATCGGCATCGCCGAAATCGAGGCGCTCCAGCCCGAAGCCGTCGTCATCTCGCCCGGCCCCTGCACGCCCAGGGAAGCCGGCATCTCCAACGACGTCATCCTCCAGATCGGCCCCCGCCTTCCCATCCTCGGCGTCTGCCTCGGCCACCAATGCATCGGCCACGTCTACGGCGGCGCCGTCGTCCGCGCGGGACGCCTCATGCACGGCAAAACTTCCCCCATCCTCCACGACGGCACCGGCGTCTTCGCCGATCTCCCCAGCCCCTTCGAGGCGACCCGCTATCATTCGCTCATCATCGACCCGCCCACCGTCCCCGACGTCCTCCTCGTCAACGCCCGCACCGCCGAGGGCGAAATCATGGGCGTGCGCCACAAGGAATTTCCGATCCACGGCGTCCAGTTCCATCCCGAATCGATCCTCACCCGCCACGGCAAAGACTTGCTCAAGAATTTCCTTCGCATTACCAGCGACTTCCATGCGAAGAAAAAAACCGCCTGAGCAACCGAATTTTAGACAGGAGGAACATGAAAAACATGAACGGACAGAATCGTGGAATTTATTTTTTCTTCGTCGAATCCCTTCCTCAAAAATCCTGTTAATCTTGTAAATCCTCTCTAAAAAAATTCCCTGCCTTTCTCATGTCCTTCATGTCTAAATTTTTCCCATGAAGCATCTCCTCTCCAACCCCGTCTACAAGATGGCCTGCGACCAATTCGACGCCGTCGCCGACTTCATCAACATGTCCGACGCCCTCCGCGAGCGCACCAAACTCCCCAAGCGCCTCGTCACCGTCTCGATCCCCGTCCGCATGGATTCCGGCGAAGTCCGCGTCTTCGAAGGCCACCGCGTCCAGCATCACCTCACCCTCGGCCCCACCAAGGGCGGCCTCCGCTACCACCCCAGTGTCGAGCTTGGCGAAGTCGCCGCCCTCGCCATGTGGATGAGCTGGAAATGCGCCCTCGCCGACCTCCCCTACGGCGGCGCCAAAGGCGGCGTCGCCATCGACCCCCGCCAATTCTCCATTGGCGAACTCGAACGCATCACCCGCCGCTACACCAGCGAAATGATCCCCTTCATCAGCCCCCAGACTGACGTCATGGCCCCCGACATGGGCACCAATGAACAGACCATGGCGTGGATCATGGACACCTATTCGCACCAGATCGGCCACGCCGTCCCCAGCATCGTCACCGGCAAACCCGTCAGCATCGGCGGCTCCCTCGGCCGCAGGGAAGCCACCGGCCGCGGCGTCGCCTTCCTCGCCGATCGTGTCATCGAACTCCTCAAACTCCCACAGGACAGCCGCGTCATCGTCCAGGGCTTCGGCAACGTCGGCAGCTACGCCGCCGCGGGCATGGCCAAATACGGCGCCCGGGTCGTCGGCGTCAGCGACGTCAGCGGCGGCGTTTACAAGCCCAACGGCCTCGACCTCCACGCCCTCGAGGAACACAACGCCCGCACCGGCACCGTCGCCGGATTCCCCGGCGGCGACAAAATCTCCAACGACGAACTCCTCCTCCAACCCTGCGAAGTCCTCATCCCCGCCGCGATGGACCGCGTCATCACCGGCAAAAACGCCGGCAAAATCCAGTGCCGCATCCTCGCCGAAGGCGCTAACGGCCCCACCACCGTCGAGGCCGACGCCATCCTCCGCCAGCGCCCCGAAATCTTCGTCATCCCCGACATCCTTTGCAACTCCGGTGGCGTCATCGTCAGCTACTTCGAATGGGTCCAGGACCTGCAAAGCTTCTTCTGGGCCGAAACCGAAATCTTCGACAAACTCTACCGCATCCTCGACCGCACGCTCGACACCGTCCTCAAGGAGGCCCGCAAACACAACATCGACAACCGCACCGCCGCCCTCTCTCTCGGCATCCGAAAAGTCGTCGACGGCAAAACCATCCGCGGCCTCTTCCCCTGATTTTTTGACATGAAAACATGAAGTTGATGAAAACAGGAAAAAACGGAAGTATTCTGTTTCCTCTTTCGGGTGGCCCGGGCTACTTCGTTGCCCGGGCGCGCGAAGCGCGCAGGAAGCGATCTTGTATGTCCCAGAAATCCCATTATCCGCTCATATTGGTCATCGCCCTGGCGCTCGCCCTCGCCAACCCCGCCCCCGCCGCAACTACCGACACCGACGCGCCCGCCAAGCCCACCGGCCGCATGATCACCCTCAGCGATTTCGGCGCCGAAGACCTCGCCTACCTCGCCATCCCCGCCACACCGCCGACCCTCGGTATCGTCCTCGTCCCCGACGCCTACGGCCTCGACGACTTCACCAAGGCCGAGGCCGACCGCCTCGCCGCCCTCGGCTACCTCGTCGTTGCCGTCGACATCTACAACGGCAAGCAACTCACCGACCCCGCCGACCTCGCCAATCTCGTCGCCAACCTCGACGCCGCCATCGTCATGAAAACCGTCAACGCCGGCATCCGCTTCTTCCATGAAAGCCCCAAATTCCGCGTCGACAACGTCGCCGCCATGGGCTGGGGCACCGGCGCCACCTACGTCTTCCAGGCCGCCCGCGACAGCAAAACCCTCGACGGCGCCGTCACCTTCTACGGCCCCATCGAAACCCCCGGCCACCCCGTCGGCAAATTCGACGCCCCCCTCTGCGCCGTCTACCCCGACAACGACCCCTCCGCGACCCACGACAACGTCCTCGCCTTCCAGCAGCAAATGAAAGCCGCCGGCAACGACTGCGAAGCCTGGTTCATCGCCGCCGGCCCCGGCTGGTCCCACCCAAAAAACAAAAACTACAATCCCGTCGAGGACAAGGAAGCCTGGAAAGTCGCCCTTCCCTTTCTCATCCGCATCGCCGCCCAACCCCCCAAACCGAAAGACGACTCCATCCTCGACAAAGCCAAGGACAAAATCGAAAGCATCTTCAAGTAGCGGCCGAATTTTTGACGGAATAAACGGAATTAACGGAATGGAAAAAACCCATCGCAAAGCAAAGAATTATCGTTGGGCCAACACGATCTCGTCAGTCGATCTACAGGACATTTCCTTGGCAAAGCGACGACTTCGAACACCGATGCGCACTTATTCGGCGACGGATGTGAAACGCGCGCTGAGTTTGAATCGTAAAGGAGCTGACAACAATCCGTCATCCTGAGCTTGTCGAAGGATCAGTTCCGAAAATACATCCATGTCTTTGGACATCGAAAAATTACTGAAAATCGCTGAAGACACGGTCTACAGTCCCGTCTCGGCGGCCGAGATTGATGAAGCGGAGCGGCACTTGGATTTGTTTTGCCTGCGTTGATCCGAAAAATTTATTCTGAAGTGGGTGATGGAGGATTTGGCCCGGGATATGGGTTTTACGGTCTGCTCGAGGGAACGGATGAATTTCCCGACGATACCGTGGTTCGACTTTACACGTCATTTCGCAAAACCGATCCGGAGTATCCTTCATGGTCTTGGCCGGAAAAGATTTTGCCTTTAACGGACTGGGGTTGTGCGATTCGCAGTTGCGTTGACTACTCTGATGCCCCGCTTCCAGTCCTTCGCTTCGACCCCAATAGCGGCGCTTCTTCGGTACTTTGCCCAGAGGGCTATTCATTGGAGAATTGGCTTCAGGCATGGTTGAAAGGAAAAGATTTGTGGTAAGGTAACGGCCCGATGCTTTCATGGCGCCTCCTCATCCACGGCCCCGCCTCCCCGGCGCGCAACATGGCCGTCGACGAGGCCCTCCTCCGCGAAGTCCGCCAGCCTCTCCTCCGCATTTACGAATGGAACGTCCCCGCCGTCAGCCTCGGCTATTTCCAGCCCGCCGCCCTCGCCGCCGACCGCCTCTTCGTCCGCCGTTACACCGGCGGCGGCCTCGTTGACCACGCCCGCGACGTCACCTACACCCTTGTCCTCCCCCGCGCCCATCCCTGGATGCAACTCTCCGCGCCCGAAAGCTACCGCCTCGTCCATCAAGGCGTCCAGGCCGCCCTCGCCGCCTGCGGCATCGAAAGCGAACTCACCCACGCCGCCCATCCCGTCGAATCGGACGCCTGCTTCGCCAAACCGGTCAGGTTCGACATCGTCGCCGGTCCGAGCAAACTCAGCGGTGCCGCCCAGCGCCGCACCCGCGAAGGCCTCCTCCACCAGGGCAGCATCCTCCTGCCCGACCCCGCCCAAAACCCCGCTCTCCGCGACGCCTTCCCCCAAGCCTTCGCCGCCCGGCTCGAACTCACCCTCAGCCCCGGCGACCTCACCCCCGCCGAAACCGCGCGTACCATTGATCTTGAACGGGATCGGTACGCCACCGATGCCTGGAACCAGTCGAGATAATTCTCTGCAAAACCGCGAAAAATACCTCGAAAAAAGACGCATTACTTGTTGTGGAAAAATGCGATTTTCAGGTAGAATTTTTCGCTTATGGCAGACCCCAAAAAAACCGCCTCTTCTGATGGCGGCGACGAACTTCTCCAATTCGATTCCAGCGTCAAGGAAGGCAGTTACGACGCCTCCAAATTAGGCAAGCTTGAGGGCCTTGAAGCCGTCCGCAAAAAGCCCGGCATGTACATCGGCGGCACCGACGAACGCGCCCTTCACCACTGCATTTCCGAGGTCCTCGACAACTCCATCGACGAGCATCTTGCCGGCTACGGCAAAAAAATCGAAGTCACCGTCCACGTTGACGGCTCCATCTCCATCCGCGACGAAGGCCGCGGCATCCCCGTCGACATCCACCCCACCTACAAAATCCCCGGTGTCGAAATGGTCCTCACCACCCTCCACTCCGGCGGCAAATACGGCCAGGGCGGCTACATTTTCTCCGGCGGCACCCACGGCGTCGGCGCCAAATGCGTGAACGCCGTCTCCGAATGGTTTGAGGTCGAAGTCTCGCGCGACGGCAAGGTCTACCACATGGAATTCCAGCGTGGCAAAACCGTCAAGAAACTCGACGTCATCGGCAAAAGCAAATCGACCGGCACGCTGATCACCTTCAAGCCCGACACCGAAATCTTCAAGGAAACCATCGAGTTCAAAAAGGAACTTGTCGTGGGCCGCCTGCGCGAGCTCGCCTTCCTCAACCCCGGCCTTGAAATCGTCTTCACTGACGAGCGTGTCGAGGGCTCAGAAGCGGAGCGTTACTTCTACAAGGACGGCATCGAGGAATTCGTCAAGCAGCTCGGCAAAAACAAGCAGGTCGTGCACCCCAAGCCGGTCCGCATCTCGCGCGTCAAGGAAAACGCCATCATCGTCAACGAGAACCCGCTTCCAATCAAAATCGACATCGTTTTCCAGTACAACGACTCCATTGCCGACCAGATCCTCTGCTTCACCAACACCATCACCAATCCCGACGGCGGCACGCACCTCGCCGGCTTCCGGTCCGCGCTCACCCGCGCCATCAACCAGTACGGCAAGGCGAATAATCTCTTCAAGCCGAAGGACCCGGCGCTCTCCGGCGACGACGTCCGCGAAGGTCTCGTTGCCGTCATCTCCCTCCTCCATCCCGACCCCAAGTTCGAGTCCCAGACCAAGGTCAAACTCCTCTCCCCCGAAGTCGAGGGCCTCGTCTCCTCCGCCACCTACGAGAGCCTCATGAGCTTCTTCGACGGCAACCCCGGCATCGCCAAGCGGATCATCGACAAGGCCCTCAACGCCGCCCGCGCCAACGAAGCCGCCCGCCGCGCCCGCGAAGCCGTCCGCAAAACCGCGCTCTCCGGTGGCGGCCTGCCCGGCAAGCTCGCCGATTGTTCCAGCCGCAATCCCGAGGACTCCGAACTCTTCATCGTCGAGGGCGACTCCGCCGGCGGCTCCGCCAAGCAGGGCCGCAACCGCCACAACCAGGCCATCCTTCCCATCAAAGGGAAAATCCTCAACGTCGAAAAAGCCCGCCTCGACAAAGTCCTCCAGAACGCCGAAGTCCGAAATCTCATCGTCGCCGTCGGCACCGGCATCGGCGACGGCGGCGACGGCGCGTTCAACCTCGAACGCCTCCGCTACCACAAAATCATCATCATGACCGACGCCGACGTCGACGGCTCCCACATCCGCACCCTCCTCCTCACCTTCTTCTTCCGCCAGATGCCCGAACTCATCCTCAAGGGCTACGTCTACATCGCCCAGCCGCCGCTCTTCCAGATCAAGCGCAAGAAACGCGAGGAATACGTCGAAGGCGAAACGCAGCTCAACAAAATGCTCATCAAATTCGGCAGCGACGACGTCCAGCTCAAGAATCTTTCCGACAACAAAGTCATTGCCGACAATTCGCTGGTCGAAATTCTCGAAATGCTCGACTCGCTCGACAAATTCACCCGCGCCATTGCCCGTCACGGCGGCGACTTCGGCGACTACCTCGCCGCCCGCGATCCCCGCAGCCACGAACTCCCCCGGCACCTCGTCAAAGTCCGCGAAGGCAACCAGGAAACCGTCCACTATTTCAAGACCGACAACCAGCTCCACGAATTCGCCAAGCAAAACACCGACCTCCGCCTCTTCGGCCAGGAACCCGCCGACGAAGCCGAGGCCAACGGCGAAAAAACCGTCGCCAAGGCCGCGTCCGGCACCGTCAACCGCCGGCGCTCCATCCACGTCGAGCTCCACGAAAGCAAGGCCGTCGCCGAACTCCTCAACAAACTCGAACGCAAGGGCCTCTCCATCGACCAGTACCGCGCCGCCGACAAACCCCTCTTCGAACTCATTGAAGGCGATGGCGACGCCCAGAAAAAACGCCCCCTCTTCTCCATTCCCGAAATCCTCGAATCGGTCAAGGACGTCGGCAAACGCGGCGTCACCATCACCCGCTTCAAGGGCCTCGGCGAAATGGACGCCAAGGAACTCTTCATCACCACCATGGACCCCACGAAGCGCCGCCTTCTCAAAGTGGACGTCGCCGACGCGGTCGAAGCCGAGGAAATGTTCTCGCGTCTCATGGGCGACGAAGTCGAACCCCGTCGCCAATACATTGAGGACAACGCCCTCAACGTCCGCAACCTTGACATCTAGGTAGGAACGGCAGTCCCTTGCCGTCCCAAACAACCTCACCCCAGCACCGCGCGGCAAATCACCACCGCTGCGATCGGCCCGACGATATCCGCCACCACCCCCGCCGGAATCGCATGCCGCGTCTTGCGCACCCCCACCGACCCGAAATAAACCGCGATCACATAAAACGTCGTCTCCGAACACCCGTAAAACGTCGCCGCCGTCAGCGTGATCAAATTATCGGGACCATAGGCCGGGCTCGCCACCAGATTTGCCACAAGCCCCAGAGCCGCCGCGCTGCTGAAAGGCCGAATCAACGCAATCGGCACCAGTTCCGACGGAAAGTGCAGGAAATCCGTCACCGGCTTGAAGAAGGAAGTGATCGCACTCATCCCGCCCGCAGCCGTGAACATCCCGACCGCCACGAACATCGCGACGATGTAGGGCAAAATACGCAGGATAACCTGAAAGCCCTCCTTGCCCCCCTCGACAAACTCGTCGTAAACCGGAATCCGGCGCAACGCGGCATAGAGCGGGAAAAGAAGGATCAGCCACGGCAAAACAAGAACCGACAGCGCGCTGACCAGCCGCAGCGGCCATGCGTGTGCCGCCACATCCGGTGTCGGCGCGCGCCCGATCCACTCCGGAAATGCGAACGCCGCCACCATCGCGATAAAGATTCCAGCCACGCCCGCCAGGATCCATTTCGAACCCGGCACCCACGGCAGCGACACATCCGCCTCCTTCGCCTTTTCCTCGATGTCGCCACCCTCCACGACAGCCTTCGCCGTCGCGAGACCCGCCTCCTGCGGAATCGCCCCGTTTTTCTCAACCTGCCGCCGGGACCAGCGCGTTCTTTCCAGCAGTTTGCAGGCGGTGATGGCGAAGACCTGCGCAACAGCCGTCGCGGCCAGCGACGTGCCGATGATTTCGGTTGGATTTTTCCCGTGATAAAAAGCGAGAAGTCCGATGGCCGTCACCGGAATCAGCGTGATCGAACTCGCGTTGACCGCCAGCAGCATGCACATCGCGTTTGTCGCGACGCCTTGATGCTTATTCAGCTTGTTGAGCTCGCTCATCGCGCGCAGACCGAGCGGCGTCGCCGCATTGTTCAGACCCAGGATATTCGCGGCCACGTTCAGCACGATCGCCCCCATTGCCGGATGATTCGCCGGCACATCGGAAAAAAGCCGTACCAGGATCGGCTTGAGCACCAATCCCAGACGCCGAACCAACCCGGCCTTGTCGGCCAGCCGCATCAGGCCGAGCCACATCGTCATCACGCCGATCAAGCCGCCGGCGAACATCACCGCGTCCTTCGCTTTATTCACCGACGCATCGCCAACGTCGCTCAAATTGTTCGGTTCACCGAGCGCGCCATGGTAACCCCCCATCAGCACCGCCAGGCCGATCAACCCGAGCCAGATGTAATTCAACATGCGCCCTCAACCTTGCGCGGCCCCGCGCCATTATTGAACAAAAAAAGAAACAGAACCGCCCCCAGCGCGAAAAATGCCGTTGGCAGATTGATCAGCCAAACCTCCTCCGGCATCAAGCCGTAAACCGCCCACCCCAGCGGCACCGCCGCCACGCACGGCCACGCCGCCCACGGAAATTTCTTCGCAACGACGATGCCCGCCAGCGCCACGTCGAGAATCAGCACGTCGTTGTAACTGTCCCGATACGCCGGCAAAAAAAGATCCGCCAAAAAAAACCAGGCGGCCAGCCCCGGCAACAAGCGCTCCGCCGGTTCCTTCCTCGACAGCCACAGCCAGAAGCCAAACGGCGCCACGACGGCAAGCAGCGCCGGCAGCGCCGGAAACGGCGCGAAACCAAGCCATCGCAAAAACGTAAACACCGAAAAATCGGCGTACGGAATCGCCACAAAATTCCCCAGGATATCGGTCGGAATCCCCTCGATCTTCGCCGGATAAAGCTGCTGCCCCGGACGCGGATCAAACCCGTTGCGATAAAGCTCCGAATGCGTCTCCATCGCTGAAAAATAATCGCCCCAGCTTCCCCCGTTCATCAGCAGCGGCAGCCCGAACCCGAGCAGCGCGCCCGCCGCCATTCCCGCCAGTTGACCCCGCCGATGCAAAGCGACAAACGGCGCCAGCAGCGCGAACGGCGGACGCAACGCCACCAGAAATCCCGCGATCAGCCCCGTCACAAAACCATGAACCCCCTTTTCCCGCTTCGCGTCCAAAGTCGCCGTCAGCCACCATGCGAAAAGAAACGCCAGCAACACGTAAGCCTGCCCCCGCTCCGCATGCAGCCGCCACGCCGCCGTGTACGTAAACCCCGCCAGGAATAACGCCGCCGCCAGCCGCCGCCACGGCGGCCCGCACGCCCGAACCCACAGCCAGCCCGTCCCCAGCAACAGCCCCCACTGCGCGAAGAACCAGAGAAATTGCGCAATCCGGTACGGCAGCCCCGCCAGCGGCGCATTCACCATCAACAGCGCCGGTGTTGCCGTCGTCTTGCTCACCGGCAGCTTCGGATTGTTATACACGTCGCAGAACTCTGCCGGCTCCCCAAAGCGCCACTTGTAATGGTATGCGTCCACTCCATGCTCCAGCAGTCGCAGCCCCGTGATCCGGTTCCGCAAATCGATCGCCCCCCCCTGCGCCGTATTCTCGAAATCGACGCCGAAACTCACCAGCAGCGCCAGCCCCGCCAGCACCCAGCCCATCGTCGGCAACATCCCCTTCATAGCGCCGTAAGATAAAGCCCCTCGACCCCGCCTTGTCGAGCCTCTCTCTTCAGCCCGCGTCTCATTCGCCCCATTCCTCCCAAAAATTCCCCTGCCTTCCCCAACAAAATTCCGTTACCCTCTTCCGCGGATGATCACCTCTACCCCCGAACTCTTCAAAGCCCTCGCCGACACGCCGGTCCTCGCCGGAATCAACCTCCCCGCCCAGACACTCCTCGCCCGCGAAGGTCTCGTTCACGACTTTTCCGCCGGGGCCTGGATCGTCCGCGAAGGCGACGAAGGCCACTCCCTCTTCATCCTCGTCGAAGGCGCCGTCGAAGTCGTCAAACACGCAGGCACGCCACGCGCCGTCACCCTCGCCACGCTTCATCACCGCGACTTCTTCGGCGAAATGTGCCTCGTCGACCCCGTCCTCCGCGCCGCCTCCGTCCGCGCCATCGACCCCGTCCGCGCCATCGAAATCAAAGCCGCCACTCTCCGCCACCTCTTCCAGCAAATGCCCGAACAATACACCATCGTCCTCCTCAACCTCGCCCGCGACATGGCCCGCCGCCTCCGCAAACTCGACGAAGCCTTCGCCGCCTGCTCCTCCTAAACCCATCCCGAAACCTTCCCCCGCCTTCCCTCAAAAGTTCCCCGCCAACTCCACCCACGCCAGCAACCCCGCCATCGCCGCCAGCGTCACCGGCACCCCCAGCCGCGCGAAATCCCAAAACGAAATCGCAATCCCCATCTCCCGCGCCTGCTGCACCACAATGATGTTCGACACGCTCCCCGTGATAATCAAACTCCCCCCGAAACTGTTCGCCAGCGCCAGCACATACGCCGTCACCGGGTGCGACACATCCACCACCTTCACCAGCAGCAGCACCGCCGCCGAATTATTGATCAGATTGGAAAGCCCCGCCGTCACCACCGCCAGAACCGGCGCCGACCCCAGGTTCACCCCCGCGTGCGCCAGCCACCGCACCGCCTCATCCCCGTAACCCGTTGCCTGAAACGTCCCCGTCACCACAAACAACCCCATGAACAGCACCAGCACCGACCAATCCACCAGCCCCAGCAAATCCTCCGTTCGGAACTTCGTGCTCGCCAGATGAATCCCCGCCGCCGTCAGGGCCACGATCTCCTTCGGCACCGGCGAAAAAAAGAACGCGATCACCAACCCCAGAATCACCAGCCCCTTCGTCGTGTGAATCGGGTTGAACGGCTGCGGCGCCGGCGTCGCTCCCTCCCCGCCCCCCGTCTCCACCCCCGAAAACCCCAGCCCCTTCCGCGAGATCATCCAAATCAGCCCGTACGCGCAACCCAGGGCAAACACCACCGGCACAAGACACCACGCCGCGTAACGCCCGAAACTCAGCCCCGCCACCTGCCCGATCATCATATTCTGCGCATTTCCCACCAACGTCGCCGCCGCCCCGATATTGCTCGCAACCGCCAGCGCGATCAAAAATGGCGCCGGATTCATCCGCCGCCCAACCAGCGCCGCCGCCACCACCGGCGCCAGCACAAAACAGACAACATCATTGTTCAAAAACGCCGACAACCCCGCCGCCGCCGCCATCAACGTCAGTAAAAATCGCGCCGGATGCCCCAGCCGCGCCGAAATTGCCCCCGCCACCCGGTCGTAAAAACCCGACAGCCGCAACTGCGCCGAAATCACAAAAAAACCGAACAGCAGCAGCACCGTCGGCCAGTTGATCAAACCGATCAGCGCCGGAGTCGGCACCCCCGAAAAAACGGCCATCGCGATCGCCCCCAGTAACACGATTCCCGTCCGGTTCAGCTTTAACCCCGGCACATGCCCCAGCGCGATCCCCAGGTACGTCAGCGCGAAAATCACCACCACGGCCGCCGTTGTGTGGGGAGGAATAACGATCGGATTGCTCATGCCGGGCCTTCGGGCAGCCCCTCTTCCCGGAGCCTCCCGCCACTCTAGTTCCCTCCCCCGCCCCTTGTCTAGTTCCTCCCCTCTCTCCCGTCATCCTGTGGTTGGCGGTAAGCTCAGGAGGACGATCCATTTTCAAGGATCGGGGCGAGCTTTTCCAAAACGGTTTCGGCGGAAATGGCGGCCAGGCATTCGCTCTCCGGGCCTTTGGGGCAAAGGCGCGTTTCCGCGGCCAGGCAGCGGCAGTCGTTGCGCAGAACGATCAGGCGCGAATGCCACGGGCCCCAGACTTTTTCGTTGGTGGGGCCGAAGAGCGCGATGCCCGGTTTTCCCAGCGCGGCGGCGAGGTGCATGGGCATCGAATCGACGCCGACGAACCCGGCCGCATTTTGCAGCAGCGCGCCGAGCTGATTGACGGTCAGCGTCCCGATCTCGTGGAAGTCGCAGGGCGCCTGCGCGATCAATTCGCGCGTGAAATCGACTTCGAACGGATCGCGTCCCGCCGTGACGAGCACGGGCAGCTCCAGCGCTTTTCGCGCTCCCTGGAGAAAGGGGATGAGGTTCGCCATTGGCCAGTATTTCGAGGGCCAGCGCGCCGCGGCGTGGAGGAGCAGGTAGCCTCCCGCGGCGAGTCCGCGCCCGCGCATCCAATCGGCGGCCCAATTCCGTTCCGGTTCCGGCGGGTGATATTCGAGCTTCAGCCGGCCTGCGGCGTCGTCGGGTGCGCCCGCCAGGAAAAGATGGTTCTCCGAAGTATGGACGTAGCGGATCGAATTCCACTGCCAATCATTGATCAGGCCGAGGCGTCCGAGGCGCGCGTTATGGGGCGACCGCAGGCCGGTCCGCTTTTTTGCGCCCGAAAGCACGGCCCAGAGGGCGGGACGGTCGGAGCATTTGGAGAAAACAACCGCCCAGTCGAAGCCGATGCGGCGATAACGGACGGCCCGGCGAATGTCGCGCACGAGTTGGATGGAGCCACGCGGAAGCGCCTCGACCGACGCCAGGCCCGGCATGACCTGCAACAACTCCGCGCCGAGCGGCTGCAGAAGCGCGTGCACCTCGTGGCCCTGCTCCATCAGCCAGCGCAGGGCGGGCGTCGTGAGAATCGCGTCGCCGGGCTGATTCAATTGGATGGCGAGGATGCGCATGGAGTTCGTTCGCGTTTACGCCGTGAAGTGGCCGACGAGGTTCGTCAGCAGCGGCTCGTCCAGGGAGATGTCGCAGCCGATTTTGTCCGTCGTGCCGGGCGGGTGGCGTTGGGCGTAAAAGATCGCGCAGCGAAGCCCCGCGAATGCGGCGATGTCGTGGCAGACCAGGTCGGGGCACTCTTCGGGCATCAGGATCGCCACCGGAACGCCGGGCCGCGCGTGAATGAGATTGACCAGTCCCGCGCCGGTCGAGGCGACGATTGCCTCGGCCCGGGCGAAGAGCGTGATTTGTTCGGCGAGCGCCAGGTCCTCCAAATAGACCGGGCGAAATCCGAGCGGTTCCAGCCGCGCCAGAAGCCGGGCTTCGTTGATGACACGGCGGCTCCGCGTTTTGCCCCGGGAAACGACAAACCGGGCGGGTAAAACCGGCGAGGGCGTTTTCGAGGCGATGAGAAATGAAAAGACGTCGGCGAGGAGGCGGCATTTCCCCGCGCTGAAAATATTCGGGGGATGACGCCGGCCCAAAAACGGGACGACCAGCTCGTCGGCCTGCAAAAATGGATTGGCGTTGCAATCGATCACGCGGGCCGGTGGGATGCCGAGAAGTTCGAGCGTCTCCTTTTGAAACCGCGTCGACGCCCCGAGATAAAAAGTCCCCCGGTCGATTCCCGCGGCGAGGACGATGAAAAGTTTCGGGAGCAGGTCGAGCATCCAGTGATAATAATTATTGTGGCCGTCGGTGGAGAGGGAAATGACCCTTCCCGGCACGCGTACGACTTTCGGGAAGAACCGCTGCCGTTTCACCAGCCAGCGGTCCATCGACAAATTCATCCCGACCGAAAGCGGATCGATCAGGCGGCCGTCCGCCGTGAGGTGCGCGCCGCGGCTCCAGGCGATTCCGTGCGGCACCGTGACGAGGTGCGATTGGACGAGCGCGAGAGGCGAAAGATGGCCCGGGTCGAGGAACTCGACGACGGGCCGGAGAAAACGGGTGTCGGACGGACCGAAGGCCGCGGGCGGAAGCGGCTGCGCGGCCTCCCCTCCGCAGACCGCGGCGCTGACGCCGCAGACGGGAAAGCGCCACGACGACGGCAGGACTTTCGCGATTTGCGCGGCCAGCCTCTTGAGCGGCGGAATTCTCCCTTCCTCCTGGTTCATGCGGGTCGTTGGCGGAGCCATCGTTGATAGGCGTCGGGAATCTGCTCCCAAAAGCACCGGGGCGAACCGAGACGTTGCACGACCTCGAGTTGTTCGGCGATGACTTTTTCCGCCAGAGCCTGTTCCCGAAGCAGGCGTAGCGCAATCCGTTTGTACTCGCCGGGGTCGGTCACCGTTGCCGACGGAGTGTAGAGCGCGGGAATGTCGACGAGCGTTTCGTCGGGCGAAGTCCATCGCCGGTTGTCGGTGCGGATGGCGAGATTCACGCACGGAACGCCCGCCGTGTAGGTCTCGAACCGCGCGCAGCCGCTCGCCATCGGGAACGAGGTCGGCGCGAGCTTCGCATGGTGGAGGTCCCGCACGAACCGGTGCCAGTCCGGGTCGATGATCTCGCCCTCCGAATTGCGGGCGAGGGAAAACTTGCCTCGAAAATCGATGCGCTTCTCCACGCCCCGGCGCTTCGCTTCGGACCGGATCTTCTCGAGAGATTTGTGTGAGTCCATTCCGTAGAGCACCAGGCTCAACTCCGTGTCTTCGTCGAGCAAATCGAGAAGCATCTTCAGGAAGGCGGGCTGGGCCGCTTTCACCAGCCGTCCGTGAAAAAAGAGGACGTGGTCCCGTTCCGGCCAGGGGACGGGCGCGCCCTCATAACCGGTCGTGTCGAAGAGGAGACAGTAAGACGCGACGAAAGGAGGCCGGGCCAGGAACCGCCCGCTCGACCTGCAAAAGAGCCGGTCTTCCCGCACGATGTAATCCTTGATTGCGTGAATATAGAATTGGATGTCGATGTTCGGGTGAAAGCAGACGCCCGACGTCGCGGTCAAATCGGCGATGGCCGGAACGTCCACGCGGTCGAGCAGATCGTAGATTTCCCGGCCCGGTTCCGAGACGAGGAGCAGATCGAGGTCGAGCCGGTTGATACCGGCGGCAGCCTCTTCGATGCGGGCCGCGTACCCGGGTTGCGACGCGATTCCGTCCGAGGGGAGATCGTCGTTCCAATCCAGGATGATGTTCTGGATCGAGGCGGCGTCCGTATGGCGGAGATAATGGTCGGCGGACAATTCGCGGACGGTCTCGATGAGATGGATTTCCATGCCCGGAGGCGGATCGCGGAAAAGTTTGCGCGGATAAAAGGGAAGGTAGGCGATCATGCCGGCGAGTCCCACGCGCAGTTTTTCGCGGCGTCGCGGGGCGCGGCGCGGGATTTGGCCGGGCGAGTCGACGGCGCGGGTAATTTCCCAAAAAGCCCGCCACGCCTGCAGCGGGACATAGCCCTGGTAGTTGCGCAGGCGGTTCAGGGCGAGCGCAAAGAGCGTCCGGCGAAGAAATTTCCGCGCCGCGCCCGACCCGCGCGTCCGTTCGAGCGAACGATAGCGGCGGGCGAGGAGGCGGCGAAGCCACGGAAACTCCAACACACTGTAGACAACGCGCCAGAAATAAACGCCGGGGCTGGACATGTGACGTCAGGCTTCGCGAATGGCGCGGACCAACTGCGCAACGACATAGTCCTGTTGCTCCGGAGTGAGTTCCGGGAAGAGGGGCAGCGAGAGCATTTCATTCATGTGGGCGAAGGCGACCGGAAAATCTTCCGGCGCATGTTTCTTGTAGGCATAAGCGCCGAGGAAGGGAACCGCCTTGGGGTAATGAACGAGCGTCTCGACCCCGGCGGCGGTCAGGCGCTCGCGCACCTGGTCGCGATTCGGTACGCGGATGGCGTAGACGTGATACGAGTGGAAGCTGTCGGGCGCAACCGCCGGGGGCGCGATACCGATCTTGGTGAGGAGTTCATTGTAACGAGCGGCATGGGCTCGGCGCTGCTCAATCCAAGTGAAGAGATGATCCATTTTGACGTTAAGCACAGCGGCCTGCAGGCCGTCGATTCGGCTGTTGCGGCCCGGAATGTCATTGTCGTATTTCTGGAGCGCGCCGTGGTTGCCGAGCCGGCGCAGGTAGGTGGCCGTCTTTTCGTCCTGCGTCGTCAGCGCGCCGGCATCGCCGTAAGCCCCGAGATTTTTGCCGGGATAAAAACTGAAGCAGCCGATGTCGCCCCACGACCCGATGTGGCGGCCGCGGTAGGTCGTTCCAGTCGCCTGTGCGCAATCTTCGACCACTTTCAATCCGTGTGCGCGGGTCAGGGCCAGAATCTCGTCCATCGGCGCGGCCTGGCCGAAGAGATGAACGGGGACGATCGCTTTGGTGCGGGAAGTGATTTTACGCGCGGCATCGGCCGGATCGAGCGTGTAATATTCGGGATGGCTGTCGATAAAAACCGGTTCCGCGCCGAGGCGCGTGGCGGCGGTTGCGGTCGTGAGCCAGGTGTGCGCGGGCACGAGCACCTCGTCGCCGGGGCCGATGCCCAGCGCCTGCAGGGCCATCTCGAGCGCGTCGCTTCCGTTCGCGCAATTGATGCAATGGGCCGAGCCTGTGAATTCGGCGAAACGCTTCTCGAAGGCGCGCACCTCGTCGCCCAGGATAAAGGCCGCGCGTTCCATTACGCGCTCCAGGGCCGGCCCCATTTCGGGCTTCAGGAACTGGTACTGAACGCGCAGGTCAATGAACGGGACTTTCACAAGGATGATTTAGCTGTGAGTTTGGAGAAGATCGGAGAAAGCGTCAACGATGGAGAAACACTTGTCGTCGGGGACGGCGTTTCCTAGCGTAGCGGTGTGGCCCAACCCGAGATATTGCAATCCGGAATCGTCGACGTCTCATTCGGCGAGCGGGTCCGGATCGTGCAGCCGGTCAATCTCTACGGCTGCAAACTGGGCGATGATTGTTTCGTGGGGCCGTTTGTCGAAATTCAAAAGGACGTCGTCATTGGGCCGCGGACGCGCGTGCAGTCCCACGTCTTCATCTGCGAACTGGTCGCCATCGGCGCCGATTGCTTCATTTCCCACGGGGCCATGTTCATCAACGACCGGATGAGCGGCGGCAAGCCCGCCTTTGGCGCGAGGGAGACGTGGGGCCGGACTATCCTCGCCGACCGCGTGGTGGTGGGCACCAACGCGACGATCCTCCCTGTCTCGATTTGCGCCGACGTGGTGATCGGCGCCGGTTCGGTCGTCACCGCCGACATCGTGAAACCCGGAATCTACGCGGGCAATCCTGCCCGTTTCCACCGCTCCTGTTGAAGGGCCGCGCCAAAACGGCATTGCCAACGGCGGGCCCTTTGGAGATATTGAACCTTCCATGAGAGAGTCTCATTTGTCCGATATCCGTCCTCCCTTCACCGATCCGCGCGGTGAAATCCTCAACCTGCTCGATCTTCCCATCGGCAGCGTCTCTCTCATCACTTCGGTCAAGGGCGCCGTCCGGGCCAACCATTATCACAAGACCGACTGGCATTATTGCTGGATGCAAAAAGGCGCGATGGACTATTACTATCGCCCCGTCGGCGCGAAGACGCCCGCGAAATATATCCGGGTCGAGGAGGGCCGGATGATCTACACGCCCTCGATGGAAGAGCACGCGATGGTCTTCACCTCCGACGCGGTCATGTGGTGTTTTGCCGGCAATCCCCGAACCTCGCAGGACTACGAATCAGACACGGTGCGGGTCGACTCCATCGTGCCTTCCGGCGCCGCGGTATGAGCAGCCAGCCCGTCCAGGTCAGGGACACGTGCCGGTTGTGTCAATCGAAGAGCCTGCAATTCCTTTTTGCCCTCGCGCCGACTCCGCCCGCGAATGAATTTCTCCCCGCACGGCCCGCCGACGGCGCGCAGGACCACTTTCCGCTCGACGTTTACCAGTGCCGCGACTGCGGCCACGTCCAGCTCATCCACTGCGTCGATCCCGAGCGGCTTTTCCGGAATTACGTTTACGTTTCCGGCACTTCGCAGGTTTTCGTCAGGCACTTCGAGGAATATGCCGCCGAAGTTGTCCGCTACGTTCCGCTTGTTCCTGGTGACCGCGTTCTCGATTGCGGCTCGAACGACGGCACGTTGCTCTCCTTTTTCCAGATGGCCGGGATGCAAGTCCTCGGGATCGATCCCGCCCGCAAGATCGCCGAAGAGGCGACGCGCCGCGGCATCCCGACCTGGCCCGAATTCTTCAACAGCCGGCTCGCGAAACGCATTCGCGCGGAATTCGGGTCCGTCAAGGTCGTGACGGCCAACAACATGTTCGCCCACGCCGACGGCCTGCCCGATATCCTGGACGGCATGGCCGGCCTGCTCGATCCGAAGGGGATTTTCGTCTTCGAGGTCTCCTACCTGCTCGATGTCATCGAGCGCAACCTTTTCGACACGATCTACCACGAACATCTCAGCTATCACTCGGTCAAGCCGCTCGTTTCCTTCATGCAGCGACACGGTCTGGAACTCGTCCGCGTCCAGCGCGTCGACAGTCACGGCGGCTCCATTCGCTGCTACGCGGCCCCGGCCGGCAGCCGCGCGATCGACCCTTCCGTCGCCGAGGCCGTCGCGCGCGAGGAGAAGGCCGGTTTGTATGAAACCTCGACCTACACGGCCTATCTGGATCGCATCAACCGGCTCGGCACCGAGCTTCGCGCCCTCATCGACCGCCTGCGCAACGACGGCGCGAAGGTCGCCGGATTCGGCGCGCCGGCCAAGGCCACCACGCTCATGTATCAATTCGGCCTCGGCGCCAAAGACCTCGACTTCATCATTGACGACAGTCCGCTCAAGCAGGGACTCTACAGCCCGGGCCGCTTTGTGCCCGTGGTCGATTCCTCCGTTCTGAACGATCCCGCGCGCCGTCCCGATTACCTCGTGATTCTTGCCTGGAATTTTGCGCAGCCGATCATAAAAAAACATCAACCCTACCGGCAGGCGGGCGGTAAATTCATCGTGCCGATTCCCCAACTCCAAATCATATGAAATCCCCCGTCATCCATGAAATCGGCGTCCGCGTCGCGCAACGCCTGGGCGAGTCCGCCCGTTCCTTCGAGGGCAAAACCATCCTCATTACCGGCGCCAACGGCTTCCTCGGCCAATATTTTCTCGAGACGTTCATTCACCTCAACCAGTCGGTTTTCAAGACCCCGTGCGAAATCGTCGCCGCCGACAGCCACATCACGAACACCACCACCAACGACACCCTCGGCGCGCTCCCCTACCGCTTCCTTTTGCAGGACGTCTCCAAGCCTTTCCCCGTTGAGGAAAACCCCGATTACATCCTCCACGCCGCCGGAATTGCCAGCCCGATGTATTACCGCCGCTTCCCCCTGGAGACCATCGACGTCGCCACCATCGGGACGCGGAACATGCTCGAACTCGCCCGCAAAAGCAAATCGAAGGGGATCGTCTACTTCAGCTCCTCCGAAATTTACGGCGATCCCGACCCCGCCCACGTCCCCACCACCGAGGACTATCACGGCAACGTCTCCTCCATCGGCCCCCGCGCCTGCTATGATGAGTCGAAGCGGCTCGGCGAAACGTTCTGCTCGGTTTATCACAAGCAATTCGGCACGCGCGTCATGATCGTCCGGCCCTTCAACGTTTACGGGCCCGGCATGAAGGAAGCCGATTATCGCGTCCTGCCCAATTTCGCCAACAGCATCAAGGCCGGCAAGCCGCTGACCGTTTACGGCACCGGCCTTCAGACCCGGACCTTCTGCTTCGTCGAGGACGCCATCCTTGGCTTCCTCCAGGTCCTCCTTTCGGGCCGCAGCGGCGAGGCCTACAACATCGGCAATCCCTCCCCGGAAATTTCAATGCGCGGCCTCGTCGAACTGATCGGAAAAGTCGCCCCGCGCCCCGTTCAATCCGAATTCATCCCCTATCCCGAAAGCTATCCCGCCGGCGAGCCGATGCGGCGCTGCCCCGACATCACCAAGGCCGCCCGGGACGTCGGCTACGCCCCCGCCGTCCATCTCGAACAAGGCCTGCGCATCTTCCTCGATTGGACCGAACACGCCTATACCGGGCTTGATCTCTAAACGGGCACCGGCCCGATATCCGGTCGTGCGATGAATCACCTCGATAATCTCGTTCACGATTGGGGTTGGCCGAATCGTGCTTACACCCGGCTCCTCATCCGGTCCCGCGGCTACCGCCTCGTCTCCATGCTCAAGACGTTGCCGTCGGTCGACACCGTTTCCGAACTCCCCCGGCATGAGAACGGCGCTCTTCTCCGCCTCGAACCGCGCCAATCTCTGCACGACCTCCAGCCTCCCGTGGTCGCCCTCGGCGAACATGCGGACTACGTCGTCGATTATTACAAACGGGAATTCGCGCCGAGGGAAGATCGGCCCTTCATCGCCTGGTTTCGCAACCCGGTTCTTTATGGACGCCAGTTCTCCATTCTCGATTCCCGGTGTCACGCTTTCGAGGAGTGCTTCACCCGCGACCGCCGCTGGCGGGAGGGCGTGCCGAAACATCGAAAGCAATCCGCGCCGAAAAAAGTTTCGGGCACGTGGCTGTTGGCCGGGACCGAATTTCATAATCACTACGCGCATCTTTTTTGCGATGTCCTCCCGCGCCTCAAACTCTTCGAAGAAACCGGATTGGCGGGCCGTTATCCGAATATTCTCCCGCCGAAAAGCCACGCTTTCGCCGACGATGCGATTCGCCTCCTTGGCCTCGAGGAAAACGGTTCGGTCCGATGGGACGACGGATGCTGGCAGCTCGACGGACTCTATTTCGCGTCGTCTTTCAAGAAATTCTGTTCGTGGACGCCCGAATCGGCTGCTTGGGTCCGCGCGAAATTGGCGCCTGAATTGACGCATTGGCCCGTCGGCAAAAAGGTTTTCTATATTTCGAGAAGCGGACCAAGATCGATTCTTAACGAAGAAGAAATCGTCCGGAGTCTCCAGTCCCATGACGTCACCGTGGTCCAGGCCGAGAAGCTGACCTTGCGGGAGCAAATCGATCTCTTTGCCGGTGCCGGCTTGATCGTCGGGCCGCACGGGGCCGGAATTCAAAACGCGCTTTGGGCCCCGCACGGCTGCCCCGTTCTGGAATTCGTCAACGCCCGGTATTTTTCCGGTATTTATTGGACCCTGGCGGCGAGCCTGAACCAACCCTATGGCCTGGTCACGGGTATGTCCGCTGCCGGGCAGGACCCTCTTCGAGAAGGGTACGCATGCGACCCGCGTCTTGTTTGTCAGGCCGTTGATCGACTGAGAAGGGCAAACTAAAGCATGTTTTTTGTCCGCCCAATCGTGGTTTTGATTTGGAGCGGATCGCGCAGGGGAATCGCTTAACAGATGGCGCATCTACAAAACAGCCGCCCTGGAGTCCTCACGGACCTGCTCCCGTTTCGTTTGATCCGCATAGATAAATCGATGTCCAAAGGACAAAATGGGTCGTTCCATGCAATAATAGGAGATGACCGCGAGAACCAGAGTCGACACAAAGGCGAGCAAGGTGACCCCGGCGTCATCGAGCGATTTTATTCCAGGCTCTGAACCGCGAATAATTCCGTGCAGCAATCCGCTCATGGGCTGGTGAAACATATAGATGCCGTAGGAATAACGTCCGAACCAACCCAAAATCGGATTGGCCATGACAATGCTCAGCCAGTTGTCGGTATATACCGTCGAAATCAACACGACGGAAGAATAGAGTCCGGCCAGCCAGAGATGGTCGAACTGCCCAAAATGTTTCGCCTTGAAAAGCATGCAGATGATTCCCGCGAACATCGTCGCCGCGCAGGCCATTACCAAACCGCGGTGTTTCACGAGAAGCTCAAGGCAAAGTTGCGACCGGACAATAAAGGCGAGGCACCCTCCGGAAAAAAGGGAATCCGCCCGCCACGGTGTTCCGACAAAAGCAAAAAAGCTGGGCCAGGCGCAGCGAAGAATGGGGGCGGTCAGAACACCGATAGCCAGGACGTAGAACGCAAGCCGGCGGGGAAGAAAGCAGATCAGGATGGGCACGACCAGATAGAACTGCTCCTCAATGGCCAACGACCAGGTCATGCCCAGCCCGTTCGCGCCGTAGGAATTGCTCCATCCCATGAAAAAATTTTGAGTGAATGTCACATACGATAAAATCGGCATGGGGCCGCCAAACAGCCAGTTGAATCGGGGCGTTGAGAAATAGGCGATATGACTGGCAATGATGAACGCGCCGAGGACGAGAAAGTAAACCGGAAATATCCGACAGACGCGTCGAATATAGAATACATGGAAGTAGTTCGGCGCCGCCCGGTGATCGATCAGAATCCCGACTATCAGAAATCCGGACAAAACGAAAAAAAGATCGACCCCGCTCCATCCCAGGGACAACTCCTGAATCATCTTTCCCGAATGGGTCGTGACCTGGCAGGCGACATAGTGCCAAACCAGGACCATCAGGATGGCCACGCCGCGAACTCCGTCGAGCGAGGGTATTCGCCTGTTGATCAATAACTCGCGCGTCGCTTGTACCACAGCCGTCAAAGTTCCTGAATTTGAGAAACAAGAAAAGACTTATTTCACCCGCCGCCCCGGCTGCTATTTGGCGGCGATCTTTTCGAGACGATGTTTGATTTTTTGACCCAAAGTCGGTTTCCGGCCTTTTGCCACCCATTTTTCAAAAACCTTCGATCGCTCACGGCCATAATCAATCAGCCGTTGCTTGAGCGCTTCCGTGCCGGGCACGCTGAAAATAACGTCATCGATGACCTGAATGAAGGGCTGATGCGGTTGTTTCGTCAATAGTCCGGCAATTTCCGCAAAAGTCGGCCATTGCTCGGGCCGGTGCGGCGCGGGCGGCGCCGACAGGAAAAGGCGGGCGTCATCAATCAGGATGACATCACCCCGCCGGTGACTCAGCGTTTCGAGTTCCGAGACCAGGGGACACTCATCGTTTTCCCCGGCCGTTTCCCCGCCGCTCCAATGGCCATCGAGCCAGAATATCGCCGGCTTGTCGCCCAAACGCGAAACGACCTCCGGAAGCAGGTCCTTGGAATCTCCATAAAGGGGCTCCACGTTTCCAAGGGCGCGCAGCGCCTCGTGATGCTCCCGGTAAAGCCCCTCCGCCCGTTCGATCGTGAACACCGATTCAAAATGTCCGGCCGCCCAGCGCGTCGTTGTTCCAAGGTAAGTCCCGGTCTCTATGAAAGACGTGGCGCCGGAAAGTCCGGCCAAATCCAATATGATTTCAAATGGAGCTCCGGGGTGGATCATGCCCATACTCTGGTATTATCCTTGCTGGAATGGAAAATGTAAAAGAGTAAATGGGCCGGCTCGCTTTGGCCGTCGGCATTGGTTTCAGAGATTGACCCGCGAGATTTTTTGCGGGACATTTTAAAACGGCCGCCGTCCTATGTTTAACCTTCGGGCATGAAACCTTCTCATTTCTGGGAGCTCTATTCCCGGCCTGAAATTCGGCAATCGTACTGGCCTCTCTTTTGTGACGTTAAGCGCAGGCCCAGGCGGTTTCTTAAAATTTTAAAGGACCGGCATTTTCTGGAAACCTTGGCTGACTGGAAACATCAGGGCGGCCGGGTCGATAAATTCGTCCCGATTCTGGAGGAGCATCGACAGAGCGCCGGCGGGGTCGATCGCCATTACTTCAATCAGGACATCCTGGTGGCGCAGCAGATCTTTCAAAAAAATCCTGTGCGTCATGTCGATATTGGGAGCCGCCTGGACGGCTTTATCGCTCATGTCGCATCATTTCGCCCAATCGAGGTTTTTGATCTGCGCCCGCTGAAAGTCGAAATTCCGAATCTTAGTTTTCATCAGGCTGATCTCATGCGGCTCGATCCCGAACTGGAGCAATGCTGCGATTCCCTTAGCTCGCTCCATGTCATCGAGCACTTCGGTCTCGGACGCTACGGAGATTCCATCGATATACACGGACACCTAAAGGGCTTTCTCAATCTGACAAAAATGGTAAAACCCGGCGGGACCTTCTACCTTTCCTTTCCCGTCGGACGGCCCCGGGTGGAATACAACTCCTGCCGGATTTTTGACCCGCGCGATGTTTTGTCCTGGCCTGCCGCCGAAACAATACAACTCGAACGCTTCGCTTTCGTCGATGATGCCGGACGGGTTTATCCCCACAGCCAGCCGGACGCCGCGGCCAAAATGAACATGAACTACGGTTGCGGAATCTATACATTCGTCAAGAAAAGCGCTTGAATCATAAGTCTTATGATTGTCGTCTTCTCCAAGGACAGGGCTTTTCAATTGGAGGCTTGCCTGAGAACGCTCCTGGCCCGTTGCGAGGACGTCGCCGATGTTCCCGTGCGAATCCTGTGGACCGCCTCAACCCCGAACCATCGCCAATCTTACGGGACGTTGCGGAATATATATATATCCAAACCCTCCATTCGCATACAATTCATCGAAGAATCGAATTTTCGCCATGATCTGATATCAATTCTGGGCAATCTGGCCGAAGGATCACGGCGGGAGTGGCTTGTCCGCCGGTTGTTGCGGATCGGAAGCGGATCGTCGAAGCCGAATATGATTCAATTTTCGATCAGCTCCCTTTTGCGTCCCGATCCCACGGTACTCTTTGTGGTTGATGACACCCTGTTTTTGAGATCGTTCCGTTTCGCGCAATGCTCGAAGCTTCTCCTGGCCAATGAGGCCTGCCTGGCCTTTTCCCTCCGCCTGGGCCGTGGCCTGACCCGTTTCTATATGGGCAATTGCGATCAGCAAGTGCCCGAAATGAGAGTCGTGGACGAAACCCTCGATATATATCAATACCAATGGACGAAAGCGAAGGGCGATTTCGAATATCCCCTCGAAATCAGCAGCAGTATTTTGAATGTAAACCTCATCCTTTCAAGGCTCCTGCGCAAAAAGTGGCACAGCCCGAACACGCTCGAATTGGCCCTCGCCAACATGGCCGGACGTTACGGAAAAAAGCGCCCCATGCTCCTCACTTTTCAAAATCCGCGAGCCGTTTCGGCGCCTCTGAACATCGTCCAGAAAGATTTTTCCGGCAACCGCCATGGAGGCCGGGAGCGCCATCACCCCGACGCGCTTTGCGATCTTTTTTTGAAAGGAGTTCGCGCCGACCTCTCGCGCTTGGATCAAGTCAATCTCACCTCCGTCCATGCCGAGATCGATATACTGCCCGCCTGATCACCTCGTCAGCCGCTCCAGCGCCTCGAGATATTTTGCCCGCGTGTTTTTCACCACTTCCTCCGGCAATTCCGGGCCCGGCGCCGTCTTGTTCCACGTTGTCAGCGTCTTCAGATAATCGCGCAGGTATTGCTTGTCGAAGCTCGGTTGCGGTCCGCCCGGCCGATACGAGTCGGCGGGCCAGAACCGCGAACTGTCGGGCGTGAAAATTTCATCCGCGAGCAGCACGCGCCCGCCACCCGCCTCATGCCCAAACTCGAGTTTCGTATCGGCAAGAATAATCCCCCGCTGCGCCGCGTAGGCCGCCGCCCAGATATAGAGATCGAGCGTCAGGTCGCACAACTCGTCGTAACGCGCCGCCCCGAGTGCCGCCCGCGCTTCCTCCGGCGTCAGGTTCTCGTCATGCCCCCGGTCATTCTTCCGGGCGGGAGTGAACAGCGGCTCCGGCAACCGGTCCGACTCCCGCAGCCCCTTCGGCACCGCGTGCCCGCCGACCGTTCCCCGCGTCCGGTATTCCTCCCACCCCGAACCGGCCAGATGGCCCCGCGCCACGCATTCCACCGGAAAAATCTCGCAACGCCGCGCCCGCGTCAGCCGCCCCTCGAATTCCGGCAGTTCCGCGCCCACCGGCAGGTCGTAGCCCAGCACATGATTTGGGCAGAGATTTTGCGTCAGCCCAAACCAGTGCCGCGAAAGTGCCGTCAGGATTTTCCCCTTATCCGGAATGAGCGTCGGCATCACCACGTCGTACGCCGAAATCCGGTCCGAGGCGACCAACCAGATTTCTCCGCCCTGCGCATAGATATCGCGCACTTTCCCGCTCCGCAAAAGTTTCACCCCCGCCCGCGCCAGCCGATCCTCAAACGAATCCATGCCTGAAAATCGTAGAATCAAATTTCCTTTCTAGAAGCCTTAACTTCGCGCCTGCCGGCCCGCCCGCTGTTAACTATCCCGCGTACCAACCCACTACCACCTTTTTCACTTTGCTTACGTTGCTTTCAGATTAAGTTATGGTTGGTTGAGTTAACGTGTTCGCCGGACCTCGAATCCATATGAAGCATCCGTTCGACCAATTGTTCTTCACCGCTATTCTTGTCGCCTTCCTGTTGTTCGGCTTGGGCTGTTTATCCCTCATCGGCATTGGCAACCTGGTCGAGACATCGCATTGGGTCGAGCATACCCAAATCGTCATCGACCGCCTCCAAACCCTCCTCACCGACGTCGAGGAGGAATCGATGGCCAAACGCAGTTTTGTCCGCACCGGCAATTTCGCCTATCTCCAATTCTACCGGAACTCCCGCCGGGATCTCTTCGCCCAATTCCAGACCTTCAAAGACCTCACCTCCGATAATCAGGCTCCCAACCACCAAAAGAATTTGGCCACGCTCCAGGATCTGTTGAATCAACACAACGCCGCCGTCGAACGCATCGGCCCATCCGGCCAATCCGTCCAGCTCCCGATACTCACCCGCCAAATCGAGGACAACGACAAACTCATCGACCAAATCAAGGCCCAAATCGGCGCCATGCAGGCCGACGAGCGCCTCCTCCTCCAACAACGGACCGCCGCCACCGTCGAGAGTTCCAACCGACTCCGGATCATCATCACCGCGGGATCGATTTTTGGCATCCTCGGCATCCTTGCCAGCACCTTTTTCATCAACCGTGAGATGGCGGCCCGCCGGCGCACCCAACGCGACCTCGACCGCTTCTTCACCCTCACCAACGACCTCCTCTGCGTCGCCGGATTCGACGGCTATTTCAAAAAGGTCAACCCTGCCTGGGAAAAAACCTTCGGTTACACGAACAACGAATTGACGTCCCGGCCGTTCGAGCAATTCCTTCATCCCGACGATGTTGAAAAAACCCGGCATGAATTCGCCCGGCAACTCAGCGGCCACGACGTCATCAGCTTCGAAAACCGCTACCGCTGCAAGGACGGCTCCTACCGCTGGCTCTTGTGGAACGCCCATCCCCTCGTCGCCGAACAAACGATTTACGCCTCCGCCCGCGACCTTACCGAGCGCAAAAATATCGAACACGAGGTCTTGAAATTGAACGAAGACCTCAAGCAGCGCGCCGATCAGCTCGAAACCGCCAACAAGGAACTCGAATCCTTCTCCTATTCCGTCTCCCACGACCTGCGGGCGCCCCTGCGCCATATCCACGGCTTCGTCGAACTCCTCCAAAAGGCCCCCGCCATTCAGACGGACGAATCGAGCCGCCGCCAGATGAGCATCATCGCCAAAGCCGCCAGGGAAATGGGCGTGCTCATCGACGACCTCCTCGCCTTTTCCCGCACCGGCCGCGCCGAAATGCATCCCATCAAGGTCGACATGCGGGAGATCATCGACCAGATCATCCAAGACCGCGCCATCGAATGCAAGGGACGCCGTGTCACATGGGAAATCAAGCCCCTCTCCAGCGTCGCCGGCGATCCCAACCTCCTCCGGCTCGTTTGGACCAATCTTCTGGACAACGCCCTCAAGTACACCCGGCCCCGCGACCAGGCCAAAATCGAAATCGGCCAGATCGTCGATCAAGCCAACGGCGCCCCCGCCCGCGAAATCGTCTTTTATGTCCGCGACAACGGCGTCGGCTTCGACATGCGCTACGCCGCGAAACTGTTCGGCGTTTTCCAGCGTCTGCATCGTGCCGAGCTTTTTGAAGGCACCGGCATCGGCCTTGCCAACGTCCAACGCATCATCCACCGCCACGGCGGACGCGTCTGGGCCGAAAGCCAGGTCGATTCGGGCGCCACATTTTACTTTTCACTCCCTGTAATTGCAACTCAACCCACGTAAACTCAAAACCATGGCTAAAATAAAACGAATCCTACTGGCGGAAGACAACGAAAACGACGTCGAACTCACCCTCACTGCCTTGCAGGAATACCGATTGAGAAACGAAGTGGAAGTGGTTCGCGACGGCGCGGAAGCGCTCGATTATATTTATCAGCGCGGAAAATATTCCAAACGTGTCGAGGGTTTGCCCTGCGTCATTTTGCTCGACCTCAAAATGCCCCGCGTCGACGGTATCGAGGTCTTGCGTCAGATCAAATCCGATCCCGCTCTGCGCCACATTCCCGTCGTCATGCTCACCTCGTCCCGCGAGGAAAAGGACCTCGTTGCGAGTTACGATCTGGGCGTCAACGCCTTCGTCGTGAAACCGGTCGACTTCGACCAATTTCTCCAGGCCATCCGCTCTCTCGGAATGTTTTGGGCCATCGTCAACGAAGCTCCGCCAGTCAAGCCAACAGCGTGATACAAGCAAGGGTTTATAATCCACTTGACAAAATAAAACCTTGTTAATACCTTTATGGTCTGGAGTCGTGATGAAGACTGTACCAAAGTCTATGTCGGCATTCCGGATACTTCACCTGGAAGATTCCGAGCATGACTGCGAACTTATCCAGCAACTGCTCATCAATGACGGAATCGACTGTCAAATCATCCGCTGCGAAAACCGCGAGAAATTTGTCCAAGCCTTGGAGAAAAAGAACTTCGACCTGATTTTCGCCGACTGCACCGTCCCCCAGTTCAACGGACATCACGCCCTCGAGATGGCCCACAAGGTTGTCCCCGAAATCCCCTTCATCTTCGTCTCGGGCACCATCGAGGAGGATTCGGCCATCGAGGCGCTCCGCAAGGGCGCCACCGATTACGTCCTCAAGGGGCGTTTGTCCCGCCTCGTTCCCGCCGTCCGCCGCGCCATCGCCGAAACCGAGGAAAAGGCCAAAAGCCATGAAATGGAACAGCGCCTCCGCCAGGCCCAGCGCCTCGAAGCCGTCGGCACCCTCGCCGGCGGCATCGCCCACGACTTCAACAACATCCTCACCATCATCAAGGGCTACACCTCCCTCCTTCCCGTCGAAAGCGGCCGGCCGCAACGCGTGCGGGAAATCGCCGAGACGATTGATCGCGCGTCCCTCCGCGGCGCCGAACTCGTCAACCAGTTGCTCGCCTTTGCCCGTAAAAGCGAGGGGAGCTTCACCTCCACCGATATCAACCTCCGCGTTCGCGAGATCACCTCCATGCTCAGGCCCGCGCTGCCCCAAAACATCGCCTTCGATCTTCAACTCGAAGACGGCCTTCCCGACATTCACGCCGATCCCGGCCAGATCGACCGCGTCCTCATCAACCTCTCCACCAATGCCCGCGACGCCATGCCCGACGGCGGAAAACTCACCTTCTCGACAAGCAAAGTCCGCGGCGAAGAGGTGCCCGTCCATGTCGGCCAGGAAACCAGGGAGTACCTTTGCCTCCGCGTCACCGACACCGGGTGTGGCATGGATGAAGCGACCCGCCAGCACATCTTCGAGCCCTTTTTCACCACCAAGCCGAAAGGCAAGGGCACGGGACTCGGCATGCCCGTCGTCTACGGCTTGATGCAGTCCCACAACGGCCTTATCGACGTCCGCTCCGAGCCGGGGAAGGGGACTTCCATTTCGCTCTTTTTCCCCATTCCCGCCGAGCCGCCCGCCCGCCTTGCCGAGCGCGCGCCCGACAATTCGAAATCGGTCAACGGCACCGAAACCGTCCTCATCGTCGACGACGAAGCCGATGTCCGCTGTTTCCTCGAGATCATGCTCAAGTCGCACGGATATCGCGTCCTCTCCGCCCGTGATGCCGAAGCGGCGTTCGGAATGCTGCCGCTCCCCGCGGGCGAAACCGGCCTCCTCTTTTCCGACGTCGGCCTCCCCACCATCGACGGCTTTGAACTCAGCCGCCGCGCCCGGCAAATCCAACCCGGGTTGAAAACCATTCTTTGCAGCGGTTACACCGACGGAAGGCTCAAAACCAGGATGGTCGAGCATGGCATCGAGGGCTTTGTTCCCAAGCCCTACAATATGGACGAATTACTCCAGACCATCCGCTCCGTCCTCGACAAGGAAGAGCGGAAATAAGGTGGCCGTCGTCCCAAGGTACCCCGCGCAGGCCCTTGCGCCGGTGCCTTCCCCTTATCCCCAGCTGAAATTTCGCACGGAGGACCGAAAAGAACCGCAGAGGCTTTCTCTTTGGGAATTCTTCGGCCCTCTGCAGTCCTCCGTGCGAAACCCTCTCAAAACAATCCGTCCTCCTGAGCGTGCCGAAGGATCAGATCAGCCCGCCTTTCCTCGTTCCCAAGTTGTACTTGGGAACGCACGTGTTGGCGAAGCCATGCCTCGCGTTCTATGGCATTTTCTGTTGAAATAGAGGCATATCGGGAACAAGACCGAATCATCCCGATGCCGGAACCGCAGCCGGTGACAACCTCCCACCCACAATCGTGCTGGAAGCGCGCGAGGTTGTCTCCTACGTTCAGGAGGTTTGCCGCCCCATGCCCCGATTTCACGTCAGAGACGCTTTCGCTATGAATGACAAAAACGCTTTTGTCATGGCCGGATTTGTCATCGAGGGTGAAATCGCCGCCGGCATGTCCGTGCGGCTCCCGTTCAAGGAAAACGTCATGATGACCGCCACAATCGACCGCATCCAGGTCGTCCGGCGCCCCGACGGCGACGTCGTTTGCCTCTGCATCCGATGCGCCGGCCCCCGGGAAGCGACCCTCTGGGAGGCGCTCAAGATCAAAGACCGCACCATCGACATCATCCAGGCGCCCTCATGACGACCTACCTCATTCGCCGCCTCTTCCTGATGATCCCGACGCTCTTCGGCATCACCCTTCTCACCTTCCTCCTCCTTCGTCTCTCCCCCGTCAATCCCGCCCTCCTCAGGGGCGCCGGCACAGCCGAAAACGGCCGCGCCATGACCGCCGAGCAGCGCGAGGAGATGATCAAATTCTACGATTTGGACAAGACGCCCTTGGTGGCCTACTTCGACTGGCTGGGCAAAGTTTTGCGGGGCGACCTCAGCGACTCCTTCGTCGACAACCGCCCCGTCATCGAAAGAATAACCGAGCGGATGGGCCTGACCCTCAGCATCACCGGTTCGGCCCTGATCATCTCCTACCTCGTCGCCATCCCGGTGGGCGTCCTCGCCGCCGTCAAGCGCGGGCAGCTCATCGACCGCTCCATCAGCTTCGCCGTTTTCCTTCTCTATTCCATCCCCAGCTTCTGCGCCGCACTACTCCTCATTTTTTTCGTGGCGGGCGGCGATTACCTCAACCTGCTGCCCATGTACGGGGCCGGCTCGGTCGACGCGTCCGTCATGGGCCCGTTCGCCTGGCTGTGGGACCGGATTCTCCACATGATCCTGCCGGTGATTTGCCTGACCTACGGCAGCCTCGCCTCGATCTCGCGCTACTCCCGCGTCTCGATGCTCGACGCCCTCGGGCAGGATTTTGTCCGCACCGCGCGCGCCAAGGGCCTGTCGGAACGGCTCGTCATCATGAGGCACGCCCTGCGCAACGCGCTCATCCCCATCATCACCATTTTCACGCTCGAGATACCCGGCCTGATCAGCGGCGCGGTCATCATCGAATCGATCTTCACCCTCCCCGGCATGGGCCAGCTCATGTTCCAATCCATCGACGCCGGGGACTATCCCGTCATCATGGGGCTTACCCTGATCATCGCCATCGTCACGCTTGTCAGCTACCTGCTCGCTGACATCCTCTACGCCGTGGTCGACCCGCGCATCACCTACGAATGAACGACGCCGCTCACGAAATCTATCACGAAAGCTACGCCCAGCGCATCTGGCGTCATTTTTATGCGGACAGCTTCGCCCGCAACGGTCTCCGCGTGATCGTCGCGCTTTTCATCATCGCCGCGCTCGCGCCCTTTCTCGCCAACAGCCACGCCATCATTCGCGTCGCCGATGGACGCGTCACGTTTCCGATTTTCCCAAGCCTCGAGCCGATCGAATGGCGGTTCCTGCTTTATGTGCCGCTCGCCACGCTGGTTTATTTTTTCCGGAAACGATTTTCGCATCGTCCCGGGATTCACTTTCTCTCGATCATCGGGATCGTCGCGCTGATCGAAATCGTCCTCGCGTTTCATCATCCCGTCAACGACCCGACCAACGACCGCGACCGTCCCGCCTCGTTCAAGCTGATGCCGCCGATCCCCTATTCGCCCATCGAGAGCGGGCCGGACGCCTTCTCGCCGCCCTCGTGGAAACATCCCTGCGGCACCGATTCGACGGGCCGCGACATCGCCGCGCGGATGCTCCACGGCGCGCGCACCTCGCTGTCGATCGGCTTCGTCGCGCAGAGCATCGCGCTCCTGGTGGGCGTGACGCTGGGCGGGCTTGCCGGCTATTACCGCGGTTGGATCGACATCGGCGTGTGCCGGTTCATCGAGATCATGGACTGCTTCCCGCCGCTGCTCCTGATTCTGGTCGCGATCAGCCTTTTTGAATCGCAGAACAACATGTTCTACATCATGGCCGTCATCGGCCTGACGAGTTGGACCGGCCTCGCGCGGCTCGTGCGGGGCGAATTTCTGCGGCTGAGTTCCCAGCCGTTTCCCCAGGCGGCGCAGGCGCTTGGCGCGGGCGATTTTCGGGTCATCGTGCGGCATCTTCTCCCCAACGCGCTCGGGCCGATCCTGGTTTCGGCGACATTCGGCGTCGCGTCCGCCATCCTGATCGAATCGAGCCTGAGTTTTCTCGGCTTCGGGATGCAGGCGCCGACGCCGTCATGGGGCGATATTCTTAACGATGCGAACCGCTACATCGATTTCGCCTGGTGGCTCGCCTTTTTCCCCGGTCTTGCCATTCTCATCACCATCATGTCCTACAATTTTGTCGGCGAAGGTTTGCGTGACGCGGTCGATCCGCGGCTGAAAGTGAAATGAGAAAGAATTTTGACAGGAGGAACATGAAGGGCATGAAAATCAGATCTGAGAAAACAACGATTTTTCCTTCATGTAGCTCATGTTACTCCTGTCTAAAAATCAGCCTTTCTTCGAATCGTGTTAATCTTGTTAATCCTGTCTAAAATCCCATCTTCGCATAACGCATGAGCACGCCCCTTCTTCGCGTCGAAAATCTTGGCATTCACTTCGGTCCGCCAGACGATCCGGTGAAGGCCGTCGACGGCGTCTCCTTCGCGATGAACGCGGGCGAGACGCTCGCGGTGGTCGGCGAAAGCGGCAGCGGCAAGAGCGTGACCGCCCTGGCCCTGACGCGGCTGCTCGCCTCGCCTCCGGCCCGCTATGTCTCGGGTAAAATCGAGTTCGAGGGACGCGACGTGCTGCAATTGCCGGAGAACCAACTGCGCGGGTTGCGCGGCAAACAGATCGCCTACATTTTCCAGGAACCGGGCTCGTCGCTCAATCCGGTCTTCACCATCGGCTACCAGATTCGCGAGGCCATCGAGTTGCACCGGCCCGAAGTCGAAGACGTCACCGCCGAAATCGTTTCCTCGCTCGACAGGGTCGGCATTCGCGAACCGGCGAAGCGCCTCGATGATTATCCGCACCAGCTCAGCGGCGGGATGCAGCAGCGCGTGATGATCGCAATGGCGCTCGCCTGCCAGCCGAAGCTGCTCGTCGCCGACGAGCCGACCACCGCGCTCGACGTGACGATCCAGAAACAGATCATGGATTTGCTCAAGGAACTGAAGCGGACGAGCAACATGGCGATCATCCTCATCACCCACAACTTCGGCCTGGTCGCCGATTTTGCCGATCGCGTTGCCGTCATGTTCCGGGGCCGGATCGTCGAGAGCGGCGCGACGGCGGAGGTTTTGCGAAATCCGCAACACGCCTACACGCGCGCGCTGATCGAATGCGTGCCCAGGCTCGGCCAGAAGCAACACCGCCTCAAAGTGATCGATTATGCCGGAATTGACTAAAAATTCAGCCCAACGCAGCCCGTGCCGCTCGATTGAATTTTTCATCGGGCAGCACAGCCTGTTTCTCGCCGGGCTTGGACAATCGTTTTTCTACCTGCACCAATTCAAGCCGCACCTTCCGGTTTGGGTCGCCACGCCTTTGCTGCTCATTCCGTGGGCCGTCGTCTTCATCCTCTTCTACCATGATCGTCCCCTTTTTTCCCGTCGGTCCATCCGTCGGTGCTGGCGCTTTGCGGCGTGCATATCGGCGCTGTTTACGGTGACGGCGGAGGCGATCTGGCTTTCGGGCAACATGCCGCCGCCGACCGCCGACCATCGCATCGCGGCCGATGTGCTCGTTCAGGTTCTCATGAACCTGGGCTGGCTCAGCTTCGTCCCGATGATCCGCGACTGCCATAACAACCCCCATCTCTGGAAATGACCTCATCTTCACCCAAACCCCTTCTCCGCGTCGAAAACCTGAAGGTCTACTTCCCGGTCCTCGGCGGAATTTTTCGCCATAAGATCGGCGAAGTGAAGGCCGTCGACGATGTCTCCTTCTCGATTGAGCGGGGGCAGACCGTGGGGCTGGTGGGCGAGAGCGGCAGCGGCAAAACGACCATAGGCCGTGCGATCATCCGGCTGACGCAGCCGACGGCGGGCGTGATTTATTACGGCGACACGGCGGTTTCCAAACTGGATCCGGCGGCTTTTCGTCCCTACCGGAAGAAAATCCAGATCATCTTTCAGGACCCCTACAACTCCCTCAATCCGCGGCTCTCCATTTTTGAAATCATCGGCGAAGCCCTCGAAATTCATTTTCCACAGATGACCCGCGCCGATCGCCGCGAGCGGGTCGCGGAGCTGCTCGACAGGGTGGGGCTGAAGCGCATGCACCTCGACCGGTATCCGCACGAGTTCAGCGGCGGGCAGCGCCAGCGCGTGGGGATCGCGCGCGCCCTGGCCGTGAATCCGGAGTTCATCGTGTGCGACGAGCCGGTGAGCGCGCTCGACGTGTCCGTCCAGGCGCAGATTGTAAATCTCCTCCAGGATTTGCAGGAGGAGCTCGGGCTGACCTATCTCTTCATCGCCCACGATCTCGCGGTGGTCGAGCACATCAGCGATTTCGTCCTGGTGATGAACCAGGGCAAAATCGTCGAGGCGGCGACCGCGGAGGCGATTTACGAAAATCCGCAGCACGACTACACGCGCAAGCTGCTGAGCGCGGTTCCGAAACTGTAAAATCTACTGCGTTTCCATCACCAGTTCGCCGTCCTTGACCCCGATCGATTTGACCTGGTCGAGGAAGTCCTTGGCATCGGGATTTTGTTGCAATTCCGCATTGAGGATCTGGGTAAGTTCGATCTGCGTCGTCGGCAGGCCCTTCTCAGGCATCGTTTGATCGCCGATTTGCAGATGATGCAGCGTGAAGTTGAGGCTCTTGCTTTCGGAATCAAAATCGGGGCTGAGTGTCGTATCGAAGTTGAGGTAACGGTCGTTCAGCATGCCACGGGTGAGGATGCCGGTCGGAATGCCGCCCTGTATCCGCGCCTGGTCGTTGGTCAGGGTCACGAAGAGCCGGAACTTCATCTGGATAAAGGCGGGGTTGCGCGCGATCAGGGTGTTGATTTCATCCGCGCTCAACTGGATCGTCGCCGCCTGATGATTTTTCACGTCATGATCGAAGTCGGCCAGTTTTTGCCTGGCCGACTGGTACAGGTCGTCGCCGCCATCGAAGGACGGAACGGCCGCGGGCGTCGCCGAAGTCGCGGCGACGAACTTTGTGTAAGCCAGATACGCTCCGCCGCCCGCCAGTCCCAAAAAAAGGATCACAAGAAGGGCCAGGACAAGGCATCCGCAGCCGAGGCAGCCCATGCCTCGTTTCTTCGGAGGTGCGGGAGGGGGAGTTGTCGAGATGGACATGCCAGAGGTTCTTTAACGGAGACGCGCTATTCCGGCAAGCCCCCGTTTCCGTTCTGCCGCTCACGGGAGGTGGCCGCGGCCTGGGATGCGGTGATGAGGGTCAGAAGCGATTTTAACTCGTGGGGCGTGGCCGAATCGGCCGGAGCAGGGCCGTAACGCGCGCACGCCACAAGGGAGCCGACGCGCTGGATCGCCGGCTTGTCGTCCGGAAAAGCTTCCGCCACCCGTTCCGTGTAGGCCAGCGGGCCTTCCCAACTCGCGCGGGGAATTCCGCGCTGGGCCATCTTGCGGCAGAAGGCGGCGTAGAGACTCTCGACCGGGGAAACCGGCAGTTTTCGCGCCATCCATCTTTGGAAGACGACGAGGCAGACCCCCCCCACGACGAGGCAGACCAGCAGCAGTTGGAACCGGCCTTCCCTGCTAAAACCGAGCGCCTGCGCCAACCGGTTCTGGGCCTCCGGATCGTAGGAGAAGACGAGGTTGTCCCAGTCGGTTTCGACCTGCTCCCGGCGAAGCGAGACCTCCTTCAGGCTGTTCCTCACCCAGTCGGGCAGATAGGTTTCGGCAAAGGTCGGTTGATGACGGGCGATCTGGATCGCCAGCGGGTCCGTGGCGCTCGTGGGATTATTGGCGAACAGCCCTTCTTCCGTCACCGGGACAATCGCCGTCGGATCGACCCGCATCCAGTGGCCCATGTTGCCCGTCGGTCTCTTGTTTGTATCGATCCAGACTTCGTCCCAGGCATGGGCGTTCGATTGGGTGACGACATATTTGTCCGTGTAGGGATTAAAGTCGCCTCCCTGGTAACCGACGACGAGCCGCGCTGGAATCTGCTCGCACCGCATGAGGATCGCGAAAGCCGAGGCGAAGTGTTCGCAGAAACCGGTCTTCGTTTTGAAAAGAAAAACCGGCAGCCAGTCGGGGCCCTGGATTCCCGGAGCCGTGTTGTAGGTGAATCCCTCGTGCCGGAAATAATAGAGGACTTTGTAGACATACTCCATCTCCTGCGCATCCGAGAGGCCCTGGTGCAATTCGTCCGCCAGCGCTTGCACTCCCTTGTCAATTTGACCGTCGGGAAGCGCTTTCCCGCCATGCCTTTCATCCCGACTCAATACCTCATCGGTC
This sequence comes from Methylacidiphilales bacterium, assembly GCA_035948935.1. Taxonomy (GTDB): domain Bacteria; phylum Verrucomicrobiota; class Verrucomicrobiia; order Methylacidiphilales; family UBA1321; genus JABDGH01. Next base: position 380,380 of record DASZIP010000013.1, on the reverse strand, counting down.
CGGGGAATGGTCGAGGATAAAACGGTGTATCGCGCGATGTGGTCAAGCTTGGCGTCATTCGCCAATTGCACAGTGTCTCCGTCCAAAAGAACGGCCCAGAACTGCGATTCCGCCGTATTGATGGGTTTGGAAACGGGAACGTCGAGCGCGAAGAGCCATTTTTGATTGTGGCGCCTGATGGTGATTTCCTGGCCGATCTGGTTCGGGTCGTAGGCGGCCGTGGGCTTGGGCGATGCCCGGGTTGCGAGATCTCCCGGCGTCCATGCGCCGTTCTTGTAGTCCCAAAGCACGAGCGCGCGCCAGTACATCTTCTCGCTGCTGGGAGTCTTGCCGGAGGTAAACAGGACATCCATCGCTTCCGAATCATTATCCGACAGTTTCGCGATCGAGCCGGGCGAAACCGTGTCGGTCAGGCCGATCGAGGGATCGTCCAGCATGATGCTCAGTTTCCCGGTGTAGCGCGGGAAGAAAATGAAGAGGAACAGCGCGAGAGGAAGCGCCTGAAGAAAAATGATGCCCGACTGCCCGAGCATCCGGAGCAGGTGATCCTGGAACAAATCACCCGTGTGGACCCGTAGAAGCAGCGCGGTGAGCACCCACATCATGATCAGGCAATAGATGAAAAGTTCGAGCACCTGCGAGTAGAGCAGGGCGCTCATGACCATGAAGAAGGAGGAGAAGACGATCAAGGCGACGTCGCGCCGGCCGCGCAATTCGTAAAATTTGATCGCAAGCAATCCGGCAGTGAGGGCCGTTCCGGCATCGCGGCCGCTGATTCGTCCAAATTGCCACCAGATGCAGCCGAAAAGAATCATCGCCAGAATCCCGCAAAAAGTCGTGCTCGGCAGCGGCAGCCGATAAACCTCGATGACTGAACGAAGCGCCATCCCCGCAACCACGCCGACGGTGACCCACAGCGGAAATTGAATGACGTGAGGAACCAGCGTGAGGAGAAACGCCCCCGCCAGCAAAGAGAAAAGCGTCAGCGAGGGACGCGCCGGCATCTGTGCCGAGGCCGGCCGCGAAAGCAAGGCGGACCAAAGAGCCATGCCCGCTATTTTAAAGCAGCCGGGCGCGAAAGTCGATGAAGGGTTTGTCCGGCGAGGGGACCTCCTATGAGTCCCATGGGTCCCATAAGTCCTATTCGGTCCTCCGAAAAAGCTTCGCCAGGGCCGCCGGATAAAGCTCGTGCTCGGCCATCTGAATCCGCGCATGGAGCGTTTCCGCGGTGTCGCCTGCCATGACCGGCACGCGCCGTTGAGCGATGATCTCTCCCGCGTCGACGTCCCGGTTGACGAAATGGACGGTGCACCCCGTTTCCGGCACACCCGCGGCCAGCGCCTGTTCCCACGCGCGGAGTCCCTTGAACGCGGGCAGAAGCGAAGGGTGGATGTTAACGATCCGGTTCGGGAACGCGCTCAGCAGCGGCTCCTTCACCACGCGCATGTAACCGGCGAGAACCACCCACTCAACGGCGTGGTCTCGCAGCAATTTCACCAGCGCGGTTTCCCCTTCGGGGCCCAGTTTGGTGCGGAAAGGGGAGGGTGGAAGCGTGGAGGTGCGCAGCCCGAAGGCGGCGGCCCTCGACAAGATCAACGCATTGGGCAGATCGCTGACGACCAGGACGATTTGGGCCTCGAGTTTTCCGGCGAGAATCGCTTCCTGGATCGCGACGAAATTGCTGCCTTTGCCGGAGCCAAGTACGGCCAGGCGCGGTGCGTTGCTCATGGGAGAAGTGTGACAGGCTGATCCGTGAAAGACAACGGTAGCTGATGGGACAGATGGGACTTGTACGGCGGGGCCGATTGCCCCATCAGTCCTATTTTCCCTCCCGCTCCCGCCGAAAATCGCCGCTCATCAGGTTGAAAGCCAGCCGCAGAATCCATCGCGGCGTGCTTTCGGCCAGCAGCATCGGAAAGCGGACCATCCCCGGAATCAACCGGGCCCGGCCGCGGGCCAGCGCGCTCAGCGTCCCGCGCACCACGTCGGCTTTGTCCACGCAAAGAAACGCCGGGGCCCCGAATTTCCGTTTGCTGTTTTCCCGTGAGGCGACCCGGCCGAATTCGGTCTCCACCGGGCCGGGGCAAAGCGCGAGCACTTTGACGCCCGAGCCGCGCATCTCGATCCGAAGCGCCTCCGAGAAGCTGTTCACGTAAGCCTTGGTCGCGGCGTAGACCGCGAAGGTGGGCAGGGGAATCAGGCCCGCCGTCGAGCCGACGTTGCAAATCCAGCCCGACTTTTTTGCCAACATGCCAGGCAGCGCCCAACGGGTCAGGCGCGTGAGCGCGACAACGTTGACGGCGAGCATCGATTCGATCTTGGCCGGGTCGCTCGTCTCGAACGTGCCGAGATCACCCAAGCCCGCGTTGTTGATCAGGATGTCGGGTGAAAACCCGTCCAGGCTCCCTTTTCCCAGCGCCGCAATTAATTTCGTGACCTCCGCGGCGTCGGTCAGGTCGGCGGGAATTGTATCCACCCGCAGGGAGGGATTCGCCGCGACGAGACATTTCCGGAGTTCCGTGAGCCGATCCGAGCGCCGCGCCGTGAGCACCAGATGCATCACGCCGAGATCGGCCAGTTGAACGGCAAATTCCTCGCCCAACCCGGCCGAGGCGCCGGTTACAAGGGCCGATTTTCCAAGAAAAACGCTCACAGCCTGTTATTTAAGCGTGTGGACGTGGATGGCGTGCAAGATTTCTTTTCCGACGACGAGGTCCGAAACGACGACGATCGAGTCGCCGGGCCGCATGTAACCGCGCTCGATGAGCCGGGCCTGCATCCGCAGCAGGTTTTCGTTCGGGTCGTTGTGGAACTCGATGACATGCGCCCTGACGCCGAAATGAAGCGAGAGGCTGCGGCAGACGTCGAGGTTCGGCGTGAAGGCGTAGACCGGCGCGCATTGGGGGCGCAGTCCCGCGATGAACCGCGCCGTTTTGCCCGAGTGGGTGAAGACGCATATCCCCGCGCTCTCGGTCGCGTTGGCCAGGAAAACCGCCGTCGAGTTGAGATGCTGTCGCGCCGAGTGGGCGACGACCGGGTTGACGTAGGTCGCGACCGTCTTGCCCTGTTCGATCCGCCGCGCGATCCGGTCCATGATTTCGACGCATTCCATCGGATATTTTCCCGTCGTCGTTTCGCCCGAGAGCATGATCGCGTCCGCGTGTTCGAAGACCGCGTTGGCGATGTCGGTGATTTCCGCGCGCGTCGGCGCCGGATTGGTGATCATGCTCTCCAGCAGGTGCGTGGCCACGATCACCGGCTTCACCGCCGCGAGGCAAAGGTTCACCGCCCGCCGCTGGATGATCGGCAGCTCCTCGTAGGGCACCTCGATGCCGAGGTCGCCCCGTGCGACCATCAGGCCGTCGCAGGCCGCGATGATTTCATCCAGGTTCTTCACCGCGAGCTGGTCCTCGATCTTCGCCACGATCCGGATGTCGCTCCCCTTCGCCTTGATCGTCTCGCGCAGCAACTCGATGTCGGCCGCCCGGCGGACGAACGACATTGCGATGAAATCCATCCCGCACTCGAAAGCGAGCTCGATGTCGGCGTAATCCTTCTCCGTCAGCGCGGGCAGCTTCACGTCGATGCCGGGCAGGTTGATATGGCGGCGGCTCCCCATCGGGCCCGGCGTCAACACTTCGCAGACGAGTTCGTTGTAACGCTTCTCGATCGCCTTCATCCGCAGAAGGCCGTTATCGACAATCACGATCTTCCCCACGTCGATGTCCTCGACCAGGTAGGGATAATTCACCTCGGTGGTGATCTGGACGGTTCCCTTCTGGCCCCTGACCGTGAAGCTCACCCAGTCGCCGGCTTTGAGATCGTAGGCTTTGGGGACGTCGCCGGTCCGGATCGCGGGACCCTGCGTGTCGAGCAGCAGGGCCACCTCGTGCTTCAGCGCCGCCGAGATTTCCCGGATCGATTTGGCCACCGTCCGCACCCAATCATGCGGCGCATGCGACATGTTGAAGCGAAAGACGTTGACGCCAAGCGCGATGAGTTCCGTCAGCGCGGCGGGAGTGGCGGTGGCGGGGCCGAGGGTGGCGATGATTTTTGTGCGTCGCATGGGGGAAAAGTCGAAGTTAGTAAAGAGAGCTTTCCCCACAAAGCAAGGCTCATGCCGGGAGAAACGACGCATTCGGTAGCCGTCGACCTCCGGGCGCTGCAGTAATGCTTTTTGGTAGCCGCCGCACGCCGGGCGGCGGACGCATGGGCATTACCGATCTCTGCATAACAGACTGACGCCGTCGTTGTTCACGTTTGGACTTGGATATAAAGTCACGTTTTCTACGATGGCTTCCGACCACCATGACTAAGGAAGAGTTCATTTTGAAAAAGACGGCTGCTGAGCGAGTGATAAAGGCGCTTCACCCCATCCCAATGGGAATCTTCTTCTCAATTATTTTTGCGATGATAATGGCCATACCCGCATTGATTGGGTTGCTTTGCCTCGTGCTGTTTTTCCACTATTCGGCTGCTCCTCCTGCAACAATTTTAGGAGAACTTGTCTTTTGCCTGTGTTTACTCGCGTTCACTTGGTTTTGGTGCGGACGCGAGTCGCAAAAGCTCCGGATAGACTTCGAACACCATGGAGCCAAGTGTCCATCCTGCCAAAAGTTTCTGATGTTCGCTCATGGAGACAAGACCTTAAAGACGGGGCGCTGCTGGAACTGTGGAGTACAAATATTCGATCACTGACACCTATCGAGATATGCGCATGTCAGTCTATTATGCAGAGATCAGTAGATGTCCGGCATCCATGTATAAGGCCAGTCTTCCGGCTTCCCGACCAGCCCTGCTCGCACGGGATTATTAAAGACATAGTCAGCCTTATTTCGATCCTGCTCCTCGTTCCGCAGCCGATGATCAAAGAAATTTCGCTGCCATCGTACGCCTCGGTGCCTGCCAAGCCATCCTTTCCATTCCCCCATGATTCGCGAGAGAGATTTGTCTCCGGGGAAGTTGAGCAAGAGATGAATATGATCGGGCATCAAGACGGCAAGATGACAGAACCAAATTCCGCGATCCTGACGATTACGAATCGATTCGAGAACAACCGGTCCCGTAACTGAATTGCAGAAATGATTGATTCCCCGGGGCGTGGCGCAGGCTGTGATGAAGAAGTCGGCTTCGGGACGGACCCATAGGGGAGGCTCGTGATCCAAACGTTTGCGGGGAGTTGGGTTCATGGTTTGGTGGTGGCCGCCGCACGCTGGGCGGTGGTGCAGTACATTGGCTGACCGCCGCCCGGCGTGCGACGGCTACCGAAAAGGCAGCGTCCCGTCCTACACCTTCGGAACCGGCTTTCGGATGCTGATATGCACGTCGCGCAATTGCCGCTCCGAGACGGGCGCCGGCGCGTTCATCAGCAGGTCGCGGCCGTTTTGCGCCATCGGGAAGGCGATCACTTCCCGGATGCTCGATTCGTTCGCCAGCAGCATCACGATCCGGTCGATGCCCGGCGCGATCCCCCCGTGCGGCGGCGCGCCGTAGCGGAACGCGTTGATCATCCCGGCGAACTCGGTGTCGACCACTTCCTTCGGATGTCCCGCGAGCGCGAACGCCTTGTACATCGTCTCCGCGCTGTGGTTGCGGATCGCGCCCGACGCGATTTCGTACCCGTTGCAGACCAGGTCGTACTGGTAGGCGAAAATCGTCAGCGGGTCCTGCTTTTCGAGCGCCTCCAGCCCGCCCTGCGGCATCGAAAACGGATTGTGCGAGAACTCGATGTCCCCGGTCTCCTCGTTCTTCTCGTACATCGGGTAATCGACGATCCATGTGAACTTGAAGACCTCCTTCTCGATCAGGTCGAGTTGTTCGGCGATCTTGACTCGCATCGCGCCGAGGATTTTCGCCGCCTTCGCTTCGTTCGCATCGGCGGAGAAGAAGATGACGGAGTTCTTGTTGCCAAGTGAGTCGATGATCGTGTCTCGAATGTCCGGCCAATGCATAAACTTGGCAATCGGCCCACTGAGTTCGACGTTTTGTGTAGTGCCTGCTATTTCTCCTGCAGCGTTTCTAGCTTCTTCCTTTTGGCTTACTTTCACATACGCCAATCCCGGCGCACCGAGCTTCTTCGCCTCTTCCTGCAAATTATCAAACCACGAACGCGGCTGATCGAACGCCTGCGGCACCGCAAAGGCCCGGACGGTCTTTCCGGCAAAAGCCTTGAACTCGCTCTTGGCAAATAGCGGCGTCAAATCGCGAATCTCAAACGGAATCCTCAAATCGGGCTTGTCGGTGCCGTACTTGAGCAGCGTTTCTTTATAAGTCAGCCGCTGAAACGCGATATGCCCCTCGGCATCGGGCGAAAGTTCGTTGGTTTTCCACTCTGGCTTGAACTCCGCGAAGAGCGGCACGAAAAGCTTCTCCATCGCCGCAAAAACGTCGTCCTGCGTCACGAAACTCATCTCGACGTCGAGCTGGTAGAATTCGCCGGGCGTCCGGTCGGCGCGGCCATCCTCGTCGCGGAAACAGGGCGCGATCTGGAAATAGCGGTCGAATCCGCTCACCATGAGGAGTTGCTTGAACTGCTGCGGCGCCTGCGGCAACGCGTAGAACTCGCCCGGATAGAGTCGCGACGGCACGAGGAAGTCGCGCGCGCCCTCGGGCGACGACGAGGTCAAAATCGGCGTCTGGAATTCCTGAAAACCAAGCTCGATCATCCGGCGGCGGATGCTCGAGATCACCTTCGCGCGGAGCATCACCGTCTTGTGCAGCTTCGAGCGGCGCAGGTCGAGGAAGCGGTACTTCAGCCGCGTCTCCTCGGGCGTGTGGTCTTCGGGAAAGACATTCATCGGCAGCGGTTCGCAGCCGCCGAGCTTCTCGTAGCCCGCGACGTCGAGTTCCACGTCGCCTGTCGGGATATTCGGATTCACCGTGCCCTCGGGCCGCAGGCGCACGTTGCCGTGGACGCTGATCACCGTTTCCTTCGGAAGATGCGAAAGCGCGTCCTGGAAACCGGCGGTCGGCGGAATCACGATCTGCGTGATGCCGTAGTGGTCGCGCAGGTCGATGAACAGGACGCCTCCGAGATCGCGCTTGTTGTGGATCCAGCCCGCGAGGCGGACGGTCTGGCCCGCGTGCGAGGCGCGCAGGTCGTTGCAGGTGTGGGTGCGGTACGGGTTGGACATGGGAGGACTACTTTTAGACAGGATTAACAAGATTAACAGGATTTTTGCGAGGCATTGCCTTAACCATAAACCTTCTAATAACAATCCGTCATCCTGAGCGGAGCCGAGGCGCTGCGCACGGCAGATTTATTTTGGCGAAGCGTTACTGCCCTGCGCAGCAGCGAGGCGCAGTCGAAGGACCTTGCTGGCATCACGCGGCGCATTTGAGGGAGCAGGACCAAATTTCCAAATTGAACCAAATTACCAAATCCGTGCGCGGGCTACCCTGGAGGGTCAGCGACAGGCGCGCCTGCCGGCCTGACCCCGACTGAAATTTCGCACAGAGGACCGAAGAGGACTGCAGAGGTTTTCTCTTCGGGAACTCTTCGGTCCTCTGCAGTCCTCTGTGCGAAACCTGTCTTTTCGCTTCGATCATCCTCCGGACGAGTAGCCGCCGTCAGGTTGCGAAGCCGCGAGCGTTTTCTTTTGGGCCTCGGCAATTTCGTTGGTCTTTTGTATCCAGAATCCGTGCAGCGATCGGTAATCGCCCAAAGTAAGAGGTTTCTGCGAGCGGGTATACAAATCCTTCAACCCGATCTGGTCCTTTTCAATCTCGGCGTCGACGATGATTGCAAGACAACAACCCAATTCTTCGGCCTGCTGCAATTGTTTGCCGAGCTTCATCGACTGCATGGAGTAAAGCACTGACCATGCGGGTAATTGCCGCAACTCATGAAGGAGCTTCCATGCGTGTTGTCGATAATTTTCGTCGGCGACCGCAACGTAGATCCCCTGCTTAGGACGGCGAAGTTGAATCCAGGCTCTCTTCTTCAAAATCTCCCCCAGCACCACATCGCCCATCCCGAATCCCAGCGCGGGCAGGTCGACTCCGCCCAGATTCTTCAGCAGCGTGTCGTACCGCCCGCCGCCCGCGATGGCGCGGAATTCTCCCGAGCGGTCGAACACCTCCCACACGACGCCGGTGTAATAGGCCAGACCGCGCACGACCGTGTAGTCGCGCTTCACGTAATCGTGCAGTCCGCGATGACGCAGCCCCGTCTCGATCGTATCGAGCCTTTCGCTCGGCGCGCTTGCGGCGTTGTCGAGAATCGCAAAAACCTTTTCCGCGAGCGGGCCGAGCTTCTCCGCCGTCTTTTCGCGCGGCTCGCGTTCCGATTTGTCGATGGCCTGGATGAAGGCGTAGCGTTGCTCTTCGGGCACGCCGTTCGCATTCATGAAATCGGTCCAAAACTGCCGATCGCTCAGCCGCACGACGAAATCCTTTTCGGTCAGGCCGAAGGCGCGCAGCACGTCGATCACCAGCGCGATCAGCTCGACGTCCGCCTCAAGCCCCGCCTCGCCGATGATGTCGCAGTTGAGCTGGTAATGCTCGCGCAGGCGGCCCTTTTGCTGGCGTTCGTAACGGAAGACCTGCGGGATCGAAAACCACTTCAGCGGCTTCTTGAAATCCTTGTGCCGCGCCGTCACGAGCCGCGCCAGCGTCGGCGTCATTTCGGGCCGCAGCGCGACCTCGCGCTCGCCCTTGTCCTTGAAATGGTAGAGCTGCGTCACGATCTCGTCGCCCGACTTTTTCGTGAAGAGATCAAGCGGCTCGAGCGGCGGCCCGTCGTACTCGACGAACCCGTAACGGTGCGCGACGTCGCGCCACTTGCCGAAGATCGCGTTGCGAAACGCGCAATCGTCGGGATAGAAATCGCGGAAACCGGGCAGGGCCATGGGGGAAGGTAAAAGGGAAAAGTAGAAGTGGAAAGGACGGAAAGCGATTCTGAATCACGCCTCCCCTCGTTCCCAAGTTGCACTTGGGAACGTCCCTTGATCCTCGCGAAGGTTCACTTTGCGCCAATTGATTTCGACGGTCCGGCGAGATCGATACTATAACTGCCTCAACAAGTGCGTTCCCAAGCTCCTGCGGAAGGCGGTCAAATTGGGACGATGAAGAAGGGGGACTTAAGCCCCAGGCTTGGACCCATCAGCCGGCGCGGCGCCGTCGGCGGAAATCGTCTGTGACAACTTCATGACCTTGAGTTTCATTTCCTTGCCGGCCTTGAACTTGACCACCGCGCGGGGCGGAATCGGCACGTCATGTTCCGGGCGGTTCGGATTGCGCCCCACCCGTGCCTTCCGCAATTTCACCTCGAAGACGCCGAAGTTGCGAAGCTCCACCGCCTGCCCATGCGCGAGGCTTTCGGTGAGATGATCGAGCGTGCGCTGAATGACGTTCAGGACTTCCTGCTGCACCATGCCCGTCTCGTTGCTGATGCGTACGACCAGGTCGCGTTTCGTTAGATTTGGCATAAACCAGTGCTATTGCGCCAGATGGAGCTAAGATTGCAAGCCGAAAACGAAGATTTCATGTAAATAAGGTATCCACCAGTTTCAGGGGCGGGAGTTACCTTGCCTTTCTTGCGAACGGGACAGAGGGGATTAGGGGACGGATAGAATGCCGAAGAAGGTACCGCCACGGCTGCCACAATCCCGGCTGGACTCAAACCAGTTGCTTCACAAGGACTTTTGAATTCCGGCCGCTCGCGTCGTATTTCTCCCGCCGCGCCGGGGGCAGGTCGGCGGGCGAACCCTCCTTGTAGCCACCCTTTTGCTGGAAATAATTGAACGCCCGCGTCGAGAGCAGGAAGATCGACTTGATCCCCTTTTGTTTCGACGCCTCCTCCGCGAAGGTCATCAGCTTCTGCCCGATCCCCATGTTTTCGTGCGCGCCGCTTACCGACAGGCAGGCCAGTTCCGCCGTCTCGCCGTCCGGCTGCACATGGAGCGCCACGCAGCCGACGATGTTCCCGTCGATCTGGAAGACGTAGTAATCGTTGAGTTGCGAGACGATGTCGACCCGCGTCCGCTTCACGAGCTCCTCCTGCTCCACCGATTCCCGGATCAGGTTCCGGATCGCCCGCACGTCCTTCTTCATCGCCCGCCGGACCGCCTGATACTCGTTGGCGTAGATCATCGAGCCGATGCCCTCGTTCGAGAAAATCTCCGTCAGCAGCGCCTCGTCGATCCGCCCGTCGATCACGTGGACCCGGCTCACCCCGTTGCGGCACGCCCGGATGCTGTGCTCGAACTTTGAGGCCATGTGGTCCGGAATTTCGCTCCTGTGCTTCTTGAAGAATTCCTCCGCCTCCGCGACCGAAATCTGGCTCACCTTCTGCCCGTTCTTCGTGAACCCGTTCCGGTTCGTCACAAAAATCAGCTTCGAGGCCTTTAGTGCCTCGGCCACCTCCAGCGCCACGCCGTCCGAATTCACCCGGAACGTCCGTCCGTCCCCGTCGAACCCGAGCGGTGCGATCACCGGAATCACCCCCTTGTCCAAAAGCTGCGTCAGAAATTCCGTGTCGACCCGTTCCACCCGCCCGGTGAAAAGCTGGTCCACGCCCCCGACGATCCCATACGGATGCGCGATCACCGCGTTCGTGTAGGCCGCCCGCAGATCGTTCGACGCCAGGCCCTCCAGCACCTCGTGGGTGATCCGGTTCGCCGCGGTCAGCGCCAGTTTCAGCGTCTCCGCGTCGGTGATCCCCGTGCCGTCGGCGTTGCTGATCGCGACCCCCGACTGTTTCGCAAGCTCGAGGATTTGATGCGCCGCCCCGTGCACGATCACCAGCCGGATGCTCAGCGACCGCAGCACCGCCAGGTCGAGCATGATGTTCGAGAGGTTGTCATCGGCAATGATCGCGCCGTCGAGGGCGATCACGAACGTCTTTTCCCGAAAACCGGGAATGTAGGTCAGGATGCCGCGCAGGTCGGAAACTTTCATGGAGAAACGGGAACTTAGCGCGTTCGGCCAAAACCTTCCAGCTTTCTATAAGCCCCATCCGTCCTATCAGAGACCTCTAAGAAAGTCTCTCTTTTAGGATTCTGTCATCCTGAGCTTGTCGAAGGATCAGTTCGGTTTGCCTTTTTCAGAGGAGGGGAACTGATCTCTCGACAAGCTCGGGATGACGGATCGCTTAGAGAATGGGTTTCGCAGAGGTCTCTATCAGCCCAAAAACTTGAAGAACCGGCGTCTGAATGGATCAAATAATTCTTATTGGTTAGGCAAAGATCACTAGACAGGATCATCTTGCCCCTTAAGTTGGCACCGTAATGGTTAATGAATTTTCGGCGCGGAAACGATTTTTTGGGCACGCGGGCGGTCTCCTCCTTCTGCTCCTGACCCTTAACGGCTGTCATCCCGCCGCGCCGCCGGCCCCTCCCGCCCAGCCGCCGCCGCAGGTGACGGTGGGTCATCCGCTCGCGAAGGAAATTGTCGATTACGATGAATTCACCGCCCGGCTCGGCGCGGTCGACAGCGTCGAGATTCGCGCCCGGGTCAGCGGTTATCTGCAAAAGGTCAACTTCAAGGACGGCGTGGAAGTGAAGAAGGGCGACCTGCTTTTCGTCATCGATCCGCGGCCCTACCAGGCCGAACTCGACAGCGCCCAAGCCGCGCTGGAACGGGCCAGGACTCAGCTCGATCTCGCCACCAACGACAACAAGCGCGCGCTGGAACTTTACCAGAGCAAGGCGATCTCGGCCGAGGAACTCGACACGCGGAGCAAGAACCTTCAAGGGGCCTTTGCCGCCGTCAAAATTGCCGACGCCCTGGTCGAGACGGCGAAACTCAATCTCGAATACACCAACATCACCGCCCCCATCGACGGGCGTGTCGGCCGCGCGATGGTCACCGAGGGAAATCTCGTCAACGCCAACGGGAACGAGTCGACGCTGCTCACCACGCTCGTTTCGGTCGATCCGGTCTACGCCTACTTCGACGTCGACGAAGCGACCGTCATCAAGTACCAGAACCTCGACAAGGAAGGATTGCGCCAGAACGGCCACAGGGGTCCGATCCCGTGCGAGCTGGCGATCGGCAATGAAGCCGCGTTTGCGCATCAGGGTACGGTCGATTTTGTCGACAACCAGATTAATTCCGGCACAGGCACGCTCAACGCGCGCGGCGTTTTCCCGAATCCGGACCGGACCCTCATCCCGGGCGAGTTCGGACGCGTCCGGGTCAGCCGCAGCGGCAAATACACCGGCCTCCTTGTCCCCGATTACGCGATTGATTCCGATCAGGACAAGAAGCTCGTTTATGTGGTCGGCGCCGACCAGACGGTCCAGCCCAGGCCGGTCGTTCCCGGACAGCTCGTCGACGGCCTGCGCGTCATCCGCTCCGGGCTGGACGCGAACGATCTCGTCGTCCTCGACCGTCTCCAGATCATCCGCCCCGGCGAAACCGTCTCGCCCAAGGAGGAACCGATCCAGCCCGCGGCGGAGGCCACCGCCGATCCCGCCCATCCGTAGAATTCAGCCTCGATGAGCTTCCCCCAATTTGTATTCCTCGTTCCCAAGTTGCACTTGGGAACGCACTTGCTGAGGCAATTTCATTGCCGATTTGAACGTAATAATCGATGTAAATCAGCGCGAAATAAAATTTCGCGAAAACAAGGAACGTTCCCAAGTGCAACTTGGGAACGAGGGGAAGGCACATGAGCTTCCCCCACTTTTTCATCGGGCGTCCGGTTTTCGCGGCGGTGCTTTCCATCGTCATCGTGATCATCGGGTCGATTTCCCTCATCACGCTGCCCGTCGCGCAATATCCTGAAATCGTCCCCCCGACCATCCAGGTCTCGGCCAGCTATCCGGGCGCCAACGCCGGCGTCGTGGCCGACACGGTCGCCTCGCCGATCGAGGATGAGGTCAACGGCGTCGAGAACATGCTCTACATGTCGTCCCAATGCACCAACGACGGCCAGATGGTCCTCACCATCACGTTCAAGCTCGGCACCAACCTCGACACCGCGCAGGTCCTCGTCCAGAACCGCGTCGCCATCGCCCTGCCCAAACTTCCCGAAGACGTCCAGCGCCTCGGCATCCAGACGCGCAAACAGTCGCCCGACCTCACCATGGTCGTCCATTTGATTTCCCCGCACGGAACCTGCAGCCAGCTTTACCTCAGCAACTACGCCTACCTCCAGATCAAGGACACCCTCACCCGCCTCTACGGCGTCGGCGACGTCAAAATTTTCGGCGCGCGCGATTACAGCATGCGCGTCTGGCTCGATCCCGACAAGGTCGCGTCGCGCAACATGACCGCCGGCGACGTCGTCAACGCCATCCGCGAACAAAACGTCCAGGTCGCCGCCGGCACGCTCGGTTTGCCGCCCGCGCCGCACGGCACCCAGTTCCAGCTCACCCTCAGCACCATGGGCCGGCTTGTCGATCCCGCCCAATTCGCCAACATTGTCATCAAAACCGGCGCCGACGGCCAGGTGACCCTCCTCAAGGACGTCGCCCGGGTCGAACTCGGCGCACTCGACAGCACCATGGACTCCATGCTCGACGGGCAGCCCGCCGTGGCCATGGTCATCTTCGAGTTGCCCGGCTCCAACTCGTTGAAGACTTCCGCCGCGGTCCGCGATGCGATGAAAAAATTGAGCGAGCGGTTTCCGAAGGACGTCGATTACCGCATCATCTACGACACGACCGTGTTCGACTGGGAATCGATCCAGTCGGTCGTGAAGACCCTCTTTGAAGCCATCGGCCTCGTCGTCGTCGTGGTTATCGTCTTTCTCCAGACCTGGCGCGCCGCCATCATCCCCCTTATCGCCGTGCCCGTATCTCTCATCGGCACGTTCGCGGTCATGTCGGTAATGGGTTTCTCCCTGAACAACCTTTCCCTCTTCGGCCTCGTCCTCGCCATCGGCATCGTCGTCGACGACGCCATCGTCGTGGTCGAGAACGTCGAGCGAAACCTCGAAAGCGGCCTTTCTTCCGTCGAAGCCGCGCACAAGGCGATGAACGAAGTCACCGGGCCGGTCGTGGCCACCGCCCTCGTCCTCAGCGCGGTCTTCATCCCCACCGCGTTTCTCTCCGGCATCACCGGGCAGTTTTACCGCCAGTTCGCGCTGACCATCGCCGTCTCCACCGTCATCTCCGCCTTCAACTCGCTCACCCTCAGCCCGGCCTTGTGCGCGCTGCTCCTCCAAAAGCACGACGCCAAGCCCGATCTCCTCCAGCGTCTCTTCGATTTTCTCGTCGGCTGGTTCTTCGCCCTCTTCAACTGGTGTTTCGAGTTCGCGCGCGGCGTTTACGTGCGCGTCGTCGGCGCCTTCATCGGCGTCGCGCCCGTCGTCGTCCTCGTCTACGGCGGCCTCCTCGCCCTGGCGTGGTACGGATTTCAACTCGTTCCCACCGGCTTCATCCCGCTCCAGGACCAGGGCTACCTCATCAGCGTCGCGCAACTCCCCGACGCCGCCTCGCTCGAACGGACCGAGGCCGTCGTCCACAAAATGTCCGAAATCGCCCTCAAGACCCCCGGCGTCACCCACACCGTTGAATTCCCCGGATTTTCCGTCCTCAGCGGCACCAGCTCCTCCAACGCCGCCGCCATTTTCCTCCCGCTCGATCCCTTCAGCCAACGGATGTCGCCCGGCCTTTCGGCGGGCGCGATCATGGGCAAAATCTTTCCCCAGTATATGGGCATTCACGACGCCATCGCCCTCGTCTTTCCTCCCCCGGCCGTGCGCGGCCTCGGCACCGTCGGTGGTTTCAAGATCGAAATCCAGGACCGCACCGGGGCCGATTACGACCAACTCGACGCGGCCGTCCAGCACATCATCGCCGTCGGCAACAAAACACCGGGCCTCACCGGACTCTTCACCACCTTCCGCGCCCACACGCCCCAACTCTACATCGACGTCGACCGTGCCAAGGCCAAGACCATGAACGTCGCGTTGAGCGACGTCTTCAGCACCCTGCAGATTTACCTCGGCTCGCTTTATGTCAACGACTTCACCCTCTTCAACCGCAATTACCAGGTCACCGCCCAGGCCGACTCGATGTTCCGCCTCACCCCCGAGGACATCGGCAAGCTCAAGACCCGCAACGCCGCGGGCGACATGGTGCCGCTAAGCACGCTCGTCACCGTTCGCAACATCACCGGGCCCGACCGCGTCGTCCGTTACAATATGTTTCCCTCCGCCGAAATCACCGGTTCCGCCGCGCCCGGCACCAGCACCGGCCAGGCCATCGATCTGATGAAGAACCTCGTCGACAAGGAACTTCCCACGAGCATGAGCTACGAGTGGACCGACCTCGCCTACCAGGAAATTCTCGCCGGTAACACCGCGATCTACATCTTCCCGCTCTGCGTCCTCTTCGTCTTTCTCACCCTCGCCGCGCAATACGAAAGCTGGTCGCTGCCGTTCACCGTCATCCTCATCGTCCCGATGTGCCTCTTCAGCGCGATCTGGGGCGTCTGGTTGCGCTCGACGTACGATAGTCCGATGGACAACAACATCTTCACCCAGATCGGCCTCGTCGTGCTGGTGGGACTCGCCTGTAAAAACGCCATCCTCATCGTCGAGTTCGCCAAAAAACTTCAGGAAGTGGGCGGCAAACCGCGTCGTGAAGCCGCCGTCGAAGCCGCGCGGTTGCGCATTCGCCCCATCATGATGACCTCCTTTTCCTTCATCCTCGGCGTGGTGCCGCTCGTGCTCGCCGCGGGCGCCGGGGCCGAAATGCGGCAGGCGCTCGGCACAGCCGTCTTTTTCGGGATGCTCGGCGTCACCTTTTTCGGAGCGCTCTTCACCCCCGTCTTTTACGTCATCGTCCGCTGGCTCACCGACCGGCGCAGTCCCCGGTAGGGACGCGAATTCCTGCGCGATAGCGCAAAGATATTCCGGGCCCCCGACTGGAAAAGGCCGGGAGGCCAATCCCTTCGCGTCCCAAATAAATGGCGTGGCCGTTGTACCCCGGTAGCCGCCGCATGCTGGGCGCCGGTGCAGTTCGGGTGGCCCGGACTACTTTGTTGTCCGGGTCGTCCCGCCCAAGCGGGACGACAGGAAGCGATTAGTTGGAATGATCGAACGGGAGAGATTGCTTCCTGCGGCTACAAAACACAAAAAAAAGAGGCGGACCTCGCGGTCCGCCTCTTTTTCAATTAATGCCCTCCGCAGGAGTTAATCGTTCTGCTGGTTCGGCATCGTCACCGAATCCGGAACAACCGTCTTGCTGTAGGTTTCCGTGTTCCCGATGATCTTCGTCCCGCCGTTCGGACCGGTCACCGAGCCGGTCATCGTCCGGGTGATGTCGCCATTGGCGTCCTTCGTGTAGGTCACGTCCTTGTTGTCCGTGACGGTGTTGCCATTGGGGCCGGTGACGGTTCCAGTCTGGATGTGACCGTCGCTGGTTTTCGTGTAGGTCTGGTCCGACGTCACCGTCTTGCCGTTCGGGCCGGTCGCGGTCGTATCCACCGTCTTCACGCCATTGGCATCGGTGATCGTCTTGTCCACGGTCGAACTTTTATCCGTCGTCGGATTCGTGTAGGTCGTGTCGATCGTCTTCGTCCCGTCCGAGTTCGTCACCGATTTCGAGACATCGGTCGTCTGCCCGTTCACGCCGGTATGGGTCCCCGCATAAGTGGCGTCTCCCGGAGCCGTCTTCGTCCAGGTACCCTCGCTCGAAGAGGTTTTGCCGTCGGCATACGTGGTCGACGAATCATGAGTCCCGGTTCCGGTCGATTGGTTCCAGGTATTGTCGAACGTATGCGTTCCCGTGCCGCCTTTGGAATTGGTCCAGGTCGTCGTACCCGTCGTGCTGCCGGGCTGATGGGTCACCGTCTGGTTGAACGTGCCGCTGCCCCCGTGCAGGAAGCGATAGCTCCCGGAACGATCAACGGTGCCGTCCGTGCGGTCACCCGCGCCAAAGCGTCCGCCGCCACCGCCAAAACGATCGCCACCCCCGTCACGGGGAAACGCCTGGGCCGATGCCGTCAGGAGGATCGCCCCGGCACAGATAAGAGAGCCGAACAAGAAGGAATGATGCATTTTCATATCACGGCAGACGAAACAACGTAAAAAAGGTTACAAAAAGGTTTATCCGGGTCCGGAACTTCTCCATGATTTGAGGCAAGCACCATGTCCGGCCCCAACCTCGTCTACTTCGATCTCGAAACCCAGAAAAGCGCCGCGGAAGTCGGCGGCTGGCAGAACAAACGCGCCATGAAAATCGCCCTCGGCGTCACTTACAGCACCCGCCGCGGCACCTACGAAATCTACCGCGAGGAGGACGTCTACGCGCTTCTGCAGGAACTCCAGCGCGCCGACCGCGTCATCGGTTACAACGTCATCGACTTCGACTTCGAGGTGCTCGCCCCCTACGCCGTCTTCGATCTCAGCCAGGTCCCCGTCCTCGACCTCATGCGCGACGTCGAAAAAACCATCGGCCTGCGCGTCGGCCTCGACGCCATCAGCGAGCAGACCCTCGGCTGCGGCAAAACCGCCGACGGCATGGACGCCCTCAAATGGTGGAAGGAAGGCAGGCTCGCCAAAATCGCCGAGTATTGCTGCTACGACGTCAAGGCGACCCGGCTCGTCCACGAATTCGGCCTCCGCCACGGCTGCGTCTTTTATTTCAGCAAGAAAACCCAGCGCCGCGAAAAAGTGTCCGTCAATTGGTAGCCGTCTGCCTTTCCCCTCGTTCCCAAGTTGCACTTGGGAACGCCCCCTGCTCCCCGCGAAATTCCATTTCGCGCCGGCTTCCCTTCGCAGTCAGCCCATCGACGGCGTCTACTGAACGTACGGATGCTTCTCGCCGGCCGGGTCTGGTTTCGGCCTCAGCTTTTTCAGGAACGGAAGATACTTGTCGATCGGCACCTCGATCTCGTCCCCGCGCAGCCGCGGCTTCAGCCCGGAGATCTGTTCCAACGCCTCCGCGATCCCCTCCTGCAGCAGACGCAGGCAAAACTTCACCGGCTTCGGCCGGGCCGGAAGATTGATGATCAGGCTCCGTCCCCGCACGCCCGCCTCGGCCCGCGACAGGACTGAAACCTTGAATCGTTCGTACGAATAGTAGCGCATGATTTCGCCAAAGCCCGGCAATTTGCGGTCCACCACCTCCAGCGTCACGTCCGGGACGATGTCCTCCGGGCACGGCCCCGTCCCGCCCAGCGTCAGCACCAGCGGGCATTTTTCCTCGTCGCACAGCCGGATCAGCGCCGCCCGAATCTGCTTGCGGTCGTTCGGAACCAGCGCCGGCACAAATTGCAACGAGTCCAGAAAAATGGAGGTGATCATCCGCTCCACTTCGGCCCCGATTTTATCCTGCTTCGCGCCAGGCGCCGCCGGATCGATAAGCATCACGTGTCCTATTTTCATTCTGGTTCCATTCTTTTTGCTTCAACCAACCGGCACGCCAATCGCACCGCGGCCAACATGCTGCGGTGATCGGCCTTCCCTTGGCCAGCGATTTCGAGCGCCGTCCCGTGATCGGGCGACGTCCGGATGATCGGCAGCCCGAGCGTCACGTTCACCCCCGTCTCGAACGCCACCTGCTTGAAAGGGATCAATCCCTGGTCGTGGTAGGCGCAAACCACCGCGTCGAACGCCTTCCTCCGCACCGCGTAATAGAAGACCGTATCGGCCGGCAGATGGCACACGATGATTTTTTGCTCCCGCAATTTTCGGCACGCCGGAAGAACGATCCGCTGGTCTTCGTCGCCGAAAAGACCGTTTTCCCCCATGTGCGGATTGATCCCCGCAATCGCAAGCCGCGGTTTCCTGATCCCGCGCCGCCGCAAAAAAAGATGCATGATTTTTGCCACATCGACCACCCGCTCCGGCGTCAAACGCCCCAGCGCCTCCTTGAGCGAGCAATGATTCGAGCAGAGCGCCACCGTCAGTTTCGGATCGCTCAGGACCATCACCGCCGCGCTGTCGGGCAGCCCGCAGGCCCGCGCCAGAAACTCCGTCTGGCCGATAAAACCGGGTCGAAGGCGCGAGATCGCCAGCTTGTGCACCGGCCCCGTCACCATCGCCGCGAACCGTCCCTCCAGGCAGCCCCGCGCCGCTTCTTCGAGAGCCTTCAGCGCCGAACGGGCCGCGATGCGCGATAATTTTCCGGGATGAATTCCCCTCCCGCTTTTTTCCCCCAGCACCTCGAACCGAAACCCCTTCGGCAGCCGCGGATCGCGCAACGTCTTCGCCACAACCTCCGGTCCGATCCCGGCCGGATCGCCCGCCGTGATGGCGATGATGGGAAAGGTGCGCGTCATGCAAGGGGACTTATGGGACAAAGGAGACGCAAAACACGGAGAGTCCCTACGTCGCATAAGTCGTATAAATCCCATGGCCGCCTTAGAGGAACAGCTTGATAAACGCCTTCGCCCGCAGCGTGTCGAGCCACTGCTGCTGCCGGATCTCGCTCTCCTCGCTGATCACCTTCTGCTCGATCTGGTCGCGCACGTCTTCCAGCGGCGTCATCGCCGATTTTTTCCGGTCCTCCACCTGCACAATATAATAGTAGCCGTCGGTCGTCGTGATCACATCGGTGTGCTGCCCCGGCTCCAGCTTCGAGATCGCGTCCCACAAATCGCTCCGGATCGCCGTCTTCCCGTTTTGCGTCACCCACCCCAGTTCACCGCCCTCGTCCTTGTTCCCGGCTTCGGAATAGGTTTTGGCCAGGTCGGCGAAATCGGCGCCCGTATCGAGTTTGTAAAGAATCTCCTTCGCGATTTCCTCCTGCGGATCGTAGGTCACCTGCTGGCCGTCCTTGTCGGTTTTTTGGGACGGAAAAAGCGACTTGCGCAGCACAATCGTGCTCACCTTGATCTGCTCGTCCTGTTGAAAAAGCCGCAGGTTTTGCTGGTAATACTGCTCCACCTGATACGGTGAAATCAGCACCGATTGCACCACGTTCTTGTTGCGCATGTACCCGACAATCGCGTTGTCCTGGATCTCGTCCTTCACCTTTTGCATCGTCTGGCCCCGTTCATAGATCGTCTTGAGAAACGCCACCCGGTCGCCCCCATAGTCATCCCGGATCAGGTCGTTCACTCGTTCGTTGGTGAACGTATCGGGAATGAACCCCCCCTGCGTCTTAAAGTCCTGGATGATCAGCTCCCGGTCGACCAGCGCCTTCAGGACGTTCAGCTTCGCTTCCTTCACCCGTTGATAAAGCTCGTCCCCCTGGAAGTTTTGCTTCAGCAGGTTTTCCGTCTCCGCCACCTGCTCGTTGATCTGCACGTAGGTGATCACCTTGTCGTTGACGACCGCCGCGATCCCGTCGGAGAAATAGGGCTGTTCCTCCTGCCCCCGCGCCGCCGGAACGAGACAAAACGCCGCCATTGCCACTGCGCACAGGTGAAGAGCCGCGAGTGACCGAACGTGATGGGCGCGCCGCACGGGAGGCCGTCCGAAAAATAGGCGTCGGGCGCGTGACGTCGCATTTGGGCCGAATCGAGGCGCGAACGACGGTCCCGCAATGGCGGGACGCAGTGCTCTGTGAGGAGTGAGCAACGAAGAGATCGGCCCAAATGCGACGTCACCCTCCGGGCCGAAGCCCTTTTGCCTTCTGGCTTCGTCGCTCGTTCGTCTCGTAGCTACGGCTATGCTCCTCACTCGTCTCCTCGCCAGAAGACAAAAGATATTTCGGCGTGCCCCACGCCTATTTTTCGGACAGCCTCTAGGGCGAACTCTTCAGGGAAACAATCCATGATAATATTTCCCTTAGTTTAGAAATTGCGTCGCGGGCGGTCAAGCGGGGAAACTTGCCGCTTACCATGATGTAATCCTGCCCCTGCTGCAACATCAGCTTCTCTTCCTGCGTTTCCACCACCCGGATACGAGCTTCCGCCGCGGCAATTTTGATCTCCGTCGCCAGCAGCAGCCGTTCCACCGCCGCCGGCCAGGGACCGTGCCGGTCGCGCCATTCGAGCCGCAACTTTTCCAGGTCCTCCTCCCGGTTCGCCTCCGCGATCCGCCGATAACCCTCCATCCGCCACCGGCTTTCCGGCAGGTAGGCCCGCGGAAGAAACGCCCCCGCTTTTCCCCCCGCTTCGTCCACGTCGTTCTCCTGCCACGCGATAAAATCGAGATCCAGTTTCGTTTCGATCAGCCGCCCCGGCTTCTCCCCCTTCATCCGCGCCACCGCCGTCTTCAGCAACTGGCAGTAGAGATCGAACCCCACCGCCGTGATGTGCCCGCTTTGCGCCGTCCCCAGCAGGTTCCCCGCCCCCCGAATCTCCAGGTCCCGCATCGCGATCTTGAACCCCGCCCCGAGTTGCGAATATTGCTTGATCGCCGAGACCCGCTTCTTTGCGTCCCCCATCGTCATCAAATGGCGCGGAAGAAAAAGATACGCGTAGGCCTTGTGCTGCGCGCGCCCCACACGTCCCCGCAACTGGTAGAGATCGGCCAGCCCGAACCGGTCCGCGCGGTCGATGATGATCGTGTTCGCGTTCGGGATGTCCAGCCCGCTCTCGATGATCGTCGTCGAAAGCAGCACGTCCGTCTCCCCCGCCACGAACCGCGCCATCACGTCCTCCAGTTCCTCCGCCTCCATCTGCCCGTGCCCGATGTCGATCCGCGCCTTCGGCACCAGCAACTTCAACTTTCGCGCGACTTCCTCGATCGATTGAATCCGGTTGTGCAGAAAATAGACCTGCCCGTTCCGCGCCATCTCCCGCTCGATCGCCTCCCGGATCACCCGCTCGTCGTACGGCGCCACGATCGTCTCGACCGGATGCCGGTTCGGCGGCGCCGTCTCGATCGTGCTCATGTCCCGCGCCCCCGTCAGCGAAAGATAAAGCGTCCGCGGAATCGGCGTCGCCGAAAGCGTCAGCACGTCGACCAGCCGGAAAAGCTGCTTGAACTTCTCCTTCTGCTTCACTCCGAACCGCTGCTCCTCGTCCACGATCACCAGCCCCAGGTCCTTGAACCGGATGTCCTTCGACAGCAGCCGGTGCGTCCCGATCACCACGTCCACCGACCCGTCCTTCAGTCCCGCGATCGTCGCCCGCTGCGCCTTCACCGGCTGCAGCCGGCTCAGGCAATCGACCCGGATCGGGTACGCCGCGTACCGTTCCCGCAGCGTCTTCCAGTGTTGCTCCGCCAGGATCGTCGTCGGCACCAGAAACGCGGCCTGCTTCCCCTCCTGCGCCGCCTTGAAAACGGCGCGGATCGCCACCTCCGTCTTGCCGAAGCCGACATCCCCGCAAATCAGCCGGTCCATCGGGCGCTTGCCCTCCATGTCCCGCTTCGTCTCCAGGATCGACCGCGCCTGGTCCTCCGTCTCCTCGTAGACGAACGCCTCCTCGAATTCCTGCTGCCAGTCCGTGTCCGGCGGATAGGCGTGGCCCGGCAGCGCGTCCCGCTCGGCCTGCACGCCCAGCAGTTGCGCCGCGTAATCCATCACCGCCTTTTGCGCCGAAATCTTCGCCCGTTCCCAGCGCGATCCCCCCAGCGCGTCCAACGGCGGATGCCTCCGCCCCACCCCCACATACTTCGTCACGAGATACGATTGCTCCACCGGCACGTAGAGCTTGCTCTTCTCCGCGAACTCAAGCACCAGCACTTCCGAACCTTCCGTGGTAGCCGTCGCGCGCCGCGCGACGGTGCCTTCCTGCACCGCCCCCGGCAGCGTCGTCACCCCCTTGTACAACGCGATCCCATGATGCAAATGCACCACGTAATCGCCGTCGAGAATTTCCGTGAAGTCGAGCGCCTGGTGCTGGCTCCGCAGGCCCACCAGCCGCTCCTGCTGTCGCAACGCCCGCAACGTCTGATACCGCCCGAAAATCTCCGCGTCGCTCAGCACCACCAGCTTCCCCGCCGGCCACACGAACCCGCGCAGAAGCGGCCGCACCAGGAAAGTGATCGCATCGGCCCCGACTCCCGCTTCGTTGAGAATTTCCTGAAGCCGCTTTTGCTCGCCCTCGTTGTTGCAAAAGATCGCCGCCTCCCACCCCTCCGCCAGCCAGTCCCGCAGGTGATCCAGAAAAAGCTCGCGCCGATTTTCCTGCAGGATGAAGTCGCCCCGCGGCGCGTGCAGAAAGTCATGCGCGAAAAAATTCAATTGTAGCGGCGGTCTATGACCGTCGCCGTCCTCCTCAGCCGATTCCATTTCCTCCCCCAACTCCACCGTCGCGAACCCCTCCGGCAAATAATCGCGCAACGTCGCCCCGCCGCCCCCGTTCAACCCCGGACCCGCCAAACTGATCTCCGCCGTATTCAGATGCTGCACCGACCGCTGCGCGTCCACGTCGAATTCCCGCAGCGAAATCAACTCCTCGTCCTCCCACTCCGTCCGCAGCGGACGCGCCGCGTCCCACGAAAAAACATCGACCACCGCCCCCCGCGCGCTGAACTGCCCCCGTTCCTGCACCTGCGCTTCGCGCCCATAACCCGCCTCCTGCAACTGCCGGAAAAATCCCTCGCGATCGAGGCGCGTATTCTTCACCAGTTGCAGCCGTTGTTCCCTCAGCACGCCCGGCTTCGGCAACGCCTGTTCGCCCGCCCGCGCCGTCGCCGTCACCACCCCCGCAAAGCCCGACCCGAGCCGGTTCAGCGCTGACAACCGCTCCGCCGACGCTTCCGGATCGGGCAGCGTCTCCGCCGTCGGCGCTTCGATCTGGGGAAAGAACAGATGCGGCGCGGCCCACGCCTCCAGGTCGTTCGCCAGCTCCTCCTGCGCTTTCACTCCCGGCGCCAGGGCCAGAAAAATTTGTTTCGGCGCGTGACGCGCCAGCGCCGCCAGGACAAAAGCCTGCGCCGGCGCCGGAAGATGCCCCAGCGAAAGCGTGCCGGGACTCCCGGCAATCTCCTTCAGCGCGGCGGAATTCATCCAATGCTCAAAAATCTTCTCAAAACGGGAACTCATGGCAAAAGCGGGCAATCTACCAAGTTGCCTGATGCGCCGGGCGAAGCAACTCTTACGGAGGACAACTGCCGCGCAGGGCAGTATTTTCTGGCGAAGCTTTACCGCCCTTCGCAGGAGCTGCCCTTCGCAGGAGCTTGCCCTCCGCAGGAGCTTGCCCGCCGTCGCGCGGGCTGCTAAACAGGGAAATGTCTTGGATGCGCAAGCTGACCATCGTTTTTTGGGTCTTCATCATCGTCATGCTCCTCTGGCAGTTTTATACCTATGACCAGGGGCTCACCCAGGCCGCCAAGGAGCACCCCCAGCAGGAGCACTTCTATTTCTTCCACACCAATGCCCCGCCCGTCGCTCCCGTCCAGCCAACGGCCAACGGCCCCGACGTCGAGCAGACCGCCTATTCGGTCGAGGAACATAACCCCACCTCCGTCAGCATGACCTGCCATATCACCCTCAAAAATCTCGGCAACGCCAAGGCCGTCAACGTCCAGGCCGAGGTCCGTCCCTATCGCGGGACCCGCACCGATGACGAAGATGTCGGCGCTAATACGCAGACGACCGCCCACCTGGACGACAACGATTACCGCTCGCAAATCAGCGAATGGCTCTCGTTCCCCGACCTCGCTCCCGGCCAGTCGAGCACCCAGAGCGTCGTCTTTCTCAGCCGGACCGACCTCAAGCCCGGAACCAATCCCAATCCCAAAATCAATTTTCAACCCGAAAAAGCCAAGCCTTGAACCTCGCGCGGGCCGCCGATCGATCCCACGCCATCCTATGAGCCAGAAAAAACGCGTCGTCATCCTCGGCTCGACCGGCTCCATCGGCGAAAGCGCCCTCAAAGTCGCCCGCGACATCCCCGAACGCATGGAAGTCGTCGGCCTCGCCGCCGGCCGCTCCGCCCAGGCCCTCCTCGCCCAGGCCGCCGAATTCAAGCCCCGTGCCGTCGCTCTTTACGACCCCGCCGAACTCGCCACCATCCGCGGCCATCTCCCCCCCGGCACCGCCTGCCATGCCGGACCTCAAGGCCTCATCGAGCTCGCCACCCTTCCCGAAGCCGACATGGTCCTCATCTCCATCGTCGGCACCGCCGGACTCGCCCCCGCCCTCGCCGCCATCCGCGCCGGCAAGGACATCGCCGTCGCCAGCAAGGAAATCCTCGTCATGGCCGGCGAGGAAGTCACCCGCGAAGCCGCGAAACACAAAGTCGCCATCCTCCCCGTCGACAGCGAACACAACGCCATCTTCCAATGCCTCGCCGGCGAACCCGCCCGCCACATCCGCCGCCTCATCCTCACCGCTTCCGGCGGCCCCTTCCGCAAAACCCCCGCCTCCGAACTCCCCAAAGTCACCCCCGCCCAAGCCCTCAAGCACCCCACCTGGAACATGGGCCGCAAGATCACCATCGATTCCGCCACCCTCTTCAACAAGGGCCTCGAAATGATCGAGGCGCGCTGGCTCTTCGGCGTCCCCATGAACCAGGTCGACGTCGTCGTCCATCCCCAAAGCATCGTCCATTCCCTCGTCGAATTCGTCGACGGCTCCCAACTCGCCCAGCTCAGCCATTCCGACATGTGTTTCCCGATCCAGTACGCCGTCACCTACCCCGACCGCCTCCCCAACCGCCTCAAGCCCCTCTGCCTCGCCGAAATGGGCGCGCTCACCTTCGAAGCGCCCGATCCCGAAAAATTCCCCGCCCTCCGCCTCGCCCGCGAGGCCGGCACCACCGGCGGCACGCTCCCCGCCGTCCTCAACGCCGCCAACGAAATCGCCGTTCCCGCCTTCCTCGACGGCAAAATCCTCTTCCCCGCCATCTGGCATACCGTCGAGGCCGTCATGAAGCGCCACAAAACCGTTCCCCACCCGAACCTCGACGAAATCCTCGCCGCCGACGCCTGGGCCCGTGCCGCCGCCCAGGAAGAAGTCGCCGGTCATGCCATCGCGTAAGGGTAGGGACGGCAGTCCCTTGCCGTCCCATTTTTTATCTCGTTCCCAAACTCCATTTGGGAACGCAATTGTCGGGGCAATTCTATTGCTTCACTGCTGCCCAAGCCAGCGGTACAGCACCTGTCGCACGAACTCCGACTCGGTCATGCGCAATGCCCGATCTCTGCTGCGCAATCTCGCGTGCAGCTTCTTATTAATTCGGAAGCTCAGCCTGGCGTTCACAGGACAAAATTAAGACGCTTTACGGGACATGCCGGACAAAAGACGGAAAACGGACCGCATCCTTGCAATCTTTTAACTACAGCGGATGGTTTAATTGCGGTATACTCTCACGATTACCGTAATCCTTGCTCATGAACGATACCACGCCCTCATTGGCTGAAAAGGCCGCCCCGCCTTCCGGTCCGCCCAAACGTTGGTTTCATAGTGTTACTCTTTGGGTCGCGCTTGCCGTCATCCTGACCATCCTCATTCCCCTCGGAGCCCGCAACGGCCCCGAATCCCTCTTCTTCTCCCTCATCACCTTCCTCGAAGTCATCCTCCTCTTCAACATCCTCATCATTGTCCACGAACTCGGCCACTTCCTCGCCGCCAAACGGTGCGGCCTCCAGATCGACAAATTCGCCATCTGGTTCGGCAAACCCCTCTGGTCCAAAAAAGTCGACGGCGTCGAATACATCCTCGGCTCCATCCCCGCCGGCGGTTACGTCGCCCTCCCTCAAATGGCCCCCATGGAAGCCATCGAAGGCAAGACCGACACCCCCCGCGAGGAACTCCCCCCCGCCTCCCCCTGGCAGAAAATCATCGTCGCCTTCGCCGGACCCCTCTTCAGCTTCGGCCTCGCCCTCGTCTTCGCCTCCATCGTCTGGGTCGTCGGCAAGCCCGTCAGTTATTCCGAAGCCACCACCACCATCGGCTTCGTCGTCCCCGGCGATCCCGCCGACAAAGCCGGCATGATGGCCGGCGACAAAATCCTTTCCATCGACGGCCATCCCATCAACCACTTCATGGGCATGGGCGATTCGGTCATCTGGCGCATCGTCACCAGCACCGCCGACACCATTCCCATCGTCGTCCAGCGCGGCTCCCAGACCTTGACCTTCACCGTCGCGCCTCAAAAAGACCCCGATCACAGCCACGCCTGGTGGCAGCGCGGCGCCACCCGCAAGATCGGCGTCGGCCCCGCCGACGAGTCCCTCGTCATCAAGAAAATCCTCCCCGACAGCCCGGCCCTCACCGCCGGCCTCAAGCCCAACGACCAGATCACCCAAATGAACGGCCGCCCCCTCTACTCCTCCGCGGCCGTCAGTTACTGGCTCAAGGATCATCCCCTCGATCCCATCCAATTCCAGATTCTCCGCAACGGCGCCGCCCAAACCGTCACCGTCCAGCCCGTCAAGCCCATCTCCCCGTCCCCCATGCCCAAGGACGCCCCCCAGACCGACATCGGCATCGACGAGTGGGCAAACAGCGTCCGCCTCATCCATCCCAGCCCCTTTCAGCAGGTCCGCGAAAGCGTCGAGGCCGTCACCGGAACCATCGCCGCCCTGCTTACCCCGAAGTCCAACATCGGCGCCTCCCAACTCAGCGGCCCCGTCGGCATCATGAACATCTTCTTCGTCGTCCTCAGCAGCGATAACGGCTGGCGATACGCCCTCTGGCTCGCCGTCCTCATCAACGTCAACCTCGCCATCCTCAACCTCTTCCCCCTCCCCGTTCTCGACGGCGGCCACATCACCCTCTCCATCATCGAATGGATCCGCCGCCGCCCCCTCAGCATGAGCATCCTCGAACCCCTCCAGACCGCCTGCGCCCTCGCCCTCATCGGCTACATGGCCTTCATCACCTTCTTCGACGTCCAGGATTCCGGCAAAATGGCCTTCGGCTCCGGCGACCAGGAAATCAAATTCGCCCCCAGGCAGACGGCGCCGTGAACGGGTAGGGACGGCAATTCCTGCGCGATAGCGCAAAAGATATTCCGGGCCCCTGACTGGAAAAGGCCGGGAGGCCAATCCCTTGCCGTCCCATCCATTCGAGGGACGCGAAGGGACTCGCGCCCTGCCCCTGAGCTTGCCCTCCCGCCCGTTCAATTCTAAGCTATCCCGTCATGTCGCCCGTCCCCTACTGCCACAACCCCTACCACTACCAGCGCCGCCTCTCCCGCGAAGTCAAAGTCGGCAAAATCGGCATGGGCGGCGCCAACCCCGTCCGCGTCCAGTCCATGCTCACCTGCGACACCATGGACACCCGCGAATGCGTCAAGCAGGCCCTCGACCTCGTCAAAGTCGGCTGCGAAATCGTCCGCATCACCGCCCCCACCGTCAAAGACGCCGCCAACCTCAAAAACATCAAGGCCGAACTCCTCGCCGCCGATTGCGACGTCCCCATCGTCGCCGACATCCACTTCAAGCCCGACGCCGCCATGGAAGCCGCCCAGTGGGTCGAAAAAGTCCGCGTCAACCCCGGCAACTTCGCCGACAAGAAAAAGTTCGCCGTGCGCGAATACACCGACGACCAGTACGAGGAGGAACTCGCCCGCATCGACGAAACCTTCAAGCCCCTCGTCGACCTCTGCAAGGCCCGCGCCATCGCCATGCGCATCGGCACCAACCACGGCTCCCTCTCCGACCGCATCATGAACCGCTTCGGCGACACCCCCGCCGGCATGGTCGAAAGCGCCGTCGAATTCGCCCGCATCGCCCGCAAGTACGGCTACCACGACTTCGTCTTCTCGATGAAATCGAGCAACCCCAAGGTCATGATCAACGCCTACCGCCTCCTCGCCGCGCGCCTCCTTGAACTCGGCCCCGACTGGAACTACCCCCTCCACCTCGGCGTCACCGAAGCCGGCGACGGCGAGGACGGCCGCATCAAAAGCGCCATCGGCATCGGCGCCCTCCTCGCCGACGGCATCGGTGACACCGTCCGCGTCTCCCTCACCGAGGACAGCGTCCACGAAATCCCCGTCGCCCGCGCCCTCGTCGCCCTCACCGCGCAGCACGCCAAAGACGAACTCCCCCCCCAGCAACCGCCCCTCAGCTTCGACCCCTTCGTCTTCAACCGCCGCGCCTCTGAATCGCTCGCCCTCGGTGAGGGGACCGTCGGCGGACCCTCCATCTCCACCCGCGTCGGCGCCACACTCGACACCTACCAGGCCATCGAGCACAAGCGCCTCCAGCTCGGCGACATCTTCCCCGACTTCGTCATCGAAAAAGAATCCATCATCGAAATCGACCCCCGCGACAGCAAGGCCCTCGACTTCCTCGCCAACGCCCACGCCGCCCACCTCGTCACCATCGCCGACGGCTGCACCCTCTCCCCCATCGTCGCCTACCGCTACCTCGCCGCCCAAATCCCCTCCAAACACCCCATCCTCCTCAAGGACACCTTTCATCCCCCCGCGCCCGGCGCCAAGCCCGACATCCTCGACACCATGCTCAACGCCGCCGCCAACATCGGCGCGCTCCTTTGCGACGGCATCGGCGACGCCATCCTCGTCCGCGGCGAACCCGGCCCCGGCGCGAGCGTCCGCCTCGCCTTCAACATCCTCCAGTCCGTCGGCAACCGCATCTTCAAAACCGACTATGTCGCCTGCCCCTCCTGCGGCCGCACCCTCTTCAACCTCCAGACCACCACCGCCAAAATCCGCGAAGCCACCAACCACCTCAAAGGCGTCAAAATCGCCATCATGGGCTGCATCGTCAACGGCCCCGGCGAAATGGCCGACGCCGACTTCGGCTACGTCGGCGGCGCGCCCGGCAAAGTCAACCTCTACATCGGCAAAACCCCCGTCAAATTCAACATCCCCGAAACCGAAGCCGTCGCCCGCCTCGTCGACCTCATCAAGGAAAACGGCAAATGGTTCGACGCCCCCCAACCCGTCGCCGCCCCCTGATTTTTTGACAGGATTGACAAGATTAATAGGATTTTGCTGAAGCACTCGTTGTGAGTCGTTCCGAAACCCATTAATCATCTTGATCCCGTCCAAAAACTTCCCCGCTTTTTCCCCTCAAAAAATTCCGTTAATTTGGTCCTAATTCCGTAATTCCGTCAAAATTCCCCCTGCCTTTTCCCCAACCTCTTCCCCCTCTTCAGCCCTCTGTGCGAAACCTGCCTTCCCAATTTGGTTAATTTGGAAAATTTGGTAATTTGGTAATTTGGTAATTTGGTCCTGTCTTCCCTCATGTCCTTCATGTTCCTCCTGTCTAAACTCCCCTCCCTTTTCCTTCCCTTCATGTCTTCCTGTTAAAAAAATTCCGTTAATTTGGTTCTAATTCCGTTCATTCCGTCAAAATTTTTCCCATGACTTCCTCCGCCATTCGTCAGAGCTTCCTCGACTTCTTCCGCGAAAAGGGCCACGCCATCGTCCCCTCCAGCCCACTCTTGCCCGACGCCCCCAACCTCCTCTTCACCAACGCCGGCATGAACCAGTTCGTCCCCATCTTCCTCGGCCAGACCCCCGCGCCCCAACCCCCGCGCGCCGCCGACACCCAAAAATGCATCCGCGCCGGCGGCAAACACAACGACCTCGAAGACGTCGGC
This sequence comes from Methylacidiphilales bacterium, assembly GCA_035948935.1. Classification (GTDB taxonomy): domain Bacteria; phylum Verrucomicrobiota; class Verrucomicrobiia; order Methylacidiphilales; family UBA1321; genus JABDGH01. Next base: position 350,117 of record DASZIP010000013.1, on the reverse strand, counting down.
TTCGACACCTACCACCACACCTTCTTCGAAATGCTCGGCAACTGGTCCTTCGGCGACTACTTCAAAAAGGAAGCCATCGCCTGGGCCTGGGAACTCGTTGTCGGCCGCTGGAACTTTCCCGCCTCCCGCATCTACGCCACCGTCTACCAACCCGGCCCCGGCGATCCCGCCGGTTTCGACCAGGAAGCCCACGACCACTGGGCCGCCATCTTCACCGCCGCCGGACTCGACCCCGCCCTCCACATCGTCAACGGCAACAAAAAGGACAACTTCTGGATGATGGGCGACACCGGCCCATGCGGCCCCTGCTCCGAATTGCACGTCGACCTCACCTCCGGCCCGCGCGATTTGCCCCTCGAACGCCAGAAATCGGGCCGCGAACTCGTCAACAAAGGCGACGCCCGCTGCATTGAAATCTGGAACCTCGTCTTCATCCAGTTCAACGCCAACCCCGACGGCGCCTTCGTCGAACTCCCCGCCAGGCACGTCGACACCGGCATGGGCTTCGAACGTGTCACCTCGATGATCCAGGGAACGAAGGGCTTCACCAATTTCGAGAACGCGAAAATTTCCAATTACGAAACCGACGTCTTCCGTCCCATCTTCGACGAACTCGAGAAACTCACCGGCAAAAAATACGCCTCCACGCTCCCCGCCTCCGCCCAAAACGAAACCGCACAGGAAAAGATAGATGTCGCCTTCCGCGTCATCGCCGACCACATCCGCACCCTCAGCTTCTCCATCGCCGACGGCATCCAGCCCGGCAACGAAGGCCGCGGCTACGTCCTCCGCCGCATCCTCCGCCGCGCCGTCCGCTACGGCCGCAACCTCGGCTTGAGGGAACCCTTCCTCGGCAAACTCGTCGCCGTCCTCGGCGCCACCATGGGCCAAATCTTCCCCGAAGTCGTCGCCAAAGCCGACCTCATCCGCAAAACCTTGACGCAGGAAGAGGAAAGCTTTCTGCGAACACTTGAGCGAGGCATCGAGTTGTTCGAAGGGGTTATAGCGGGAATGAAATCGATGAGTGAGGCGAAGGAAGCTGCTCAACAACGGACGCCACCCTTCACGCAACAGTTTAAATTCGGCGAAGGAAAATTTCCAGGCAACGAGGCGTTCAGGTTATACGACACCTACGGTTTCCCACTCGACCTCACCGAACTCATGGCCCGCGAACGCGGCCTAACTGTCGATGTCGCCGAATTCAACCGCTTAATGGAAGAACAGAAAGCGCGGTCGCGTGCTGCGCAGGAGAAGGAAGTCATCATAATTGAGGAAAGCCAAACCGCTGATGGATTTGAGAGAAAACATGAGCCATTCGGACCTTTAACAGTTAAAACGCGAATATGTTCGCTAGGCACCATGAATGTCGGATACACATTTAATGTTTACAATACCCCGTTTTATACAGAAATGGGGGGACAAGTTGGCGATGGTGGAACTGTAGAAATTGAGGGTAAAACATTCAAACTACAGCGCGTAAGAAATCATGGAGGGGTTGTGTGGCATGATCTTGCCGAAGGACCAAATTCATTGAGCACCAGTACCGAGATTGTCCTCAGCGTCGACGCCCCCCGCCGCTCCCGCATCGAATCCCACCACTCCGCCACCCACCTCCTCAACTGGGCCTTGCGCAAAGTCCTCGGCAACACCGTCAGCCAGAAAGGTTCCTACGTCGGCCCCGACCGCCTCCGCTTCGACTTCTCCCACGGCGCCGCCATGACCCCCGCCGAACTCGCCCAGGTCGAAACCCTCGTCAACGAAAAGATCAACGAAGACGTCCCCGTGACGTGGGACGAACGCCCCTACGCCCAAGTCAAGGGCGATCCCTCCATCCTCCAATTCTTCGGCGACAAATATGGCGACACCGTCCGCGTCGTCTCCATCGGCGACTTCTCCAGGGAACTCTGCGGTGGCACCCACGTCCGCCACTCGGCCCAGGTCGGCTGGTTCAAAATCCTCCACGAATCGGCCATCGCCGCCGGCATCCGCCGCATCGAAGCCGCCAGCGGCGACGCCCTGCGCGTTCATCTCGAAGAGCTCCTCGACAAGCAAGCGGTAGCCGGCGCAGGCCCTGCGCCGGTCCCTTCCTCCGCCTCCCCCTTACTGCCGTCCGCAGGACTCCCCTCCCTCTGGCAACTCTACAAAGACCGCGAAAAACTTCTCCACGACCTCGCCGCCCAACGCGCCCAGCACGAAAAGGAAACCATGAAACAACAAGAAGCCGCCTTCCAAAAACAGGCCGCCGCCGAAGCCGCCGAACTCATCATCGAGTCCCCAAAAATTGGCGAAATCCCCTTCATCGTCCACCTCGTCGACTACCAGCCCGCCGCCTACCTCCCCTTCCTCGCCGACGCCCTCAAGCAGCACTGGGAGGGCGTCGCCCTCCTCGCCGCCATCGACGAGGGTAAAGTCGCGCTTCTATGCTCTGTATCGGCTCCGTGGACTAAAAAAATCGAGGCCGGAAAGCTCATCCAGGCCATCGCCCCCCTTGTCGGCGGCAAGGGGGGCGGCCGTCCCGAACTCGCCCAGGGCGGCGGCACCAACCCCGGCGGTATCACCGCCGCGCTCGAAAAGGCCGAGGAAATGCTCGAAGCCGTTTCATAGGGTAGCCACGGTCATGGACCGCCGCCTCAATGATGCGCGGCGGAGGTGTCGGTCGGCGGAACGAGGCCGACGATTTCGCGGTAATCGTGGGGCAGGAGGGTTTCGACATCGACGCCGCGGAATTCGTAGAGGCGGTGGATGGTCTCTTCGAGAAGATTGTTGGGGCACGATGCGCCGGCGGTGATGCCGACCACGACATTGCCCTCGGGCAGCCAGTCGTGGGTGATCTTTTCCTGCTGCTGATGCTGGTCGTAGTGGGAAATTTCCTTCGCGGAGATCAGCTTCTCCGAATTCTTGATGAAGTAGGTGGGGAGAACGGCCTCGCCCATTTCGGCGAGATGGGAGGTGTTGCTGCTGTTGTAGCCGCCGACAACGAGAAGCAGGTTCATCTTTTCGACGCCGAGCATTTCGGAGAGGGCGTCCTGCCGTTCCTGGGTCGCGCCGCAAATCGTGTCGGCCTTGCGGAAATGTTTGTCGAGGTTTTCAGAACCGTAACGGTCGCTCATGGCCTTCTCGAAACGGCGTTGCACTTCCTCCGTCTCATTCTTCATCATGGTGGTCTGGTTGGCGACGCCGACGGAGACGAGGTGCTGGTCGGGATCGAAGCCGGGCGAATAGGCGCCCTCGAACTTGCGGAGGAATTCGTTTTTGTCGCCGCCGTTGCGGATGTAATTGCAGACGTAATCGGTCTCGTCGAGGGTGAAGACGACGAGGTAATGCGTGCCCCCTTTTTCGCTGATGGCCTGCGAGACGGTCGCCTTGGTCTCCTCGTGCCAGGCCTTGCCGTGGATGATCGAGGTCGTGCCGCGGTCACGGTACTGGCGCACGCGGCGCCAGACGCTCATCACGTCGCCGCACGTGGTGTCGACCTGGTAGCAGCCGATTTCGTTGAGGCGGTTGAGGACCTTCACTTCCGCGCCGAAGGCGGGGACGATGACAACGTCTTCCTCGGTGAGGCCGTCGAGGTCGTAGACGCCGCGCGTTTCCTTGAGCTGCTTGATCCCCATCTCGCGGATTTGGTCGTTGACCTCGGGGTTGTGGATGATTTCGCCCAGAAGATAGATATTATGGCCCGCGTAGGCCTTGGCGGAGGCGTAGGCGAGGTTGATCGCGCGCTCGACGCCGTAGCAAAAGCCGAAGGCCTTCGCCAGTTTGACCGTGAGGCCGTTGGCCGAGAGATAGGACTTGGTGTGGCTGAGGTATTCGACGACCGGGCTGCGGTAGTGGCTCTCGACCCGTTCCTGCACGAGCTTCATGATCTCCGGGGTGCGAAGGTTCATGCGTTTTTTGGGCGCGGGGCGCGGGCTTGCCGGCGGGAGAGTATCGGACATGCCCTGGAGGTTGCCCGAAAAATAGGCATGGGTCACGCCGAAACAATTCGGGCAGCCTCTCCTAACCGCGAGAGGGGCGGTCGAGTCAAGCGTTGCGTTGGGGGGACTCGCGGGGAGGGCGGAGATGTATCACGAGCCAAGTTTATTTCTTAAACGTGACGAGGCTGTGGCCGGTCATCTCTTCCGGCTTCGGAATGCCGAGCAGGTAAAGGAGCGTGGGCGCGACGTCGGCCAGAATGCCGTCTTCGAGAACGGCCTTGCCGGCATCGGGCCCGGCGTAGATGAAATGGACCAGGTTCGTCGTGTGGGCCGTGTTCGGGGTGCCGTCGTCGTTGATTTCCCGTTCGCAATTGCCGTGGTCGGCGGTGATGAGGCACGCGCCGCCCATGGCGAGAATTTTTTCCACCACGCGCTTGAGGCACGCATCGATCGTTTCGACGGCCTTGATCGCGGCTTCCACCACGCCGGTGTGGCCGACCATGTCGGGGTTGGCGTAGTTGAGGATCAGCATGTCGTAGACGCCGGTATCGAGGCGTCTCAATACTTCGTCGGTGAGCGGAATGGCGCTCATTTCGGGTTGCAGGTCGTAAGTCGCCACCTTGGGCGAGGGGACCATGTCGCGGTCCTCGCCGGGATTGGGCGTCTCGATGCCGCCGTTGAAGAAATAGGTGACGTGCGGGTATTTTTCAGTCTCCGCCATGCGCAACTGGCGTTTGCCCGCGGCGGCGACGACCTGCCCGAGGAGATGGTCCATCGACTGCGGCGGAAACATCGCCGGGGCGTCGAAGGTCGCGTCGTATTGGGTCATCATCAGGTAGCTGATTTTCGGATGATAGGCGCGCGCGAATCCCTTGAAGGCGTCGTGCAGCACGACCTGGCTGAGTTGCCGCGCGCGGTCGCCGCGAAAGTTGAAGAAAAGAATTCCGTCGCCTTCCGCGATCAGCGGACGCGGCGCTTTCACGCAGACGAAGGGCGGCATGAACTCGTCCGTTTTCTTCAGAGCGTATTCGTTTTTCACCGCAGCCGCGATGTCGTCCGTGTAGGTGCCTTCACCGAGGAAGATCAGTTTCCAGGCCAGCTCGACGCGTTCCCAGCGATTGTCGCGGTCCATCGCGTAGTAACGTCCGACGACGGTCGCGATTTTTCCCGCGCCGATTTCCTTGAGCCTGGCCTGAAGCGCGGCGAGATAGTTGGCGCCGCCGGTCGGCGAGGTGTCCCTGCCGTCGAGAAAGGCGTGGATGAAAATCTTGTCGGGAGGAATGCCCGCGTCCTTCGCGACCTGGACCAGCGCGTAGAGGTGTTCGATGTGCGAATGGACGCCGCCATCCGACAGGAGGCCCCAGAGGTGAAGCGCGCCGTTTTTCGCCTTGAGGTTGGCGAGAAATGTTTTCAGCGCCGCGTTCGTCGCGAGGGTGCCGTCGGCGATCGCCTTGTTGATCCGGGTCAGTTCCTGGTAAACGATCCGGCCCGCGCCGAGATTCAGGTGGCCGACTTCACTGTTGCCCATCTGCCGGGCGGGAAGGCCGACGTCCTCGCCCGATGCGCTGAGGCGGCTTTGGGGAAAAGTTTTATAGAGATGGTCGTGGAAAGGGAGTTTCGCGAGGAGCGGCGCATTGCCCTCCTGCTTCGCGGCGGCGGCGCCTTTCGGGCTGATGCCCCAACCGTCCCGGATAATAAGAGCTACAGGTTTCATCGGTTACTAGGGTTAGCGTTGCGGGAGGCTTTCCGCAAGCGCCGTGCCGGATTGTCTCCTAACTTTGATGTAGCGGCGGTCTATCAGGGCGATTGGATTGATGATTTAAAGGTGTGACAATCCCGCTCGCCTCGGACGATTGAGTAGGGCATCCTGACAGGGATAGGCTGGCGCTGTTACTAATCAGTTTGAAAGGAGCCTTCCATGGCCACTGCATATAATTGGTACTATCGGGCAATTCTCATGCGCGGTTCTCAGCCGCGCACTTACTTACAATTAGCAGCTCTTTTTTTTGTGGTGGCTGCACTAACCCTCTCTACGCAACATTGGTATTACACGACGTTCACGTTTTTTATTGGTTTAATATATGTGGAGAGGTGGGCCTTTTCTTCCGTCATTCAATCCAAGAATGAAGTCATCCTATCCAAGAATAAGGAAATTGAGAGACTACAAGCCTCACTGCCAGCTAAAGCCGACGAGAGGCAATAATGCTACTACTCGAAGCTATCAGAATGAACTGGAACAGCAGTCACTTGCAAAAGCTGACTCACAGATAGACTCACAAGCTTCGCGCGACCCCATTTTGGCCCGCTTGGTCATGGCTTGGCCGAGCCTGTCCGAGGAGCGAAAGAAGATCGTCCGGTCTCTTCTGAACTTACCCTGACGCTTAGCCCGTTCATACCACAAGGCACCACGGAGCAGAAGAGATCGCTGAGCATGCTTCCGCAATTTTTGTCACTGATCACGTCTCGATTGTACAAGAATTTTCAGCTATGAATTCTCCCCGTGTCAACTCTATCTCTTCACGCGCAACGCGCACTCGAGCGCCTTCAAGAATCGTGGGCGGTGAATCAATTCATTCATTCGGATGCCCTTCGTAATGATGCTCATTGTCCGAGTCCAGATAACCCCAACGAAAAGTTTAACGGATCGAGGGAGTACTACCTGGGATCTCTCCAAGTCTGCCATGCCGGCGACGCGCTTAACTCCTACAGTCAGTCGATAATGGGGGAAATAATCAAGGTCGACAACACCGCATGGACAGACTTCGACGCCACGATCAAGCAAACAAGCAAGGTTTCCCGTAAGGTTATGATTGCGAAGCTGCTGTCGCATAAAGAGCGCGACGGCGCCATTCGCACGCATCTTCGAGACACGGTCAAGTGTTATTGGCCTTTTGAAAGTGAGGTCGTCGCTCTTTTACGCAACAAATTTGTCCACCAGAACGGGCACGATCCCAAGCGCGAAGTAGAACAACTGATCGCTTCCAAAAAACTTCCTTGGTGCGTGATTTGCGTGGACGCCAAACAAGGGGCCGACGCGGTCCGCTATATTGATTCCGAATGGCTTGACGCGGATGTGGAGCTCGGGCAATGGGCGTGTGCTCACGTCAGAACTCATATTCACATGATGGATCAAAACCTTTGTCATCGCTTCAGCTTACCCAGGGAACGCTGGCGTCCTCGTCCTATTTCCCGACAACTGGGTTCTTTGCCAGTGCCGCGAAAGACAATTGGCATTGGCCCCGGCCGGCCATTGACTACGGTGGTTCCTCCAAAAAACGATAAGTCCTTTTCCTGTCAATCGTCGTCATCCTTAGAGCCCATCGACGCTACCAAAGAAAAGGCCAAGAATGCTCCTAGGCTGCTAGCCCGGGGCTCCAAGGAAGAAACCGAGTGCGAGTTAGCCTGGCATAGACTCAAGGACGCAATATCCGCGTTCATCGATAAATATGTCAAGGAGGCAGGCGTATCTGTAAGAGGCCGATACGGAGGAGGTGTTGGAAATTGGGCCTATTCAGTCAGGGGACTGGAGCTCGTCTTGGAATACGATATGGCACCTACGGAGCAGGATAGTTTCTCTGTCATGGATCGCGTCTGTATTAGGCTTAGGGAACGCGATCTTGTTCCGTACGTGACAATCTGGAGCAAAAAATGCGCGATGAAGGATTTTGTAACTCCTGCGATGAACTCCGACATGGAGAATTATCTCAAAGACATCATCGACAAGGTCGTCACTCAAGCTCATTGAATGCTATTATGTCTAACATCCAAATTACGTCGTCAGGCGAAGCAAGCCTTCCGGATTGCGCGTGAGGGCCGGGGGCATCCGAACTCGCTTGACGTATTCACGAAACATGCCATATTCATGTAAACGTGAATATGGCTATATCTGTGAATAATGGAAAGCTTTCCGGCACGGCGCTCGAACGAGCACTGGAGCAGAAGCTAACCGAATTGCTGGAAAGCGTGCCCTTGGGAAAGTGGCAGGTATCGCGGAATCCCGCAGACTTCGATCGTTCCTGGGATTTGGTGGCGACGCGGCATCACCCTGGACAGCCAGACCTAGAGCTGTGGGTCGATTGCCGGGCCGAGCCGCGTCCCTCGCAGTTTCCCTACGTCAACTTACACCGGGAATTTCAGGAACACCGGCTAAGCCGGGTGCGTGCCAGCGTCTTCGCCGCGCCTTACATCTCTCCGCGCATGGCCGAAATGTGCGAAGAGCATGGCTGGAGTTGGTTTGATCTGGCCGGAAATTGCCGCTTCACCATTCCCGAGATCTTCCACTTGGAGCGCAAAGGGAACGATCCGGTTCATTTGCGGCCCCGTCCTTCCGCCAACTTGGCCACTCCAGAGGCAGCGCGGGTCATTCGCGCCCTTCTTGCGCCTGCCCATGCTGGAATACGGTGGACGCAACACAGCCTTCAAAGCGAGTGCGTTCCGTCCGTCAGCATCGGCTTGGTCAACAAGGTCGTGCGCCACCTGCGCGACGAAGCGTTCCTGCACGGGGAGGCCGAGGGCGGATTTAAGCTCAGCGACCCGCTCAAATTGCTCTTCGCTTGGCGAGATGTTTACCGCTTTGACCGGTATCCGCGGAAGGGCTACTTCACGCTTAAGCAGGGGCGGGCGTTGCGCGAGGCCTTGGCTGGGTTGGAATTGACGCTTGGCGGGCACGCGGCATATGCCGTCTTTTCCGCAGCGGAATTTCAGGCACCTCATGTGCGCCAGCCGAAGACGTGGCTTTATGTCTCGTTTAGTTTTGAAGAGGAGTTTTGTCGGCAGATCGAGGCCAAGGCGTCGGACTCAGGCGAAAACCTAGTGGTACTGACCCCCGAGGACGATGGTGTCTTCTATGATCCCGACCCGGATGGAACAATTGATCGGGAACGGCTGCGTGCCACCAGTCCGGTCCAAACATACGTGGATCTCTATCATTGCGGAGGCCGGGGCCAGGAAGCGGCCGAGGCGCTGCTGGAACAAAAGCTCAAGCCGGAGTGGAAAATTCGAGGTGTATCATGAACGGTGAACCAAGACACCAGGAAGAATATAGCCCCCGGCAAACGGAAGCGGCCCATCGCGTGCTGATAGACCTCGGCCAAGTTTTGGCGCAGTTCAAGGACTGCATGGTAGTCGTCGGTGGCTGGGTACCAGATTTATTGCTCGAATCCGCCGATGAACCACACATTGGCAGCATTGATGTGGACCTTGCACTCGACGCCGCCAAGTTGAACGACGGACGCTACGCAGAAATTCTGACGCTCCTGCTGAATACGAAACGCTATCGAAAGGGAGCCAAGGATTTTCAACTCGTAGTGTCGGTGGATTTGCAGGACGGCGAAACTCCCGTCGAGGTTGAGGTCGAGTTTCTCGCTCCCAAAGAAGTGAAGCTGAAAAAGCACAAACCAAAGTTGCTGGAAGACTTTCGCGTGCTCCAGGCGGATGCGTGCGGTGTTGCATTTCAGTCGCCAGTCGAATTGACGCTGAGAGGCCAGTCTGTGCGAGGTGCTCAAAATGTCGTGAAGTTGCGCGTCGCTTCACTCGCAGATTTCGTCGTCATGAAAGCGCACGCCATCGGAGGACGTGACAAGCCCAAGGACACGTATGATTTATGCTACTGCCTGGAGCATTTTCCCGGAGGAATGGAAGCGCTGGCCGGCCTTTGGCGTCGCCGTACCGGGGAGAAGGATGTAGTTCGGGCCGTGGAAATCCTGCGCGAAAAGTTCGCCAGCGTGGATGCTTTCGGACCACAGCAATTGGTCGAGTTCCACAACGCGCCAGACAGAGAGACTCAGGAAATGCATGCCCGCCGTGCATACGAATCGGTTCAGAAATTTCTGAGCTTGAAGTGAGGTGAGCGCACAAGGCCATAGCGGCCCAGATTTGTTCGGGACAGCACGAGAACCAAGCGATAGTCTCGCCCAAATCTAGGAGTCAACGAATGCCTTCCGAAGCCGATGCTCGCATTAAGATAGACCGCCTCCTCCGGGAGGCAGGTTGGAACATCGAGGACAATACCCAGGTTTCCACAGAAGAATCACCGACGAATGCCATCGGTCAATTTACAACTCGCACCGTGCAACGCTGGCACATTTCGACGCCATCCACATTGGACTGACGGCGACACCCAATCCCGGAGAACTCCGTTCGACCAACGAACAAGAACGCCAGTTGGTCAAAAACACCTACATGTTCTTTGATTGCTGGAATAGCGCCACCCAGCAGGGCACGCCCACGTTTTCATACGACTTACAGCGGGGCATTCGCGACAAGTTCCTGGCCAACTACAAAATTTACGTCGCTCACGAAGAACCACAAACAGGCCACCATCGCCGTACACCCTGATCTCTTGCCCGAGCTGCGAGATTTGTTGGCCAGACTTCCCGCCCGCGAAACCCGCGTCTTTGCTGATTTGCTTCCCCCGATGGATACGTTTCGTGCGGACCTGAAAGCGGCCGGCATTGAGTTTGTCGATGCTCAGGGACGCCGCGCCGACTTCCATGCTCTGCGCCACACGCTGGCTACGAACCTCATGCTTGCTGGCACGTCGCCGCGTATCGCCATGGAGATCATGCGTCACAGCGACATCAAACTTACGACCAAGACCTATACCGACGCGGGTCTTCTCCCCTTGGCTGAAACGGTAATCAATCTGCCGAGCCTCACAAAGTTGGCCAAACCTAGCGAGCCAGACTCACAAATAGACTCACAAAGATTGTTCCGGGCTGGTGCTGACCTGTCCGGCAAGGTCACTGATTCGACCGAAGAGCACTACTTGGAACTACCTAGTATAGAGGGGGATAGTCACGAAAATTCCGGGCTAGTCACGACCTGTCCGGAAAACGAAGAAAGCTGCCGCGCTAGGACCAATAGCTAGGACATTGCGTATTTTTATCCTCGCTAAAAAGGCAAGGGTGTTGGGCCCAAGCTTGTTTGCGCCACGCCCTGATCAATTCATGACCCATGGTTCGATTCTCCTAAAAACGACTCGGAAGTCTCCATCATTTTCCCCGTGATAGCCGAATCGCTTCCTGCGCGCTTCGCGCGTCCGGACAACGAAGTAGTCCGGGCCACCCGAGGAAGGCAAAGAGTGCGACGGTCATAGACCGCCGCTACATTAAATCGTATACAAATAGGGATTCGTCTCGCACTCGTGGCCGATGGTCGTGATCGGACCGTGGCCGGCGTAGACGCGCGTTTCGGGCGGGAGCGGCACGAGATGTTTCCGCAGGCCTTGCAGCAGCGCGGCGCGCGAACCGCCCGGCAAATCCCAGCGGCCCACGCCGCCGCAGAAGAGGGTGTCGCCGCTGATGAGGACGCCCCAGCCGGGATGATAAAACGCCACGCTGCCCGGCGAGTGGCCGGGAATGTGGAATATCTGGAACTCCTCGCCCGCGCAAAGAAACTTCGCCGAGCCGCCTTCGGGTATCTCGTAATTTTTAACCTGCGAGGGCGCGCGGATGGGCGGGACGACCCCGAACATCTTGACGTAGGAGGTGTCGAGGACCATATCCTGGTCGGCCTCATGGACGTAAACCGGGCAATGGTGGTCTTCCTGGATCAACACCGAGTCCCACATGTGATCGAAATGGCCGTGGGTCAGGCACAGCGCCACGGGCTTGAGCCCGGTGCGCATCAACTCGCGGGCCATACCTTCCGGTGCATCGAAGCAAATCACTCCCTCTTTTCCCTCGAGCAGGTAACCATTGGTTGCCAGGTCGCCTCCGGTAAAGACGCGCGGTGAAATCATATCTATTGGACGCTATCGGGTAATGAAGTGTTCGATTCTGTAGGTGTTGTAATGTTTGTAGCAGAAGTCGCGCCGGAAGCCGAGACATCCTGCGCCGGTTTTTTTCCCGCGCGCCGGGCCGCCGCGGCGAACTGCAACCGGGCCTCGCGGATTTCCTGCGCGTAGGTGGCCGACGGGTTGTCGCCCGTGGCGTCGACGGCGTGGCGGGTGGGGTAGACGGTGTAATCGAGCGAGAAGAGGCCGAAGCGCGGCGCGAACGAGCCCCACTCGTAGTTGTCGAACAGCGACCAGTGGAGATAGCCGATCAGCGGCTGGCCCCGCTCGACCAGCCGGTTGACGACGCGGAGATGTTCGCGCAGGTACTGGCTGCGCGCCAGGTTGTCCCTGCGCCGGAAAGGGCTGTTGTTGGGCAGGCGCCGCAACGCCATGCCGTTCTCGGCGATCAGGAGCGGCAGGCCGTAACGGCCCAAATGTTTGACGAAGAAGGCCAGGCCCTCGGGCAGCATGCGCCAGTCCCACCACTTGCTGGCGACGCTTTCGAGTACCCAATCACGGGCGGAGCGTCTGCGCACCTCGAAATCGTGCCAGGTCGGCCAGCGCAGGGCGTGGGCGATGAACGGGTCGTAGTAGTCGAAGGCGATGTAATCGAGGGGAACCTCGGCGCGCTCGTAAAGGAGGGCCACCACGCGGTCCCAGTCGGGCACGTGAAAGGCCCGACGCGCGAGGAGGTGATGAAAATGCTTGAGCCATTGGCCGAGAAAATAGCGCGGTCCATGCATCGGAAAAAGCCGCGCGGCGTTGAAGCGCTCGTCGAAGGCGCGGGCCCGTTCGATCAAATCCTCGCGGACCATCTGGCGCGGCACCTTGCGCGAAGGCGCGAAAAGCAGGTCGAGCACCGCGGTGTCGCTCCAGTAAAGATCGCTGGAGTAATTGTTGAAGCTGACCATCGGCTTGACGCCCGACCGGGCGTAGAGGTCGTGGATCAGCCGGTAGGCGCGGATGTGCGCCTCGAGAAGATGGGCCAGGCATTTCACGGTCGGTTTCACGCCAACGGGACTACCGCTCGGGAAAATGCGGTAGAGGTAATGATTGAAGGCCTGAAGATTCGGTTCGTTGAGCGTGATGTACCAGCGCGGGGGCGGGCACGCGAAATCCTGGGGCAGCGCGCGGAGCAGATAGGTGACGGTGCGCTCGACAAAAACGAGGAAGCGGTCGATGGTGCGGGGATTGAGCCATGCGTCGAGCCCGAGCCACGCGGGATAAACGAAATGGTGGAGCGTGATGATTGGTTCGAGGCCGTGCGCGCGGCAGTCGGCGATTCGCTGCGCATAGCTGTAAAGCGCCCGCTCGTCGAAGGGGGGCGGCTCCGCGTCGTCGGCGATCCCCTCGACCGGGCCGAGGACGGTGGACGGCTGCACGCGCGACCATTCGATGCTCATGCGGAAGGAGTTCAGGCCCATGTCGCGGCACCGCCCGAAATCCTCGTGCGCCAGCGTCCAGAAATCGGATGTCCGGCCCGAAGGCACGACGTCGCCGTTGTTCTCGGCCCAGGCCCAGTTGTTGAGCGGCTCGCCGGGGCCGTTGTAGCCGCCCTCGGCCTGATAGCCCGAAGTCGCCACGCCCCAGAAAAAAGTTTCGTCGGGTCGGAAAGGCCCCGGAAGCGAAGTCGCCTCGGGCGTCACGTCGGGCTCGAGGCCCTTTTCCACGGAGGGGAGGCGGTGGGTGGTGTGGCCACTCGGCAACGGCATGCCTACAGCCTACGCCTTTTCCGGCAAGAGCCAAGTTTTCGTGTACCTTGCAAAACTTGCAGGGGCGGTCTACTGCCGTTTTTAGGACCTCAATGCGGGCTCGTGGCGACGTGATTCGTGAGGGTCGGACTGCCGGCGATCGGCGCGGCGGCCGAGGCGGGATTCTGCGGGCGTTCGATCACGGCGAAGTTATAATTGTAGAGCTTGTCGTCGCGGCGCACCACGACGGTCATGGTTGAGCCGACCTGGCTGAAAAAGGAAGAATCGAGAACGTCCGCCGGCCGATAAATTTCGCGCGCGTCGATGCGCATCACCGTGTCGCCGGAGCGAATGCCGCTTTGGCTCGCCGGAGTGCCGGGTACCACCTGGACGACGCGCACGGTGCGTCCGTCGTGCAGGGTGTCGGGCGCTTCCATCACGTTGACGCCGACCCAGCCGTGGCGGGCGCGGCCGTACTGGTTGAAGTCGGCCATGATTTTCGAGATCGCTTCAACCGGCAGCGCATAAATGGAACGGCCGTCGTCGGGACTCGTCGCCACCAGCCCGACCACTTCGCCCCGCGAGTTGAGCAGCGGCCCGCCGACCTCGCCGGGGCTGATGGGGACATTGGCGTGGATGTGGGTGGTCGCAAAGCGTTCGAGCGCGGCCACCGAATCTTTCGGCGAAACGTGGCTGTCGAAACGGGTCAGATAGCTCGTGTCGAAACCGCTCACCGGTCCCTGCGAAGGCGCGACGGGAAGGTCGAGCGGATATCCGATGGCGATCACGCCGTCGCCCGTCTGGAGGCCGCTCGAACGGGCCAGCGGAAGCGACGGGCTCGCCCCATAAGAAACCCGCAGCATGGCCAGGCCGCTGCGCGGATCGTTGCCCAGGATCTTCGCGTCGATTTCGACGCCGTTGATCACAACCCGGGCGCTGTTGTTGTCCCCGAGAACGGTCGAAGACGTCAGGACCGTCCCCTGGTCGTCGATGAAGAAGCCGCTCCCGGCGAGAATGAAGCCTTTGTCCCCGGAACGGACCTGGACGACCGCCGCCTTCACCCTGTCGAACAGCGCGTTGGACTCGTCGCCGGTCAATTGAAAGGCGTCGGTGGCGCGGGCAGTGCCCGGGAAAAGGAGAAGGGGCGCCAGGAGAATCGCCGCAAAAAGAAATAAAAACGCCCCAAGGGGCGGAAACCTAGAACGCGACGGTTGCGTCATAGGCCCCCTGGGAGTTGTTCGCCAACACATAGCGGGTTGCAGCCGAATCGGTCCGGTCAGGAGTCAAATTCGGGGTGTCGCTGAACTTGGGGGAGATGTTGGACGTCGGGAGGAAGGAACCGGGGACCATGGCGAAAGAACTCTCGTGGGTCGGCATGCGGAGGGTCAGCTTGCTCTGGCCGTCGACCTGGGTGACCTGCACCTGCTGGGAAAGGCCGATACAGGCGATGATGGCGATGGTGGCGAAGGCGGAGGCGTAGGAAAGCGAGGGGACAATCTCAAATCCGGCCATGCGCTCTTTCATCCAGGCAATGGCGCGAGTCCAGACCGGCTGGGGCACAAGGAGTTGAGCGCGCTGGCGGCGATGGAATTCGACCAGAAATTGGTCAACCTGGGTGTCTTGGGGCATATCCAGCCTTTTGAGGGCCAATAGGTTACGCAAAGAGGAGAAGTCTTGATCCTGGTCCATTGTCATAAATAATTTTTGAGATACTTCTGTAACTGCTTGTGCGCGTAGAACAACCGCGAACGAACAGTCTCTTCCTTGCAGTTCATGATCTTGCTGATTTCCGCGTGGCTGAGCCCTTGGATATCGAACAAATTCACCACTGCCCTGTGTTCCTCTGACAGTTTCATCATCGATTCGTTCAATTTTTTTTTCAATTCGGCAAGCCGCGCCTGCCTTTCTGCATCACCAGAAGCACTTGCGTCGATAAATTCGCTTCGATTTTGCAGGTCAAGATCAGCATCATCCATGCTCAAATTGTTCCGATGCTTGTTTCTTTTGATAAAATTCACCGTCAGGTTGAATCCGATCCGATAGAGCCAGGTGAAAAATTCGGCGTCGAGGCGGAAAGAGTGAATGCTCTTATAGGCCTTTTCGAACGTCTCCATCGCCAAGTCCCAGGCGTCGGTCTGGTTATTCGTCATGCTGTAGAGCATGCCGAGGAGCCGGGGCTGGTACCGGCGCACGAGCTCGTCAAAAGCGGTCGGATCGCCCGCCTGCGCGCGCTCGACGAGCATGCGGTCGGTGATGGCCTGACTCTCCGGCTTGGCGGTTGGTTCCATGCTCCCCCTCTCCGCTTGCACCTTATCGAAAGGAAAGGCTGCGGCAAGCGTCGGTGTCATGGATTCTCCGCTTTGAGGTTAAACTTAGTTTACCTCATTTCCACGTTAAATCCATGAAAGGGGAGTCGATGAGCATCAAGGGAAGGTAATCGAGCTATTGAAATTCAGGTACGGCGTTTCCTTCGTTATCGGACCTTCCGGCCCAAACAGCACCGCTTTCATCTTGGTAAAGCGATTGTCGCCCTTGAAATTTCCACCGGTTTTCCAGCTCAGCGTTTTCGTGTGGTCGTTCCACGAAAAGGTGATGAAGCGAACGGCTCCCTTCTGGTAGGCAAGCGTCTTGCCGTCGTCTTCCGCAAGAGTGAACGTCCCGTCGCGGCCCGGATAAATCTGCAACTCCAACGGCTCGGTGGAAGGCTGGCTGGTGTACTGCAGCACCGGTCCCAGGGGCAGGAGAGTCCCGGCCCGGACATAGACCGGAATTTCGTCGAGCTTGCTCGTGACATGAACCGTTTGCGGTCCCTGCGTCATTTGGTTCGTGCCGAAAGAGAACCACTGGTCGTTCGGCAGGTAGACATCGCGCTCGCCGCCCTGCTGCAGGATCGGCGCCGCCAGCAGGCCCTTGCCCATCAGCCACTCATCGGTCAATCCGGAAACCTTCGGATCGTCGGGAAATTCCATCACCAGCGGCCGCATCAGCGGCGCGCCGGTGAGATAATCGTTGTGCGCGAGGCTGTAATAATAGGGGATCAACTGGTAGCGCAGATCGAGCGCCTTGCGAATCGCATCCTCCGCTTCCTGTCCGAAAAGCCACGGGAAATGGGGCTTGGACGAGTTGATCGAATGACTGCGGATGATCGGAAAGAAAACACCCGCCTCCATCCACCGCGTCAGGAGTTCCGGCGTTGGATCGCCGAAGAAACCGCCGATATCGCAACCCGAATAGGGCATCCCGGAGAGCCCGTAGCTCAGAATCTCGCCGGGCGTATTCGCGAGCGTGTCCCAATCGGCGCCGATGTCTCCTGTCCACACCGCCGCGCCGAACCGCTGCATGCCCGGAGCAAACGAGCGGTTGATGCTCCAAAATCGCGCCCCGAGATCGACCTGTTTCAGCAGGTCAAACTCAGCCATGTTCCAATACGTGTACTCGGTAAAATTGGTTTCCCCCTCGTCGTTCCAAAAGCCGGCCATGCCCGCTTCGAGAAATTTCCGGTTGTTTCCCTCCCACCATGTCCGCACCTCCGGTCTGGAGAAATCGAGGTCCCGCGAGCGGATGTTGCCGCCGTTGGGATCATCGGGATTGACCGGCAAAATCCAGCCTTTGCTCCGGGCCATGACGAGATTTTCCGTGTTGCCGATACGCGGCTTGCGAATGCCAACGATATGCAATCCCTGTTGCGCAAAGTCGGCGATTTGGCTGATGGGATCGGGGAAAAGGACCGGATTCCAGTCAAAATCGATGAAGGTGGGATCACCCTCGGCCTTGACGTCGTAATCGGGCGTCTTCGTGTACCACTCGAAATCGATGATGAAAGTGTCGACCGGCAGATTATCTTTGCGGAAATGGGCCAGGGTGTCATCAAGGTAGCTCTTGTCCGTCCATCCCCACCTGCTTTGCAGATAACCGAACGCCCAGAGCGGCGGCACCGGCGCAAAACCGGTCAGTTCGGCGTCGTCGCGAAGCCAATCGTAGAGATTTTTCGCGGGCATGAGATAGAGGTCCGCGGCAACTCCGGGCGCTTTCCAATCAACCCCGCCGGCGACATTGGCTTTCCATGAACCGGGCCGGGTTTCATTCTCGCTGATCATCAGGGCGCCGTAATGCGCCGTGCTCCAATATTGGGGCAAAGCGGCCGACCCGTTGCCCGTCTGGGAATGCGCCTCGGTTTGGGTCAACGCGCCGAAATCGGGGACGTTGCCCGAGCCGTAATAGAGTGGTTTTGGCGTCGCGGGCGATGGGCCCACGCTGAGATGGATGCGCTCGTCTTTCATCCCGGACCCGGTAAATTCGGCGAGCGGAGCCCAGTCGGCCAGCGTATTTCCATCCGAATCGAGGAGCATCCATTTTTTCGCGGCGGGGTCCACCAGCAATTCCCCGAAGGCCGTTTTGATTCCCACCGCGGAACCTTTCGACACTTGTGAGTAAGGTGTGGCGGGCTGCGCTTTTTCGGACAGGAGCACGCTCGGCTTTGATTGTGCGGCTGGAGGAG
Organism: Methylacidiphilales bacterium; assembly: GCA_035948935.1. Taxonomy (GTDB): domain Bacteria; phylum Verrucomicrobiota; class Verrucomicrobiia; order Methylacidiphilales; family UBA1321; genus JABDGH01. The sequence continues at coordinate 332,237 of DASZIP010000013.1, read as the reverse complement.
AGAAAATATGCAGCCGAAACGCGTGCGGGGAAGCGACCCGCAATTCCACCTGAAGTTGGTCAATCTTCAAGGCAATCCCGTCCGGAAGGGGCTGAGTGTCATCCGCAAAAGCGGAAATTGAAATAAAAGCGCAAAATCCGAGGGCGAAAGTGATTTTCATGCGAGAGTTCCAAGAGTGTGTTGAAAAGGGCATCGTCGCACAGTATAAGAGTGAAAGAAAAAGGGCAAGGTTGCAAGTTACCAGACTGAAAGAGGAGGCTGAGACGGCTCGACCAATGACCTTGCCCGCGTCTCTTTGCGATACTAATTAAAATAGTAAATCCCCCGGCTCCGCCGGAGGCTACTGACTCTTTTTCCGCGTGCCGACGAGCTCGCGGAGTTGCGGCAGGGCGGCTTCGGCGACCTGCTCGCCGCGGCGGATGTAGCGTTCGGGATTATAGAAGTCGTACCAGAAGCCATCGGGGACGGTCGGGGCGATGACGACATCGACCTTCCTGCAGGCCTCCTGGGCGACGCGCGCCTGGGTCGAGTTGAGGAACCGCATGTAGAGCTTGATGATGTTCGCCGGCGTGTCAATGAGCGGTCCGGTTTCGCGGATGGGCAGATTGAGTTCCGCCGGCTCCACGCGGCCCTCCTCCTCGGTGCGCCGGAGCTGTTTCATCATTTCGGGATTGGGAAACGTATTGACGGCGATGATCTTGGAGACGCCCGCGCGAACCATGATGTCCACAGGCACGGGGCTGGCCAGCCCGCCGTCGATCAGGGTGCGGCCCTTGTGCTTCATGGGACGAAAGATGCCCGGAATGGAAATGCTGGCGCGGATCGCGTCGATAAGCTTGCCCCGCTCGAAAACGACTTCCTCCATGGTGTGGAGATCGCACGCGACGATCTTCACCGGGATCATCGTGTCCTCGAACGTGAGGCCGTTCATGATCGAATCGAGGAAATGGTAGACGCTGAGGCCGCGGACGATCCCCGCGCCGGGGAACATCGGGTTGAGCAGCTTGAGGAACATCCGCTTGCCCTTGACCTGCATCGCGATCTGCTCCAGTTCGTCCGCGGTCCGGCCCGAGGCCCATGCGGCGGCGACGAGCGCGCCCATCGAACTCCCCGCCACGACGTCGACCGTGATGCCTTCGCGTTCGAGGACGCGGATGACCCCGATGTGGGCCAGGCCGCGCGCGCCGCCCGCGCCGAGGACAAGCCCGACGAGGAGGTTCCCCATTTCGCGGGCAATGCGCCGGACGACGACGCTGTAGGGTTCCATCGGTTTGCGCAGGACGTAGGGCATGCCGTCGACCGACTCGACGACTTCGCTCTGCGGAATCCAGCGCAGGAGATAACCGATTTCCTGGCCGACCCGGCGCTGGGCTTGCTCGACGTAGGGGACGCACGTCGACCCGACGGCGGTGAGGATGACGCGCGCCTTGGGTGAAACCGCCTGCCGGTGCTCCTTGAGGTCGCGAAGCAGGACCTCCGTTTTCGAGAGGTGCTCCTCCTCGTTTTTGGCGACGACATAAATATGGTCGGACTGGATCATGCATTCGAGCACCGAGGGAGAAGTCTCGTTCGGCAGATCGACCAGCACGTATTTGTAACGCTTGCTGAGGTCCCCGAACAACGGCGCGATGAGGTGCATCTCCTTTTCGTCGCCGGTGAGCGTGAGGTTGAGCCGGTCGTAGCCAAGCGGGTGATGCGCGACCATCCGCTCGAGTTCGGCGCCGTCCATGACGACCATCGGCTTGCACTGCGCGAGCGGCTTGCCTCCCTGCCGTCCGCTGAAATCGAGCATCAGCACAGGCTCGCCGGTTTCCCACGCGAGGCTGGCGACGAGATTGGTGGCCAGCAGGGTCTTGCCCGCGCCCGGCACCGCGCTGCAAAGGGCGATGATCGTGCTCCACTTCGCGCGCTTTTTTTCCTCGCGCAACTGGGTCATCCGTTCGCCCATCCGCTGGGTGAAGCCGAGCGCCATCCGGGGATCGCGCCGGAGCATCGCCTCGAACGCGGCGCGCGGGATTTTGAGCAGGACCGAATCGTTCAGCGCGCGGACGCTGGCCCAGTGGGTCTCGCCGCTGAGCAACGGCATCTCGCCGAACCAATCGCCGCCCGAATACCTGACGTAGATGCGCTCGGGCCCGCCGTCGATCTGCGAGTAGGCCTCCAGGCGGCCCGAAACGACGACGTAGAGCCCTTCCCCTTTTTCGCCTTCGCGCACCGCCAGGTCGTCCTTCTTGAGGGTGACGAACTCGGCCCGCTCCGCCAGCTCGGCGAGCGCCTCCGGGCCGCAAGCCGCCAACAGCGGCACACTTTCGAGAATTTGGCGTTTGCCTTCCATGGTTGTCCCGCCCGCATCGTTCGCCGGGCCGGCCTTCCGGATGAGTCAGAGCTTCTCTTAAAAGTAAGCGTGGGTCACGCTGAAAGCAATCGCGCCTCCGGGCCGAGTCCTTTGGGCGTGACCTGCGCCGACTTTCCGGACACGCTTTTCCAACCGCAAGTCGCGGTTCAGGATTTGAACGATGCTTTTGTCCGTCATTATTCCGACCTTTAAACGGCACGAGACGTTGGGTGCCTGCTTAAAGCATTTAAGCCCGGAAATTCAAAATGTTTCCCCGGACCTCTTTGAAGTCATCGTGACCGATGACGCTCCCGGCGACGAGACGCGTGATTTCCTGGTCCGGAATTATCCCCGGGCCCTTCATCATCGCGGGCCGCAAAAAGGGCCCGCGGCCAACCGCAACAGCGGGGCGAAATCGGCCCGGGGCGAGTGGCTTGTTTTTTTGGATGACGATTGCCTGCCCCAGCCTTCCTTTTTATCGGCTTATATCGAGGCCATCGGGAAGAATCCCGACTGCCTCGTGTTCGAGGGATGCACGCTGGCGGAGCGTCCCAGAATCCGGCTCGACGAAGAGGCGCCGATCAACGACCGGGGGGGATATCTCTGGTCGTGCAACTTCCTGATCCAACGAAAATTATTTCTCGAGATGGGCGGCTTTTGCGAATTGTATCCCTACGCCTGCATGGAGGACGTCGATTTCCGCGAGCAACTCCGGGAAAAAAACATCCGGTTCCTTTTCGTGCCCGGCGCGAGCGTGGTTCATCCCTGGAGGCCCTTGGCGCCGGACAGCAAATATTTAAAAATGCTTCTGACTTCCCATGCGATTTTCTTCGAGCGTTATCCGCTGCGCGGACCTTCCCTCTACAGGACGTGCAAGTCGATTCTCCGCGTGTGGGCGGTCGGTTTGCTCAAGGAGGCCCCGCGCCTGAAATTTCGCGGCTTCTGGCGCTACGTCGCAAGGCAATCGACTTTGACTCGCTACCAGTTGTTGATCTGGTCGGAATCGGGTCGAAAACAATCCGGAGACCCGAGGCTCTAAAGTAGTTTCTGTTTAGATAGACGCCTATTGGGAACAAGACGGAATCATCCCGATGACAGCATGGTAGCCGTTGGTAAGACCGTCCCGCCACGGCGGGAGTCTCCACCACCGGTAGGCATTCCCGAAAAACCGACCCCGGTGACGCCGAATGTGGGCCGAACTCTTCGTTGCTCACTCCTCACGTAGCGCTGTGGCTGGGCTCGCCGTTCGGCTCCCGGCGCCAAAGCAAAATTGCTTTCGGCGTGACCCATGCCCATTTTTCGGACAGCCTCTCAGCATGCCGGACGAAGCTTCGCTCGCGAAACGGATTTATGACACGGCCCACATCACGGGCGACTTCACTCTGCGCTCCGGCGCGAAGAGCACGGAGTACTTTGACAAGTACCTTTTCGAGGCCGACCCGAAGCTGCTGGCCGACATCGCCAGGGCCATGCTTTCGATTCTGCCGCCGCATACCGACGCGCTGGCCGGCCTTGAAATGGGAGGCATCCCCATCGCCACGATGCTCTCGCAATTGACCGGCCTGCCCGTTCTTTTCGTGCGGAAAAAGGCGAAGGATTACGGCACGTGCAAAATCGCCGAGGGCGGTCCGGTCCGCGGACGCAAACTGCTCATCGTCGAGGACGTGGTCACTTCCGGCGGCGCGATTCTCGATGCGGCGAAAGCCCTGCGTGCGGAAGGCGCGGAACTGAGCGCGGTGGTGTGCGTCATCGACCGGGAATCGGGCGGTCCGGCGAATCTCGCCAAATCCGACCTCATCTTGACGCCGCTTTTCACCATGTCCGAACTGAAAGAGGCGGGCGCGTAAAACTCACTGGCCGGGCGCGGCGTTGACTGGTGCGGTATTAGTCGAAACGGGTGTCACTGATGTCGAAATGGGTGTCACTGATCCATCGGGATTAACTACCCCTGATGTCACGGTCGTGACTACGCTCGTCGTGGTCCCTCCGGGTGGCATAACGTATCCCGAAGTCGTGGTCCCTCCGGTGGACGTACTCGCTCCTCCATTGGAGCTCGGGTTAGCGGCCCCACCTCCATTGCCACCACCACCATTACCACCGCCGCCATTACCACCGCCGCCACCGCCACCGCGAAATCCTCCAAATGCCGGAGCCATTTGCGCCTGCTGCTGGTAAAGGGCCATTTGGTCGGGGGTCAATACTTTGGCGAGGGCGGCCTGTGTGGTCTGGGCTTGGGAAGCAATGACGGAGGCGGCATTGGGATTGGTTATCAGGGTGGTCGGATCGGGGGCCGTAGCCTGGGCCTGGTAAAGGGCGTTATAGACCTGTTCCTTTTGCGAATCGCTGAGCTGAAGCAAAGGCATCATCTGATCGACCTGGGCCGTGGCCGCCATGTCGGCACGGCTGGATTGCTCGTCGGTTTGCAACTGTTGATAGGCCGTCTTTTGCTCGGGAGTGAGAACGTCCGCAAGTGTTTGGTCGAGCGTGTTGGCGGCGGCGGCGGCGGCGGGATCGACCGCGCCGTTGTTGCGGAACATCTGCTGCATCAGGGAACGGCGCGCCTGGGCGTCGGCGTCCATCGCCGCCTTGATCTTGGCCTGCTGGTCGGGCGTCAGTTTAAGCCGGGTCTGGAGAAGGAGGAGTCGCTGTTGACCTTGCGCGCCTCCCCGAAACGCGTTCCGCAGGATGTTGGCCAAAGTCATCGGAGTGATGGCCGAGGTGTCGGGCGACTTTTTCGCAGTGTCCAACTGGCGCTTAAGATCGTCGTTTGTAGCCTGGAGCTGGTTGATCTGATCGGAAACACCCGAAGTTTCCTCCGCCATGTACCGCTTGTCCTTGGTGGCCTTTGCAAGTTTGGCGTTCGCCGCATCGAGTTGCGACTGGAGATCGTCCAGGAGGCTTCCGTCACCGAAATAATGGCTGTAGGCCAATGCGCCTATCGTGCCGATGGCGAGGCCGGCGATGGTGCCCAAGATGATGTTTCTCATGCCGATATCCTAGGACATGATACCTCAAAAGGCAACGAGCTTACGTAGTTGTAATCGTGAGGCCGTTAAGTGATGTCCTAGCCCATGACACCTCGAAAGAGAATGAGGTTACAGTGCCCGCGAAAAATAAATCATCTCCACTCATGCTTCGGATATTTCCGGGAAAGCTCCTGTTTGATCTTGGGATAGCTTTCCTTCCAGAAATTGGCGAGATCGGTCGTGATCTGGACGGGCCGCTGGTTCGGCGCGAGAACCTGGATCGTGACCGGCTGCCTGCCCTTGGCGACGGTGAGGCTGGTGACGCCGTATAAATCCTGGATGCGCGCGGCGGTCATCGGCGCGGCGCCCTCGGTGTAGACGACCTTCGCCTTGCGTCCGCCGGGAAGCTCGAGCCGATCGGGCGCGAATTGGTCGAGCCACCGCCAGCCCTGCGGGGTGATCCATTCCCGGAGCACGGGAAAAACTTCCGCGTCCTTGATCGCCTTGTAGGTGAAGGCGTCGCGGCAAATTTGGCTCACGATGAATCGTTTCGCCTCCTCGTCTGCGGCGGGTAAATCGAGTTCCGGCATCCAGCCGCGCAGGCAGGCGAGCCGGATGAACCATTGCTCGACCGCATCGTCCCAATGCTTGAGCGGGCAGCGGCCGGAAAGAACTTCCCCCGCAAGAAGCCGTCCCGCGATTGCGGGATCGGTGCAATCGTGCTCGGTGAAATCGAGGACGAGATCGCGAAAGAGACGCGTGCGGCGCGTGACGACCCGGCGCAGGTTCGGATCGAAAAGCGTTTGCGTGCCCTCGGAGAAATCGTCGGGGAAAGCGTCGCGCAGCCACGGTTCCTCGACCGCCGTCGCCTGGCTGAGGAGGACGCGCAGTTCGTCGCGCGACTCGACCTCGCGAATCTCCCCGGCGACGAAGAGGGCGCTTTTGCGAACGGCGCTGTCGCGGACCAATTCGCCCGCGCGGTTGTGGACAAGACGGCACCGGAGCGTCCCTTGGTCGACCCGGCGCGCGAGTTGATCGGAGAAACCGGCGAGGATGCAGCGCTGGATCGCCTCGGAGCCGGCCGGTTTTTCGGCAACATCGAGCCCGGCCCGCTCGGAGAGGCGGAGCAACTGGTCGAGCGTGGCGGCGACTTCGCGGGCGCTGCCGGCGTGAATGCCGAGAGGCCGGCAGCGTTGCGGATCGAATTGCCGGCCCTGGGCGAACCGCCACGCGCGCATGAGGGTGAAGATGTCCGACTCGCCCTCGCCGCCGAGTATGTCCTCGCGGGTTTCGTCCATCCGCCTGCCCTCGCTTTTGAGGAGGATGTTGCGGCTTTGCGAGAGGGCGGCGATGAGCGCGGCGGCGCGGACGCAGCCGAGTTCGTGCGCGGCGAGCAACATGCGGGCATGGCGGGGATGGGCCGGGAAGGAGGCCATCCGGCGGCCGGTAAAAGTTAGTCCATCGAGCGCATCGAGGGCGCCGAGGTCATGGAGGAGCTGGGTGGCGCGGGAGAAGGACTTGGGTTCGGGAGGCTCGACCCAGGGGAAGGTTTCGAGGTTTTCGATGCCGCAGGCTTTGAGGGTGAGGAGGGCGCCGCTGAGTTCGAGGCGGCGGATTTCGGGCGGGGTTTGCGCGGGGCGCTGGTCGTGCTCGCGCTCGGTCCAGAGCCGGACGCCGTGGCCCGGCGCGGTGCGGCCCGCGCGGCCGAGGCGTTGCTGGGCCGAGGCGCGGCTGATTTTTTCGATGAGGAGGGTGTTGATTCCGCGATGGGGATCGAAGCGGGCGACGCGGGCGAGGCCGCTGTCGATGACGACGCGGACGCCGTCGATGGTGAGGGAGGTTTCGGCGACGTTGGTCGAGACGATGATTTTTCTTTTGGGGCTTGGGGAGACGGCGGCGTCCTGCTCGGCGGGCGGGAGTTCGCCGTGGAGGGCGTGGAAGGCGAAGTCGCGCGCGCCGAGGCTGTCGCGGAGGGCGTTGAGGGTGCGTTGGATTTCGTAGGCGCCGGGCATGAAGACGAGGATGTCGCCTTCGGGAGCGGATCCCGAGTGGAGGAGGCGTTCGCAGGCGTCGGCGGCGAGTTCCCAGGCGGGGGCGTCGCTCGGCTTGGGAAGATATTCGAGGGTGACGGGGAACATCGCTCCGGGCGATTCGAGGACCTCGACGGGCTTGAGGTAATCGGCGAGGAGGGCGGTTTCGAGCGTGGCCGACATGACGATGATTTTGAGGTCGGGCCGGGCGGTCTGCTGGATTTGGCGGGCGCGGGCGAGGGCGAGGTCGCCCTCGAGATGGCGTTCGTGAAATTCGTCGAAGACGAGGACGGCAACGCCGGGAAGCGCGGGGTTTTCCTGCATCTGGCGCAGGAGGATTCCCTCGGTGACGTAGAGGATGCGGGTGTCGCGCGAGGAGACGTTTTCGAGGCGGTATTGGTAGCCGACTTCGCCGCCGAGTTTTATTTTGCGCTCTTCGGCGACACGCCTGGCCAGCAGACGGGCGGCGAGGCGGCGGGGTTGGAGGACGACGATGCGGCCCCATTCGGCGAGGCTGGGGGCGAGGCGGTCGTCGAGGAGATATTGGGGGATTTGGGTCGATTTGCCGGAGCCGGTCGGGGCTTGGACGATGACGCGGTCGTGGGCGCGGAGGACGCGGGAGAGGTCGCCGCGGAGGGAAACGATGGGAAGGGAAGGCAAATTCAAGAAGGCAGTTTAGCCGCAAAGGAACGCGAGGGGAAGCAGGACCAAATTACCCCAATTTTCCAAATGAACCAAATTGGGAAGGCAGGTTTCGCACAGCAGGCACGCCTGGCGGGCCGAAGAGGGGGGAAGAGGTTGGGGAAAAGGCAGGGGGAATTTTAGACAGGAGGAACATGAAGGAGATGAGGAAGGCAGGCAACGGAGTTGCGGGGACAAGTGCGTTCCCAAGTGCAACTTGGGAACGAGGGGAAAACCGCTACCGGGTTGCTTCCTGCGCGCTCGAAATGTTTTCTCGCGCGCCCGGGCAACAAGTAGCCCGGGCCACCCACTTATCAATCTTTTGCGTTCTTTTGTGGTCGAAATTCGGCGTGGCTAAATTTCAAACTGCCATTCGGTTTTTTTGGAGGAGCGATGCTTTTGGACTTCCTGGATGAGGCGGCTGAGTTTGTAGTTGTCGAGGATGGTGGCGATGGCGTCCCGGACTTGTTGCATGGCGATGCGGAGTCCGCACGATTCCTCTTCGGGGCAGGAGCAGGGTTCGTAGGCCGATTTGCTGACGCAGGGGATGGGGGCGAGGGGGCCGTCGAGGAGGCGGATGACTTCGCCGAGGGTGATGTCGTCGGGGGCTTTGGCGAGGGAGTAGCCGCCTTCGACGCCGCGTTTGCTTTTGAGGACGCCGCCGTTGCGGAGGGCGAGGAGGATTTGTTCGAGGAATTTTTCGGGGATGTTGGTGCGCTGGGCGACGGTGGCTATTTGGATGAGGGCGTTGGGTCGGAGTTTGGATTCGAAGCCGATTTCGACGAGGGCTCGGACGGCGTATTCGCCCTTTTTGGAGAGTCGCATGAGGCTATACTCGACCATTTCAATCGACTTTGCAAGTGTGAGGTTTTGGAACGGGGTCATTCGTTCCGAAGGGAGGCCTCTGTGAGAGGCGGTGTTTGGCGTGATCGAGGTGGGTCCTCGGGATTTCCACGGCGTTGCGGTGCGATTTCGGGTCTAAAAAGTGATCATGGTCCGGCAGCCGAAAACAACCGCATTGGGAATCGCCGCCGACCCGCCGGGATGGATGATGATCTGCATGTCGGGCTGGACCGTCCACCATTGGGACAACCGGGCGAAGTAAGTAAGTTCGATATTTTGCTCGAAATCGGGGATGGGGACGTTCGTTCCATCGAAGCTGTTTTCATCCTGCGTGTAACCTTGCAACCCGGAACCGATGTGCCCATAAGCGGTGGCCACGCCGAACAGATCGGAAGGACGACCCGGAATCAGGCCGTTGAAAGTTACGCCGCCGTCGAGGTAGTAATCGAAGATGCTTCGGTCACCCAAGGCGTTTCCGCCGCGAAAGAACAGATCGATTTCCTTGGTTTGTTGGGGATCGGATTTGTCCTGCCAGACGGCCTGATCGACCACGCCGTAAAACCCGTTGTTGCCGTCCACGGCTTGTGGATGGCCGTCGCCGGCCGGCGATGCAAGGGGAATACCGTGGTTGTCATATCTCAGGTTGGAAAATGTATCCGTATGGAGCCAGCCGCCGATCTTGTACGTCCCGGGCAAACCGGTGGCGTTGTTTTCCCTGTTCAGGTTGTACCAAAGTTCGTTGATGCAAAAGAGACCCTGACTGCCGTTGATATAAAAGCCGGTGCCGGAGTTGTTGAAGTCGTCACTCGGGGAGCGGTTCGGATTGGGATCGCGCAATCGATCCGGTGCGGGATTTCCGGCATAAACGGCACCGAGGAATCTCCAATGCTCATCCGGGTCAAGCTGCAGGCGGATGCCCGGGGCGGCGTAGGCGTAATTGGGTGTCGGCGCGTCTGAGGCGAGAATGCCGGGCCAGCCATACGTCCCGGCAAGAAAATTAGCCGCGCCATTGCTGATAAAAAATTCTTGATCGGCTCCCATTTGCCCCACGCGCAGGGCGGCCTTGTCATTCCAAAATTTCTGTTCGTACCAAAGCTCGAAGAGATGGAGGGTGTCGTACTCGTCGATACTGCTCACGACCAGAAGGTCGTGGGTATCGCTGCCCGTGATGCCGTTGCCCATCGGGTAGTCGGAACTGACGTGAAAAGTCCCATCCCAGTCCGCCATTTTTTGGAAATCGAGCGTGAGTTCGAGGTCGAGCAGGCCTTCATAGATGGCTCCCTGTTTGACACCGCCGACGGGGTTGCCGAACGTTTCCGCCGTATAGATCGGTGTGAAGGTAAAGCCCTCATCTTCAAGTTTGGATCGCTCTCCTCCGAAGTCGCCCAGAAAATATTTTTGTCCCAGCAGGTTCGGTGCGGCCGGTGTTGAATTTGCAGCGGTCGCTCGAGTGGCGGGAGCCGCCGGCGGATCGACTTGAGCGTTGGATAGGCCATCAAAACCGGCAAGAAAAAGCCCCGTCACAAGCAAAAATCTCATCCTCCGTCCGGAGCCCTCGATAACAGGCCTGCGGTTTTTTTGCGACGACATGCTTAAATGCAAGCACGGCTTCGGCGCGTTTGCCAACGTAGCTTCGTTATTTTTTGATGGGGGCACGCGCGGCAGGCGGGACACGGGATGGCGGGAAGCCTGCGAGACGGTTCGCGGGCTCGGGGCGACATCCGGGAAGAGCCGGCTTGCGCCGGGAACGCAAAAGATAGTCATGACAAACTTTATTGCGCATGGCTATATCCCGGCCCGGGCTTTGCCAATCGGCAATTTGCGGCGCGACGGGCGCGGTCGGAGCCTGAAAGTCCCTTGCCATTGTCTTCGATGGTCGGTTGTACGGCTCCGTCGGCGTTTTCCATGCTGACTCGAAGGCGAGTCGCCCCGGAGTGTTTCGGCGCGTTTCGAATGGCTGGGAAAAACCGATGGAGTTACTACTTGCCGCAATTTTGGAAAAAGGTAGAGTAAAAATCACGATCACTAATCGTGATATTTTAAGCAATGGTGACTGAACGCACAATTATTAATGTCCTCATTGTCGGGGCTAGTTTTATCCTGGTGCCATTCCTGATTTTCTCGACCTTCACGGCCGACTATCTCTCTCCGTTTCTCTCCCCTCCGTTTGTTCTCGGGTTGTTTGCTGTGCTTGTGCTGGCCTTCCTTGTCTTGAAAGAGAGTCTGAGCGTATGGCCGATGCTTGGGTGCGCCATCGCGGGCAGTTTGAATTTCCTGCCGATACCCTTCGGGGCCAGTCATATTTTCTGCATGTTGCTGACTCTTTATTATATTATAAACCACATCTTGATTCGTCAGAAGCGGATCAAACCGGGAATAAGGGGGTTTCTGTGGCCTATTCTGATTATTAGCTCGATCGTCCTTTATCACAATCATACCTTAAACCTGCACGTCTTGGGCGGTGATACCGAGGGTGGAAAACGGGCTGTCTTTATCTATTTGGTTATCGTCGCCTACTTTTGCGGCATTAACCTGTCGGCCCCTTCCGTTGACTTTCTTAGCAGAGTGCCGCTCTATTACGTCATCTTGACCTTCCTTTCAAGCATACCCAACCTCCTTACGACCATTGATCCCAGGCTTACTCCCTATCTCTATTATTTTACCGACAGTGTTAATGTGCAGGCTTATCAGCAAGCAGGCACCTTTGTCGGAGAGAGTAACGAGGGAATAGGCCGGTTGGGGTTTCTTGGCGTAACCGGTACGTTTCTTCAGTTATATCTGCTTTGCCATTATCCAATAGGCACATGGCTCCGTCCCAATCGATGGTGGGTGGCGGTTCTTTCGCTCATTTGTGTGACATTCACAATTGCAAGCGGCTTTCGAAGCATGCTGGTCTCATACGCCTCGATCGTCATCGTTGCGACCTGGTGCTATTATTCGTGGCGCTCTCTTGTTTTGCCGATCATCTTTTTTATGGCCGGGCTTCTCGTGGTCCTTGGATCGTCGAACCACGTAATCGACATTCCCCTGAACAAGCTTCCTGTGACCTTTCAGAGAACCATGTCATTTTTGCCGGGCAACTGGTCCGATGACGCGGTTCAAAGCGCCAAATCATCCAATGACTTTAGAGCGCGCATCCAGGATGTTTATATTCAAGAATATCTGGATAAAAGTCCATGGATTGGAAACGGTTTTGATATCAATACAAAGGAATTCAACAGTTATAGCGATGCGCTTGATCATGGATATCCCGGCCAGGATAAACTATATATAGAGGCAAAGACTTTTATTGAGGGTAAAATGTTTCATACTGGCTGGATAAGCCTCTATGATGCCGTGGGGATCGTCGGAAGCCTGGCTTTTATCGTATTGGGTTGGAACGAAATAGGCGTGGCGGCGCACTTTGTCTTCGGGCCGCAAAAAATGCCCCGATCCTTTCTGTTTCCCCTCTATGCTTGGTTCCTGTCTAGAAGAGATTCTCGATCCCCTCTTTTCCCGCTTTATGTCTGGACACTGTGCATCAGCGTGAACCTGATGTTCAATTTTGTCACTGTTTTCGGAGACTTCGGGGGCACCTTGGGATATCTGTGTGTCTACGCCATCGTCTTGTCTCAGTTGTACGACATTGAAAATAGCTCCGATGTCCCAACCCCTCTTCCCGATCATAAGCGACAGGGTGAATTCAGTCGGTTGATCGGAACTCATTACGGTTATCAATCGAGACATTAGAGTGTCCGATTGCCCTGTGGTCGCTAAAGCCTTGTCGCAATGCCGCCGTGCATGTATTTTTATAACGGGATGAGACTGGCTCTGCTCATAATCGATAATCGCGACGCCTTTCGGAAATATGAGGAGAATGTGCCACGTTTCGGCTCCGCTCCAACAGCGCTTTTGGAAGGATTCGCGAAGTTTCCCTCGCTGGAAGTTCACATCGTTTCATGCACCCAGCGGTTGATGAAATCTCCTGCCAAGCTCGCGGACAATATTTATTTTCACAGTCTTAATGTCCCAAAGATAGGATGGATGCGAACGCTGTATCAGGGATGCATTCGCCATACGCGCCGCAAGCTCCGGGAGATACGTCCCGATATCGTTCACGGGCAGGGGACCGAGCGCGATTGCGCGATCGCCGCCGTTCTTTCCGGCTTTCCATCCGTGCTGACCATTCATGGCAACATGGCGGCCATCGCCCGCCAGTTCAAGGCCCGGCCCGGCAGCTTTCATTGGCTGGCGGGGATGCTCGAGAACTGGACTTTGCCCCGTGCCCGCGGGGTTTTCTGCAACTCCAAATATACCCAATCTCTCGTCAGCCCCCGGAATCCTCGAACGTGGGAAGTTCCCAACGCCTTGCGCAGTTCTTTCTTCTCCCCAATACCGCTCCGTCAAGCTGGCCGTACGATACGCTTGCTCAACATCGGCACGATCACTCCCCTAAAACGCCAGCTTGAGATCCTCAAGGTATGCGAAAATCTTCATAAGAGAGGCTATTCCTTTCACATGAACTTTCTGGGTGAGGCCAGGCAGACGGATGCGTATTGCCGTGATTTTCTACAATCAATTAATAGGCCGGAAACGGCCGCTTACGCCACCTTTTCGGGATTCAAGGAACAGGAGAGCGCCCTGATCGGAACCTTCGACGAGTGCGACGGTTGCGTCCATTTCTCCTCGGAAGAATCTTTCGGTCTCGCGGTGGCCGAAGGGCTGGCCCGTAATCTCAAACTGTTCGCCGCAAGGGTCGGCGGTGTGATAGATATCATGAGTTCCGTCGAAGGCGCCGAACTCTTTGCGCCGGACGATTGGAGGGGGCTTGAAGAAAGCCTGGCGCAATGGATGGAGAAGGGCGCACCTCGTCCCGTCACAGCCGCGCAAACCATGAAGGATCGGTATCATCCGCAGATCATTGCGCAGAAGCATCTCGAAATATATAACGAGGTGCTCTCAAATATATGAAAAGGCAAACCTGAAAGTCGCGATTTGGCAAAACGCGTCGTTTCAATAAGGGTTGCCGCCCCTCAAAGAAAGGCTACAATTTTTCGCTTGAGCACTCGAGATGACGATCAGCAACGGGGTGAAATGCCTGTTCTTCCCAATCCCAATCCGCGCGTCCTGGTTGTGGCTGAATTCCCGCCCGGCGCTCCGGGAGGGGGCTGGGTTATTCTCAAGTCGCTTTTGCGAGGCTCGGACTGGAGCCGCATTTACTGGTGGTCTTTTTTCAGCGGACGCTCTCCTGCCTACGAATTTGGAGGCAGGCACCATAGCTGCAACGTATCCCGAAAGTTATCGCCAAATTTTCGCCTGAGAAAGGTGAAAGGTTGGATTCTTGAAAAGATAATCGTTCCCTATGCGGCGCGTGATCTCCTTTCTTTTATTCGCTCCGTACAACCCGATTTTATTCTGTTCCTGGCTCACTGTTGGGCAATCCCGGTCGTTCACCGCATCATGCCCGCGGTTAAAACCCACTGGCATCTGGCCCTGCACGACATGCCCGAAACGGCCGACTGGATCGAAACCTTCGGCCGCGCGCGAACGGCCCGATTCATGAGGTACACCGAGGAAATGTACCGCAACGCTTCCAGCCGCGCCGTTATTTCTCCAGCCATGGCGCAAGACATGCGTTCCCGCACCGGCATCGATTGCGCGAATATTTTCCGTTGCGCGGTCGAGCCCGAAATGCTCGCCAGGCTCTCGAACCCGGTTGTCATGCCGAAAGATGATGTCATACGCATCGGCTATGCCGGAACGATCATTGCGGAGCCGACTTTTGCCCGTTTCGTCCGCGCCCTCCAAACGGTCCGGCAACGGCTCAACCGCAAAATAGAAATCCATCTCTATAGCTGGCATGGTTATCGGGAAAAGGACTGGTTTGATCCCAGCCTCATCCTTGAAAAGGGACCCAAAAGCGAGGCGGAGATATACGAGTGTTACCAGCAACTCACATGGGGACTCGCGATGATGAAGCTCGAAGACGACGATCCCGTTTATAATCGTTTCAGTTTTCCCTGCAAATTCACGGCTTCCCTCGCCGCCGGACTTCCCCTGATTTGTGTCGGGCATCGGAACAGCGCGTTGATTGAACTCGCAAAAAACTACCGGCTTGGCCTGCTATTGACCGACGAGAATGCGGCCGATCTTGAAGACAGGCTTTGTGAAGGCCTCGCCGATTTTTCACGCTTCGACCAATATAGATCGGAAATTGTACGCTGCGCCCAAAATGAATTTAACGCGGAGCTTAACAGAACAAAGCTCCACGAACTCATGCGCGGCGCGCAATACCATGCATAATCCCCGTTCCGCCGCGGATAGTGGAGTCCCCGTGCGGATCGGTTCATCTTCATATTCTCATCAAGTCTTCAAGCCCGGCCCGGCCTCCCTATCCGCCGCCGGGCGCCTCCGTTGCGACTTTGATGGAAAAAGACGGTTGCGCAGATGAAGCACCGGCATTTCCAGCACCTCTGAAAAAAAGGTCCCAACGATCAGGCTTCCCGCGAAAAAACAAAGCACATTGAGCCATCCCGGCTCCGGAATAAACCGGTCGATGATCCATATCTTGATCGGAATGTGCCAGAGATAAATGCTGTAGGAATGCTTGCCGAGATAGTCGAACGGTCCGACCAGCCATTTCATCGCCACGGAACCGGGAAACGGAATCAACGTCGCCTGGAACAAAATCACGAAAAAGGCGATCCAATTAAAAGTCGGCAGAAGCGCCGTCATATAAAACGGATGCGGCACATGCAGCAGTTCCGAGGGATACAGGAGAATCAGGCTTCCGCATATCCAGTACAGCTTGCGCCGTTCCAAAATCACCAGCGCCTCGGGATGATAATTATACAGATAACGGAGAAGCACGCCCGCCGCCAGAACATCCAGATGCAAATGTGTTTTCTGAATGTTGATGTCGGTGACCGCCGATCCGAAATGGACCATGCGCACGAGAAAATCAACCGCGAGGATTCCGCCTAAAATCCAAGGGAGCGGCTTGAGCCAGGTTGCCGTCCCCCTCCGGGACAGATAGGCAAGGAGCAACGCCAGGGTAATATAGAAATGGACCTCCACGGCCAGCGTCCATGCGTGGGGCCATGATCCCGGAAGATAACTCTGCAGAAAGCAAAGATCATCAAGCAGAAATCTTTTGAACACGCCCCCTTGAAAACAGAACTGATAGAGCGCCGTCACGGCCGTCAGCACATAAAAGGCCGGGATGATCTTGAATCCGCGCCGGATCAAAAAGCGCCGGATGTCGAGCGTGCCCGTCGCGTCGTACTCGTCGAAAAGAAGCCCGGAAACCAAAAATCCGCTCAGGACAAAAAAGAGGTCCACCCCCACCCAGCCGATCAGATGGATTTGGCTGAAGAGAGTCGAAATTCCGAACGGAAGCTCGGAAGAAATGTCGGGGGAATGATGGAAGATCACCAGCAAAACCGCAGCGCAGCGCAGGGAATCGAACCAGGCGAATCGTTGCATCGAGATAGTGTGCTGAAGAGGGCCCGCCCGAAAGCGGGCGCGTGTTGTGTCGAATGATTAGGCCGTCGTCTTCACGGGAAATCCAAGCCTTTTCTCGCCGGCCCGCGCCCAATCCGCCCGCGCGATGGCGTCCTTGAGCTTTGGGTAACGTCGGCGCATGTTCCACAACATGGCCAATCGTCCTCTGGCCGATTCAAATCTTAGCGCCGCGCGCGAGCCTTCCGGCTCAAGGACACAATCCCCCGGATGCGACAAAATCTCCACGCTCCATTGCCGAAGCGCTTTCAGCAGTTGGAAAAGCCAGGTCTTTTTCCAGGCGGGACGGACGTCGAACGGAGGGAGGTCCAGGGCCGAAAGATACGCATCGAGAAAAACCGAAGCCTTTCCCATCCCGAGCATCAATCGCCGCGCATAGTCCCAATGCAACCGTTCCTTGGATACGAAATGGCGCAGCATAAGGTCGTCGTCGTACCACAGACGCCAGCCCATGGCCCGCAGGGCGAAACAAAGCTCGGTATCTTCCCCGGACAGCAGGAGGTTCCCCTCCCGGCCGCTCATCAGAAAAGCGAATCCATGATCGAGCAATTCCCGCACGGCCGCAGTGCGCAGATTTAATCCGGCTCCAAAAAGAAGGGTCCCCGACGCATTCGTGATATCGCCGCTCCGACCATGTTGGCGTCCCACCGCATAATAGCCCTGGAGTGATTCGAACCAGTCCGGAGGCGTTATCTCGCAAACGGCTTCAACCCTTCCCCCGCTTGCGCCGATCTCCGGGCGGTCTGAGAAAAGGGCGCTCACCCGCCCGACCCAATCCGAAGAGGCCCAGTTATCGTCATCGAGAAAGCTGATGACTTCATGCCGCGCTTCACGGATGCCCCTGATCCGGGCGTAACAAAGGCCCGGATTCGGTTCGGAGACCACGCGCAAACGGCCGGCGAATGCCGCGGGCCAGTTGCCAACGGCGATGGTCGCCGTATCGTCCGTCGACGCATTGTCGACGACGACAATCTCCCACGGAACATCCGCCGAAACCTGCTGCGCGGCCAGATGCCGCAATGTTTCCGGCAGCCGCTTTCCGCTGTTGTGGCAGCAGATGATGACCGACACGCCCAGGCTCATACGATTTTCATGAGGACTTGGTCTTTATCGCTTTCAAATGCCAGTGTCCGCCGGAGATCGGGCCAATAAGATTCAAGACCGGGCAAGTCAAGATAAGAGAATCCTAACGGCGGACAAAACGACTGCAAGATGAAACAGGCCGGACCGGATCGAGCGGCCGCGCCGCCAACGAATTCTTGATCTGGGCGCAAAGAACGGTACCATTCACCCTACGATTTGGTAACCATGAGTTTGATTGTCATCGAGGCCGGTAAAACAGAGCGTGGCTACTGGACCGATTTGTGGCGGTATCGCGAACTCTTCTTCTTTCTTTCGTGGCGCGACATCCTCGTGCGCTACAAGCAAACCGTGATCGGTGTTCTGTGGGCCGTGATCCGTCCGATCCTGACGATGATCGCCCTGACATTTGTCTTCGGCAAATTGGCGGGCGTCCATTCCGATGGCCTGCCTTTTGCGGTGATGGTGCTGGCCGGCACGCTTCCCTGGCAGTTCTTCGCCTCGTCGATGACCGAAGCCAGCAACAGCCTCATTACGAACGCCAACATGCTCAGCAAAATCTATTTCCCGCGGCTCATCATCCCCGCGAGTTCCGTGATCGTCAGCTTCATGGATTTTCTCGTCTCACTTGCCATCATGGCCGTGCTGATGGCCTGGTATAGGGTCCTGCCCGGCTGGCAATTGCTCACGCTGCCTCTCTTCACCCTCCTCGGTTTGTTCGCCAGCGTGGGGATAAGCCTCTGGCTCGCCGCGTTGAATGTCAAATACCGCGACTTCCGCTACGTCCTTCCCTTCGTTGTGCAATTCGGGGTCTTTTTTACCCCGGTCGGTTTTCCCAGCGAGGTGGTCCGCCAAAAATATGGCGAGACGGCTTCCCATCTCTTTTCGCTCAATCCCATGGTCGGGGTCATCAACGGTTTTCGCTGGGCCATCGGCGGGCGGGTCGGCGTGCCGATGGATTGGAGCAGCGTTTTGATTTCCGTTCTTGTCGTGGCCGTCATCACCGTTTCAGGGCTTCGTTATTTCCGCGCCACCGAAGAAACCTTTGCGGACATCATCTAAGACCATGAACGTTGCCATTCGGGTGGAAAACCTCTCGAAAAAATACGTCCTGCGGCATCAACTGGCGGGACGGTCGCGTTATGTGGCCCTGCGCGATGTCCTGACGCACAAAGCCGCTTCCTTGTTCAGCCGCAAGCCCGAATCCAGCGGCAAACGGGAGGATTTCTGGGCGCTCAAGGATGTCTCCTTTGAGATCAAGGAGGGTGACGCCATCGGCATCATCGGCCGCAACGGAGCGGGCAAATCGACCCTGCTGAAACTTTTAAGCCGCATTACCGTTCCCACCACCGGCCGGATTGAAATTGAAGGCCGCATCGCCAGCCTGCTTGAGGTCGGCACGGGATTTCATCCTGAATTGACCGGACGTGAAAACATTTACCTCAACGGCGCCATCCTGGGCATGCAGCGGGCGGAAATCAAAAAACGGTTCGATGAAATCGTCGCCTTTGCCGAGGTTGAAAAATTCCTGGACACTCCGGTGAAGCATTTTTCCAGCGGCATGTACATGAGGCTCGCCTTCGCCGTGGCCGCTCATCTTGAATCGGAAATCCTGATTGTGGACGAGGTGCTGGCCGTGGGTGACGCCGCTTTCCAGAAAAAATGCCTGGGCAAGATGCGCGATGTCGGCCAGAGCGGCAGAACCGTGCTTTTTGTCAGCCATAACATGGAAGCCTTGGTGCGCATCTGCCCCAGGTGCATTTATCTTGTGAAGGGCAGAATGGAGATGATGGACGAAACGCGGCACGTCATCGCCGAATACTCGGCCAACTTCAAACACGCCGCCGGAGAGATCGACCTGTCCACGCTTCCGCGCCGGTTTGAAGGCAATGGAAACGCCCGGATGCTTCGCCTGCGCAGCCTGCAGGAGGGGGAAAACGCCGGCTCCTGGTGTTATGAATATGGCGCGCCGCTCGGATTCGCGGTGGAGTTTGAAGTCCACCGGCCGATCGAGGAACCAATCATCGGGTATTCCTTTTTTTCCACCACGGGAATGGAATTGGTTTCCACGACAACCCTGCAGGAACGCCCGCTTGACCGTTTGGCGCCCGGACGATATCAGCTTCGAATGATCATCCCCGATTCGTCTCTCAATCCCGGAACCTATATGCTGGCGCTCGGCATCGCCACTCTCGGAAGGAGCGTCGATCACATACTCGACGCCACCCAGATCGAAATTGTCCCCAATAAGCTTTCCGTGCAAAAGGGAATCGATAAAATTTGGGCGCCCGTAACCCCGCATACCGTTTTTGAACTCATCGGCCCTTAGCGGCGCAATGACCCCGGCCCCGGCAAAGACGGCGCTCTCAAAAGATGGAATTATGAAAGCATCTCCGGTTTTTTCCGGGCGCGATTGAAACATGAGTAAATTCAAGACATGGCTCCTTTCGGCGCTTCCCAAGCCGGTCAGTTCGGCCCTCCGCTCTTTTCGAAGGACGTTCCGGGGCAGGCTGGACCGCCTGTTTTTTCCGGTCTGGCTGATTTTTCAATGCGCGCTGCACAGGCGCAAAGCGGTGGTCCTTTGGCGGACGGCCGCGATGGGAGACATCGTCTGCACGCTGCCGTTGTGCGGCGAGATCAGGAAGCGCCATTCCGGCAGGTTGCTTGTTTATATTACACTAAGAGCCTTTAAAAACGTGGTCCTGCTCTCGCGCGAGGCGGACATTATTTATGCCATCGATCATATCTATGGCAGGCCGTCGTGGATAGTGTCGGCGTCGCGTCTTCTTTTTGGATTGGTCGATCATATCTACGAGCCCCTGACCACGGATGAGCGCACCGCTTTCAAAGTCGGCCCTCAATCTCATCTCATAGACGACCTCGCCACGTCATGTGGGTTTACCTTATCCAATCGGCAACCCTCTCTCTTTCCGCCGGTGGAGTTGCTTGAAAACGCCCGGGCGACGTATGGCATAAGCGGGGACATGGCAAAGGGCCGCCTGATTATCGGAATCAACGGCGGGCATTCGTGGCCGGTAAAAGAATGGGATGCCGCCAAATGGCAAAAATTGGTCGACATGATTCACGCCGAATATGACGCGGTCGTCCTGCAATTCGGACTGAACCTGGGGCCGGGCGTGCCCGATGCATACAATGACTTCAAAGGGGTTCGATCTCTGGTCAACCGGTTGTCATCGGAGGACTTGGTCGCCCTGATCGCGAGTTGCCATCTCATCGTTTCCATCGATTCGGGGCCTGTGCATGTGGCCGGGGCGGTGAGAACGCCTGTCATCGGTTTGTTCGGGGCGAATGATTTCCGCTATCGCCTTCCTCCCGATTCCCCCGGCGTGGGCCTGGTCAGCGACGTTCCCTGCCTCTATTGCCACCATCGGACGCCGATCGAGCACTGGAAGACGGGATGCCCTCACGACATACGCTGCATGAAGCTTTTGGACGTCGAGCCGGTTTTTCAGGCCATACGGACCATGCTTTCCAAGCGCGACAAGAAGCCTCTCCCCGTCATTTCAGGCTCGCCTGAAACGGCTCCCTAGGCCGGTTCTGTTGGGGCCGCCCGTTTAACAGGCTTGCGTTTGGAGCAAAGCCGGCCAATTTGCTAAGGCAGCATGAGCAAAGCTCTTTTGGTCACGGGTTCCTCCGGTTTGATCGGTTCCGAAGTGAGTCTCTTTTTCAGTTCCCGGGGCTTTTCAATTCACGGGATCGACAACAATCAGCGCGCCGTTTTTTTCGGTCCCGCGGGAGATACGAGGTGGAATCAAAAACGCCTCACTGAGCAGATTCCGGGGTTTTGCCATCACGAACTCGATATTCGCGACCGGGCCGGGGTGCTTGCGTTGATCGATGAGATCAAGCCCGACGGCATCGTCCACGCCGCCGCGCAACCGTCGCATGATCGCGCGGCGGCTATCCCGTTCGATGATTTCGACACCAATGCGGTCGGCACGCTGAACCTGCTGGAGGCCGCCCGGCGCACGTGCCCGGAAGCGCCGTTTATTCACATGTCGACCAACAAAGTCTACGGGGACCGTCCCAATCTTCTGCCGCTGCGGGAACTGGAGACACGCTGGGATTATGCGGAGCCGGCTTACGCGAACGGGATTTCCGAAGACTTCCCGATCGACCAGTCGAAGCACTCCCTGTTCGGCGCTTCAAAAGTTGCCGCCGATATCATGGTGCAGGAGTACGGACGCTATTTCAACATGCCGACCTGTTGCCTGCGCGGCGGATGCCTGACCGGCCCGAACCACAGCGGAGTCGAACTGCACGGATTTCTCAGCTACCTCGCCAAATGCAACCTGGAGGAGCGCGAATACCGCGTCTTCGGCTACAAGGGCAAGCAGGTGCGCGACAATATCCATTCCGAGGACGTTTCCCGGTTCATCTTCGCTTTCTTTAATGCTCCGCGCGTCGGCGAGGTCTATAACCTCGGCGGCGGCAAGGCCAATTCCTGCTCCATCCTCGAGGCGTTCCGGCTGGTCGAAAAAATCAGCGGCAAGCCGATGCGCTATTCCTATCAGGAGGAAAACCGGATCGGCGATCACATCTGCTATTACAGCGATCTTCGCAAGATGAAGGCCCATTATCCGGAGTGGGACATCACGAAATCCCTGGAACAGACGATCGGGGAAATCGTGCAATCCTGGCACGCCCGTCTCGGAAAATAGCTCCCGCGAATGCGCGACCTATGCCGGCTTGACTGACGCCTTCTTCGCGGGCTTTGCGGGCTGGCCGGTGTAGTGAAGGGACTTCTTTACCTTCACCGAATCGAAATCGTGAATTTCACGAATGAGGTCCTTGTTGATCCAATAGGGTTCGGAAACGGCTTCATGTCCCCCATGAGCGCCCGGTTTCAAATCCTGGACTTGGAGAAAGCCCATGGCATCGACACCGGTCAGGCGGAAGACATACGAGACATCGGGGTTGAACTGCTCCCTGGCCGCATCGGAAAACTTGATGACAACGCTTTTATGGACGGAATGGAGTAGGCTCATAGTGCTGATAATTTAGGGATGAACGGAAGCGTGTGAAAGTAAATTTCCGTCGCGGACGCTCTCATCGGCCTTTTTGTCAACAAGGGATGTCGTGCCGGCGACTGTTTTCGAAAAGGGCTTTCTAAATACATCGGTCTTGGATAAACCCGTTTGAATGCCAGCCGGATTTATCCCTCTTTCACCGCGACTCGACTACACCATCACTTGTCCGAACGACAACGTTTCGTTCCCCGCCGAGGATTGGGCCATCGCGGGGACCATGACGATGGCCACCGGGACTTGTCCGCAATGCAAGACCACCTGGTGGACCGACCTGCCTTACGGCCTCGGTTTTATGGCTCCGACTTACATCAATGTTCAAACGGGGCAAGTCATACGCCCCCACGCGAGCGAGTGGTACGCCAAGCGAATCGGACAGGGTTGGTTGCACCGGGGTGATTACAAGTGCGAACTCAAAGTGGAAACGCGGCGCAAGCCGCGCAATCCCTGCCTCGTCAACTGCCTTTACCCGATCTACGGGGAAGCGGTCGACGGCATTCTCCGCAGCAATCAGCTGCGCGACTCCGGCATGGATCTCATTCTCCTCATCCCTTCCAATTTGCGCTGGCTCGTCCCCGATTCGATTGCCGAGGTCTGGGAGGTGCAAATCGATGCGAACTACAAGTACGACGAACTTGCCGTCTGGAACAACGAGCTTGATCGCAAAGTCAAAACTCTCGTCGGACAACTCCCCGAGTGTTGGGTGCCCCAGATTCATCAGCCTCAATATCTGCTGGAGGACGAATTGAAGGCGGCCCTCCAAATCGCGCCTTTTCCCCGTGAAAAATGGTACGAAGAGCTGCGCGCCGCCCCCAGGGTGACTTTTATGTGGCGCACGCAACGGCTCTATCCCACCGGCGCGGAAGTACCTCCCTTGATCACAAAACTTGCGCAACGGAAAATTCCCATTCTCAGTGCGCTTGCCGGAGCCTTGGAGCGGCGCCTAAACAAAAAAAATCTTGAGCGGCAAAGGGACGCCGTGGTCGCGGTCGCGGAGGGCCTGCGCCGCTATTTGCCGGATCTTGATTTCGCGGTGACCGGATTCGGGCGCGACGTTTCCTTCCCCGCTCCCATCAGCGATCTTCGGGAGGAACGTTTTTCCATCGCCGCGAACCAGAATATCATCCGCAGGACGGCGCGGAGCCACGTGCTCATCGGCGTTCACGGGTCTTCCATCGTGCCCGCAAGTGGTTTTAGCGGCGCCGTCGTCGAGTTAATGCCCGATGAAAAACTGCCGGCCATTCTCACAACCCTGCTCGTGAATATCACCGACGCGTTCGAGGCCCTCTATCTTTATCGGTGCATTCCCGTCACCACGAGTTCCGCCACGGTGGTCCAAATTGTCCTCGGCATCCTGGCGAATTATCCGGTGGTTCATTACTGCTATAACCGGCGGTATTACCGTCCAACGAGTTCGGGCGAAATCGACGCGATCCGTTCCGTCCTGCGGGAACGGTCTGAAGCTCTTGCCAAGTATCCTCTGCTGAAGGATTCCCCGATTCTCGTCGGGTAGGACCTATTTGGAAGACGCGCCCTCGATTCGAGCGTAAATTTCCTCGTATGCGCCCAACATGCGTTCGCTCGAATAATTTCGCGCGTTTTTCAAGCCCAGGTCGATCAGGCGGTCGCGAAACGTGGGTTCCCGCAAACGCTCGATGTCCCGCGCAATTTCCCCGTAATCGTCCGGCTCATGGATCAGCGCCCCCTCGCCGGCGACTTCGGGCACCGAGGTCCGATTGCTGCAAATGACCGGGCAACCCGATGCCTGGGCCTCCAGGATGGGCCATCCGAATCCTTCCGAATAAGACATGAAGACCAGACAATGGGCCGCGCCATAGAGCGCCAGCAACGTCTCGTTGTCCGCCCCGGAAATTCCAAGGACGCGGTCTTCCAGGCCCAGGGAGCCCGCCAAAGCTTGTTCGCGGAAGGAGAGCGGGTCGCCGGCAAAGACGATCTTCCCGGGCCACGAATCGCTGATTCGCGCAACGGACAAAAGCAGGGCCTCGCGATTTTTCCGCGGATGTCCCGACCCAACGTGCAGAATAAATCCGTGGAAGGGCAGCGTGATCCCCGCCTGCGCGAGCCTCCGCAACACTTCCTCGCGGGGGAGCGGGCGATAGGGATAATGAAGCGCCAGGGGAACGACCTGGGAACGCCCGGTCATGGGGGGCGCCGAAAGGCGGATCAGGTCCGAGTGAGTGGCCCGCGAAATGCACGCGACGAAAGTCGCTCTGCCGATGCCGCGCAGGATCGCCGCCTGGAGAAGCTTCCCAAATTGGCTCGCGGGACAATGGGTGTCTTCCCCGCGCGCGCCGCGCACCGCGAGAAGGTCATGACAGGTCACCAAGACGGGAAACCAGCGCCGGACTAGAGACGCGTAAACCGCGTTGGAATGGTCGCAGATGTGAACCACGATCCGTCGCTCCGGAAATTTTTGTTTGATCCGGGAAAGCCGTCTCGCGAGAACGGGCGGAAAAAGGATGTATTTGTCGACATAGCCAAGCCATTTGGCCGCAATTCCCTTTTGCACGATGCGACCGAGATAGCCCCGCGGGAAAATCGTCTCCACCAAAAATCCCGCCGATTCGAGTTGCGCCTGCATCAAATCCCTGAACCGGAGCATGCTTTCCTGGCGATCGAGAGGATAATTTCCGATCAGAACAACAACGGGCTTTTCTGGCGCCGGCGACGTTTTCATGGTGATGGCGGCACGATTCAGCCCATCGCATCGGCCGCCGTCGAATGGTCCGATTCGTCCCCGGCGGGATCGTGGTGCTCCTCGTGCTCGTGTTCGTCCTCCTCCGAAGGCTCCACGCAGGCCGCGAGCGTCAGGCCCGCCCCGAAAATGGCAAAACCGAGCGTGGTGGGAACACCCCACTGGCCGTTGAGAACCAGCAATCCGCAGGCTGAAAAAAGGAGCATGGGAAGAATATTGCCGTGACGAAACGCATCAAAGGCGCGCCGGGCGACCGTGGCGGTGAGCGCAATTCGAAAAACGCAGAGGACGAGGCCGAAGATCGGGCCGGACTCAAAAATGAGGCGCCCCCATTCATTTTCGGGACCGATGAATTCGCGTTTGCCCAGAAGCATGCCCGCCGCCGCATTCGTTCCGAGACCCAGGCCATTCCCGAAAGTAGGCACTTCGTTCACGTTGGCAAGCGGGCCCAGCATCGTGTTTACAAAACGGTTCATAAAACCAGACGCGCCGCCTTCACTCCTCCCCGCGTCAGAGAAACGCAGCACAAGTTGTTCGGTGCCTTCCTGAAAGACGGACATCGACGCCAGGAGCGGAATGGCGAGGGCGACCAGCACGGCGGCGACCACGAATCCCCGACCTCCCTTTCCCCGCATGACGACGCACAGGGTCGCGACAACCGCCACGAGACCGATCGAGACCACGCAAGTGCGGCTGCCGGAAAAGGCCGAACCCACGAGAAGGGCGAAAGTCACCGCCGCCAACAGCCAGATCTTATACGTGCGCCCCTGAATGTATCCGAAAAAGAGAAAGGCCGAGACCATGGAAAAATAGGCGTCCAGTCCGGTGATAAAACTGAAGGTGCCCGAAGGGCGCACCGTATTGTAATGCGTCAGCATCGCTCCTTTGTTCAGCCAGCTGTCCTGCGGCGCGTGGAATTGAAGGAACACCAGGACGGTGGTGGGTATCGCCACCAGCAACAGGAAACGACCCATCGCGATCACATCGTCGCGGTTGAGAATTTGCGGGATGAGAAAAATAAGGGGAATCTGAAGGTAGTCGGTGCGCAGCCCATAAAGGGTGATAAAGATGTTTCCGAGGCCAAAAAACGTGGAAAGGATGGCCGTCACGACCGCCAGCGCCACGGTCATCCCAAAAAACATATTGTTGAACGAATAGTGATTTCGCCACGCCTGAAAGTAGATCCACATCACCACGGGATCGCGGACGATCAGCAGCGGCGCGTCAAGCTGGGAAATGGTCCATTTCCGCAAAGCGCCCTCGAAGATGAGAAGCCACAGGTAAATCCAGAGGAGCGTGCGCAGATTATTCATGCCTGCAGCCTTTCGGGTCTCGGACCGAAACGGAAAGGGCGGAGAGGATTTTGTCCGTGTACCGCCGCCACGGATACTCGTCCGCCTTTCTCATGGCCGCAAGGCGCATGTCGGGAAGGGAATCCCGATGATCCGCCAGCCATGAGATTTTTTCCGCGATTTTGTCCGGGCTGCGAATCGGCACGAGAAATCCGGTCTCGCCCGGAACGATCAGGTCTTCTCCGCCGGTGTTTTTCGTGATGATCAGAGGCAGGCCGCTGGCCAGCGCTTCCTGCTGCACCAGCGCGCGCCCCTCGGCGAGGGAGGGCAAAACCAGCGCATCGCAGCTTTGCATCAGGTCGAGGACTTCGCGGTGCGGCCGGGTGCTCATGTAGGTAAAATCCCGATATTGGTTTCGATAAAATTCCATGGGCGCAATCGGACTGCCCATGACGATCAACTCCACATCATGCCTTTTCAACAGCTTCATCGCAGCAAAAACATCGGCCAGCCCCTTGCGCTGGGTCATCGAACCGGCGAACAGAACGCGAAGCTTGTCGGAATCCCGCGAGGAACGCCGCGCGGCGTCGGGGTTGCCGGGAGGCGATCCAAACTCCGCTACAAGGCAATGTTTTTCCCCGCGCACCGCGGCGGGCAGCGATTCGAGGACGAAAAGACTGGGGCAAATCACCATGTCGGCCAATGCGAGTTCCCCGGTTTTCCGTTCCAGTTTCGCGGCCGAATCGCGCGTGCCCACGAGGGTCGGCTCCCACTCGGGAAGCCGCCGACTTTCCTCTTCGAGCAGCTTCCGGACGGTTTCCCAGTAGGCGATGGGCAAATCATAAAAGCAGGGCAGACCCCGCGCTTTCGCGGCGCGGAACGTCTCCAGGCAGCAGTCCTCATAACCGTAGATGCCGTCCGCCTTTTGCCCGGAATCGCCCCGTTCGATCCGGCGGGCGACCGCGTGATCAAGGTCCCGGCAGACCTGATCGATGCTGGCCCATCCCTCTTCATGCCGGCTCAAGCCGGACCATCGCAGCTTCTGCGCGACGAGCCGCGCGAACTCGCGGCCCGGGCGCGTTCGCAATTTGGCCGGCGGCAGCGGGTAGGTCCGCCGCGCGCATTCGGCGCGGATCGGATTGGGGAGAAATCGCGTCCACGTCGATCCCGTAAAGCCGAGGCTCGTGTGAAAGGTGCCCAGCATGCCCCTCTCCTCCAGCGCCTCGAGCAGATGGCGGACGAACTGGTTGCCCGTCGGGTGGACCAGGTCGACCATGAAGGATTCGCGTTCCATAGGGCCACGCTTAAGGAACACTCCCGCGAACACTCTCGAACATTTTCAAATATTGGTTTGCGACCGTGGAAGGGCGATGCTTGCGCAGATGTTCTTCCGCGTGCCGGTGGTATTCAAGCAGCAAGCCGGGTCTTTTCAAGAACTGCGCCAGCGCGTTGGCGAGGGCCCGCGCGTCGCCGTTCGGGAAGGTCGTGCCGCAGGGGCCGATCGCGTCCGCCAAACCACCCTCCCGCGATCCAATCACGACACACCCGCAGGCAATCGCCTCGAGCGCGACGATCCCGAAAGGTTCCCTCCAGCGCGAGGGGATCACCGCGATACTGTGACGATTAAGCTCTTGCGCCAGTTCGGGGCCGGTCATCGCCCCGGCGAAGGTGATTTGCTCCGCCACGCCCAGCTCCCCCGCCCGCCGCACCAGCGCCTCTTTTTCGGGTCCCTCCCCGATCAGGGTCAGTTTCGGCCTGTATCCCTCCTTCGCGAGGAGCGCCAGCGCCTCGACGAGAAGATCGAAGCCCTTGTCGGAAACCAAACGGCCGAGGGCGACGAGATCGTCCGAACGCGCGACCGAATCGCGAACGTGGAAAAGGGCCGCATCGTAAGGATTCGGAATCAACTCCGATTTCACCGGGAGCGACGCCGCAATCGCCCTGCTGATCGAGATCGAATGCGCGAAGCGAAGCAAAAGCAGCTTCATCCGGCGATTCAGCCCCGAAAAGCCTTTCGGCTTCGGAATCCAGGTGTGATGGACAATGACCCACGGCCGGCGCACAACCAGCAGCGGCGCCGCCAGCGGAAGGCTGATGTTGCTTTGGAAATAGACATCGCACCAGTGCGCCGCCCGCGCGAGTTGGGCGAAGGACGGTTTTCGCATCACCTCAAAACCGTGGGACGCGCCATCGTCGCCCGGCGTCATCGTCGCCACCTTCACCGAATGTCCCGCCGCCGTGAATTCCCGCGCCAGCAGCATCGAGACCGTTTCAATTCCACCGACGGAGGGAGCGAAAAGCAGCGAAGTCAGCAGAATTTTCATGGATAACGCCGCTGAGAGGGTGTCCCGAAAGCAGGCGCAGGTCAAAACCTCAAATGACTTTCGAAACAACAGGGCAAGGCGATCTCTCCAGCTTTTCCTCTTGACCCTTCCCGCTCAGGAGATAATCTTCCTTTTTCGGTCCGCGCCTGCGGTGGGAGCCTTAACGGGTTTCCCACCTTTTTTTTCCCCATCGCGGGTTGTTGACCGGAAAACTGGAAATTGTTATGAGCCAAGAATTTATTGCGATGTTGGATTACATGGAGAAGGAGCGCGGAATCAAACGCGAACTTCTGCTGGATGCGGTGCAGACGGCGCTGCTGGCGGCGGCGCGCAAGAGCTTCGGCCCGGCGCGCGACTTGACGGTTACGCTCGATCCCAAGACGGCCAAGATCACGGCCATCGCCCGCCTGCTCGTGGTGGAAAAAGTCACGCAGCCGCACGACGAGATCAGCCTGCCCAAGGCCCGCCAGATCAAGCCCGACGCGGCCCTTGGCGATACCATCGAGGTCGATGTCAATACGCGCGATCTCGGACGCATCCCCGCGCAGGTTTTTAAGCAGGCGCTCAATCAGACCCTGCGCGGGCATGAGCGGACGATGATTTTCGAAGAATTCAAGGACCGGATGGGTGCGATTGTCACCGGCACCGTCCGCCGTTTCGAGCGTTCCGACGTTATTATCGATTTGGGAAAGTTCGAGGCCGTCATGCCCGCGCGCGAACGGGTCCCGACCGAGGAATACACGCCGGGCGAACGCATCCGCGCCTATGTGCTGGCGGTGGAGAACACGCCGCGCGGACCGGAAATCATCCTGTCGCGCAGCCACCCCAATTTCGTGAGGAAACTCTTCGAGCTCGAGGTGAGCGAACTCAACGACAAGACCATTGAGATCAAGGCCATGGCCCGCGAGGCCGGTTACCGCACCAAAATCGCGGTCTGGTCCGCCAACGAAAAAGTCGATCCGGTCGGCGCGTGCGTCGGGATGCGCGGCGCGCGGGTCAAGAACATCGTGCGCGAATTGAACAACGAGAAGGTCGACCTCTTCAAGTGGTCGCCCAACATCCGCGAACTC
The DNA here is from genome assembly GCA_035948935.1 of Methylacidiphilales bacterium. Lineage (GTDB taxonomy): Bacteria > Verrucomicrobiota > Verrucomicrobiia > Methylacidiphilales > UBA1321 > JABDGH01. The sequence goes on along the minus strand of DASZIP010000013.1, from coordinate 302,352 downwards.
GTCGTCGAGGCGCTCAAACCGGCCAAGCTCAAGACCCTCGAGGTCGACGAAGCGGGCCACAAGGTCACCGTCCTGGTCGATGAGGAGAATCTTTCGCTCGCCATCGGCCGCCGCGGCCAGAACGCCCGCCTGACCCAGAAGCTGACGGGTTGGGAAATCGACGTGAAGAAGGAAGAGGAAGTGGCCGCGCTCGGCTTCGAGCAAAAGCTCGCCAAGGCGACCGAAGCCCTCGCGCAGACCCTGCAGATCGAATCGGCCGTGGCCGAAAAGATCGTCCGCGCCGGATTTCTCAGCGTCGAGGGCATCGCCGAAGTCGATGCCGAGGACCTCGTCAGCGCCGTGCCCGATCTCGATCCCGCGCTGGTCGCTGAAATTCACAAGAAGGCAAAAAATTTACAGACGCCCCCGCCAAGCTAATTTACTGCCGTACGCAGTACTGCCATCCGCAGGATCATGCCTAAAGATAAACCCGAAAAAAAAGCCAAGGACGATATGAACGCCGCACCCGCGCCAGCCAAAAAGGCAGCCGCTAAAGCCGCGTCCCCATCGGACGAAGCCAAAGCCAAAGTCAAGAAACCGGCCAAAGAACCGGCGAAGGCAGCGTCTACGGCAGCGCCTACGGCGGCTCCCGCCTCCGGAAAGGCCAAGCCGCCCGTCAAGAAGGCGATTGAAAAACCGGTTGCCAAAGAGGTCGCGCAAACGCCTCCCCCCGAGCCGAAGGCCAGGCGCCAGGTACTGACCGCCTCGGAACAAGGCATGGCCGAAAACAAACCCGCCGGCACGGCCAGTGTTGCCGCCCATCCCAAGCCTGCCGCAGCGCTTGTCCCCGCCCCCACCCCGGCTCCTCCCGCCGGATCCCCCGGCAAACCGCCGGAAAGCCCGTCTTCCGTCGCCGACGAAGCCGCTTTGGCCGCCGAGCAGCTTCGCGACAAGGTGGTCGTCATCAAGCCCCCGATCCTCGTCAAGGACCTCGCGGCCAAGCTGGGATTGAAGCCTTACCAGATCATCCATCACCTGATGGAGATGAACATTTTCACCAGCGCCAACCAGGCCATCGAAGAGGAAGTCGCCCGCAAGCTTTGCGCCAAGCTCGGGTTTACCTTCGAGATCGAAAAGCGCGAAAAAGGCGCTGGGTTGGTCCACGCCCCGGTAAAAATCGTCGAGCCGCCCAAGCCCGCCCCGGTGGCGGCGTCCGACCTTCAGCCGCGCCCGCCGGTCATCACCTTCATGGGTCATGTCGATCATGGGAAGACCTCGCTGCTCGACGCCATTCGCAAGGCCCGCGTCGCGGCCGGAGAAGCCGGGGGCATCACCCAGCACATCGGCGCCTACACGGTCAAACGGGGCGCGCAGACGATCACGTTTCTCGATACGCCGGGCCACGAAGCCTTCACCGCCATGCGTGCGCGCGGGGCGAACGTCACCGACATCGTCGTCCTCGTCGTCGCCGCCGACGACGGCATCATGCCGACGACCATCGAGGCGATCAACCACGCCCGCGCCGCCAAGGTGCAGCTCATGGTCGCAATCAACAAGATCGACCTGCCGGGCGCCAATCTTGTCCGCGTCAAGGGCCAGTTGCAGGAGCAGGGCCTCGTCGCCGAGGAATACGGCGGCGAAACCATCATCTGCGAAGTCTCGGCCACCAAAGGCATCGGCATCGAGAAGCTCCTCGAAATGATGCTCCTCCAGGCCGAAATTCTCGAACTGCGGGCCAATCCCCGTGGTCAGAGCCGCGGCACGGTCATCGAAGCACAGTTCGAGCAGGGCCGCGGGCCGACCGCCACGGTGCTCGTCCAGCAGGGCACCCTGCGGATCGGCGATGCGATCCTCGCCGGTCCCTATTACGGACGCGTCAAGGCTCTCATCAACGATCTTGGCCAGAATGTGAAGGAGGCGGGACCTTCCATTCCCGTCAAGGTCCTGGGCCTGGACGGCGCGCCGTCGCCCGGCGAGGTATACAACGTCCTGAAAAACGAGCGGGAAGCGCGCGAACTCGCCGAAGATCGCCGCGACAAGCTCCGGCTCGGCAAGCTCGAGGCACCGCCGAGGGTCACGCTCGAAAATCTCTTTGAAGCCATCGCCGACGAAAAGCACAAGGTTTTCAAGCTCATCATCAAGGGCGACGTGCAGGGCTCGGTCGAAGCCATCGTCACCGCGTTGAAAAAAATCGACAGCGATAAAATCGATCTCGATGTCGTCCTCTCTTCCGCGGGCGCCATCTCCGAATCCGACATCCTTCTGGCCAAGGCGTCCCAGGCGGTCGTCATCGGCTTCAACACCCGCACCGACAACGCCGCCGCCAACGCCGCCAAGCGCGAGGGCGTCCAGATCAAGCTCTTCAGCATCATTTACGAATTGATCGACCAGGTGAAGGAGGCGATGGCCGGCCTGCTCGATCCCGAACTGCGCGAAACGGCGCTCGGCACCGCCATGGTCAAGCAAGTCTTCCAGCTCTCGAAATTCCCGGTGGCGGGTTGCAGCGTGGTCAGCGGGCGCATCGTCCGCAACGCCCGCGCCCGCGTGCTGCGCAAACGCCAGCCCATTTACGACGGACAGATCGTCACCCTCAAGCGCTTCCAGGACGACGCCGCCGAAGTCCGCGCCGGCCTCGAATGCGGCATCCGCCTCGGCGATTTCAACGATTATCTCGCCGACGACACCATCGAGTGTTATCAGCTCGAGAAATTCGCCCAGACTCTTTGATCGGGTGCAAAGGGCCGCCGGAAAGATGACCGTCCCCTTTTTATTCCACTCTTTCCTCAATCCGTCATCCTGAGCGAGGCGAACAGAAGACCTATTTTTTCCAGTCACAGCGGGCTGAGCCGAGTCGAAGGACCTTGGTCGCATTATCGAAGCGTCAGGCATTAAGGACGCGTTCCCGTCCAAGGCAAGGCGGCAAAGCGGCCACTGGTGGCGAGTTTTTGTCCGCCTTTGATTATCAGGAGGATAAAAGTTCCTGGGTCCTTCGACTGCGTCCTGCTCCCGCCGTGGCGGGACAGGACTCCGCTCAGGATGACGGAATTTTAAAGAGAAGCTTTCGCAGCTCCGGCTTGCAATCAGAACGGCGGAACTCTACGCCGAAGGCTGATACGAATTCACGACCCAGCGGCTCATCGTCTGGTCGGGCGCCTCGACCACGCTCCGGTCGATGGTGAAGCTCGTCTGGCCCGAATTCTTGCTCACAAGCTTCAACCCAAACTCGAAATCCTTGAAAACCAGCGCGCAATGATCGCGCATGTTCCGCCCGGCCTCCAGCGCCCCCTCGACCAGCGCGTCGATCGCGTCGGGCGTGAGTTCGAGCCGCAGCAGGTGCTTTTCCTCGAACCGCGCCGCGAATTGCCTCGCGATTTCGGCCATCACCAGCCGTTCCTCGTACCTGCCGTCCGACAAAATCCGGCGCAGCTCCGCTTCTGGGTCGAGCACCAGCGCCTCGTGCGCGACAAAGCGCCGCACGCCCGAGCCCGGCAGCTCGAACTTGAACGACCTCAGCGCCCGCTCGCCGACCGTCACCAGTCCCCGCGCACCGGTCTGCTCCTCCGCAGCCAGCCGCGCCATCGCCCGCAGGCCGTCGTCGGTGAACATGACTTCGATGCCGTAGGCGCGGAACGACTCCTCGTACTGATGAATCAGCGAGCCTTCGCTCTGCTTGAGAATCGCGAAAAGATCATCCACCTGCAACGCGCTGCACGCGACGCGCACCGGCAACCGCCCCACGAACTCGGGTTCCATCCCGTACTCGATGAAATCGCGCGTGGTCGCCTCGGCGAGCACTTCCTCCGTCCTGCGCGGAGGACGCGCCGCTGCGGCGAAGCCGATTTCGCTTTTCGACAGCCGCCGCTTGACGATCTCCGGCAGCTTGTCGAACGCGCCACTGACGATGAAAAGAATGTGCCGCGTGTTGATCGTCTCCTTCTTCACCTTGCCGCCCCGCTTCTGGAATTCCATCGCCGCCTGGAGCTGCGACTGCAAATCGGTCTGGCTGCGGAGCGGGACTTCGGTTTCCTCCATCAGCTTGAGAAGGTTCGTCTGCACCCCGCGCCCGCTCACGTCGCGCCCCACCCCGACCGGCGAACTCGCCAGCTTGTCGATCTCGTCGAGATAGACGATCCCGTATTGCGCCAGGTCCTTGTCCCCCTCGGCCTGCGTGACGAGATCGCGCACGAGGTCCTCGACGTCCCCGCCGACGTAACCCGTCTCGGTGAATTTTGTCGCGTCGGCGCGCACCATCGGCACGCCGATCAATTCGGCCAGGCATTTGACCAGGTAGGTTTTTCCCACGCCGGTCGGACCCATGATGAGCACGTTTTGCTTGATGTAATTCGGGAGCGTCCTGCCCTGCGTCATCGCCTGGACGTGGTGGTAGTGGTCGCACACGGTGATCGCCAGCACCTTCTTCGCCTCGTCCTGCTTGATGACGAAACGGTCGAGATGCTCCTTCACCTGGCGCGGCGTCAGGTTGAAATCGAACCGCGACTTCGACGGCGGGGCCGGCTGCGCCTCGTCCGGGCCGGGCTGCTCGGCCTGCGGCACAAAGCCGCCGCCCGGCTCGAGGTTCCTTTTCAGGAACTCCTGCAAGCGGGCGTGAAGCGGATCGTTTTCCGGGGGAGTCGACATGCCTCAACTTCCAACACTTTTCGTTTCACGCAAGCGGCGACTGTGCAGTTCGGGTGGCCCGGATAACTTGTTGTCCGGGTCGTTCCGTCGCGCGGCGCGCGACGGCTACCTCAAATATTCTCCCCGATATGCAGCCCGCACTCGCGCTTCAGGCCGAAGAACCGCGTCTCCTCTTCCGTCATGTCGGCCGAAAGCGGGCGCGTCGTGTGGACGTCGCCGATCGAGACGTAGCCCTGTTCCCACAGCGGATGATACGGCAGGTCGTGCTTCTTCAGGTAATCGAAAACCATCCGGTCGGTCCAGTCGATGATCGGCTGGATCTTGATCACCCCGTTTTGCTTTTGCAGCACGCCGACCCCGTTGCGCGAGGCCGCCTGCTGGCGCCGCAGCCCGGTGATCCAGCCCTGCACGCCGAGTTCGCGCAGCGCCCGCTCCATCGGCTCGACCTTGTTCAGCCTGTTGTAAGTCTCGATCCCCTCGACCCCGTGCTCCCAAAGCTTGCCGTGACGCGCCTCCTGCCACGCCGCGCTTTGCGCCGCGCGGTAAACTTTCAGGTTCAGCTTCAGCCGCGCCGTCAGTTCGTCGACGAACCGGTAGGTCTCGGGAAAAAGATAGCCGGTATCGACGAGCACCACGGGAATCTCCGGCCACTGCCGCGTCACCAGATGGAGCGACACCGCCGATTGCGCGCCGAAGCTCGACGAAAGCATGATGTCGGGCCGAAAACGTTCCAGCGCCCACCGGACCCGTTCCTCGGCGGTGATCTTTTCCAGGTTTGCGCCGATTTCGCTCAGGGCGGGTTCCCGCTTTTGCGATTCAGTCTTCGGCAATTCGAGTATTTGTTCCATGGCATTCACCCCATAATCCATTGTTGATCGGGTATGGGGAGATTACCCTAGCTTGAATGCTGCAAATATCAAGACTATCTACTCAACTCACTGCAAAACAATAGGTTGAACTTTAAATCTCATGGCCGCGTCCGTGAGGGCGTGACCGCGGCAGGACACAGCCTTACGATGGCTGCAATGGCAGAAGTCAGGGTCAGGCCGAAGTCTGATCATCCAATTAGTCCTCGTTCCCAAATAAAGTTGGGAACGAGGATGGGTTGTGCTTGATTAGCGGTTCGTCATGCCGAGCGAAACCGCGCCCATATCCTTCCGGAGCATCCTGGGCGAAAGGAATTTCGCGCGGCTCTGGTACGGGCAGATCATCAGCAGCATGGGCGACCGGTTTTACAACTTCGCGCTGCTCTACGTGATTCTTGGGATCAAGCAGGGGATCGACGTGGGCAAGGACAGCGCGCGGGTGACTTTTTGCGCGATGCTGCCGGGGCTGCTGCTGGCGCCGTTCTACGGGTGGCTCGTGGACCGGTTCTCGCGGCGGTGGGTGATGTTTTATTCGGACATCGCGCGGGCGGTGCTGACGCTGACGATTCTGGATCTTTGGTTTCATTCGCACAGCCTGCCCGCGGTTTTCGCCGTCGTTTTTTTGATGGGAGCGTTCAACGGGCTGTTCATTCCGGCGCGGCAGGCGGCGCTGCCGCAAATCGTCTCGGCACGGCAATTGATCACGGCAAATTCGCTGATTTCTCTGATCGGGGTGATCGCGAATTTCATCGGCATACCGATCGCGAGCTTCGTGGTGTCGATCTTCGGGGCGCGGAGCAGCTTTCTTTTCAACTCGCTCGGGTTCCTCGCTTCGGCGTGGTGCGTTTATCACATCCGGGCCGATCTTTCGCCCGCGCCGCACGGCCCGGACGCTTCGGACAAGGACAGGGTCGGCACGTGGCGCGGGACGCTGGCGGGATGGCGGGTGCTGCGCGAGCAGCCGGAACTCGGCGCGCTGGTGCTGGTGAACTCGGCCTTTTCATTCATCAGCGCGATGGCGCTCATCACGATCCTCCAGCAGATCGTGGTGACGGTGGACCTGAGGTCGGTCCATCTGCTGGTCAACACGCTGACGAAATTCCTGAGCATCTTTGCGCCGAAGCCGCCGGTGTTTGAGATCAGGACGCTGGCGTTCGGGTTGTTGATGGCGGCGATCGGGCTGGGGCTGGGCGCGGGGGCCGCGATCTGCGGCGTTGCCCGGCGGCGGAGCCGGAGCAAGGCGCTGCCCTATCTCGCGCTGGGGCTGCTTGGGGTCGCGCTGATCGGATTTTCACGGCTCCACGAATACTGGCCCGCGGTGGCCGGGGCGGCTTTCATGGGCGTGCTCTCGGCTTTCATCGTCATTCCCATCGAGGCTCGGCTGCAAAACGACGTGGACGACGCGCGGCGGGGACGGCTTTTCGCGCTGCGGAATCTCTGCACGACGACGAGCTGGCTTTTGGGGCTGGCGGTGAATTTGAACGGGGCGCTGCTGGCGAGCGTGGGGCCGTCGAGGTTGATCGGGTATATCGGGATCGCTGCCATGGCGATCGCGGCGGCGCTGGCTTTTGCGAACGCGTCGACGCTCAGCTCTTTTTGGTCAACTCATCGGCGGAAGCCGCCGTATTCGCCGGAGTAGGCGTCACCGGAGCCGGCACGTTGCCGCTGATGAGGTTCTGTTGCTCGGGCTTCTTGACTTCGGGCTCGGTTGCGGCGGCGTGGACTTCCTTCTCGAATTCTTCCTTGGCCTTCTTGAACTCGCCCAGGCTCTTGCCGAGGCCGCGCGCGAGCTTGGGCAGTTTATCGGCGCCAAAGAGGATGATGATGCCGAGGAGGATGTAAAGCCACTCTCCCCCGTGGGGAAGCCCGAAGGCGAAAAGAGGATGGAGCATATATTTTTCCTAGCCCTACAGAATACGTCACCCGGGAGGCTCGCACAACTCATTTCGGCTCTATCGTAAACCGATCATCCCAACCCCAGCTTCCTGAACGTGTCGTTGATGTAGCGGAAATGGCGGTCGGGGGAACAAAGCTCGTCGATTTCCTTGTCGCTGAGGACGGAGCGGATCTCGTTCGATTTTTTGAGATGAACTTGGAGCGGCTCGGCGCCGCGCCAGCAAGCCATCGAGGCGGCCTGGACGGCTTCGTAGGCGACCTGGCGGGGAAGGCCCTTGTCGGCGAGCGCGAGGAGGACGGTCTGCGAAAAGATGAGGCCCTTCGATTTGGCGAGGTTGGCGGCCATGTTTTCGGCGTAGACGACCTGCCGCGCGACGAGGTCGGCCATCAACACGAGCATGTAGCTGAGCAGTTCGCAACTGTCGGGAAAGATGATCCGCTCGACCGACGAGTGGGAGATATCGCGCTCGTGCCACAGCGCCACGTTTTCGAGCGCGGCGACGGCGTTGCCGCGAATGACCCGCGCGAGGCCGCTGAGCTTCTCGCCGGTAATCGGGTTGCGCTTGTGGGGCATGGCGCTGCTTCCCTTCTGGCCCTGGGCGAAGAATTCCTCGACTTCGAGCACCTCGCTGCGCTGGAGATGCCGGAACTCGGTCGCCCATCGGTCGACGCTGCTGGCGATGAGGGCGAGGGTGCTCATGAAATGGGCGTGCCGGTCGCGCTGGATGATCTGCGTCGAGATCGCAGCGGGCGCGAGGCCGAGCTTGTCGCAGACGTATTGCTCGACGCGCGGATCGAGATGGGCGTGGGTGCCGACCGCGCCGGAGAGCTTGCCGACGGCGATCTGGCCGCGGGCCTCGATGAGCCGCTTTTCGGCGCGGCCGAATTCGTCGTACATGAGGGCGAGCTTGAGGCCGTAGGTGATCGGCTCGGCGTGGATGCCGTGGGAACGGCCCATCATCGGCGTGAGCTTGTGTTCCTTCGCGCGGAGGGCGACGGCGGCGCGCAATTGTTTGATGTCCTCGAGGAGCAGGTTCGCGCTCGCGACGAGTTGCAGCGCGAGCGTGGTGTCGAGGAGGTCGGACGAGGTGAGGCCGCGATGGATGAACCGGCCCGGCCCGCCGACATGCGCCGCGACATCCTCGAGGAAGGCGATGACGTCGTGGTTGGTGCGCTTTTCATTTTCGCGGACGGTGTCGACGTCGAACGCGGCCTTGGCGCGGATGATCTGCGCGTCCTCGGCGGGGATGGCACCGATGGCGGCCATGCCTTCGCAGGCGAGGACTTCGATTTCGAGCCAGTGGGCGAGCTTGGCTTCTTCGCTCCAGAGCGCGGCCATCTCGGGCCGGGAATAACGTGGGATCATACGAAGTAAGAAGGTAGAAGGAAGAAGGAAGAAGTGGAATTCATTTCGCACGGAGGACCGAAGAGGACTGAAGAGATGGGGGCAAGGCGGGGTTTGATTCAAGTTTCATGCGCTGCGAATCACAAAGTGTTCAATTTTTCCCCGGCGCGCTCTTTACCGGACGGACCCAGCCCTGCCGAAAGAGCTTTCGTCCTTGATCCATCCTCTTCGGCTCTGTGCAGTCCTCCGTGCGAACCCTCCGATTTGCCGCTTGCGGCGGGGTGGGGTTTTTGCGACTTTCACCCTTCCTCCAAGCTTGCCTTTCCGGACGCTTCGCCATGCATTCGATCATCGACTTTATCAAGAACCTCTACGACCCGGTCTACATGCAGGGGTTGATCCATGCGGGAGGCGTGCCGCTGATTGCCGCGATTGTTTTTGCCGAGACGGGACTGTTGGTCGGTTTTTTTCTTCCGGGCGACACGATGCTTTTTGTCGCCGGCGTCATGGCTGCCACCAAGGGTCTTGCCGGAGACGACACACTACTGAATATCTGGGCGCTCGTTCCTGCGCTGATCGCCGCCGCGATCATCGGCGACCAGCTCGGCTATTTTCTCGGCTTCAAGACGGGGCACGCGATCTTCACGCGTGAGGAGGGCTTTTTCTTCAAACGCAAGCATGCGGAAAAGGCGCATGCGTTCTATCTGAAGTACGGCGTCTGGGCCGTTGTGCTGGCGAAGTTCGCGCCGGTGCTGAGGACGTTTGTGCCGTTCATGGCCGGGGTGGGCGAGATGCCGTATCGCAAATATATTTCGGTCGATACGTTCGCGGTGATCGCCTGGATTTGTCTCGTTGTGTTGTCGGGCTACATTCTTGGAGAACGGGCCCAGAAGAACCTCCACTATATCGTCTTCGGCATCGCGCTGGTTTCGATGCTGCCGGTGATCATCGGCGTGATGAAGGAATTTCTCGCCAGCCGTAAAAAGGCGGCCTGATGCCGTCGGACAGACTTTGCTCTTTATCGAAACACTTTTGACAGGAAGACATGAAATCATGAAAACATGAATGGATGGTGAAGGGATCAAAGAATGCCATTCTCTTGATGCCGACCCTCCCGCCTTCCCTTCATGTCTTCCTGTTAAAAAATTGAGAATATCCCATGCCTGACGCGAACACTCCCAGCCCCTCCAAGCAAAAGCCCGCCCAGAACGCCATCTCGCCGCGCCGCGCGGAAGATTTTCCCGAGTGGTACCAGGCGGTCGTTGCCGCCGCCGACATGGCGGAGAATTCGGACGTGCGCGGCTGCATGGTGATCAAGCCATGGGGGTACGGCATCTGGGAACTGATGCAGGCGCAGCTCGACAAAATGTTCAAGGCGACGGGCCACAAGAACGCCTACTTCCCGCTTTTCATTCCGCTGAGCTATCTCGAAAAGGAGGCCGAGCACGTGGCCGGTTTCGCCAAGGAGTGCGCGGTGGTGACGCATCATCGGCTCGAAGTGAACGCGGAGGGGAAACTTGTGCCGACGGGGCGGCTGACCGAACCGCTCGTGGTGCGGCCGACGTCGGAGACGATCATCGGCGCGGCCTACGCGAAGTGGGTGCAGTCGTACCGCGACCTGCCGCTTTTGCTCAACCAGTGGGCGAACGTGGTGCGATGGGAAATGCGCCCGCGCATCTTTCTGCGGACGACCGAATTTCTCTGGCAGGAGGGGCACACGGCGCACGAGACGGAGGCGGAGGCGTTGCACGAGACGCGCCGGATGCTCGACGTCTACGAGACTTTCGCGCGGGACCACCTGGCCATTCCGGTCGTCACGGGGCGCAAGAGCGCGAGCGAGCGTTTTCCCGGCGCGGTCGACACGCTTTGCATCGAGGCGATGGTGCAGGACCGCAAGGCGGTGCAGGCGGGCACGTCGCATTTCCTCGGGCAGAATTTTGCGAAGGCGTCGGGCATCCAGTATCTCTCGCGGGCGGGGCAGAAGGAATTCGCGTGGACGACGAGCTGGGGCGTGAGCACGCGGCTGATCGGGACGCTCATCATGGCGCACGCCGACGATGACGGCCTGGTGTTGCCGCCGCGGATCGCGCCGACGCAGGTTGTGATCATCCCTATCATTCCGAGGGAAGAGCAGCACAAGGAAATTCTCAAGGCGTGCGGCGCGCTGGCGCAGCAGATCGAGGCCGAGCAATTTCACAACGAAGGCATTCGCGTCGAGGTGGACCAGCGCGACATCCAGGGCGGGACGAAGAGCTGGGAATGGATCAAGAAGGGCGTGCCGATCCGCGTGGAGATCGGGCCGCGCGATCTCGAGGCGGGAACGGTTTTCGTCGGACGCCGCGACAAGGGGCCGAAGGAAAAGCAGTCGTATCCGAAGGACGGGTTCGCCTGCCAGGTGCCCGCGCTGCTGCAGGCGATCCAGGACGGCATCTACGAGCGCGCGCTGGCGTTCCGCCGCGAGAACACGCGCGTGATCGAATCGAAGGAGGAGTTTTACGCCTTCTTCACGCCGAAGAACGAGGAGAAGCCGGAAATCCACGGCGGGTTCGCGCTCGCGCACTGGAACGGCTCGCCCGAGGTGGAAGCGAAGCTCAAGGAAGACCTGAAGGTGACGATCCGCTGCATTCCGTTCGAGGAAATGCCGCAGCCCGGTGCGTGCATTTTCACCGGCGGGAAGAGCCTGCAGCGGGTGGTGTTTGGGAAATCGTACTAAGGATATCCGCATGGACAATCTCGAGATCTGGGTGGTCGGAACGCTTGGAATCGCCGGCGCGATTGCCGCGCGGTTCGCCAAGCCCGCGTCCAAGCCGTTCACACCCGATCTCCATAACGACAAGCAAATCCTCGTGCGCGGCTGGAGCGCCGACGAAATGCCGCGCATGCTCACCGACCTTAAGAAGCTCTACCTCGACAAGCTCGGTCCTGACTTCGCCTTCAACTTCACCCCTGCGGGCGACGGCACCTTCCGTGTCACCCCCTCGCGCGACGTACCCGGCGAACTCTTCCCGTTCCTCGTCAACTGGCTGCAATACCCCAGGGGCTTCGAGCCCAACGGACGCCCCATCCTCGTCATCGGAAAAACGACCCTCTTATCCGACTTTCCCGTCCCCGATCCCGTGCTCACTGGCCAGCGCGCCGTTTTCTATGTACCCGCCAACGACGCGGATTATGACGTTGTTTACATTCGCATTGGCGATGTGACCTACCGATATTCCTTCGCCGGATTTGGCCGCTGGAAGCGGGTGGACGATGCGAGGCTTCCAGCGGGTTTTGCGACACTGGCGGACTGATGTAGGCCTTTACCCTCGTTTTCCGGCATGGATGCCATGTCGCCATGGTGGGTGTCTCTTGGGATGGCAAGATTAGGCTCGGGACGAAGTCCGACCTTTCAGGATGGGATTGCGCTACGGCGCACAGGCGGTAAACCGGAATCATGGCGTTGCCCATCACGACTTGCGAATCGGCGCTGACGGCCCTGCCTGAATCGCTGGTGGTCGGCGTGTCGGGTGGCGTCGATTCGGTGGCGCTGCTTCATGCGCTGGTGCGGATCGGACGCAAGCCGGTGGTGCTTCACTTCGATCACGGCTGGCGCGCAACGAGCGGATCGGACGCCGCGTTCGTGAAAGAGCAGGCGCGAAAGCTCGGGCTGAGGTACGTGGGCGGAAAGATGCGGCCGACGAGGGAGCATCGGGAAGCCGACGCCCGGGCCGCGCGGTACGCCTTTTTCGCCAAAGTCGCGCGACGGTCCGGCTTGCGCGATCTGGCGCTTGCCCACCACGCCGACGACCAGGTCGAGACGTTCCTGATGCAGCTCCTGCGCGGCAGCGGCGCGGCGGGCCGGGGCATGGATTCTGTCAGCGAGCGCGGGGGACTTGTCGTGCACCGGCCCTGGCTCGGCGTGTGGAAAAAGGAGATCGTCGCCTATGCGCGGCGGCGCAAACTGGCCTGGCGCGAGGACGCGACGAACGCCGACACGCGGCACCGGCGCAATCTGATCCGGCGGCGGGTGCTGCCTTATTTGCAAAGGCAATTGGGCGGGCGGGTGGCGGAAAATCTCTTCCGTACGGCGGAGATCGCCCGCGCGGAAAGCGAGTGGCTCGACGCGTTGTGCGCGGCAGTGGCGCGGGAGCCGGAGCTTTCGGTGAAGGCGCTGCGGGCGGCCCCTCTCGCCCAGCGGCGGCGGACGCTCCTGCGCTGGTTGCAGGGGCGCGGTGTGAAGGATATTTCCTTTGCCGATGTCGAGGCGGTGCGGGGTCTTCTGGACAAAATGGGTTCGGCGAAGGTCAACCTGAGCGGGGGCCGTTTCGCGCGGCGGAGGGCGGGGAGGATTTTTACGGAGTAGCGCTGATCCCGCCGCACGCGTGTGTGACGAGTTCGGGATGACGAAAGTGGGCCGCGACCTGAATCTTGCCCTCCGCGCCGTCTTAGGATTAACTGGAAGCGTGCACGACCGGCTTTGGCTTTTCCTGGCGACGCTTGGCTACCTGGCCAGCGCGGGCTGGGGGCTGTATGCCGTGGGGTCGCAGCGTCCGCACGCCAATCGCGGGACGTTCCTTCTGATTCTCGGCGCGTTTGCGTTGCACACGCTTTTCCTGCATCAGCGCGGGGTGGCGATCCAGCATTGCCCGATCACGAATCTTTTCGAGACACTCGCCTTTTTCTCGTGGTCGCTGGTGCTGACCTATCTGGTGATCGGCCCCGTCTACCGGATGTCGATTCTCGGCGCGTTCACGGCGCCGGTTGTGTTTCTGATCAACTTTTTCGCGCTCGCGGCCCCGATCGATCTGCCAAGTGCGCTACCGCATCTCGGCTGGCGGCTGGAACTCCACGCCACGCTCGCGCTGCTGGGCCTCGGCGTTCTCGGCATTGCGGCGCTGGCGGGCGTGGCCTACCTGATCCAGGAACGCCAGCTGAAGCGGCACGTGCTTACTTCCTGGTTTTATGCGCTGCCGAACGTGGGGCGTCTCGAACTCGTGCAGCAGCGGGTGCTCGTCTGGGGCTTCGCGATTTTTTCGGCGGGCGCGTTTCTCGGTTTCCTGATCCCGCACCACGGGCCGGACGATTGGGTGAAGATCGCCTGGTCGGGGGTGGTCTGGTGTCTGTATGCCGCGCTGGTGGTCGTGCTGGCGCTGGGCCGGCTGAGCCACAAGAAGACGGCGCTGCTATCGGTGGCCGGTTATGTTTTCATCCTGCTTACGTTCTGGGGGATCAATTCCCTGAGCGAGGCGCATGTTTTTCCGCACGAGGGTTGAAATGAAATCAATGAACGCGCACGTCATTTGCGGGGGGCTGACCTTTGAGGAGGTGCCCGTCGAATTGCGGGAGAAGGTCGCCTTTCGCGACGCGCAACTGCCCGACGCCCTCGCGCAGATGAGGAACATGCTCGGCCTGCGCGAGGCGGTCCTCGTCTCGACCTGCAACCGGGTCGAGTACTTCGGTGCGACGGCGCAGCCCGACCGGGCCGCGGCCGCATGGCCCGATTTCCTGCGCCGGTTCCACGCGGTGAGCGACGATTTTTCGGCGCTCTCGTTCCAGATGCACGGGATGTCCTGCGTCGAGCATTTGTACTCGGTCGCGTCGGGGCTCAAGTCGATGGTCGTCGGCGAGACGGAAGTCCTGGGGCAGTTGAAGGAGGCTTACGATGTCGCGCACACCCACGGGCAGACGGGCAAATGGCTGAACCGGCTTTTTCAATCGTCGTTTGCCGCCGCGAAATCGGTCCGGTCGCGGACGGCGATCACGCGGGGGCACGTCTCGGTCGGCTCGGTCTCGGTGGAGCTTGCGGAAAAAATCTTCGGCGACCTGCGCGGCTGCCGCGTCATGGTGATCGGCGCGGGGGAGACCGGCGAAAGGACGGCACGCTCATTGCTCAGGCACGGCGTGATCTCGATTCTCGTCGCCAACCGCACGTTCGACCGGGCCGCGACGCTCGCGTTGGAACTCGGCGGCGAAGCGGTCCGCTGGGAGGAATGGGAGGAGCACGCGCTCGATGTCGACATCATGATCAGCTCGACGAGCGCTCCCCATTACGTCCTGACGCAGGAGAAGCTCGCCGCGCTCGTGCGTCGGCGCGGGCGCAGGCCTCTTTTCCTGATCGACCTGGCGGTGCCGCGCGATTTCGAGCCGTCGATCAACCTTCTCGACGACGTGTTCCTCTACGACATCGACGACCTCCAATCAATCGCCCAGACGCATCTGCGCGAGCGGCAAACGGAGATCACGCGCAGCATGGAAATCCTCAAGCCGCACGTTGAGCGATACATGGAATGGGCGGGACGGCAAACGGGCGAATCGGATGCGGACGATGTCGCCAGGGGACTGGTCCCCGCATGAAACCGGTCATACTCGGCAGTCGGGGCAGTCCGCTGGCCCTGGCGCAGACGCGGCAGATCATGGCGGATTTGAAGCGGGCGTGGCCTGGCCGCAATTTTGAGATTCACGTCATTAAGACCGAGGGGGACAAGCTGGCGGAAAAGACGGACGAGGGCGGCCTCAAGCTCGGCAAGGGCCTTTTCACGGCGGAGCTGGAGCGGGCGCTGCTGAACCAGGAAATCGACATGGCCGTCCACAGCCTGAAGGATCTGCCGACCAGCAGTCCGGAGGGCCTGATGATGGCCGCGATCCCGAAACGGGCCGATGCGCGGGACGTGCTCATCACGAAAAGTACGGAACCGAGGGAGGAACCGCCCGGCGGCTGGATCACGGCGTCGGGAAGCTTGCGGCGCGTGCTGCTGGGCCCGGAATTGCGCTACGGCGCGATCCTGGCCACGGGAAGCCCGCGGCGCGTGGCGCAGTTGCATTTGATTCGCGACGATTTGGCCATGGTTCCGGTCCGGGGCAATATCGAGACACGCCTGCGCAAGTTGCGCGAGCACGAGGAATGGTCGGGCCTGGTCCTGGCGGCGGCGGGCCTGGACCGGCTGAAGCCCGACGTGGCCGGGTTGAGGGTGACGCGGATGCCCTTTTCGCAAATGCTTCCCGCGCCGGGCCAGGGCGCGCTTGCGATTCAAACGCGGATGGAGAAATCGGCGGACGTCCGCGCGCTCGTGCGGGCCGCGCACGATCCGCTCACGGCGGCGGCGGTGACCGCCGAGCGGATGTTTCTCCAGGCCCTGGGCGGTGGTTGCGGGGAGCCGATCGCGGCGTACGCCGAAGTCGGCGAGGACAATCTCCTGAAGCTGGAGGGCATCGCTTGGCTGATCGGGGAAACCGCGCCGCGCCGGGGCAAGCTCGTCCGGCGGATCGATCAGGCGGAGGTGCTGGGAGTCGATCTCGCGGTGGAAATTTCCCGATGAGCGCGGGAGAAACGAAAGGGCGGGTTTATCTGGTGGGCGCGGGTCCGGGCGCGCTGGACCTGGTCACGTTGCGGGCGCGGGAACTGATCGCGCGAGCCGATGTCCTCGTTTACGATTATCTTTGCAATCCCGCGATGCTTCGCTGGGCGTGCGCCGGAGCGGAAATCATTTACGCGGGGAAATCGGCGGCGTCCCACACCCTGACACAGGATGAGATCAACGCGCTGCTGGTCGCGCGGGCCGGGGAGGGGCGGGAGGTCGTGCGGCTCAAGGGGGGCGATCCCTATCTCTTTGGCCGCGGCGGGGAGGAGGCGCAGGCGCTCGCGCGCGCCGGGGTGCCGTTCGAGGTCGTGCCCGGCGTGACGTCGGCGATTGCGGCGCCCGCCTATGCGGGCATCCCGGTGACCCATCGCGATTTTGCCTCGACGGTGACTTTCGTCACGGGTCATGAGGATCCGGCCAGGGCGGAATCGGCGATCGACTGGCGGCACCTGGCCGGGCTTCGCGGCACGAAAGTTTTTCTGATGGGTGTCGAGCGCCTGCGGGAGATCGCGCAACGCCTCGTCGCCGAGGGGGCCGATCCCGCCACGCCCGCGGCCCTGGTGCGCTGGGGCACGACGGGGCGGCAGGAGAGCCTCGAGGGAACGCTGGCCACCGTGGCCGATCTGGCGGAGAAACGAGGATTTGCCGCGCCCGCTGTTACGGTTGTCGGCGAAGTCGTCAGGTTGCGGCGCGAGCTGAACTGGTTCGAGTCCCTGCCGCTGTTCGGGCGGCGCGTCGTCGTCACCCGCACGCGGCGGCAGGCGGGCGTGCTGACGAAACGGCTCGCGGAACTCGGCGCGGACGTGCTCGAAATTCCGACCATCCGGATCGTACCAGTGAGTCTGGATGAAGCGCAGGGAACGAAACTCGCCGACATGTCCCGTTATTTCGACTGGCTCGTTTTCACCAGCCCGAATGCGGTCGAACTTTTTTTCGCGGAATACTTCAAGCGCAAGCCTGATCTGCGCGGACTGGGGCCGGTGAAGATCGCGGCGGTCGGACCGGCCACGGCCCAAAAACTGAGCGATCTTCATTTGCGCGCCGACCTGCAACCGGAGGTTTTCACGACGGCGAAACTGGCCGAATGTTTTTTTGGGAAGGACGTTGCATTCAAGCGGTTTTGCCTGCCGCACGGAAACCTGGCCGATCCGCTGCTGGCGAGGCATCTGCGCGAACAGGGGGGCCTGGTCGAGGAATGGACGCTCTACGATACCGAACCCGAGCGGGAAGATTTGACCGGCGCGCGGGCGCGGTATCTTCGCGAAGGCGCGCATTGGATCACGTTCACCAGTTCGAGCACGGTGGAAAACTGGCACGCGCTGCAACTCCAGCCCTCGTCCGGCGCGCCGCAACCGAAAGCGGTCAGCATGGGGCCGGTCACCAGCGCGACCCTGCGCAAACTCGGTTATGAGATCGCCACCGAATCACCCGCCTCGACCATCGACTCATTGATCGCGACTATTTGCCGTTTAAGTATAGAATAAGGATATGCCGACGACCGATGAATTGATGGATGAGGGAAACACCGCGCTGGCGATCGGCGAGCTCGAGGAGGCGGCGAAATATTTCCGGCGGGTTGTCGAACAGGACCCTCAATTTCAGGACGGCTGGCACGCGTTGAGCATGGCTCTCTATAAGCTGGACCGCTATGAAGAATCGATCGAGGCCGGCAATCGTGCCGCGCAGATCGATCCGAATAATCAATTTGTCTGGTCCAGTCTTTCGCTCGCCTATAATGCGAATAAGCAAAAGGCCGAGGCCGAGGCGGCGGGCGCCAAGGCGCGGATCATCTCCTGGGGCGGGAAAATCAAGCCGGAATCACCGGATGTAGACGCAAGCGGGCCCGGTCCGGTCTGATTCAGGTAGTCTCTAGGATAATGATCTACATAAAATATAGAGTTGCGTCGTCGCGGCGAATCCTATAACACTCCGGGATGTCATTATCTAATCTATCAAGCGCCCAGTTGGCGCATTTAATCGGGTTGATCAAGGAAAAGGAATCACTTCAGACCAAACTGGACCATGTCAACGCGGAGTTGCATTCCCTTGAAACGGGCAGGGCCCTTCACAAGAAGCGCGGCCGCAAGCCGGGTCGTCCCGCCGGGAGCAAAAACAAGGCGGTGAAGGCCGGCAAGACCAGACGCGGCAAACGGCTGAAGGCGTCGATGCTGAAGGCGCTGACCGCGGCCGGGACGTCGGGCATCACCGTCAAGGAACTCTCCGCGAAGTTGAAGGTCAAGCCGGGGAACATTTTCAGTTGGTTCTATACGACCGGAAAAAAGATCAGCGGCATCAAGAAGGTCGGCGAAGCGAAGTACGCTTATACGTCCTGAAATAAAATGCCCGGTCTATAGCGGGGCATTTTTGATTTAAATAGACGCAACCAAAGAGAGACGCCGTGCCATCCCTTCCGGATGGCGCGGCTTCATATTTTATCCTGGCGTTGTTTTGTTGGACAAAGGAGCGGTCACGGTCAGGTTCAGGCCGCCGGTTTGCAGCGAGGCGCCGGAGACGGCGGCCTGGCGTTGCGCGTAACCGAGGGCGATTCCCTTTTCAAGGCGTGGCGAATAACCGCTGCTCGTCACGACGCCGGTTTCGTGGTCGCTCAGTTTCAGCCTGGCTCCGACGGCGGGGAAGGCTGCGGAATCGGATTGCAGAAAAACGAGCGAGCGATTGACGTGCCCCACGCTTTTGAGGCGGGCGATGGTCTCCTGGCCGACGTAGCAGCCCTTCGTGTAGCTGATGGCCGCCAGCATGTGAGGGCCTGCTTCGGGCGGGAGCGTGGCCATGGAGAGTTCCGCGCCCCAGCGCGGGATGCCGTGTTCGAGGCGCAGCGTTTCGATGACATCGGCTTCCACCGTCGCGCCCGCAACGGCCGCCTTCGGATTCGCGACCCATACATCGTGGCCGGGCAGGCCGAAACGGGCGTAGGCGGCGACAAAACCGGCTTCCGGCGCGAATGGCGGAGTCGCGCCGAAAACATGGCGAAGGCTCCAGAGATCGCTCACGTCCTCGAAGAGGGCGTCGTCGGCGATGAGATATTTTTCGAGCCGCGCGCCGAGACTCTCGCGCAAAACGAGATCGGCATCGAGATAAAATTCCCCGGCGCGGCGCGCGATCGAGACGTCGCCCTCCATGCGGCCCTTGGCGGTGCAGACCGCCGCGTAACAGGCGCGGCTGTCGGCGAGATGGGCGATGTCGTTGGTCGCCTGGCCGTTGAGGTAGCGCTCCGCGTCGGGCCCGGTCAGCCGCCACAACGCCCGGGGCAAAAGGAGGGCGGTCAGCGATTCGCCGGCGAGGATGCGATGATAGGCGTCGAGGTTCATGGATAACGTTCAAGTTGACGATGACGGAGATGGAGAAGGCGTCTCCTTGATGAATTTTATATTAACCGAGGGGATGAATATCCTTTCGCGGTCGCTGTTTTCAAACACAGCCATTTTTAATAACGTGAAGGGAACCCGGTCTTTCCCTTGATTGTTGGATGTGGTGAAACCTATGAATTTCACGCTTTCAATGGTTTCTCCTCCATTAAGGTGCACCGTGACCGTGGAATCCTTTTTGATGAAATCCTGCGCCACCAAAATGTGGCCGGACGTTCCTCCGATGAGATTTTTCAAATAATTGAAGACGGTCAAAAAGATCGCAACTGCAAAGACGCCAAGACATATCGCGGCGACGACGGCAATGGCTTGGCTAAAAGTATCCATGAAAATAGGTTAAAGTTCCTCTTCAACGACCGGATTGCGCAGGATGCCGATGCCTTCGATTTCGACTTCGACGACGTCGCCCGGCTTGAGATAAACCGGCGGCTTGCGGCCCATGCCGACGCCTTCGGGCGTGCCGGTCAAAATCAGCGTGCCCGGTTCGAGCGTCGTGCTGCCGCTGAGGAACTCGATCAATTCGGCGATGGGAAAAATCATGTCGCGCGTGTTGCTCTCCTGCATCGTCGCGCCATTCACGCGCGTGCGGATGGCCAGATCGTTCGGATTTTTCAGGGCGGAGGGCGTCACCAGCGCGGGGCCGAGCGGGCAGAACGTGTCGAATGTCTTGCCACGGCACCATTGCGAACCGCCCCATTGCTTCTGCCAGTCGCGCGCACTGACGTCGTTGGCGATCGTGTAACCGAGGACGTAATTCATCGCGTCGGCGCGGGAGACGTTCTTGCATTCGTAGCCGATGACCACGCCGAGTTCGGCCTCGAAATCGACCTGGTCGCTGCGCAAATGGCGGGGCAGGACGATCGGCCCGCCGGGGGCCTGGACGGCCGTGGGGCTTTTGAGAAACACGATCGGGTGCTCCGGGATTGGAGACCCGGTCTCCTCGGCGTGCTTCCGGTAATTCGATCCGATGCCGTAGATGGTTTTCGGCTCGATCGGGGCGAGGAGCGACAGCACATCGATCCGCTCGTTGGTGATTTTGAATTCGCGGCAGAAGATATCGCCGCTCAGCGCGAAAAAATTTTTGCCATCGTCCGAAGCCGCCTGGCGAGTTTGATGCCGAAGGTCCTGCAAGCGATAAATTTTCATTCTGGTGCAGAGGCTGTCCGAAAAGTCAGCACGGGTCACGCTGAAAGCAATTTTGCCTTGGGGCCATGAGTCGAGCGAGGAGCATAGCCGCAGCACTGCGTGACGAGCGAGCGACAACGCCCCAAGGCAAAAGAGCTTCAGCCCGAAGGGTGACGGCGAATTTGGACCGAACTCTTTGTTGCTCACTCCTCATGTGGCTTGGGCCATGCTCATCATGCGCGCCTCGATTCGGTCCAAATTCGACTCGTCACGTGACCCGCGCTGACTTTTCGGACAGCCTCTAAGTATAAATGAAAACGATTTTACCGGCGAGCAGAATGCCCTAACCGACGTTCCGTATCTCTTTCACGTCGGCCAGCAGCGCGTCGATGTCGGCCTCGGTCGTGCGCCACGAGCACATGAACCGGACCGCATTTCCGCCAATAAAGTTGTAGACGCGCCAGCCCCGGTCACGCAGTCCTTTTGCGATATTTTCGGGCAGGGGAATGAAGGCCGCGTTCGCTTCGACCGGATGAGCGGCGGCCAGCCCGGCCTCCTTTTCCATGCGGGCGGCGAGGAGGGCGGCGCAGCGGTTCGCGTGAAGCGCGTGCTTCAACCAGGCCCCGTTTTCCAGGACGCCGACCCAGCCGGCCGCGAGAAAGCGCATTTTGGAGGCGAGTTGTCCCGCCTGCTTGCAGCGGTAATCGAATTCGCGGGCGAGATCGCGATTGAAAAAGACGACCGCTTCGCAATTGGCCAGCCCCAGCTTGGTGCCCCCGAAGCAAAGGACATCGACACCCGCCTGCCACGAGACCGCCTTCGGGGCCTTGCCGAGGGAGGCGACCGCATTGGCGAATCGCGCACCGTCGAGATGCATCACCAGCCCGAAGCTTCGGGCCGTTTCGCGGATCGCCTCGAGTTCGCCCGTTTGATAAACGGTCCCAAGCTCCGTCGATTGGGTGAGGCTGACGACGCGAGGCTTGGGATAATGGATATCGGTCCGTTTCGAGGCGATCCGCGCGATCTCGGCGGGGGTGATTTTGCCATGCTCGCCGGGCGCGCCGAGAAGCTTCGTGCCGTTGGAGAAAAATTCGGGCGCGCCGCATTCGTCGTCGACGATATGGGCGTGTTCGTGGCAAATGACGCTGTGATACGACTGGCAGCAGGAGGCCAGCGCGAGAGAATTGGCCGCGGTGCCGTTGAAAACGAAGAAGACCTCCGCTTTGTCCGTTTCAAAAATTTCGCGCAAAAGATCGGCGGCGCGCTCCGTCCAGGCATCGGTGCCGTAGGAAGAGGCGTAATCGCGATTGGCCCGCGCGAGGGCATCCCAGGCTTCAGGACAAATGCCCGCGGTATTGTCGCTGGCGAACTGCGTTTTCGGGGCGGGCGTCGCGGTCATGGCTCAGTCTGCTTGCAGGATGTCTCCAGTGCAATCCTTGAAGCTGTGAATCCACCAGCGGGACCTGCCGGAGAACTTGCCGCGCCCCTGGCCGCGCTGAAAATAAATCCGGAACACGGCGCCGTCGGCGGTGCGGACGCGGTAACCGTGCTTTCTCACGTAACGCTCGCCGCTGCCGTGGCGGCAATCGCCGTGTTCCTTCCACCGCTCCAGCACTTCCGCCACGACGAATTCCTGTTTACGCCAGCGGAATTTTTGCGGAAGCCCCGGTTCGCCCCGGGCCATTCCGGCGGTGTCGAAACCGGCCCCGACCGGAACGATCGGTTCGCTGATGAAGAAGCTCGGCCTGGGCATGGAGTCATTTTAATATAGGATAATTCCGAAGGCCAAAGAATACTGCCGTGCGCAGCACCTGCCGTCCGGAGGACCGATATGACCTATCTCCGCTTTCATCTCATCTTCAATCTGCCCCTGCTGATCCTGCTCGCGGCGCTCACCGGGGCGGTGCCGTGGACGGCCGGGGAAATCGGGGCGTTCGGGCTCGTGCTGCTCGCCGTGATGGTCTTCACGTCACCGTGGGACAACTTCGCCGCGAAGTGGGGCATCTGGGGTTTCCCGCGCGAAAAATACAGCCTGCGCATCGGTTATTTGCCGGTCGAGGAATACGCGTTCTTTCTGCTCCAAAGCGCGAACGTCATGCTGGCCGTGCGCGCGCTTTTTCACTTCTTCCCCGATTGGCAGACGGGCCGGGAAACGGAGGTTGGCGGGATAACGCTGATTTGTCTCGCGGCCTCGGTGATACCATGGGCCTTCGTCGCGATCCAATTGCGCTGGCTCCGGCAAAAGGCCGGCCCGCGCGTCAATTACGCCGTTCATCTCGCCTGGTTTTTGCCGGTCATATATACGCAATGGGTTCTCGATCCGTGGCTTTTTATCGGACACGCCGGGTTGCTCGCCCTGGTGACGGCGACGTTTGGCGTCTATTACACCCTGGCCGATCTGGCCGCGGTGCGTGCGGGCACCTGGTTCTTCGACGAAAAGCAAATCACCGGCGTGAAGCTCGGCGGCCTTTTGCCCTGGGAGGAAATCGCCTTCTTTTTCCTGACATCGCTGCTGGTCGCGCAGAGTTACCTGCTCCTGTTGCCCGCCGATTTGCGGTGAAATGACGCGAGGGCCCGCGGCAGCTGCCGGAATCATGGGTCAGGACGGAGTCTGACCCTCCAAAATTCAGCGACCGCCGCTTCGTTGGCTTAATTGGGTAATTCCGTTACTGTTGTGCGCGAGATGCTCTCCCCGCGCGCGCCGCTTTTTTCGGTCAGCCTCGCTTTTGCGACGGGCTGCCTGCTTGGGCTGGACGGCGCGATCGGGCTGGGCGGGGCGCTTGTTGTTTTCTATATCGCGGGCGTTCTCTGGTTCATCCTGGCGCGCCGCGAGAAAGGCTCGTTGGCGGCGTTCTACGTTTTTGCGGCCTGTGCCGGCCTTGTTCACACGCTGTTGCTCGGCAGCTCGATTCCCTCGGACGATCTGCGCCGCCTGCCGGACGAAAAGACGCTCGACACGACGCAATGGCGCGGCGTCATCGTGGAGGAACCGGCGGCGCAGCTTGCCGCCCACGCCTCGCGGCGCGCGCTCGACCGGACGTCGTTCGTCCTGCGGGTGGAAGCGTGGCGGCCGACGGAGGGCCGTCTTTTTGGCGCGGACGTCGACACGCCGTGGCAACCGGCGCAGGGCGATGTCCGCTGCACCGTGGTCGGGCCGGCGAAGGAACTGCAATGCGGCGACCGGCTCGAATTCGCGACGGCGCTGGCGCCGGTGGCGGCTCCGCTTAGTCCGGGTGAACTCGACTACCGCGCCTACGAGGCTGAACAGGGGATCTCGTATCACGCGACGATCCCCGCGCTCGACTGGCGGCGGATCGAGACCGGGGGCGGCGACTTCTGGCAAAATCTCTCGTTCCGTGCGCGCGACTGGGCCTACGAGCGGCTGCAGATCGGGCTCGAGGACGATCCGCGGATGGCCGATTTCCTGGCCGGAATGCTCATCGGTTACCGCCAGGAAATTCCCACTGACATCGAGCAGGATTTCCGCCGCACCGGCACGCTCCACGTCTTCG
Organism: Methylacidiphilales bacterium; assembly: GCA_035948935.1. GTDB lineage: Bacteria > Verrucomicrobiota > Verrucomicrobiia > Methylacidiphilales > UBA1321 > JABDGH01. The sequence goes on along the minus strand of DASZIP010000013.1, from coordinate 278,271 downwards.
CGGTGAGCGGGCAGAACATCGCCGAGATGGTCGTGGTCGCGCTGATCCTGCTGCAGCTTTGCGGCCTGGTGCGCTGGCGCTGGGCGTGGATGATCGCGCCGATCGTGCTGCTCTACTGCCTGCTCACCGGCTCGCCCGCCAGCGCCGTGCGCGCGACGGTGATGGCGCTGGCGATTCTCCTCGCGTGGCGGCTGGGTCGTCCGCTCAACGCGCTGGGCTGCTGGTCGCTGGCGTTCCTGGCGATGCTGATCTGGAATCCGTCCGTCCTCCTCGATCCCGGCGCGCAACTTTCGTTCGCGATCGTGCTCGGTCTGATTCTGATCGCGCCGCCGCTCGCGCGTTTTCTCATTCAGCCCTTTTTACCCGATCCGTTTCTGCCTTCGTCGCTGCTCAGCACCGCTCAGCGAATCGAAAAAGGATTCTGGTGGGTCGCCGTCGGGCTTCTTGGCACGGGCATCGCCGCGACGGTCACCACGGAACCGATTACCGCGATCGATTTTCACCAGGTCACGCCCGTTTCCATCCTCGCCAATCTCGTCGTCGTCCCGGCGGCGGGACTCATCACCATGATTGGCACCATGAGCGTGGCAATTTCGCTGGTGAGCACGACGCTGGCGGCGCTGTTGAACAACGCGAACTGGCTCCTGGCGCGCGGGCTTATTCTCTTCGTCGGATTTCTCGCCCACAAGCCGGGCGCGTCGCTCAACGTGCCCGACCTTCGCGCGCTTTCCTCGCCGGCGCCTTCCTTCGTCGTCGCGCCGTTGCAGGACAGCGCGTGCCTGCTCGTCCGGACCCGGGACCAGGCGTGGCTTTTCAACGCCGGTCGCGAAAGTCCGACTCCCTCGACCACCTGGCACCTTCTGCAATACTACGGCATCAACCGGCTCGAGGGCCTCGTGCTTGTGCAGATGAGCGGTCCCGACAACAGCGGCGCGGCGATGATCGTCCGCGATTTTCAGCCGCGGCATCTCGCCGTTCCGGCGCTGCGCACCCGTTCGCCGCTCGAAAAATCAGTGCCGGAATTGGCCGCGCTGGCCGGCCGCGAGACCGAGTCGTGGCGGCGGGGCGGGAGTTTCAATCTCGGCCCGGGTGTTTCCGTCGACGTTCTGCACCCCGCCGCGGAGAGTCCCGAAAGCCGTGCCGAGGATCGTGCGCTCGTGCTCCTTTTTCATGCGGGGAGCGGGACGCTGCTCTGGGCGGGGAGGATCGGCGCGGCGGCGCAGAGGGACCTTCTCGCCGCGTATCCGGGGCTTCATGCCGACGTCCTCGTCATGGGGACCGAGCCGCCGCCGGACGAGGCGTGGCTCCGCTCGCTTCAGGTTCGCGACTGGCTCCAAATTCCGCCCCGCGACTTGCAACTGAATTCCACCGCCGCCATCGATACGCCCGATTTCTGCCAGGTCTGGCGTCTCAATGAGACGGGCGCGGTCGACATTCATTACCAGCCCGGCCAGGGCGGCCGGCCTCCGGAAATTCTTTTGCAGCCGTGGCAGGCGCTGCCCTAATCAAAGCTCTTCCCTGGCGTCGCGGGCGGCATGAAGGATGCGTGCGATTTTGAGCGGTTGCGTTGCACGTTGATAGATGACCATGTAGCGGCCGCGAACCGGCCAGAAAAGGACAGGTTCGTCGGTCAGGTCCGGGCGCTTATGCCCGAGACGAGGATTCCGTGCCAGCAAATCGCAGGCATGGTAAATATCGGCCTCAAGTTCATCGGCTGCGGCAGGGTTGTCACCGGCGATGTAAACCCAGATTTCCCGCAGGTCGGCCAGGGCTTCGGGCGACAGCTCGTAGCCGTTCATTTAACCATAAGGCTCTTTGACCACTTCTTCTTGAATGTCGCCATTTCCGTTCGCGCCCGTTCCGCCGAAAGGGTGTGACCGGCGCGGATCGACTCCATCCCCATCTTGATCTTGCCGCGCACTTCGTTCTTCCAGACTTCATCGCGATGACGAAGCAGGCGCAGGGCTTCACGGACGACCTCGCTGGCCGTTTCGTATTCGCCGACGGCGACTTTCTGACGAACGAATTGTTCCATGGGATCGGTCAGGGAAACGTTCATACGGGAACTTTGACTCGCTTTTCCGGCAGTGTCAAATTTTGACATTGCCTTGCCCCGCCTCGATCTCCTCAAAAAGCGAATTACAAATGCCGTGACGGGTTTGACATGCGGCCCGTCTTGGATAGTTTGGCCTGACAGGATTTAACCCGAGGTTTAAGGATGGATTCCGTTCTAAAGAGTGAAAGTATCGGCGTTGAGCGAAAAACTTTTATTTTCGACCTGCGCGAAAATCCCCGCGGCCGGTTTCTTCGGATCACGGAGGATGCCAACGGGCGTCGCGATTCGATCGTCATTCCCGCCCCCGGTCTGGAGGAGTTCCGCCGCGTGCTCGATGACATCATCACCGCCGACCGGGACGCGGGCGGGCCGGCGTCTTGATATTTCCGATCACGGTCCGCCGGTTGCGGCCGGGGGAGGCGAGATGTGGTTGATCGCCGCCTGCGCCATCAGCTTGATCGAGGAGGGCTGGCCGGCATCGGCCGCAATGGCGCGCAAATCGGGCAGCGAACCCTGGTCCTTCAGGTTGCCCAGGCCGATGATGCTCCATCCGCGCATGTTGACGTCCGGGTCCTTGAGCGTCTGGCGCAACGTCGGAATGACCGAGGGATCGCCCACCGTGCCCAGCCCTTTGACAGCATCGAGACGCGTGGTCGGATCGGGGGACGTGAGCAGTTTCAGCAGAACCGGGACCGACCGGGTATCCTTGAGCACGGCCAGGCAGACCGCCGAGATCAGGACCACCTTGGGATTCGAGTCGTTCAACCGGCCGGCAAAATCGTCTGGCGGAGCGGGAGCGTTCGAGCCCGTGGAAAGAGACAAAAGGGCGTTTTCCGCCGAATTCTCCACCAGAACATCGGAGTCGCTCACGGCGTCGAGAAGCGGTTTGACGGCGCGCCCGTCGTGCTCTTGTCCGAGGGCGTTGGCCGCCTCCGACCGGACGTCCCAGTAGGAATCCTTCAGGGCGTCGATCAACGGCGGGACCGCCTTGGGATCCTTGATCAGGCCGAGCGCGACCACGGCGGCGCGGCGCACGTCCTGTTCCGGGTCCTTGGTCGCCGCGACCAGGGCGTCGATGGCGTCGGGCTTTTCCGCCAGGCCGAGGATGCGCGCCGCTCCGGCGCGAATCGGCGGTTCCTTGTCGTGAAGCAGGTCGGCAACCACGGTGTCGCCCGGATTGCCCGTCAGGACGTCGGCGTAAACGGCGGAGGCAAGATCGGCCCGCTCCAGGTGGAGATAGAGAGGGATTTGGGCGCGTTCCATCTTCAGGATTTCGAGATCGGCCTGGACCTTTTTGGATAGGGCATCGTCCGCGGCCTGGTCGGCGGGCGTGCCGGCATCAGCGCGAATCTTGGCCTCGCGCGCGCGCAGCGCATCAAGCAGGACATTGTTGGCATCCTCGTATTGCTTCTGGTCCTCCAGAGCGGAAGCTTTTTGGAGGGCCTCCTTCGTTTCTTTATTGCCGCAACCGGCCAGGATGAGCGCGGTGCAGGCCACCAGCGCGGGACGCCAAAAACACTTATTCATGAACAGAATCATTAAGAAGGACGTTGCCGTCCGGCGCAAGGAAAAGCTCCCGCGCTCCGCGGAAACGCGGAGGGTTGCATCCGCGCCCGGTTTCGTTGAGATTAGGGACATGTCCACACGCCGCACCGTTCGCGTGGCCGAGGTCCTCCGCAAGGAACTTGCCGCCTGCATGAGCCACTCCCTCGATCTCGAGGGGCTTCTTATCACCATCTCGTCGGTCGAGTTGCCGCCCGACATGCGCCAGGCTTACATCTACGTCAGCACGCTTCATCCCGAGCTGGAAGAGGAGCAGGCCCTTGCCATCCTCAATCGCAACCGCAAGGCGTGGCAAAGTTCCATCGGACGCCGCCTTGGGCTGAAGTTCACGCCGCAACTGATCTTCCGCTTTGATCGCGCGGTTGAGCGTGGCGACCGCGTCATGGAGATTCTTACCAGGCTCGAGATTGAAAAGGAAAAGCCGGAGAAAGGCCGTCCGCCGGCCTGATGGGAAGGGAGGGAAGAATCGGCGATTGTTTTTCAGTTCCTTTTTTGAGTTCTTTGTGTTCTTTTGCGGCCAGACCATGCCCTCCTCCCGATTAACCCGCCGTCATGACGGCCGCAAGGCCGACCAGCTCCGCCCGGTCACATTTAAAGCCGGCATCGCGCCTCACGCCGCCGGATCGGTCCTCGCCAGTTGCGGACGCACGCAGGTCATCTGCGCCGTGACGGTCGAGGAAAACGTTCCGCGCTGGATGAAGGAGCAGAAGGTCTCCGGCGGTTGGATCACGGCCGAGTACTCGATGCTGCCCTACTCGACGCTGGATCGCAAAGCGCGCGACATCACCAAGGGCCGCATCGACGGACGGAGCACCGAGATCCAACGGCTGATCGGACGCAGCGTCCGCGCCGCCGTCGACCTGGAAGCCCTCGGCCCGCGCACGCTCTGCGTCGATTGCGATGTCCTCGCCGCCGACGGCGGCACCCGCACGACGGCGATCACCGGCGTTTACGTCGCGCTCGAACTCGCCGTAAGGAAGCTGCGCAAGGGCGGCTTTCTGAAGGACTCCGCCCGGTCGCCGATCAAGACGCCCTTCGCCGCCGTCAGCGTCGGCATCGTCGCAGGCCGCCCATTGCTCGATCTCGATTACGTCGAGGACAAGGACGCCGAGGCCGATATGAACGTCGTCATGACCGGAAGAGGAAAGGGCCGGTTCATCGAAGTGCAGGCCAGCGGCGAGGAAAACACCTTCTCCCCGAAGGAATTCACCGCGCTCCTTGCCCTTGCCGTGAAGGGAATCCGGAAACTCAGCGCGCTGCAAAAAGCGGCCTTGGGATAATCGTTTTACCGCAAAAACTCAATACTTCAGCCGCGTCATAAACAGCGCCAGCGCCAACGCCAGCAGGACGATGATGGACCAGGGCCGGGTCTGGCTCAGCCAATGGACCGCGGTCACCACGTAGGTTCCGCACATCGAGGTCCATGTCCACGTATTGGGGTCGGTCATTCCGAGGCCGATCGCAAGAATGATCAGCGTGCACATCAAAAGATCTCGAAACTGGTTCATGGAATTAAGAGGAGGCGACAGAGGTTTTTAGTCCTTTGTCGTCCCGGACTCAAGAGGCTTATTTTCCGGCTTCGGCGAGCAAACTTCTGGCCAGGGCCAGGGCCGCTTCGGTCTGGCCGCCGAGCATCCGGGCCAATTCGCGCTGACGCGCCGCGCCTTCGAGCCGGGTCAATTCGGTCAGGGTCCGGTTTTGCTTCAAGCGTTTCTCCACCGCAAAATGATTCTGTCCTTGCGCGGCCACCTGTGGCAGATGGGTGATGCAGAGGACCTGGTGGGAGCGGCCCAGACCGCGCAGCTTTTTGCCGACCTGCCCCGCCGTTTCGCCGCCGACGTTGGCGTCGACCTCGTCGAAAATCAGGATCGGGATTTCGTCCACCTCGGCCAGCGTGGTTTTGACGGCCAGCATCACGCGGGCCATCTCGCCGCTCGACGCAATCGCGCGCAGGGGGCGGGCCGCTTCGCCCGGATTCGGCGCGAAAATGAATTCCACCTCGTCGCCGCCCGAAGGGCCCGGCTTCGGCGCCGGAGTCAGCTCGATCTGGAACAGCGCCTTGTTGAAGCCGAGCGCGCGGAGTTCCCCCGAAATTTTTTCGCCCAGCGGCCCGGCGATTTTTCGCCGCGCCTTGGACAATTCGGCGGCGGCTTTTTCCAGCCCGGTTTGAGCCGCTTTTTCGCGCCCGGCCAGCGCGGCCAGGAATTCGGCGCGGCCTTCCAGCGCGGCGAGTTGCGCCGCGGCCTTTTCGCCGAAAACGGCGACGCTTTCCATCGTGCCGCCATATTTGCGCTTGAGGCTTTGCACAAGGTTGAGCCGGTCCTCCAATTGCCGCAACTGGGCCGGGTCGAGGTCGACGCGCTCGGCCCGCGCCTGCACCGTCCCGAGGAGTTCCTGCAATTGCGCGATGGCCTGGCGGTTGAGTTCCTCCGCGCCGGCGATGGAGGCGTCCATCCGCTGCCAGGCGGTGAGCGCGCGCTCGACCTGCGCGAGCTGCGTGAGCACCGCGTTCTCCGAATCGTTCAGCAGGCCCGAGATGATCCCGGCTTGTTCGACGATGTTCTGCGCGTGGGAGGCGGCCCGGTAATCGTTTTCGACCCGCACGTCCTCGTCGGACTGAAGCCGCGCCGATTCGATTTCGCCGGCCTGGTGCCGCAAAAGCGCGAGTCGCTGGTCACGCTCGCTTTCGCTCATTTCGAGGGCGGCCCGTTCCCGCTCGACTTCGCGCAATGCAACGGCCGCGTCCGCGCAGGCCGCGCGGAGCCGATCGAGTTTACCGTAGGCGTCGAGTAACTCGGCCTGCTTTTCGGTCGCCAAAAGCGACTGGTGATCGTGCGGGCCGTGGACGTCGACGAGCAGATCGCCGACGCTTTTGAGTCCCTGCAACGGGACCGGACTGCCGTTGATGAATTGCCGGTTCGCGCCCGCGCCCGACAGGCTGCGCTTGAGCAAAAGCGCGCGGCCCTCGCACGGCTCGGCCCCGATCTCTTCGAGCGCGGCGTTGATCTGCTTCAGTCGCGTCTTGTCGTCGAGACGGATCTCGGCTTCCACGGAGCAGGCCTCCGCGCCGGAGCGGATGAGCGTTTTATCGGCCCGTTCGCCGAGGAGCAGGCTCAGCGCGTCGATCAGGATCGATTTTCCCGCTCCGGTCTCGCCAGTGAGCGTGTTGAAGCCCGGCCCGAGCTCCCACGTCAGGTCTTCAATCAGCGCGAGGTTTCGGATGCGCAACGAAACGAGCATGGATTATTTTGGACAGGATTAATAAGATTCACAAGATTGGAAGGCAGGCTGAAGTTAGACACGAGGAACATGAAGGCTGATGAAGGGCAATTTTAGATGGGATTAATAAGATTAAAATGATTTTTAAAGCAGGTGCTTTTCTGCGGCCAATCCCATTAATCTCATCCAATTTTTTCCCGCCTTCCTCATGTCCTTCATGTTCTTCCTGTCTAGCAATTCATCAAAAATTTCTCCGTTCCCCGCGCCGCGCGAGTCGCTGTCGAGAAACAACCCTGGATCAGATAACCGCCCGTCGGCGCGTCCCAATCGATCATTTCGCCCGCGCAGAAAATCCCCGGATGGCGCTTGAGCATGAGATCGTCGTCGAGTTCCTCCCAGCTCACTCCGCCCGCCGTGGAAATAGCCTCCTCGATGGGACGCGGTCCGCGCAACGAGAGCGGATACGCCTTGGCGAGCGCCGCCAGTTCCCCGGCCGACGCGAAGGGCGTGCGAAGCTGAAGGAGGGCGGCGGCGGCCTGGCCCAGACGCCACGCGCGGGCGGCCTGGTCCGGGAGATGAGTTCCCCGGGCATGGCGGATCTTGGCGGAGAGTTGTTCGGCAGTGAACGCGGGTTTCAGGTCGATCTCGATTTTGGGTTCGGCCGTCGTTCGCAACGCGCGGCCCAATTGATAAAGCGCGCCGCCTTCCATCCCGTATTTCGTCACGAGCAGTTCGCCCGCGGCCGATTCGTTTCCTGCCCGGACGACGATATTCTTGAGCGGCAATCCGTCGGCTTGCGCGAGAAACTCGGGCGGCCAGGTGACCTCGTAACCGCAGTTTGCCGGGGCGAGGGGAGCGACGGCGATGTCCGCCTTCGTGAAAAGCGAAACCCACCCGCCGTCCGAGCCGGTCTGCGGCCACGACGCGCCGCCAAGGGCGAGGATCACCGTGCGGGGCCGCAGAATCGCGGCGCCCTGCGGCGTCGTGAAGGCGGCCTCCCATGCGCCGTCCTTCGTGCGCGGAAATTCGGCCAGCGCGTGCCGGGGCCGAAAACTCACGCCCTGCTTGCGGAGCCGTTCGATCCACCGGCGCAGCAACGGTGCGGCCTGCTTGGTCATCGGGAAAATGCGTCCGCTTGTGCCGATGAAGGTCTCGATGCCCAGCCCTTCCGCCCAGGCGCGAAGATCGCCCGGTGAATAACCGGCCAGCAATTTTTTCCAGCGCCCCGCCGGACCGCCGTAACGCTCCGGGAAATTTTCGACCGGTTCCGAATGGGTCAGGTTCAGGCCGCCGCGTCCCGCGACGAGGAATTTGCGGCCGACGGAAGGTTTGTGATCGGCGAGGACCGTCCGGAATCCCGCCGCCGAAATCACTTCCGCCGCGCGGAGTCCCGCGGGGCCGCCACCCACGACCAGCACATCGTACTTCTCGGAACTCATATTCGTGGTATCGTCCCGTCATCCTGATCCTTCGGCAAGTCCGGGAGTCGGGAAAGAGAAAAGCCCCATGCCCCATCGTCACGAAAAGGAAATTTCCAATCCGGAGGCCAAACAGATCTGGGACGCGCTCCAAAAGGAATTGATTCCCTATATCCTCTCGCTCCTGCCCGATGAGCTTTTCTCGACGGGCCGCGAGCCTGAGTTGTTCATCGCCGTGAACCGGGCGCTCTACGATAAATACATCGCGGATGGCGCCTACATTCCGCCGGACATTCAGTTCCGATTGCAACTCGATATTTGCCATCTGATGCCTGCTTTTGTTCACCTGAAAAATCAGGACGAGCTTTTGAAAACCGTTTTCGATCCCGGAAAGCCCACGCCCGGAAGGGCTCCCGGCACCGGATTGCTCTCCCCTCCCGTGCTGGCTGGAAAAATCGTGGCGCTCGACGAAGTCGGGGCCTACCGCGAGGGACTTCGGAAACGGGGCCGGAAGGTCGTGGCCACCAACGGCTGCTTCGATCTGCTTCATGTCGGCCACTTAAAGTACCTGACCGACGCGCGCGCGTTGGGCGATTTCCTTTGGGTTGGCCTGAATGGCGACGCCTCGGTGCGCGAACTCAAGGGGCCGGGCCGTCCTCTCACGCCCGAGGCCGAACGCGCCGAGTTGCTCGCCGCCTGGCGCGTGGTCGATGCCGTGACGATTTTTCCCGGCGCGCGCGCGACGGCGTTTCTCCGCGCCGTGCAACCCGACGTCTACGCCAAGGGGGGTGACTACACGGTGGACTCGCTCAACGCGGAGGAAGCGCAGGCCCTGCGCGAGTGCGGCGCGCAGGTCGAGATCGTGCGGCTCGTGCCGGGCAAATCGACGACGCAACTCGTGGAGAAGATGGCGGAAAACAAGGCGTCGACCGCGGCCAAGCCATGATCCGCGTCGAGAACGCCACCAAGCTTTACGGTCGGGCCGATGCCAACGGCGCCGCGGTCCACGCGCTCAACGGGGTCAACCTTCACATTCCGCACGGCGAATTCGTGGCCGTCATGGGCCCGAGCGGCTGCGGCAAAAGCACGCTGCTCCATGTGCTGGGTGGACTCGACGTCCTGACCAGCGGCGCGATTTACCTCGATGACGAGCCGATCCACAAGCTCGACGAGGCGGCCCTGACCCGGTTGCGACGGACGAAGATCGGGTTCGTCTTTCAGTTTTTCAACCTGCTGCCGACGCTGACGGTGGAGGAAAACGTGCGCCTTCCTGGCCTGCTGCAAAATCAGCCGCCGCAAAAAATCGAAAGCCGGTGCGCAAAACTGCTCGCCGCCGTCGGCATGGAACATCGCGCGCGGCACCGGCTGCACCAGCTTTCCGGCGGCGAAATGCAACGGGCGGCGCTTGCGCGGGCGCTGCTCATGGAGCCGCGCGTGCTGCTGGCCGACGAGCCGACCGGCAATCTCGATTCCGAGGCGAGCGCGCTCGTCGTGAAGCTCTTCAGGGACATCGGCGAGCGGCACCGCACGACGATCGTGATGGTCACCCACAGCCGGGATGTCGCCGCCGCGGCGCATCGCGTCGTCGAGATGCGGGATGGGAGAGTGGTTTGATGTAGCGGCGGTCTGCGACCGCCGACGAAAAGAGAAGGCGCTTTGCCTATCCTCGGCGGTCATAGACCGCCGCTACATCAGGAAATGACAAATCCGTTCCGACGCTCTACGCTGCCTGCTTCATGAAATTCATCTTTCTCGGCGATGTCGTCGGCGAACCGGGCCGCGACACCGTGCGCGCGGCGATTCCGTTGCTGCGCGAGCGCTACAAGCCCGACTTCATCGTCGTCAACGGCGAGAACGCCGCGGGTGGCAACGGCATCACGCCCCGGCTCGCGGTCGATCTCATGCGCGCGGGCGCCGACGTCATCACCCTCGGCGATCACGCCTGGGACCAGCGTGAAATCGTCCCCTATTTTGCCACGGAACCGCGCCTGCTCCGGCCCCTGAATTTTCCGGCCGGCACGCCCGGCTTTGGTTCCGTCGTGGTCGCCGGCAACGGACACAAGCTCGGCGTGATCAATCTGCTGGGCCGCACCTTCATGGGGCCGCAGGTCGACAATCCATTTCTCCTGATCGAAGCTGAGATCGCAAAATTGAAGCAGGAAACCGCCTGCATCCTCGTCGATTTTCATGCCGAGGCGACCTCGGAGAAAATTGCCTTCGGACGCGCCGTCGACGGCCTCGCCACGCTTGTCGTCGGCACCCACACGCACGTCCAGACCGCCGACGAGCAGATTTATCCCGGCGGTACGGCCTATCTCACCGACGCCGGATTTTGCGGCCCGCACGAATCGGTCATCGGGCGCGATATCGGCAGCGTGGTGCAAAAATATCGCACCCTGCTGCCGAATAAATTTTACATCGCGCGCGAGGGACTCCAGGCCGACGGCGTCTTCGTCGAGGCCGATCCCGCCAGCGGCCGCGCGCTCCGCATCGAGCGGATTCAGGAGAAAGTGACGCCGGCATGAAGCGAAAGCGCTCGAAAAAATCTTCCGGCAAAGACGAACTGAATCTCGGCCTCGAGGTCGAGACCCCCGGCGTCTCGGCGCAAAATCCGATCTCGGTCACCAACCTCACCGCGACGATCCGCGAACTGCTCGAAACCGGCCTCGGCGAAATCTGGGTCGCCGGAGAAATTTCCAATTTCCGCGCGCCCGGCTCCGGTCATCTCTATTTCACGCTCAAGGATGAAACGGCGACTCTTTCGGCGGTGATGTTCCAGCGCGAGGCGCGCCGCGCCGGCTTCGTGCCGGCCGACGGCCAGGCCGTGCTGGCGCGGGGAACGATCACCGTCTATGAGGCGCGCGGGCAATACCAGATCCAGGTGGCGGAACTGTGCCCCCGCGGACAGGGGAGCCTTCAGCAGCGCTTCGAGGAATTGAAGCGCCGCCTTGAGGCCGAAAATCTTTTTGCCCTCGAACGAAAGCGGCCCCTGCCGGTTTTTCCGGAGGTCATCGGCATCGTCACGTCGCTCCAGGGCGCGGTGCTTCAGGACATGCTGCAAATTCTCCAGCGTCGCGCGCCGGGCATTCGCATTCGCGTGCGGGGCGTGCGCGTTCAGGGCGTCGGCTCGGCGCAGGAAATCGCGCAGGCCGTCGCCGCTTTCAGCGCGGAGAAAAACATCGATCTTCTCGTCGTCGCGCGGGGCGGCGGGAGCCTCGAAGACCTCTGGGCCTTCAACGAGGAGGCCGTCGCGCGCGCGCTGGCCGCCTGCGCCGTTCCGACCGTTTCCGCCGTGGGGCACGAGACCGATTTCACCATTGCCGATTTCGTGGCCGACCTGCGCGCGCCGACTCCGAGCGCCGCCGCGGAACTCCTCACGCGCGATTGGACGGAGTGGCGCGAGGAAGTCGCCGGCCTGCGTGTCCGGCTCGATCGGACGACGCGACAGGTCCTCGGCGACCATCGCCGCCATCTCGCCCGGCTTGCTTCGAGCTACGCGCTGCGCGAACCGCGCCGCGTCGTGCGGCAATGGGCGCAGCGGCTCGACGATATCCGCGAGAATTTCCGTGCCGCCGCCGGTCGCGCGATTCAATCGCGCCGACACGCCCTGCGTCTTTTGCAGGCGCGGCTCGGGGCGCATCATCCCGCGCGGGAACTTGAACGCCGCCGCGGCCATTTGACGCAGCTTGCGGCCCGCCTCCGCGCGTTGGGTCCGCAAGGCACGCTCGACCGCGGTTATGCGCTGGTGCTGGACCGGCGGGGGCGTCCGCTTTCTCATGCGAAAAAGGAGATGGAGGGCAAACCGGTGCGGATCGTCCTGAGCAAGGGCATCGTCGGGGCCAACCTCACCGAGGCCCATCCGGGAAAGACTCTCGTCGATGCGCTCCGCCCGCAAGGGTCTGAGGCGAAGCCCGTTCCGCCGAAAAAAACAAAGCCGCGACGGAAAAAGTAGCGCCGCCGACCGCTTCTTGTCGTCCCGAGAGTGGGCCATCCTAGTCACGACGCCCGATTTATGGTACCCTTCTTGTGTGAAGGGCCTTTTTTCACCCGTCAAGTGGGGTTGCGCACTGTGGCTGGTTTTCTCCATGGCAGGTGCGCCGGCGCAAATCGCCCCGGAACTTCAAGAGCAGGGGGTTCTCTATTTTAACGGGAACCTGCCTAATAAAATCACCGCCACGCTCCATACCGCAACCACGGTTTATCTCCACCGCGATTTCCGGCTGGCGCTCGCGGCGCTTTATCCGGGTCAGAAAATCGAGCTGATCGGGATGAGCCCCGAAGGTTATCTGCTCAAGGCCGACAACCGGAGTAACACGCTGATCGGCTGGATTCGCCCGCAGGATTTGCCGTCCGGAATCGATCCGGCGATTTTCGTGCAAGCCGGGAAGAACCAGTCCCGCCGCGATGCCGTGGCCGTGGCGATCGCCAATAAAAGCGTCATTCGCGGGATGACTCCCGACGAAGTACAGCAAGCGGTCGGACGTCCCGAACAGGTCTCGTCCCGGGTCGGTCCGACCGGCTCGGCGCTGATCTGGATTTACACGACTTATCGCCAGGACCCGCAGTATCAGTACGCGCTCAACGCTTATGGCCGGCCCACGCTGCAGGCCTACTATGTGAAAACTCCCATCGGGCAACTGATCGTCTCATTCGCCAACGGCGCCGTGATCAGCGTGGAAGAGCACAAGACCGACCCCAACAGCCCGGGCGTGGTAACGAACTAAGAAACGAAGAACTTAGAACGTAGAACGACGGGACACGTGCTGCTGACGGTTTGTTCTAAATTCTACGCTCTACGTTTCCCCTCGGGTGTCCCCCGGACTCACAATCGGCTTGTGCCTGTAGAGCAGGTAAAGGTTCCGGCCGTAGATAAAGGGCAGGAAACAGTTGCCAAAGATCAGGGGGGCCCTGTCGACATGGATGAAATAGATGAGGTTCATCACGCTGCCCCAAAAGCTGAGATGCCAGAAAATCTCGGGGACGATCACCTTCTTCGCTTTTTCGGAGTGAATCCATTGCAGGATGAAACGGCCGCTGAAGGTGAAACCGGCGACAAAGCCCAGCACCGTCCACCAGACGGAACTCCAGTAAAGCCAGGGCAGGTAGGAGTTGAGAAACGGCGCGAGAAAACCTTCGGAGGATGGATGCATCAGGAATAACTATTCCGAGTAGGCGATTTTGAGAAGGCTTTCTTCCATTAATTTTCGTCCATCCGCCCTGAATGTTTCGCACAGAGGGCCGAAGAGGTTCGAAAAAAGTCATAAGCCTTGTCCCTTTCCGAATCCTCTTCCGTCCTCTGCAGTCCGCCACACGAGTGTGCTGTGCGAAACTTGAAAAACCGAACTCTAGCCGCGCTGAAAAACTTCTGCTAGGATTTCCGTTTCTGTGAACGCAACAACTCCCACTCTTCGCGTCGGACTCGCCGGCCTTGGCACGGTCGGGGCCGGCGTCTGGCGCCGCCTTGCCTCGCAAAGGGAACTGCTCCGGCAACGGATCGGGACGGAAATCCGCGTGGACCAGGTGGCCGTTCGCCGGGCGGAACGGGCGCGCGAAGCGGGCGTGCCGGAGGAGATTGTCGTGGCCGATTGGCGCAAGCTCGTCGCCAATCCCGGCCTCGACGTCATCGTCGAGCTCATCGGCGGCACGACGGATGCCTTCGAGTTGATTCAAAGCGCGCTCCAAAACGGCAAGCACGTCATCACCGCCAACAAGGCGCTTCTCGCCGAACGGGGCGCGGAACTTTTCCAGACGGCCCTCAAGCACCAGCGGCATCTTCTTTTCGAGGCGAGCGTCGCGGGCGGCGTCCCGATCATCCGGGCCCTGCGGGAGGGACTCGTTGCCAATCGCATCGTCTCGATCCACGGCATCATCAACGGCACCTGCAATTACATCCTGACCCGGATGAACGAGGGGGGGCTTGAATTCAAGGACGCGCTCGCGGAGGCCAAACGCCTCGGTTTCGCCGAGGCCGACGACAGCCTCGACGTGGACGGCCACGACACGGCCCACAAGGCGGCGGTGCTGGCCGCGCTCGCCTACGGTTTCTGGGTGCCGCGGGGCGAACTCTACACAGAGGGCCTGCGCGCGGTGGAGAAACAGGACATCGTTTACGCCCGCAAGCTCGGTTACGGCCTGAAGCTGCTCGCGATCATCAAGACCGATCCCGACGGCGCGGTCGAGGTGCGCGTCCATCCGACGCTCATCCCGCAAACCCACATCCTCGCCTCGGTCGGCGGCGTCTTCAACGCGGTCCTCGTCCGCGGCGACGTGGTGGGCGATACGCTTTATTATGGACGCGGCGCCGGGGGCGATCCGACGGCGAGCGCGGTCGTGAGCGACCTCGCTCAAATCGCCGCCCATTTTCCGCAGGAGCAAAAGGCCCGCAACGTGGGCCACGAGGCGCTCCATTCCCGGCTCAAGACGATGGACGAAATCGTCTCCCGCTACTATTTGCGACTGCTCGTCGTCGACCGGCCCGGCGTGCTGGCCGATGTCGCTCGGGTGCTCGCCTCCCGCCAGATCGGCATTTCGTCGGTGATCCAGCCCGAGGCGCAGGCGGGCGAGGTCACCCCGCTCGTGCTGATGCTCCACGACGCGCTCGAATCGCAGTTTCAGGCCGCCGTCCGGGAAATCGCCACGATCGGCGCGGTCAAGGCGCCGCCGGTGCATCTGCGCGTGGAAGATTTCGAGGCGAGTTAATAGCCGTAAAGGAGACCTCTGCGAAAGAGGTGTTTTCTAATTCCGTCATCCTGAGCGAGGCGAACGGAGGACGTATTTTTTGGTCGCGGCGGGCTGAGCCGAGTCGAAGGACCTACATCGCATCAGGAAGCGCAAGGTCTCCCCACTCAGGATTTCTTTTCTCAAGGAGCTCGCTCGTCACACCGATATAAAGGCGGCGGGGATGACCGCTCATCATGGAGGTTCCTTTCCCTTTGGCTATCATCGGGAATAGAAATTAGGTCCTTCGACTCCGGCTCGGCGAACTTCTATTGGTAAAGCAAACTTCCCGCTCGCCTTCGCTCAGGAAGGCGAATTTTAAAGAAACGCCTTTCTTCGCGGGTTCTTTACTCTCCTCGTGTTTGGAGATAATTTTTCGTCATGGACTCGCACCGCGCCTGGCGTCTCGGTTGCTGCGCTTTTTTGCTGGCGGGTTTCGCGGGATTGGCCTGGGCGGACAATCCCTTTCGCGTATCGTCCCCCGATTTTCGGCAGGGCATGCCCATTCCGGACAAGCACGGATTTCATCAGCAGAACATCTCGCCGGAACTGCGGATCGAAAACGTGCCTGCCAAGGCCCTTTCGCTCGTCCTGATCGTCGACGATCCGGATGCGCCCGCCGGCCTTTGGACCCATTGGCTTGTCTGGAATCTGCCGCCGAATACGACCGGCATTCCGGAGGGCAAGCTTCCGGAGGGCGCGAGCGAAGGAAAAAACAGTTTCGGGAATGTCCGTTACGACGGCCCCGCGCCGCCCAGCGGAACACACCGGTATTTTTTCCGCATCTATGCGCTCGACACGACGCTTTCCCTGCCGCCGGGATCGACCCGCGCCGCTCTTGAGCAGGCCATGAAAGGACACGTCGTGGGCGGCGGCGAGACCTTTGGCGTCTTCTCGGCGTCTCCCTAGCACATCATGGAATCGACCTCTCCGCCCGCGCATCCCGCCCCTTCGCGCGACACCTACTGGCTGACGCGTTTCGTCCTTTTGCGCTGGATGGGATTTGTCTACGTCGTTGCGTTTTATGTCGCCGCGCGGCAGTTGGCGCCGCTGGTCGGCGCGGACGGCCTCACGCCCGCGTCGCTCTTTTTTCAGCAAGTGAGCGGGCATTTCGGCGATTCGATGGACGGTTTTCTCGCACTGCCGTCGATCTTCTGGTGGAATTGCTCCGACACATGGCTGCGCGTCGTGCCTTGGATCGGCGTGGCGATTTCGTTCGTCGTGCTGGCCGGCTACGCCAACGCGATCATGATGACGGTCCTCTGGCTTCTCTACGTCTCCATCGTCCACGTCGGTCAGGACTGGTACGGGTACGGCTGGGAAATTCAGATGTGCGAGACCGGCTTTCTCTGCATCTTTCTTTGCCCGCTGCTCGATGCGCGGCCCTTTTCGCTCCGGCCTCCGCCGGTGCCGATCATCTTTCTCTTTCGCTGGCTCATCTTCCGGATCATGCTCGGCTCGGCGCTGATCAAGCTTCGCGGCGACTCGTGCTGGACCGACCTGACCGCGCTCTATTACCACTTCGAGACGCAGCCCATCCCGAATCCGATCAGCCGCTGGTTCCACTTTCTGCCGCACCCGGTTTTGCAGTTCGGGGTGATCTGGACTTTTGTGGTCGAGTTGGCCGCGCCCTGGTTCGTCTTCTGGCCGCGATGGGGACGCACCATCGCGGGCGCGATCATCATCTCCTTTCAATTCACGCTGATCGTCTCCGGCAATCTTTCGTTCTTCAACTGGCTGACGATCCTTCCCGCGCTCGCCTGCTTCGACGACCGGTTCTGGCGATGGATCATGCCGACGTTCCTGACCAGCAACGCCGTCGAAGCGCAACTTGCCGCCAAGCCGAGCCCCCAGATGAACGGCCTGGCCTGGGTGGTGGTCGTCCTCGTCGGATTCCTGAGCATCCAGCCGGTGATCAATCTTTTTGGGTACCATTTCGACGAAAAGGGCCATCTGGCCGAGGGCCAGGCGATGAACGCCTCGTTCGATTTCGATTCGCTGCACCTAGTCAACACCTATGGTGCGTTCGGCACGGTGGGGCGCCAACGGCCCGTGATCATTTTCGAGGGGACCGACAGCGCCGATCCCGCCACGGCGACCGATTGGAAGGAGTATCCCTACGTCGCTTCGCCCTGGGACCCGAAGCTGCCGCCCCCCTTCATCGCGCCGTACCAACCGCATCTCGACTGGCAGCTTTGGTTCGCGGCGATGGCCACTTATCACGAATATCCGTGGACGCTGAATCTCGTCTGGAAGCTGCTCCACAACGATCCCGCGACGCTGGGCCTCTTCGCAGGCAATCCTTTTCCCGATCATCCGCCGCGTTGCATCCGCGCGGTTCTCTACGTTTACCACTTCGCCAAACCAGGCAATCCCGAGCACGTCTACTGGACCCGGCAGCGTCTCGGCTTATGGCTCCCCGCGCTCTCCGTCGACAGCCCCGAGTTGCTCGACGCCTTGCGCCAGGAGGGGTGGATTAAGTGAATTTTCGGACGGGATTAACAGGATTGAAGGCGGGGGAATTTTTGACGGAATTAACGGAATGTTCCAAATTAACGGAATGAAAAGGTGAAGTTAGCTGCTTGACGAGGGTTTCCTGTAAATAAAGGACCGAATGTACATAATCCCTCCTGCTGCCAGAAGGAACCATCCGATGTATTTTGGGATTACGACGAGCACGAGTACGATCATTAATAATTGCATCTCATCGTGCATTCCTGACTCAACGGAAACAGGCGATTGATGAATCCATCCAAGTCCGACAAAAAGCCCATACCCGACAGCAGTCAGAAACGCGATGGTCTGTGGAATAAAGATTAAACCAAGTCCAGTGACGATAAGTTTCCAAGCAAGCACGGGGAGACTCTAGTCTTTCGCTGGAATTTTACGAGAAACCATTTCTTCCTCGTTCCCAAAAACCTTCCCTCCCTTTTCTTCCGTCGATTCCGTTAATTCCGTCCAAAATTCCTCTGCCTTCCCTTCATGCCTTTCATGTCCTTCCTGTCTTTGATCGCTTAATTCCGTTGTTTTTGTAAGAACGCGTAAAAGTAACTTTATTCACAAGATGTTACAAAATATCAGCGCGACACAAAACCGTAACATTTTCGTGCTTGCCGAATAGTTATTCACAAGTTATTCACAAGGGTAGCGGTGAATAAAACCGCCCCGGATTTTGAAGAAAATTCTCATCCTCACGGCCGGATTCGGCGAGGGCGAAGACGTCGCCGCATGGAACGTCCGCGAAGCCGTTGAGCATCTCGCGCCCGATAAAACGCGGATCGAAGTGCTCGACCTCCTCGACTCGTGCTATGGCCGCTTTCACGACCTCTTCCGGCACACCTTCCAGGCCGCCATCAACAGCGCGCCCCGGCTCTGGCACGGCTTTTATCACCTGCTTGGAAATTCCCAGTTCGTCGAGGGCCAGATCGACGGCTTGACCCGGCTCCGCCATTCCCTCCGCGACGTCCTGAGGGGAATGGAACCCGATGTCGTGGTTTCGACCTGCCCGATCTACGGCTTTTTAATCGAGGAAATTTATCGCCACGGCCGGACGCGCGATTTCACCCTCATCTCCCTCGTGACCGACGCCGTGGTGAAGGACTCTCCCTGGCCGCGGACATCGAGCGATTTTTTTGCCGTCGCCAACGACGCGGCTGCCCGGGTCCTGGCCGCGGCGGGCGTGCCCGAAAAGAAAATAGAAGTATTCGGTTTTCCGGTCCAATTCCGGCCCACCGGACGGCGCGAAAAAGAGATCGCGCCGCCCGACCTGACTGCGAAGGGCCGCCCGCGGATTCTCTATCTTATTAACAGCGCCCGGAAAAAGTCGCCCAAGCTCCTCGACCGCTTGTTGGAACATTCCGATTGGGACGTGACCGTCTGCGTCGGACGCGACACCGACCTCGACGAAATGGCGCGCGCCAAGGCCGCCACCGCCCCGGAGCGCATGGAAGTCATCGGCCACACGCGCCGGATGCCGCAATTATTGTCGGAGCATCACGTCGTCATCAGCAAGGCGGAGGCCGGCATCGTCCAGGAGGCGATTGCCGCGCGCTGCCCCATGATCGTTCACAAGATCGGCTCGGGGCAGGAAGCGGGGAATTTTTCGCTGCTCCGCGAGGCGAATGCGGGCGTACTCGCCGAAAAACCGAAGGAGGTCGTCGACTGGCTGGAACGCGCTTTCCGCGACAAGGGGCGGTTGCTCGCGCTTTGGCGGAAAAATCTCGAGCCGCTCGGAAAACCCGACAGCGCGCTGAACCTCGCCCGCTTCATCCTCGAACAGGCTGAGACCGCCCCCGTGCCCGTGCCGAAATTGCGCGCCTTGCCCGCGCCGGAAGCCGGAGACGCGCCCGCTTTGAAAAGCGCGAAACCGGCCCGGCTTCTGCGCCTGCAGAAGAAGCTCCTTCTTTGCGATCTGCACACCCATACGACCTGGTCCGACGGCAAGCTCACCGTCCCCGAGATGGTCGATTTCTACGGCCAGCGCGGCTTCGATTGCCTCTGCATCACGGACCACCTCTGCGATCCGAAACGGCTGCTCGGCAAATTGGTGAACCTGACCGGCCTGGTCATTCCGCCGGGCGAAGTCGAGGCTTATTTCGAGGAGATCGAGCGCGAGAAAAAACGCGCCTGGGCCAAGTACGACCTGATGCTCATGACCGGCGTCGAGTTCAACAAGGACGGCTACACGGCGAAAACCTCCACGCATCTGCTCGGTGTCGACCTCAAGCAGCCGATTGATCCCTCGCTCGAGATCAGGCAGCTCATCGCGGAGATTCACGCCCAGGGCGGGCTGGCCGTGGCGTCGCATCCGCATGAAATCAAAAGCGAGTGGGGCAAGGACACGCTCTATTTGTGGGAGCACGTCGACGAATACGCGCCGTTGATCGACGCGTGGGAAGTGGCCAACCGCGACGATATTTTCAACCCGGTCGGCCTCAAAAAACTCCCCTTCATCGCCAACAGCGATTTTCATAAACCAAAGCATATCCACTCGTGGAAGACGCTCCTCTATTGCGAAAAGGAAGCCGAAGCCATCAAGCATTGCATCCGGGTCAACCGCGACGTCTCGATCACGCTTTACCGGGATCACCGGTTCGGATTGGAGGAGCGGGGCCTCCACCTGGCCGCGCTGGAGAACGGGCCCGATCTTGTCGACTTCCAGGAACCTGCCCTGGCCGCCACCCGCGGCTGACCTCCGCCGGACGGAAATCATGCCGGCGAATTTTTAATGCTTTGGTTTATAAGGCATTCGCTTTACGCTCGCTTCAAATGGACTTTGACTTCAAATCCTTTTTGATTTTCGGGTTATGCCTCGCGGTTCCGGCGGTCATCGCCCTTGTCGTTCTGACGTTTATCCTGATTCGTCGCAGCAAATTCGATCGTCACAGAATCAATAGAAGCAGTAGAAGCAAAAACAAGGAAACGGAGGGGTGAGGGAAGGGGGAATCGAGTCACGATCTCTCACCATTCTCCCTTTTGCCGCGCGGGTTCCGGGTCCTCTACACTTGGGAAAGAAGCGGCTCCGGTTTCGTGATCCCCAATCCAAGTTCGTCGAGGAGGCTTCGGTCGGCGTCGACGCCCGGGTTCGCTGCGGTCAGCAGCTTGTCGCCGTAGAAGATCGAGTTCGCCCCGGCGAAGAAGCAGAGCGCCTGGCCTTCGCGCGTGAGCCGCGTGCGCCCGGCCGAGAGGCGGACCCGCGCCTTCGGCAGCGCGATCCGGGTCGTGGCGATCAGCCGCACAAGCTGGAAGATGTCGACCGCCGGCCGGCCGTCGAGCGGCGTGCCGGGCATCGGCATCAGGCAGTTGATCGGCACGCTCTCCGGCGCCGGGTCGAACCCGCAAAGCACCTCGAGCATCTTGAGCCGGTCGATTTCCGTCTCGCCCATGCCGATGATCCCGCCGCAGCAGACCGACATCCCCGCCGCCTGCACCGAGCGGATCGTGTCGAGCCGGTCCTGGAACGTGTGGGTCGTGACGATGTTCGGGTAGAACTCGGGGCTGGTGTCGAGGTTGTGGTTATAGGCGGTGACCCCGGCGGCGCGAAGCTGCCGCGCGGCCTCCGGCGTGAGCTGGCCCAGCGTGACGCAGACCTCCATGCCGAGCTTGGCCACCTCGCGGACCGTCTCGAGCACCGACGCGAACTTGGCGTCGCTCTCGGTGACGCCGCGCCAGGCCGCTCCCATGCAGAACCGGGTGCTGCCGTTGGCGCGGGCGCGTTCGGCGGTCTCCAGGACGCGGGCCAGCGGGGCGAGCGACTCGCGCTCGAGGCCCGTCTCGTAGTGGGAGCTTTGGGAACAGTAGGCGCAGTCCTCGCTGCAGCCGCCGGTCTTGATGCTCATGAGGGTGCAGAGCTGGACCTCGTGGGCGGGCCAGTTGGCGCGGTAGGTTTCGCGGGCCTGGGCCAGGAGGTCGAAGAAGGGCTGCTCGTAGAGGGCGCGGAGGGAGGTCAGGTCGTGGCGTGGCATGGTCGGGGCGGGCACCTTAGCCCGAAAGCGCCCTGGACGGCAAGGCCGCGACACGGCGGGCGGTCGTGGCTTAGATGGCCTGGGGAGCCTATACTTTTAGCCCATCGAGCACACCGAGGGGATTTAAGGCGGTGGGAGAGCGAACGAAAAGGTACTGGCCCTTTTTTTCTCTTTTTTTCTCAGTTTAAGGTGCTTTGGGGGTCGGCTCAAGTTTGTCCATTAATTGGGATAGTGAGTTTGCGACCTTCTCGATTTGCTCCTCTTCCTGCGATTTCTGGAGGTTCAAATCTGCCTTGGCGCGACGCGCGAGTGCAAGAGCCGCTTCATCTGCCTTTGCCTTGGCCTGCAAGGCTAAAACCAGCGTCTGTTCCTTGTCGTGAGCCTGCATGCGTGCTTTAAGGGCGTCGATATTTTTATTGATGTGCGTTGCTTCATCATCGTACTCCGCGAGTGCAACAGCATCTTCCGGCAGATGGAAGATTCGGTTACGACTCGCATGGTTTTGGACATCGATCTTAAGCTTATCGTGTTCGTCGTTAATGCTTATGCTTTCGGTGGTGTAGGCGTCGTTGGCCGTTTTGTAATCAGCGTGGGAGGCATCAGAGATTTTCTTTGCTGTCTTCTCTATGACGTCGCTTGCCACAAGTTGTGACTCTGTCGCATCAAGCCGCTTTTTTAGGTCTTTGAGATTGGCCAGTACTTTTCCCAACTCATTGCCCGATTCTTTTTGCGAAGGTCCGAGATGGGAGATAATCCCATCGGCTCTTACAGTCAAAAGGTCAATTTGTTTATTAGTGATTTCTTCGGCTGCCAATTCGAGCGTAAGTAAGCCGAAAAATAATAATGCGTACGATTTTATTATGGGATGCATGAAGATTTCGCTAATACGGCTAATTTCTATTTATCGGCAATAACAAAATGAAAATAAGAAAAAGAAGGAAGAAAATGGGGCAGATTTTACGCAATTCATGGCCGAAAACATGCCTATTCCTTTTTTCCTGAGTTAGCCTCAATCAGCCCGCAAGAGCATGGCAGCCAATAGGTCGATTTCGAAGGGTTTGCGGAAAAAGCCGCTAATGGCGTAAGCACGATAGGCCTCTAAATCCTCGGGCCTAAAATGGCCTGACATAACGACGATGCGGCCTTTAAAATCCATTTCCCGCAGAGAACGGACAAGCTCCAGGCCATTCATGCGCGGCATGTCGTTGTCGGTCACAATCGCCCCAAAGTTTCCCCCGTGTGTCTTGTACTGCGCCAGGGCGTCCAGTCCATGAGAAGCGGTGATGACCTCAAAGCCGTACCTTTCCAGGCCTATTTTCCAGACTCCCTGCAGCACGGGGCTGTCCTCCACGCACAAGATGCGGAAAAAGGGGTCGTCCGGCGAAGGCATAAAGGATTTAATAACACAGACAATAGTCTGTACAGACTATTGTCTGTGGATGTCCTGCTGTTCGTCTTGGGATGCTTGGCGAAATGCCAAGACAGGTGCTTTCCTTAACTTTCGGAAAACTGATCAGAAAATATCGGCTGGCGCTGAAGCTTTCCCAGGAAGCCTTGGCGGAGAAAGCCGAAGTTCACCCGACTTATATTGGCCTTTTAGAAAGAGGCTTAAGAACTCCCGGCCTTGATGTGGCCCATCGTATTGCAAAAGGTCTTGGAAGGAACTTGTCTGAAATTATTGCCGAGGCTGAGTGACAGATTCAGCGTGATGGAAAAAGAGGGCAGGCGTGATTAACGATTGGCGGGGTTGGGTTGGGGTCGCCGCGTTGGGGCTGGGGAGGGGAAAGAAGGCACCGTCCCGCCATGGCGGGACGGCTACCGAAAGGCAGGGAGGCACCGTTCCGCCATGGCGGGACGGCCAGCAGGATGACGGATTGTTTTTGGCGGGGTGTGGGGAATAATGGAGGCGATTTCCGGGATTGACTTCCCGCCGCGCATCAAAGAGCGTGCTCTATGAAAATTGGCCTGTTCCTGCCCAATGCGACGTTCGATTTTCCGGGCACACCGGAAGTCGGCGGGATCGAGACCTACTCGTTCACGGTGGGCGAGGCGATGCAGCGGCTGGGACACGAGGTCGTTCTTTTCGGCGGCCGGCCGAAGGCGGGACGCGGCCACCGGTCGACCACGGTTCCGTTGGAGCTTTCGCCCTACTGGGAGACGAAATCGATTCCCGACATCGGGACGCGGTTCCAACGGCTCGTGCAGCGGCTCCATTTCGCGTGGACTTCGCGGCACGCCTGGCGAAAACATCGGTGCGACGCGGTGATTCTGGCGAAACCGTTCGACTGGCCGGTCGCCTGGTTTTGGAAGCGCTCGCGGCCCGAGCTGAAGGTGATCATGGGTTTTCACGGGACCGATTTTTACGCAGGCGACCGCTTTTTTTATTCGGCGGTAGACGCGGCGTTTGCCGTGAGTCCGAGGGTGGCGCTGCTGGCGGAGGCCCGGGTGGGGGAGCGGCCTGTCTCGATTCCCAACCCGGTCGATCTCGACGTGTTCCACCCCGCCGCGAACGCTCAGGCCCGCAAACCGGGCGATCCCTGGCATTTGGTGGCGAGCGGACGGTTCATCGGCTGGAAGGGCTTCGGGCATCTTTTCGAGGCGCTGGCCCGTTTGCGAAACGAACGGGCGATCGATTTTCGGCTGACTCTGGCGGGAGCCGGACCGGAGCAGGAAAAGCTTGCCGCGCAGGTCCGGCGGCTGAACCTCGCCGACCGGGTGACTCTTTGCGGCCGGCTCGACCCGGGGGCGCTGGGCGACCTGATGCGCTCGGGCGATCTCTACGTGGTTCCCTCGATCGGTCTGGACGCGTGCCCGATCAGCGCGCTGGAAGCGGTCTGCGTCGGCCTGCCGCTGCTTCTTTCCGACCAGGTGGGGCTCCATGATTTTTTAACCGAACGGGACCTGGCAAGCTATCCCGCGCAGGACATCGACGCGCTGGCCGCCGCGCTGCGTCGTCTTTATGACCGCCGGCACGAACCGGAGTGGAACGATCACGCGGCCCGCCACGCGCGGCTGCGCGAACAGTTTTCAGCGGAGCGGGTGGCAAAACAGGTCCTCGATTTGATCCATCCAACGTGAAACTTCTTTACCTGTTCCCGGAAGAATTTAGCGGCCGCTTCGCGCGCGAGTACCACGTCTATCGCCTCGCCGACAGCCTCGCCGCCGCCGGATGCGACGTCACTCTCGCCGCCGCGCCGTCGCCCGGGCTCGCCCATGCGGAGCAGCTTCACGATCTTTTCGGCGGCAGCCGCAGCGGGCGCGTGAACGTCGTCTGGCTCAAACGCCGGGTCTCGCTTGGCCCGTGGAACATCCGCAGCGGCGCGTGGTTTTATCGCCAGTTGGACCGGCTCATTCCTTCCCTGAAACCCGATCTCGCTTTCACGATGCATTTGAAAGCGGCGGACCACCTCGGCAAACGGCATCCTTCACTGCCGCTGGTTTTCGAGGCGCATGAAATTTTCGCCGACAGCTATCCGGAAACGAGCGCGCGGCATCGGAGCCTGCTCGACATGGAACGCCGGATTTACGGGCGGGTCCGCGGCGTGGTCGCCATTTCGACGCATCTCGCCGAAAGCCTGCAAAACCGTTTCGCCCCGCGCGTTCCCCTGCGCGTCCAGCACGACGGCATCGACGAAACGATGCTGCTCGACGCCACGGAACCGCCCGACGCCCACGAGTTGATTTACACCGGCAGCCTGCAGCCCTGGAAAGGCGTCCCGGTCGCGGTCGAAGCGATGAGGCTGCTGCCCGAATTTCACCTGACCGTCCTCGGCGGCGAGGGCAAGCCGCTCGATCTTCTCCTGCAAAACGCCCCGTGCAACGTCACCTGTCTCGGTCGGAAGCCGCGCGAGGAATTGCTTCCCTTCATGCAAAGGGCCGGGATCGGGCTTATGCCGAACCTGCTCGAGCCGCGCAGCGCGCTCTACACCTTTCCGTTGAAACTGCTTGAGTATTCGGCGGCGGGAAATGGGATTGTCGCGAGCCGGATCCCCGTCTTCGACCGGATCGATCTCGGCGGGTGGGTGGAAACGGTTCCGAGCGGATCGCCCGAGGCCCTCGCCGCCGGCGTGCGCGCGCTCACGCAACGGGGCGTTGATCGCGGCGCGGCCCGGGCCTGGGCGCGTCAATTTCTCTGGAAAGACCAGGGCGTCGCGATGAAACAATTCCTGGAATCGCTGATCAAATGAATTTCCGGCCATGAAAGTCCTGATGGTCTCACGCTGGCTTTGGGAAGAGCGCCGACGCAACGGCGACACGCCCGGTTTCTTCGGCGAGCTGGCCCGGGCCATCGCGGCGAAAGGGATCGACCTGACGATTCTTTCCCAGGCCGCGGACGCCGGCGCGGTTCCGGAGCCGCGTCCCGTCGACGGGCTGAACGTCCACGTTTTTTCCCTCGAAAAGCGGAGCCTGGCGCTTGCGCCGCCGGACAAACTGATCAAGCTCTGGGCCGGGTACCGCAAAGCCGCGACCGACGCGGCGGTGATCCGCCGGTTCGCGCAACAACACGGCCCCTTCGACGCCGTGGTCGCGCAATGCGAGGAACCCGACGGCCTCGCCTGCGCGCTGGCTTCCCGCGCGCGCGGCTTCCCCGCCCTCGTCACATGCGTCCATGATTTGCGCTACGATTTTCGTCCCGAAGGCGTCCGCTTCGTCCGGAAATCGAGCCTCGGATTCGTTTTCCGCAGATCGGGCCGCGTCGTCGCGAATTCGCTTCCGACCGCCACGTGGCTGCAACGGGAATACGCCGTGCCGGAAAATAAAATCGGGCAGTGCCGGATCCATCTCACCGCTCCTTTTTTAAATCTTGCCGCGCAGCCCGCCCCGAGCGCCGAAACGGACCGCCCGAGGGTTTTGTTCCTTGGCGCGCTCAATCGCAAAAAGGCCCCGGATGTTTTTCTGCGCGCGGCGACGCTTCTCGCGCCCGATCTTCCCGACGCGACCTTCGTGCTCCTCGGGCCCGAAACCTCGGATGACCGCCGCTTTCACGCGCTGTTGCACGGACTCGCCTTCCACCGTCTGCTGGCCCATCGCCTTGAATCGTTGGGCCGCCTCGAACCTTCCGCGGTCATGGACCAGATTCGCCGCGCCCGCGTGGTGGTCTGTCCTTCGCGAATCGAAACGTTTTCGCGCGCCACCATCGAAGCCCTCGCGCTGGGACGGCCCGTCGTGGTGACTGAAACGACCGGCGCGGCGCACTGGGTGCGGTCGACCGGCTGCGGGTCGGTGGTTCCGCCGGACGATCCCGCCGCGCTGGCCCGCGCCATTCGCGACTGGACGACGCGCGAAAACGTTCCCGGCGCGGCGGCGAGGATAGTCTCCGAACTGACGGCATCCCGCGCGGCGGACGACTGGATTCGCGAGGTCACGGCGGCCGTGTCGCAGCCGCACTTATAGGAACGCGCCGCTCCGCCGCCTCACTGCCGCGTCTGGGCCACGGGCCGGACGCTGTTGGTGGCCGGGGCGGAAGGAGCGGAAGGCGCCGGTTTCTTTTGCGCGACGGGCGGAGGAGTCTGCGCCACGGGTCCCGGGCCGGCGGAGGAATATTCGCGAAAAAGCCCGTCCTCCAATTGTTGTTCCCGCGCCCTGTAGATGGGCTGGAATTGTTTGGCGAGTTCGCGATCCATCTCGAGCCGTTTGTCCCAATAGTCTTTCTCGAAGGTGATCTTCTGCTCCGGCGTCAGGGTGAGAAGTCCCATGTCGTGGGCTTTTTGCAAGGCGACCTTTGTGCGGTAATCGCGGAAGTCCTGGATCCGCTGGAGCATCGCGCCTTCGTCCCGAAGGCTCATTCTGCCGAAAGCGGGCCATTGATCGAGCTGGAGATGAAGATCCGAATCGGAGAGTTCGGCCAATTGCTCCAGCTTCTCGCGCATGTTGATCTCGTCCTGGCTCGGGACTTTCACCTCGCCAACGCCGGGGAAAGGCATTTTGAGCTTGAGCGGGTGCCCCGTGTCATCGCCCGGCATCAAAATTTTTCCGTAACGGCCCAGGGTATCCGGAGGATGGACAACGGGCGCGGCGTTGGTTGGCGGAGTCATGGCCGGAGTTTTGGCCGGGGGCGTCGGCGGGTCGGCCCGCAACGGCGCGAAAAAAGAGGCGATTATGCCGATTCCCCCGGCGGCCAGGCAGAGGCGACAGACGCGACCCATGGCTGCTTTTAAGGGTTTTAGAAGGACGAATCTTGCCATGGAGAGGTGGAGGAGGAATCCGAATCGGTGTCGATGGAGGCCATGATCTCAAAAGCTTCCTGCACCTTCCTTTGTTTTTCGGCCTTTTCGGAATGGATATGCGTCACGACGAGCGCGAGCGCGAGCGTCAGGGCCAGCCCGCTGCCGAGCGCCCAGCGCCAGATCCGGGCAAACCGCGCCGGCGAAAACGTCTCCGCTTCCACACTCGGCGCCTCGTAACGGCAACGGGCGAGCGTGCGCGCGGCAAACCAGGCATCCGGCTCGGGAAGCGGCGCACGGGCGAGCAAACGCCACACCGGATCGTTCTCGTCGAGTCGCGCGTCGCGCGGAAAATCGTTGGGAGGGCCCGTTTCCATATTCAATCAAACACAAGAGATAAGGTGGAGTTGCGCGCTATTTTTTGGCGGCTGCCGTTCCAAGATACTCGCGCAAAGCGACCCGCAGCGTTTCCCGTGCCCGGAAGAGGAGCGACTTGGTCGCCGGAACGGTGATTTTCAGGATCGCGGCGATTTGTTCGTAGGAAAATTCGTCGTAGCGGCGCAGGACGATGGCCAGGCGCTGCTGCTCGGGCAGGAGCAGGATCGCCTCGTCGATCTTGCGGAGCATCTCCTGCCGCAACATATTCTCCACGGGCGTCTTGTTGGCGAGATCGGGCAGGTTCAGGCCGGACGGGCCGCCCGACGGGACCGGCTCGTTGTCGGGCGGATGAAGGGGGACCAGCGTGGCCCGCGAACGGCGGCGATGCTCGTTGAAAACCAGGTTTCGCACGATGGTGAACATCCACGTCTTGAACTGCGCCGTCGCCCGGTAGGAGCCGGCCGCGCGGTAGACGCGGACGAAAACCTGCTGGGCCAAATCGTGCGCCTCGACCGGATCGCCCAGCATCTTCGCGATGGTTCCGTAGACCGCGCCCTGGTGTTTTTCGATCAGGTCGCGCAACGCCGTCTCGTCGCCCCCGGCGATCCGGACCATGAGCGCCTTGTCGTGCGCGTCGGAGTCGCCCGCCGAAGCGCGCGCCCAATCCTTGTCTCGAGGCCGAGTCTTCATGGTTTCCTGGAAGATAGCGTAATGGCAGTCTCCCCTCGGCACAACCTTGACCGTTGGCCGCCGGATCAGGCGTGACTGCGCCGGGCGGCGGTCCTCCTGGAGGAGACCTCTGCGAAACTATCGCTTTCCATTTCCGTCATCCTGAGCGAGGCGAGCGGAGGATTTACTTTTTCCGTTGCGGTTGGCCGAGCCGAGTCGAAGGACCTTGGTGGCAAAATCGGGGCGCCAGGCATCAAGGTCGCGCTCCCGTCCATGAGAAGGCGACGCAGAGGCCATTGTCGGCGGGGGCTTTGTCCGCCTTTGATCATCGATGGGTATAAGTAGCCGGGTCCTTCGACTGCGCGAATGCTACGCATTCGCTCGGCTCAGGATGACGGAGTTTTTAAAAGAAATTTTTGTAGAGGTTTCTGGAGAGTCGCCGCCAGACGCGTCTGCCGGCCCGACCCATTTCGGGGACATACCGGGGGATGTCCCTCCAGAGCTTGCGTTTGGGTGCGAGAGGACGCATCTTTAAGTCCTATGGCAGGGCATTCGCGCTGGGCAAAAGTCAAACATTACAAGGGTACGATCGACCAGAAGCGGGGCAAGGTCTTCAGCAAGCTTTCGAAGGAAATCAGCGTCGCGGCGAAGATGGGCGGCGGCGATCCGAATTTCAATCCCCGCCTGCGCCAGGCCATCGCGACGGCCCGCGGCGAAAGCATGCCGGTGGACAATATCGAACGCGCGGTGAAGAAGGGGACGGGCGAACTCGAAGGCGCGACCTACGAGGAAATGACCTACGAGGGCTAC
This sequence comes from Methylacidiphilales bacterium, assembly GCA_035948935.1. Classification (GTDB taxonomy): domain Bacteria; phylum Verrucomicrobiota; class Verrucomicrobiia; order Methylacidiphilales; family UBA1321; genus JABDGH01. The sequence goes on along the minus strand of DASZIP010000013.1, from coordinate 248,813 downwards.
GGCCCCGGCGGCGTGGCGATCCTGCTCGAAGCGGCGACCGACAACAAAAACCGGAGCGCGGCGGAAATCCGCGCCCTCTTCGCCAAGCACCACGGCCACCTCGCCGGTTCCGGGAGCGTCGCGTGGATGTTCCACCGCAAAGGCGTGATCACCATCACCGCGCCGGGTGTTTCCGAGGACGACGTCATCCTCACGGCGCTCGACGCCGGGGCCGAGGACGTCCGGTCGCACGAAGAGGTCATCGAAGTCATCACGCCGCCCGACAACAAGCTCGACGCCGTCGCGAAGGCGCTCGAGCAGGCGAAGATTCCCATCGCCGGCGCGAAGCTCAGTTATATTCCGGGCAATCTCGCGCCCGTGACCGACCCGGTCGTGGCGGAACAAGTGCTCGCCCTGCTCGAAGCTCTCGACGACCACGACGACGTGCAGACGGTCCATGCCAATTTCGACATGGCCCCGGAACTTCTCGCCAAGGCCGGGTAATCGATTTTAGACGGGAGCGGCATGAAGGCCGATGAAGGGGAGTTTTGGATGGGATTAATAAGATTAAAGAGCCCCGCCGCAAGCAGCGGGGTGTTAGGGATTCGCTTCCTGTCGTCCCGCTTGGGCGGGACGACCCGGGCAACAAGTAGCCCGGGCCACTCCAAAAATGCCCCGGAGCTTGCTCCGGGGTTCTTTACTCCCATCCAAAATTTTTCCCCGCCTTCTTCATGGATTTCATGATTTCATGTTTTTCCCTCGAAATGCGCCCCCTTCAAAAAAATTCCCGGCTTCATGCCAAGCCAGATCGCGCTTGCAATTCAAGCGGACTCCTCTATCTCCTAAAGCCATGAGCGACTGGTATTATGCGGCGAACAACGAGCAGAAGGGGCCGGTCAATGAATCCGAACTGAAAGGGAATCTCGCTTCGGGCAAGATCCCCGCCGACACCCTTGTCTGGAAAGACGGGATGGACAACTGGACGCCGGCGAACCAGGTCGCCGCGTTTACCTTCCGCCCGGCGCCCGCCCCGGCCGCGGTCCAGCCGCCCGCCGAAACCGCGCCCGCGACGAAAGCGGCCGAGTCGACCCAACCCGTCGACCTGACGAAGCTGGTCGGACCCGGCGAGGCCCTCGAGGTTGACGCCGAGGACGCCGAGAAAAACAAGATATTCGGGATACTCGCCTATCTCGGCGTTCTCTGTCTTGTGCCTCTGGTGATGGCCAAGGATTCCCCGTATGCGAAATATCACGCCAACCAGGGATTGGTTTTGTTCCTGGTCGAAATCGCCAGCGGGATCATCACCTTCGCCGGGATTCTCCTGCCTTTCGTCGGTTTCGTCTTTTATATTTTGCATGTGATTCTCTATCTGGTCTTTTTGGTGCTGGTCGTCCTCGGTATCATCAACGCCGCGGCGGGCAAGTGCGTGCCGCTGCCGGTCATCGGCGGCATCAAGCTTTTAAAGTAACGAGGAGGGTCGCCGCCAGCCCGACCCATTCTCCTCGTTTCCAAACTCCATTTGGGAACGAGGGAAAAATCAGGCGCTTAACTTTTTCACCAAAATTTCGCCGACGAGCTGCGGGTTGGCGGTGCCTTTGGAGAGCTTCATCACCTGGCCCTTGAGGGCGTTGACGGCGTTTTGCTTGCCGGCCTTGAAGTCGGCGACGCTCTTCGGGTTGGCCGCGATGGCCTGGTCGCAAAAGGCTTCGAGCGCGCGCACGTCGCTGACCTGGGCGAGGCCGAGTTCGGTGACGAGCGCGGCGGGCGATTTGCCCGTGGAGATCATCTGCGCGAAAACCTCCTTGGCCTGTTTGCTGTTGATCCGGCCCGAGGCGGCAAGCTCGGCCAGTTCGGCGAAGAATTCGGGCGCGACTTTGGGCAGTGTCTCCCCGCCGGTGGCGGTGGCGAGGAAGTCGTTGAGCAAAAAGTTGGCGACGGCGGCGCCGTTGGCCGGTTTGGGCGCGGCGGCCTTCTCAAAATAATCGGCGAGCGCGGCGTCGGAGGCGAGGACGCCGGCCTGGTAGGCGCTGACGCCGAATTGACCGACGAGCCGCATCTTTTTCGCCTTGGGCAGTTCGGGCATGCGGGCCGCCGCCTCTTCGTAAAGGCCGTGGTCGGTCCGGACGGGCTGGATGTCGGGGTCGGGAAAATAGCGGTAGTCGTGGGCCTTTTCCTTGGTGCGCATCAGGGTGGTTTCGCCCTTGTCGTCGTCCCAGCGCCGCGTCTGCTGGTCGATTTTGCCGCCGGAGGTGACGAGGTCGATCTGCCGCGCGATCTCGTATTTGAGCGCGCGCCGGACGCCGCTGATGCTGTTGAGATTTTTCAATTCGCACTTGGTGCCGAAGGCCGCCTGGCCGCGCGGGCGGACGGAGATGTTGACGTCGCAGCGCATCTGGCCCTTTTCCATGTCGGCGTCGCTGACGCCGCCGTAGATGAGGATTTGCTTGAGCGCGGAGAGGTAGGCGAAGGCCTCCTCGGGCGACGACATGTCGGCCTCGCTGACGATTTCCATGAGCGGCGTTCCGGCGCGGTTGAAGTCGATGCCGCTGGTGCCGTCCTCGAAGTGGAATGATTTGGCGACGTCTTCCTCGAGGTGAATGCGGACGAGCCGGACCGGCTTGTCGGCGACGGTGGCCGGGTCCTTCTGCGCGTCCTTCGGATAGGCGAGGAGGTCGAGCGTGACCGTGCCGCCGGCGCAAAGGGGCTCGTCGTACTGCGAAATCTGGTAGTTCTTCGGCATGTCGGGATAGAAATAATTCTTCCGGTCGAACTTGCAGCGCGTGGCGATCTGGCAGCCGAGCATTTCGCCGGTGAGGAGGGTCTTGACGATGGCCTCCTGGTTCGGCACGGGCAGGACGCCGGGCATGCCGAGGCAGACCGGGCAGACATGCGAATTGGAGGGCCCGCCGAATTCGTTTTTGCAGCCGCAGAACATTTTTGTGTTGGTCTTGAGCTGGACGTGGACTTCGAGGCCGATGACGGCTTCGTAGTCGGCGGCGGTGAGGGTGGCGTCTGTAGCTGTCATGAGTTGAATTTAGTGGGATATGCGAATATAGTAAACAAAAAGAATCAAAATGTTTACTTTTAGGGATTTGCGGTTGATAAGTTGCCGGAAAAAATTTTGACCGAATTATGGAATGAACGGAAGACGAATTTTTGGCCTCGTTCGCAAATGGAGTTTGGGAACGGGATTGTCCGCGCAACTTTGTTGCTTCAGCTATCTTGGTTTGCCGGCTGGGGATCGGCAGTGGAATTGTCTCAGCAAGGGCGTTCCCAAGTACAACTTGGGAACGAGGGAAAAATAATTCCGCGAAAGTTTCGGAAGATCAATGAGCGACTTTTTGATATGGGAAAGTGCGACGGTTCCTTCGGCTTCGCTCAGGACAGGCTCCGACCGCTGCTACATTGTTAAATGGGGGGCTTCTCCTTGTGCCACGGCGTGGCCTGTTCGTAGGCGTGGGCGACGCGGAGCATGGTTTCCTCGCCCCATTTTTTGCCGATGATCTGGAGGCCGATGGGGAGTTTGTTTGCGGTGAAGCCGCACGGGATCGACACGCCGCAAATGCCGGCCAGGTTGACCGCGATGGTGAAGATGTCGGCGAGGTACATCTGGAGCGGGTCCTGGGTCCGCTCGCCGATCTTGAACGCGGCGGTGGGCGAGGTCGGCGTCAGGAGCGCGTCGCATTTCTTGAAGGCCTCGCGGAAATCGTGCGCGATCATATGCCGGACTTTTTGTGCGCGGTTGTAATAGGCGTCGTAGTAGCCGGAACTGAGCACGTAGGTGCCGAGAATGATCCGCCGCTTCACCTCGGCGCCGAATCCCTCCGCGCGGGTGCGTCCGTACATGTCGAGGATGTCCCTCGGGTTGGAGGCGCGTTTGCCGTAGCGGACGCCGTCGAACCGCGCGAGATTCGCCGAGGCCTCGGCCGTCGCGATGATGTAATAGACGGCCACGGCGTACTTGGTATGCGGCAGCGAGACCTCGACGATCTCCGCACCCTGGCGCTTGTATTCGTCGATGGCCGCGCGGACCGCCCGCTCGACTTCGGGATCGATGCCCTCGATGAAATATTCCTTCGGCACGCCGAGCCGCAGTCCGCTGACGCCTCCGCGAAGCGACGAGGTGTATCTCGGCACGGGCCGGTCGACGCTGGTGTTGTCGAGGGGATCGTGTCCCGCGATGATTTCGAGCAGGAGCGCCGCTTCCTCGGTCGTCTTCGTGAACGTGCCGATCTGGTCGAGGCTCGACGCGAACGCGACGAGGCCGTAGCGGGAGACGCGGCCGTAGGTGGGCTTGAGGCCGACGCAACTGCAGAGCGCCGCGGGCTGGCGGATCGATCCGCCCGTGTCGGTGCCGAGCGCCGCGAACGCCTCGTGGCCCGCGACCGCCGCCGCCGAGCCGCCGCTGCTGCCGCCCGGAATGCGGTCGAGGTCCCACGGATTGCGCGTGACGCCCCACGACGAATTTTCGGTCGAGGAGCCCATGGCGAACTCGTCCATGTTGGTGCGGCCAAAGGGGACGGCGCCCGCCGCGCGAAGTTTGGCGATGACCGTGGCGTCGTAGGGTGAGACGTAGCCCTGCAAAATTTTCGACGCGCAGGTGCAGGGATCGCCCTTCACGTTGATCACGTCCTTGATCGCGATGGGGACGCCGCCGAGCGGCAGCGAGGGGTCGGCCGTGTCGGCCGCCGCGCGCGACTTTTCCACGTCGAGATGAAGGTAGGCCTTGAGCTTCGGATCGACCGCCTCGACGCGGGCGGCGAGCTGGTCGACGACGTCGCGCGGGGTCACCGCGCGGCTTTGCAATTTTTGCCGGAGTTCCGGGATGGTGAGGCTGGTCATGGCTACTCGATGATCCGGGGCACGACGAAAAGGTTGTTGTCCTGGGCGGGGGCGTTGGCGAGCGCCTCGGCGACGGGGAGGCAGGGGCGCTCCTCGTCGGCGCGGAGGCGGTTTTTCAGGTCCGCCTCGCCGAGGAGGGAGACCTGCGAGACGTCGACTTCGGCGAGCTGGCCGACGTAGCCCAGGACGTCGCCGAGCTGCTTTTGGAAGGTCGCGATTTCCTCGGGCGAGAGGCGGAGGCGCGCGAGGTCGGCGACATAGGTGACGTCGATGCTTTCGGAAGGGGAATCGGCCATAAGAAGCAAATGCTCTTCCGTCCGGCGGAAAGCGACAAGCGTTTTTTCACCCGATAATTGCGCCATCGCGCCAAGGCAGACGGCGCGGCTGCCTTCTTATTTCACTTCTACTCTGTGCGAAATGTTATTATTACCCCTGCGGCTTATTTTTGTCGTCCCCGGTCGGCTTGCCGGCCGGCCCGCCGGTGGGGGCGGGATGGTTGCCGGGGGCGGGCTCCGTGCGAGGCGGCGGGGCGGACTCGTGGGTGGGCTGGCTTTGCGGGTGATAGGTCTCCGTCGGCGGGGCGCTGGAAGGATGGTAAGTCGGGGGCGGTTGGACATTTTCCGGATGATAAGTCGGCGTCGGCTTGACTTCGGTCGGCGGTTGGACATTTTCCGGATGATAGGTCGGTGTCGGCTTGACTTCGGTCGGCGTTTGGACATTTTCCGGATGATAAGTCGGCGTCGGTTTGACCTCGCTCGGCTGCGGCTCAGGCCGTTTCTTCTCCGGCTCGCCCGTGAACGGGGCGGTTGCCCCGTAATGTTCCGTGCTCGGAGCCACCGAGTTCGCGCGTTCCGTGCTCGGAGCCACCGAGTTCGCACTCGCGCCTGTCGCATGATGCACCGGCGCGACGGGCTGCAACGACGTCAGGGGCTTGGTCAGGGTCGTCCTCACCGCCGTTTTTTCCGTGGCGACCTTCGCCTTGGCCGGGGCGTGAAGCTGGGCCGTCTCGGCCGCTTTAATCGCCTCGGCGGTCGGCGCGGGAGGTCTCACGCTCGCGGTGACATCAAGCGGCTTCGTGATCGAGTCGCCCCGATTGAACGTCGGATGGGCGATGGTCCGTGACACGCCCGCGGGTCTGGCGGTGTGAAGGGTGGCGGGATTCATCGCGGGCGCGTAAACGGCGAGCGAGTTGCCTTCCAGCCTGCCGGGGCCCGGCCGGTTCGACGCGGTCAGTTGCACGGTTGGGACGCGTTCCTGCGCCTGGGCGTTCACATCGTTGATGCGCGGACCGCCGACGGAGACGCCGCCGAAGCCGCGCGCGCCGCCGCCATTCCTGCTGATATTGACGTTCGTGATGTTGGTGGTTTTGTTGATGACCACGAAATTGTTGCTGCGATCGATGAAATGCCCGCGGTAATTGGGGGCGCCCATGTCGCCGACCCTGACGAAATTGTACCAGCCGGCCCCGATGCCGAAACTGACGTCAACATCGCCCCCGAAGTGGAAAGTGGCCCATCCGCCGGAGCCGCCATACTCCGCGCCAAAGAAGGTCCCGGGCGGCAGCGGCGCCCAGCCGCAATAACCGCCACCGTAGCGCCAACTGACCCACGCCGGAGCCCAGCGATAACCGGGGATCCAGACCCAGCCGAAGCCGTCGATATTGGCCCAGCGCCCGTAATGGTAAGTGGCCCAACCCCACGGCTCGTCGGAGACCCACATCCAGCCGACATCGGTAAAAACCCAGTGCCCGTCGGTGTAGGGGGCCCAGTCGGGATCGGTGACAGTCGGCTGGAAGACGTACCCGTAATCATTCGTCTGCACCCAGGTGCCCTGGCTGCCGAGTTGGTCGTAAAAAGTCTGGAAGGAAGCGCCCTGGTCGCCCTGATCGCTTTGATCATCCGGGGGCGGCGGCGCCTGCTGGTCGTCGGGCGGCGGGGGAGCGTCCTGCGCGCGAACGAAAGTTGGAGCGAGGGAAAGCGACAGGACGGTGAGGACGGCGAGGAATTTAAAGGAGGTTTTCATAAGAGGGCCCTGTTTATGGAATGGATAAAAAACTAATGAACTCTATTTCTTGGACGCCTCCGGCGGGGAGTCGCTTCAAATATTCGCCGTGTGGCAGCCGTCGCTCGGAGCGCGCGGGCTGCCAGGAAAAGCCTACTTGATGCTCGAGTAATTTTTGTCGTCGAACTTGACGAAGTAAGCCTCCGCCGCGTCGTCGAGCATTTCGGCGGTGACCGTCGGCTCGATCTGCCGGTAGCGGCAGACATCGAGGATGTTGTCGATGATGTCGCGCGGCTGGCAGCCCCGCAGCGGGCGGCCGAAGGTGCGCATGTGCTTTTCGACGAAGTAATCGACGATTTCGTCCGCGTAGGGGACGCTCCGGTTTTCGCTGACGATGCGCCAGATGGCCCGGTAATTTTCATGCGTCGGATCGTTGATCGGAATTTTGTAGCGTATCCGGCGCAGGAACGCGTCGTCGACCAGGTCGCGCGGGTTCAGGTTGGTCGAAAAAACGATCAGCTCGTCGAACGGCACTTCGATTTTTGTTCCCGTGTGGAGGGTCAGGAAGTCGACCTGCTTTTCGAGGGGGACGATCCACCGATTGAGGAGCGTCTTCGGGTCGATCCGCTGGCGGCCGAAGTCGTCGATCATCAGCGCGCCGCCGTTGGCTTTCATCTGGATGGGGGCCTCGTAAAAGCGCGATTCCTCGTTCCAGATCAGGTCGAGCGAATCCATGTTGAGCTCGCCGCCGACGATGATGACGGGGCGTTCGATGAGCCGGAACCGCCGGTCGTACTTGCCCTGCAGCCGCATGTCGGAGCCGGGGGCGATCTGCTTGTGATTATACTCGTCGAACACCTTGATGATCGAGCCTTTGACCTCGACCGCGAAGGGAATGAAGATCGAGCCGCCGAACGATTTGACGATCCGTTCGCAGATCGAGGTCTTTCCGTTTCCGGGCGGGCCGTAGAGAAAGATCGACCGTCCCGAATTCACCGCGGGGCCGATCTGGTCGAGGATTTTGTCGTCGAAGACCAGCCCGCGAAACGCCTCGTGCAGGCGGTCGGCGTGGACGGTGATCTGTCTCAGGCTTTGCTCGGCGATGATCTGCGAATAGGAGGCGACCGAGATCGGCGCGGGCCCGACGTAGGTCGTCTGCTCGAAGAACTGCATCGCGCGGGCGCGGCCCGCGTCGGTGATCGAATAGGTGTACGAAATCGCGGCCATGTCGCCGTGGGTGATCTCGATCAGGCGCGTCTCCTTCAATTCGTTGAGGATCGGCTCGACGATATTGTAGAACGGCAGGCAGACCTCGGCCGCGATCTCGTGCGCGACCATCCGCGAATTCATGTACATCAGCCGCAGGATCAGGCCCGCGATGACGGTGTCGCCGATGTCGAGCGCGGCCCGCGATTCGGGTTCGGAGGGGGTGAACAGCGACGCGTTGGCGAAAAGGTCCGATGCCATGGCCTCCATGTTTGCGGGGGCCGGGCCGGTTGCCAAGGAAGAACTGACTGGCCGATAGTTTCGCACAGAGGACTGAAGAGAGGAAGGCAGAGGGCTGAATTCCCCCGGATCGCCCACCTCGTTCCCAAGTGCAACTTGGGAACGAGGGACGCTATCGTGCTCCGGTTGCTTCCTGCGCGCTCGAAATATCTTCGAGCGCGCCCGGGCAACGAGTAGCCCGGGCCACCGGCAAAGCTACAACCCCGCCAGCACCTCGGCCGTGTGCTCCGCAGGCTTCACCTTGCGATAAATCGCGCTCAACTTCCCCCGGTCGTCGATCACAAAGGTGCTTCGCTCGACCCCCATGTATTTCTTTCCATACATGCTTTTCTCGACCCAGACCCCGTAGGTCTCGGCGATCTTGTGGTCGGAATCGGCCAGCAGGGTGAAGGGCAGCGTAAACTTCTCGATGAACTTCGTGTGCGATTTCGCATTGTCGGGACTCACCCCGATCACCACCGCGCCCTTCTTGCGGAAAGCCGCGTGCTCGTCCCGGAACGAACAGGCCTCGACCGTGCACCCCGGCGTGTCGTCCTTCGGATAAAAATAGAGCACCACCTTCTTCCCCGCGAAATCGGACAGCGAAACGGTCTTGCCCGACTGGTCCGGCGCCGAGAAGGCGGGCGCCTTCGCGCCGACAGTGAGTTCACTCATGCATGTGAGGAAAGCACGGGTGCTACGCATGTCAAGTTGGGTCCGGCGTTCGCGTAATAATGGCGCCTTTCCTTCCACCTTCTTCCCTCTAACTTCCACCTTGTTCCCATGAGCTACCTCAAGGACCTCGACTACTCGGTGATGCAGCAATGCATCCACTGCGGCATGTGCCTGCCGACGTGCCCGACCTACATGGAGACAAAGATCGAGCGGAACAGCCCGCGCGGACGGATCGCCCTCATGCGCGCCATCGCCGACGGCCGGCTCGAAGCCGAAAAGGCCTTCGCCGACGAAATGTATTTCTGCCTCGGCTGCCTCGCGTGCGAGACCGCGTGCCCCGCCGGAGTCGATTACACCCGGCTTTTCGAAATGGCCCGGGCCGAAGCGGAACGAAAACACGCGCTGCCGTCGCCCGCGCGGCGCCTCCTTCGCTGGTTCGTCTTCGGTGTGCTTTTCCGCAAGCAATGGCGGTTGCGTTTTGCGGGACGGCTCCTCTGGTTATACCAGGCCGCCGGATTGCAAACGCTCGTGCGCCGCTCGGGCCTGCTGAGTTTATTGCCGCAATCGCTGCGCGATCTCGAAGCGAAAACGCCGACGATTCAACGCCAGTTTTCGCCCGACCTCATCGCGCCGGAGGAGGCATCTTTCGATGCAGGAGGTAGCCGGCGCGCGCCGCGCGCCGGTCCGTCGCGAGGGCCCGCGACGGCTACCTCTGAAAAGTCGACCCGCCGCGTCGGCCTCCTCACCGGCTGCGTGCAGGACCTGGTCTACAGCGACGTCAACCGCGACACCGCCGATGTCCTCCTCGCCAACGACTGCGCGGTCGTCACGCCGCCGTCGCAGGGCTGTTGCGGATCGCTCCTGGCCCATAACGGCGAATACGAAATGGCGAAAGAATTTGCGCGGCGCCTCCTCGACCGGTTCGATCTCGATTCGCTCGACGCCGTCATCACCAACTCGGCCGGCTGCGGATCGCACCTCAAACATTTCGACCGCCTCCTCCGCGACGATCCGCGCTATGCGGCCAAGGCGGCGCAATGGTCGGAGAAAGTGAAGGACATCAGCGAATGGCTTGTCGAGACCGGCTTCCGTGCACCGGAAAAACCGGGCACCGAAGCGCGCGTCACGTATCACGACGCCTGCCATCTTTGCCACGGCCAGAAAATCACCGCCCAACCGCGCGAGTTGCTGGCGAAAATACCGGGCCTCGAAATCGCGCCGCTTCCCGAATCGATGTGGTGCTGTGGCAGCGCGGGAATCTACAACCTGATCCAGCCCGAAATGGCCGATAAGCTTCTCCGGCGAAAGCTCGACCACATCGCCTCGACCGGCGCGACCGTCGTCGCGACGGGGAATCCCGGCTGTCTGCTCCAGATTGCCAGCGGCCTGGCCGCGCGCGGCGCGAAAATCGAAGTCGTCCATCCGGTCACCCTCCTGGCGCGGGCCTACCGACAGGCTGAAAATTTCGCACAGCACACTCGTGTGGCGGACTGCAGAGGTGGCTGAAGAGGGGGTATGAGATCGAAATGTTATGCGCTGAAGGAAGCGCCATGAGAACGAGGATGCGTTATGGAAATCAATAAGATTACAGGTGCTATCGTTGATGCGGCCTATCGAATTCACGAAGATGTGGGGCCGGGACTTTTCGAATCGGTTTATGAACTCGTCCTCGCGGACATGCTGACGAGTAAGGGATTTTCGGTTCAGCGGCAGGTTCCGGTGCCAATTCGAATTGGAGGCAAAGTTTACGACGAAGGCTTTCGCGCGGATATTATCGTCGAAGATCAGGTCATCGTTGAAGTTAAATCGATCGAGCAACTTGCTCGCGTGCACAAAAAGCAGGTTTTAACCTATCTTAAGCTTTCGGGATTACCCGTAGGCCTGCTTATTAACTTCGGCGGCGATCTGCTCAAGGGAAACATTGAGCGTCTTGCCATCCCCGGCGCACCCATTCTTCCAGAGTTGTCCCCTTAGTTTCCCCTCTTCGGCCCTCTGCAGTCCTCTGTGCGAAACCCGCCTCCCTCCGTGATTGCCAACACCGCGTCAAAACGGCTACGGTTGTCCCTTATGGCCAGTCTCAAGCAAACCACGGTCCGCGAACCCTGCACCGTCCACGGCTCCGCGCTCCACACCGGTGTCGATGTCACGCTCACCGTCAAGCCGGCCGCGGCGAACACCGGCTACGTCTTCAAGCGCACCGACCTGCCCGACGAACCGACCGTCACCGCGCACATCGACAACGTCAAGCACGTCGAGCGCGCGACCACGCTCGGCGAGGGGAGCGTCAAGATCCACACCGTCGAGCATCTTCTCTCCGCGCTGCGCGGCTGCGGCATCGACAACGCGCTCATCGAGATCAGCGCCAACGAGCCGCCGATCGGCGATGGCAGCGGGCGGCAATTCGCGGAGATGCTCGAGAAGGCGGGCCGGCAGGAACTCGACGCGACGGTGGCCGAGTACGAACTCCACGAGCCGGTGCGCGTGACCGGTCGCGACGGCGGCTACATCATCGCCTGGCCCTCCGACCGCTTCGAGGTGAGCTGCACCAACGCGAACCATCTCGGCAAGCACACGCAGTACCGCACCTGGAATCCCGAAACGGGCAACTACGTGAAGGACATCGCGATGGCCCGCACGTTCGTTTTTTACGAGGAGGTGCAGCCGCTGATGGAGAAGGGCCTCATCAAGGGCGGCAGCCTCGAGAACGCCGTGGTGATCCGCGGCGAGGCGATCCTCTCCCGCGAGCCGCTTCGCTACGAGGACGAGTTCGTCCGCCACAAGATCCTCGACATCATCGGCGACCTGAGCCTTTTCCCCGTCCGCCTCAAGGCCCACATCTACGCCGTCAAGCCGAGCCACGCCCTCAACGTCGAACTCGCGAAGGAAATCTACAAGCAGTACAAGCAGCGGCAGTCGCAGCGCGTGCCGTTCGAGTCGCTGCCCACCGGCGAAGGCGGCATGGACGCTCAGGACATCATGAAAATCCTGCCCCACCGCCATCCGTTCCTCCTCGTCGACCGGATTCTCGGCTTCGAGGGCACGACCAAGATCGTCGGCCAGAAGGCGGTCACCATGAACGAACCGTTTTTTCCCGGCCATTTTCCGGGCCATCCCGTCATGCCCGGCGTGCTGCAGGTCGAGGCGATGGCGCAGGTCGCCAGCATCCTCATGTCTCGCGCCAGCGGCGTGGCGGGAAAAATCGGCTACTTCATGAGCGCCGACAAGGTGAAATGGCGCAAGCCGGTGCTGCCGGGCGACACGCTGATCATCGAGGTGGAACTGACCAAGTCCCGAGGAAAAATCGCCCGCGCGTTCGGCGTTTGCCGGGTGAAAAACGAGATCGTTTCCGAAGCCGAGCTCATGTTTGGATTGATCGACACGTGATCCGTGCCATGACCGAAACGCAAATTCATCCCACCGCTATTGTCGACCGTGACGCCAAGCTCGGCGCGGGTGTCCAGGTCGGGCCTTATGCCGTCATCGGCGCGGGCGTCGAACTCGGCGACGGCTGCCGCGTCGGGCATCACGCGACCCTCGAAGGCCCGGCCAAAATCGGCCCCCGCAACGAATTTTTCCCCTACGCGGCCGTCGGTTTCAAGACGCAGGATTTGAAGTACGAGGGCGAGCCGACCCATCTCGAGATCGGCGGGGGAAACACCTTCCGCGAATTTTGCACCGTTCATCGCGGCACCGGCGTCGGCGAAAAGACGATCATCGGTGACGGAAACCTTTTCCTCGCCTACTCGCACGTCGCGCACAATTGCGTCGTCGGCAACAAGACCATCTTCTCGAACAACGCCACGCTCGCGGGACATGTCACGGTCGGCGATTGCGCGGTGATCAGCGGCCTGAGCGCCGTGCACCAGTTCTGCCGCATCGGCGCCCATTCGATCATCGGCGGCTGCGCCAAGATCGTCCAGGACGTGCCGCCCTTTCTCATCGCCGACGGCAACCCGGCCCAACTGCGCGGCGTGAACCACGTCGGACTCGAACGGCGCGGCTTCCTCGAAGCCGACATCAAGGCGCTCCGCCGCGCCTACCGCCTCCTCGCCGACAGGACGCTCAATTTTTCGCAGGCCGTCGAAAAGATCGAAGCCTCCGACGACGCGCCGAACACCTATGTCAAGTATTTGGTCGGTTTTCTCAAGACCACCGAGCGCGGCGTCATCCGCCCCGAGCCCCTCGCGGGATCATAATTTCAAGGATCGGTATGGCAATTATCATCAGGGGTCGAAGTGAATGTTCCATTTGTAAAAATATTTTGCAGAAAGATGACGACATAGTCATGTCGTCGCATTTTATTCATGATCAATCGCACATTTTATGGCCATTTTCGGATTCGGGAATGCATAGGCAATGTTTTGTCTCATGGCCTTTAAGACAGCAATTTATTGATACGTACAATTCTACTGTCGGAGCCATGACATGGGGTAACGGCACTTATCATCACATGGTTGAAGACGGAACCATAGAAGTGCTGAAACGGTAACGCGTAATCAGGAGGATTACAGACGAGTCAGTCGGCCCAAAGGAGACCTCTGTGAAAGTGAGGTTTCGCAAAAAAGCTCCGTCATCCTGAGCGAAGGCGAGCGAGGCGTTTCTTTTTCAATAAGCGCTCGCCGAGCCTGAGTCGAAGGACCTGGTTTCTATTCCAGATGATAGCCAAAGGAGGGTGGATATACATCGTGAGCAGCCATTCCCGCTGCCTTTATATCGGTGCGACCCGCGCACTCATTGAGAAAAGAAATCCTGGCTGGCAAGGCACTCCGCTCCCCGATGCGACATGGGTCCTTCGACTCGGCTCGGCGCACCACAATGGAGAAAGCGTATCTATCGCTCGCCTCGCTCAGGATGACGGACTGGAAAAAGAGACCTTTTGCGAATGTTGACGGATTGAGGAAAAGCAATGGCCGGACTGAGCTGATCCTTCGACAAGCTCAGGATGGTCGATTGCCTCTACCAACATCCGTTTGGAACTGATATAACCGTGGCCATCCACCATGAGTGATCCGACGACCTTCAGCATGGCCGCGAGGCGCGACGTCGCTCGGCTGCTCGCGACCTGCTTCCTCGTCCACCTCGAGGCGGAAGCGGCCAAGCCGGACGCGGTGTTGCTCGAGGATTATCCGGAGCTTCCCGTCCGAGAAATGACGAGAACGTGGATCGACCTGGTCCGGCGCGAATTTGAGATCGACGCGAAAGAAGCCCCGCCCACCGGCAACATTTTCAAAAGGTGGTGCGACATCAACGGGAAGTTCGACTATGAAGATTCCGGCCTGTTCGGCTACAACCGGGTCTACCTGCCCCGGCTGTTGGATTTGCGCGACGGGACCGCCGAAAGCCAGGAACGGTTTTTCAGCGCGATGAGAAACACCTTCGACGGCTTCGATTATGAGAAGCAGGGATTCACCGTCGCGTTCTTCCTCAATTCCGAGAGCAACATGAGGGAATTGATGCGGGAAGTCGTGCGCAAAAACCTGCCCGATCCGGGCAGGGAGGCCGACAAGCTGGTGTTGTCCCAAAGCGCCGCCTTCCAGACGGTCATGTACGAATATTTCGAGGGCATCCTCAAGACGGCGCTCGCCGAAAATGTGCGCCTTTTGAACGGCATTCTCCCCCAGCAGGTCGCCACCGAACTCAAACGCAACGGTTTTGTCAAACCGGTCTATTTCAACGACGCCGCGGTGATCTTCACCGATTTCGAGAACTTCAGCCGGCTCACGGAACACCTGGCCCCCGCCGAGGTGATCCGCCGCCTCGACGCCTATTTCACGGAATTCGACCGGATCATCGCCGCCCACGGACTCGAAAAAATCAAGACGATCGGCGACTCGTACATGGCCGTGGCCGGCGTGCCGGAACTGCATCGCGCCCCCGTCCGCGCCGCCTGCGACGCGGCCCTCGAAATCACCGAGGCGTCCCGGCGGATATCCGCGCTGGCCGGACCGGACGAATGGAACATCCGCATCGGCATTCACGCGGGGCCTTTGGTGGCGGGCGTCATCGGAAAACAAAAGTTCAGCTACGACGTGTGGGGGGCGACCGTCAACTTCGCCAGTCGGATGGAATCGAGCGGGGCGCCGGGCCGGACCAACGTTTCGGTCGAGGTCCATTCGCGGGTCGAGCCCCATTATCTCTGGGAAGCTCGCGGCCCCCAGCCCGTCAAGCACCTTGGCACGGCCGAAATGTTCTTTTTGCTCGGGAAGAAGCCGTAGCCGCACTTGCAAGCTTTTCGCGGTTCGATGGAGCCGCCGCCCTCGAATCCGGGATTTCGCGCACCCCCTCTTCCCGACCGACTCAACTCACCCGATCACTTGGAATGACCCGCGTCACTCCCATCCCCCTTGCCCAACTCCGATCTGGGATCATTTCCCGTCGTGTAACTTCGTTCCACGACCGGAAGCTGACCCGTCGCCATGGCATGACGGATTTTGATCTCAACCTGACGCTGCATCTTTCTGGAGATTTTCATACGACCCACCTCCTTTGGTTTTCTCGTTGCAGCAAGGGACGTACCGCTTTTCCGAAAAGCGGCTTAGGGTGCGATGAGCGCCTTCACCACCCGATTGCCTTCCCTTCCGCGTTTGGACGGAATATCCCTTTTTCAGCGTCGAATTGATTTCATCGAACGAGGGGGGAAATTCGCCGGCAAAGCCGATGTTTGCTTAAGATGAAATAAGGGTTGTATCTTTCGGAAAATGGGTAACATGCAACACACCAAGGAAGCTCCCGGCCTCGGAGGCGTTTCTTTCACGGTAGGCTCAAGTTTTTTTCGTTATTTATGCACGAAACATCCGCTGATAATCCCGCCGGGCGATCGGGCCTTAACGCCTGCCTTCTGAAAAGCGCCGCGGTTGGCGCATTGGGCGGGCTGCTTTTCGGTTTTGACACCGCCGTCATTGCGGGCGCGATCGAAGCGCTTACAAAGCTGTATGACCTGAGGGCGGACCCCACTGGATTTATCCTGACGGCGAATTCGCAAGGATTTACGATGGCGATTGCCGTGATCGGCACCGTTTTTGGCGCTCTGCTGTCCGGGATTCCCGGAGAACGGTATGGAGCGCGCGAATGCCTGAAGGTCCTCGGCATTTTCTTTTTGCTTTCCTCGATCGGCTGCGCCCTGACGTGGAACTGGCCCGTTTTGCTGGTTTCCCGTTTCCTGGGCGGAGTTGGCATCGGCGGCGTTTCGGTGCTGGCGCCGGTCTACATCGCGGAAATCTCGCCGGCGCGATGGCGCGGACGGCTGGTCGGCCTTTTTCAATTCAGCATCGTTTTTGGGATCCTGGTCGCCTACCTGTCGAATTACCTCGTCGACCTGACCAATCCGGGCGATCTGGAATGGCGCATCAAGCTGGGGATGGGCGTTGTTCCCGCCGCCCTTTTCTTTTTCCTGCTCTTCGGCATCCCGCGCAGTCCGCGCTGGCTGGTGAAGAAGGGGAACGTTCCCGAAGCGCGCGAGGTCCTGACGAGCACCGGCGAAGAGAACATCGAGCGGGAGTTGCAGGACATCCAGGCTTCGCTTGAAGCGGAAGAAGGGGTCACGGGAACGCCGCTTTTCACCCGAAAGCATCTTTTCCCGATCTATCTGGCGGTATCGATTGCCATGTTCAATCAATTCACCGGGATCAACGGTCTTCTTTATTACCTGAGCAGTATTTTCACACAGGCGGGTTTTTCGCAGGTCTCCGGCGATATCCAGTCGGTCGTTATCGGCGGCACCAACCTGCTTTTCACCATGCTGGCGATGAGCATCATCGACAAAGTGGGGCGGAGGCTCCTCCTGCTCGTCGGGTCCGTCGGCACGGCGATCTGCCTTTCGGGGGTCTCCTGGATATTTTTCACCAACCAGCACCAGGAATTTCTGATCTGGCTTCTCATCGGTTACATTGCGTTCTTTGCTTTCTCACAGGGCGCCGTGATCTGGGTCTACATCAGCGAAGTGTTCCCGACCAGCGTTCGCTCCAAGGGCCAGTCCCTGGGCTGTTTCACCCACTGGTTTATATGCGCGCTCATCACCTTTTTATTCCCGATGTTCGCCAAAGCCTCGGGCGGTTATCCCTTCTGCTTTTTTGCCGCGATGATGGTGGTCCAGTTCTTCGTCGTTCTGTTCACCTATCCTGAAACCAAGGGCGCGACCCTGGAAGACATTCAGAAAAGGCTCACGACGCGTTAGACCCCCCCCGCCAGAAGGCGAAATCGCTCCCGGCGCGGGGGGATGCTTCAAAATGCGAGAGGGGTGGCTTGCGGTTTCCATGGCCTGTGTCCCCGTAAACCCGCGCTCAAGAGACCGCTTTTCGACATGCGTTGTATCGTGGAACCGATAGGCCATATCACGGCTGCGCCGGCGCGGTGAATTGCAGGTAAAAATAGAGCACCGGCGCCGTGAACAGAATGCTGTCGATCAGGTCCAGCGCGCCGCCGATGCCCGGGATCGAATGCCCCGAATCCTTGATCGACGCGTCCCGTTTCACCACCGACTCGGCCAGGTCCCCCACCACGCTCACCAGCGGCAGCAGCAGCCCGAGAATGATGCTGTCGGCAAAGGAAATCACCCGCCCGCCCGCGCCCATCGCCTGGGTCAGCGCGATGCTGATCGCCAGGGACGTCACGATAGCTCCCGCGAAACCCTCCCACGTCTTGCCCGGGCTGATCCGCGGGATCATCTTGTGCCGCCCGATCAGCGAACCGATCACATACGCCCCCACGTCCGAAAATTTCGTCACCGCCAGCAGATAGATCAGAAGAAAGCGGTTCTGTCCCGGATCGCCCGGCGTCAACGCCAGCAGCGCCACGAAGTTGAAAAGAAACGGGACGTACATCAACCCCAGCAGCGTCAGCGCCGCCGTCGTGATCGGCGCCTTGTGCGTCTCCGGCACCACGACGAGCCGGATGAGCGCCCCGAGAAGCGCGAAGACCAGAACGAGTTCCCCGCCGAAATGGACCAAGTGCGCGTGGCCCGGGTGGTGGATCAGAAAATACCACGAATTCGCGAAAATGAGCGCGCCGCAGAAAAGGCCGCTTTGCTTGAAGACCTTGTGCCCCTTTTCTTCCTGCGCGCGGTAAAATTCCCACTGTCCCGCCAGCCCGAAACAGGCGATCAGCAGCAGGCACCCCGTGTCCCAGCCGCAAAAAACAAACCAGAGCGCCACAATCCAAAGCGCGCCCCACGAGAACAGCCGCTTCAAAAAAGTGCGCGGATTGATCACGGGGCGGACGGGCGCGGAGGGTTTCCGCGCGGAAACCGCCGTGGCGAATGTGCCGGAAGATGTCGGGCTTTCGGGAGGCACGCAGGCCACACAATGGGTAATCCCGGCGCTTTTGTCGAGGGAAGTTCTAGAGGCTAATGCGTGCAATCACACCTTTTTGTGGCATTTATTGAAAAAAATGCTATGCCTACTCCGATTTGTCCGGATTCGGCCATGCCTTCCACGGTCACAGCCTTCAGCGTGAAAATCGTCTCCCCCGGAGGCGCGGGGATCGAATTTATCATCGCCCGCGAGGTCATCGGCGAATGGAACGCCCTCCATGCCCTTGAGCAAAAACGGATTTTGCTGCCGCTCGACGGCCCGCGACATCCTTCCCCGGCCGACCTCCTGGTCACCTTCTTTTCCGACTCGCCCGGAGCGCCCGCCGATCAGGTTTCCGAAGGCGCCGGCGAGGAAATCGAAAATCAACTTCGTGAGGGAAGGCCCGCCCTCATCTATTTCTCCGAGGCCCGCATCGACCTGAAGGGCGCGCCCATCCTCCAGGGCGGATCGCTCGACGAATTCAAGAAGCGGTACATGACCGCCACCGTCGATTCCTATGCCGACGACAAGGAATTCCGGAAAAAGTTCGCGCGGCATCTCGACGTCACCGTCGCCACCCACGAACACTTCAAGATCGCCGCCGCGCCCTCCCCCGCGCCGCCCGCCCCGGCTCCCAAGCCGCTCGACCCGCGCCGCACGGGACCCCTCACACCCTGGGCCCAGACCATTTTGATCGAAGCCTGCGACGATTTCGAGGCCTACATCGGCAGGATCAAAGTCGGCGGCATGCTCAAAATCCAGGCCAACGGAAAGCAACTCGTCGAGCAGAACGACCCTGCCGCCGCCGCGAAATGGGAAAGCGCCTTCCAGGAATTGCTCGACGGCGAATTCATCCGCGACGCCGGCTGCAACGGCCAGCTCTTCCAAATCTCCGCGAAGGGCTTCGAGTTCCTCAAGACCATCGGCAAAACGCCCGTCGGCTACATCGCCGAACTCGGCGGGATGTAGGGTGGGGACGGCAATTCCTGCGCGTAAGCGCAAAAGTTATTCCGGGACCCTGACTGGAAAAGGCCTGGAGGCCAATCCCATGCCGTCCCACCTATCCAAAGAAACTTGTCCGAAACCCCGGTAGCTATTACGCTATTCCTGTGAGCACACTGGAAATCATCGTTGAAGACCTCAAGGCCCTGCCAACACCCAAGCTGGTGGAGGTGGCCGAGTATGTTCATCGACTCCGCGAGATGAACCGCGAGGAGCGTCTTTCCGCCATCGAACGCAGCGCCGGAATTCTTTCCGAATCCGAAAGCGCCGAATTGGATCGGATCATCCGGGAAGGTTGCGAGAAAGTCGATGCCCGCGACTGGTAGCGTGTTGCTCGATACCACCATTGTGGTATCGGTGCTGCGCCGGGTGCCCGGTATGCGGGAGCGATTGAAATCCGCGTCTGAACTGTGGCTGCCCTTATTTGCCTTGGGGGAATTGGAATACGGGGTAAGTCATTCGAGCCGGCCCGACAGGTAGAGACAGGCTTTATCTCTTTTCATGCAGGGGGTCGAGTTGCTTTTCCCGACGGAAATCACAACCCGGGAGTACGGAAGAATCAAAGCCGAATTGGCCCGCGCGGGAACGCCCATCCCCGAAAATGACGTCTGGATTGCAGCCCAGGCTATTGAGCATGGAATGCCTTTGGCCACGTGCGACGCTCATTTCAGCCGCGTCAACGGGTTGACCGTGTTGGATTGGCAATGATCCGGCCCAAGCCTTCCGTTATCTGCAGCAAAACGCCCGTCGGCTACATCGCCGAACTCGGCGGGATGTAGGGTGGGGACGGCAGGGAACTTGCCTCTCCGCCCTACACCTTACCCTCTCCCACATGCCGGACGAATTCCACCGCGCGCGCGTAGAGCGCCGGATCGTCCCCCGCTTCGTAGAGCCCGCCGCCGATCAGTAAAATTACCTCCGTCCCGTAGAACGCCAGCACGTCGGCCACGTTCTGGTATTTGATCCCGCCCGCCGGCATCGGCAGCGTTGGGATCAGCCCCGGGTCGCCGGGATGGGTCAGCGCGTCGGCGAGATTCCGGCACGTCTCCCTGCTGTAGGCGAAGCGCCCGCCGAAATTCGCGAAGATCGTCGCGTCCGCGCCGTAGAGCGGAAAGAGCTTCCCGTAGAGCAGCTCCGGCGCGATCCGCGTCGCCCCGCCGAAACTCGGATGCGCGATCACCGGCACCGACGCGTGCTGCGCGACGATTTCCGCCATAAACGGCAGCCCCAGCAGCATCGGCGCGATCATCACCGCGCAGACGCCCTCCTCCTGCGCCAACTTCAGTTGCGCCAGCACGGTCGTCGGCGTCCCCGTCAGGTTCGGCACGTAGATCGCCTGCCGGCCCGGCTTCCGGTTCGCCTCCCGCACCGCCTTCTGGCACGCGCGCACCCGCTCGGCGAAGGGATGAAAGGCCTGGTCTCCCAGCCCGTGATCGTCCTTGATGATGTCGATCCCGGCCTTCGCAAAAAGACCGCACAGCAGCGCCAGCCGCTCGACGCTCAGCCCGATCGGCTTCAGCGCCGTGCTCGTCAGCGCGCGCCCCCGCACCCCCGTGATCTGCCGCAGGCCCGCCGCGCCGAATTGCGGGCCCGGCAGCGCCCGCTCGCGACCCGGCCAATCCTTCGGCGGGGGAAGCTTGAAATCGGTGAGGACGACATGGGCCTGAAGCGACGAATTCCCGAACAGCACGTTGAGAAATTGCGCCGGATCGTCCCCCGTCGCACTGATCGGGAAGTCGATCACCACCGCGTGCGTCTCGGCCCCGGTCGTCCGGATCGAAGCCAGCCGCCCCACGATATTTTCGAGCACAAACGTGTCCCGCAGCGCGGCACGCGGCAGCTCGACCGTCTGTTCCAGCAGCAGCGATTCGACCCGCGCGTCGAGCTCGGCCTGGTTCGAGGCCGTCACCTGATACGTCACGCGCAGGGCGGGCCAGGGGGCGGGGGAAGAGGCGGGCATGAACCGGCCACGTTAAGCCATCCCGCCGGCGAACGCACGCCCTAATCCCGAAACCGCCGCACAACCCAATTCCCCTCGTTCCCAAGGTGCGTCATGCAAAGCCGATTTTTGAGGAAGCAGAGGCTCATTTAAACCTGAAAACGAGGCGTGCACCCGTCGAGATTTGAACTCGAAACCCCTTCCTTCGGAGGGAAGTACTCTATCCAGTTGAGCTACGGGTGCGGCGGCGGCCGGGCCTTTCCTTTTTGGGGAAGGCCGGCGAGGGAGGAACTGTAGCGAAGCGGGGCGGTCTCGGCTACTCGATTTTGGAGGGTTGCGTCCCGGACGGATCGCGGAGGTCGGCGCCGTAAAGTTTGGGGTTGAGGGCGAGGTCCTTGAGGATGGTGAAGAGATAGATTTTTTTTGGGTAATAGTCGCGGTATTTGGTGACTTCGCGTTCGTCGATGACGCGGAAGCCGTAGCGGGCGAACATGCGGTTTCCGCGGCGCGATTCGTAGGCGACGACCTGGGCGTAGACCTGCTTTTCGCCATGGAGGGAGAGGT
Organism: Methylacidiphilales bacterium; assembly: GCA_035948935.1. Taxonomy (GTDB): domain Bacteria; phylum Verrucomicrobiota; class Verrucomicrobiia; order Methylacidiphilales; family UBA1321; genus JABDGH01. Next base: position 227,039 of record DASZIP010000013.1, on the reverse strand, counting down.
AGTTGAGGAAAATATCGACGAGTTCGCGGGTGGTGGCGACGCTGCGAGCCTCGGGGAGGATGTTGAAATGGAAGTGGGGGATGTCGGGCGGAGTGAAGGGATTTTCCTTGCGCGCTTTGGTGAGGATCCAGCGGATGTAGCGGCGGCTGGCTTGGTTGTAGGGGCGGGTGAAGCAGCGCCAGAGGCCGCGAAGAACGAGGCCGGGGAGGATGCGCGCCTCGAAGCGGGCCTTGCGTTTCGGAAAGCGGGAGCCCATGAGGTAGCCCATGACCCGGCCGTCGAGTTCGCAGACGAAGCTCGATTCGGGTTCGGCGTCGGTGTAGTAGCTGGTGAGGTAATCGGCGAAGAGTTCGCGGTCTTCGAAGACGGGGTCGATGGGGCGGCCGAGAAATCCCGTGTCGGCGCAGATGGCGCGGAGGGCGGGGCGGTCTTCCGGGCGATAGGGACGGATGACGTGCCGCGCGTGGGTGGGAGGTGGAGTCGATTCCATACGGCCGTCCGCGATACCGGCGTTCGCAGGGCCGCTGTCAGGCGGGGGCAAAGACGCTGTCGGGCAGCGAGCGTTTGGCGACGGCGTTGACGGCGTCCGCGATGGCCTTTTGGAGTTTTTCGCCCTGGATGAGGCTGGTGTCGTTAACGAGGTAGACGGAGGCGACGTCTTCGGCCAGGAGCAGTTCGGGCGGGACGCGGAGGAAGACGCGGTAGACGAGGAGCTGGCCGACGGAGATGTTGCCGACGAGGGAGGTGATGAAGTCGACGACGGCACTCAGGCGCATGGCGCGTCCGGAGGGTTTGGCGAGGGCCGGTTTTTCGGGGGCGGCCGAAGAAGCGGGGAGGGGCGGCGGCGCGGATCGCTGTGCGGAGGGAGCGGCGGTTGGAGGCGCGGGAGGCGGCGGCTGGGCCGGTTTTTCCTTTTCGGGTTGATGCAGGACCGTGGCGGGGAGGACGGCGGCGCCGGTGGGGATGTCGCGGGCGCCGGTGCGTTTGAGGTATTGGTCGAGGGTGATGGGTTGTTCCTCGATCCAGGACTGGTCGAGAAATTTACGGGTCAGGGGGAGCGCTTCGGCAAAGGGGGTTTCGGCGCTGAGGGCGACTTCGGCAAGGGTGCGCTGGCCGTCGAAGGCGAGGAGGAGTTTCCACTCGGGCGCGTGGAGGCGGATTTCGCGGACATGGCGTTCGTAGGCGGGGGTGCGTTTGTAGATTTCGGTGCCGGTCATAGAGAGGGGGTCAGGTGATTTCGGAGGAGGCGAGCCCGAGGACAAAGTAGGCGTGTTCCTTGCGCCAGACGACGGGCTGGACGAAGACGGCGGGGGGCATTTCGATGGGGTCGTCGGGGACGGTGCTGAAAATGCGGGGCTCGGAGATTTGCAACGTGGAGCCGAACCGTTTGTGCAACGTGTGGGCGATGGTGCCGGTGATGTCGGCCATCACCTCGCGGCAATGTTCCTCGGTGATGCGGCCGCGATTGTGAAGGTGCTGGAGGAATTGCTGGGAGGCGGTGAGGTAGGCGAACCCTTCCGCCGCGCCCTTGAGGTGGAGGAGGCCGGTGTAGGCGGAGAAGACGAGGGATTGGAACTCGATGGTGGGATCGCGCAGGACGACCTCGTTCCCGGTGATCTTGTTGAGATGCGCAAGAGTGACGTCGATGAAATAGTGGATGTCTTGTTCGGGCAGGGGCATACAGGCTTTCTAGAACTCGAACTCGCATCCGGTGAAAAAACAGCTCTTGGCCATCTGGTTAAGTATTAAGTGATAGCGGTAAAGATGTCCAGTTCCCGCTGCATCAATTTCGAGGCGGTCACCATAAAGCTTGCCAGCGGGTTCTTTTTTCCGAAGGTAATCGGCATGACGAAGGCCTTCCCATCGCTGTCTCCCGGTTGGGTGAAAGCGCGGCTGTATCATCTGCTGGCTCCCCTGGCGGCTCTTGCCGTGGTGGGGCTTTTCGAGCAGACGTGGCTTGGGGAGTTGCTGGAGGACCAGACGGTGAATCTGCGTTTTCGGGCGCGGGCGCCGTACGATCCCCCGGCCGATCCGCGGCTGGTGTTTGTGGGGGTCGACCAGCAATCGCTCGATAAATTCGGGCGATATCCGTGGCCGCGAACGACGATTGCCCAGTTCCTGACGACGATCGCGCAGGCAAACGCGAATCCGTACGCGGTCACGTTCGATATTTTATACACGGAAAAATCGGAAAATCCGGCCGACGACGCGGCGCTCGGAAATGCCGTTGCGCTTTTGCCCAACGTGATCACGGGCGCGCTGAGCGTGAAGCCTTCGGGCGTTTCGAAGGACGCGTGGGTGATCAACGCCGCCGAGGAAAAAACGGAGGCCGATCTCAAGGATCCCGGCCCGACGGTACCCTTCACCCAAATCCACGGCGACGCGCGGAAGATTCGCGGTTCGAACATCGCCACGCTGCCGGTTGCGCCGGTGCGGGAACAGAGCCTGTTCGGATTCGTCAACGACGAGCCGTCGCCGGTCGACTACATCCGTCATACCATTCCCCTGCTGATTCGGGTCGGCGATAAGGTCTATCCGTCGCTCGCGCTACAGACGCTCTGTCAGATGCTCGGCGTCGATGCCGACAAGGTCGAGGTGAACGTCGGCGAGAATGTGGTCCTGAAAAATGGCTCCGGGAAAAGCTGGACGGTCCCGATCGATGAACAGGGGGGATATGTCATCAATTACCGGCGCAACGACACCTTTCACTCGCTTTCGTTCGGACTCCTTTCCACGTTCCTGGACGACCACCTGAAGAACGGCGCTCCGCTGCCGCCGGAGTGCAATATGGAGAAAAAGACGCTGGTGATCGGCGAAGCGGCAACGGCTTTGACCGATCTTGGCCCGACTCCGCTTCAGGCGACCAGTCCGCTGGTTTATGTCCACCTCAACGTCATCAACAACGTCCTGAAGAACGACTATCTCAGTTTTGTTCCGTGGTACTGGGTGGTCGCCGGTTGGGCGCTGATCACCTGGATCACGCTGCTGCGCCTGAAAGTGTCGCCGGTGGGCGAGGCGGTCGTCATGCCCACCGTGGCGGTGGTTGTTTATACGGTGATCGCCTTCGGCATCTTCTGGCTTTGGAGCGTGCAGATCGCGCTGGCGTGGCCGGTGCTCAGTTACGTGGGGGTGAATTTCGGCGGGGTGGTGTTGCGCTGGCGCGAGGAACGGCGCGGACGGGAGCAACTGAAGCAGCTTTTCTCCCGCCGGGTTTCCCCGGAAATCATGAAGCATTTGTTGGAGCATCCCGAAAGCATGGAGTTGGGTGGTTCGGATCGTGCGGCAACGGTTCTCTTTTCTGATATTCGCGACTACACAAAAATTAGCGAAGGGCTGAAGGCTGCGGAAGTCGTACGGCAATTGAACGTCTATTTTGAACGAATGGTCAGATGCGTAAACGACTGCAAAGGAACTTTCCATAAATTTATTGGCGATGCCATCATGGCGGCTTGGGGTGATATCGCCGAAGCCAGCCTGGGACCTGAAAAAGATGCGCAGAATGCGGTACGTTGCGCTCTGATGATGCGTCTTCGATTGCGCGCGTTAAACCAGGAACGGGGAGCCGAAGGCCTGATGCCCTTGCGCATCGGTGTCGGCCTGAATCATGGCGTTGTCCAGGCAGGTAATATTGGATCAACCGGTCTCATGGAGTTCACGGTGATGGGGGATGAAGTCAATGTCGCGTCGCGGCTGGAGGGCGTCACCAAGGAGTTCAAGACCGACCTAGCCATCAGCGAGAGTGTTCGCTTACTGCTGGGGGATGATTTTCTCGTCCGCCGTCTCGGCTTCATCCAGCTCAAGGGCAAAACCAAGCCGACCATGGTTTACGAAGTCCTCGCCGAAAAAAGCGACATGGGCGAATCGCGGATGAGCGCCGGGGGCGTGGCGCGCTACGAAGAGGCCTTCGATCATTTCCTGGCGCGGCGCTTCGCCGAGGCGGAGGCCGGGTTCCTGGCGTGCCAGAAGGATTATCCGGACGACTATTGCGTGAAGAATTACCTGCAGGCCAGCCGCGAATTCGCCGCGAAACCGCCGCCGCCGGAATGGGACGGCCGGGTTGTGATGGAAACGAAATAGAGGCTGTCCGAAGAATAGGCGCGGGTCATCGGCCGCCGCTACATGAAGTGATTGAGCAACTGGTACGGCCCGATCTCGAACCGCCTTCGCAGCGCGCGCGTGATGAACGCTTTTCCGAGGACGACCGCCTCGGTCACGGTCAGGCCCCTGGCCAGCCCGGCCGCGATGGCCGCCGAGTAGGTGCAGCCGGTGCCGTGCGGATCGACGCCGGGAATGCGCTTCGCGGCAAATTCGCGCACGCGGCCATCCGGAAAGGCGAGCGCATCGATCGCCTGGCCGGTTTTGAGATGACCGCCTTTGACTAAAAAAGAGGGATGACGAAAATCGTGCGCCAAGCCGAGGGCCGCTTCGGTCAACGTCTCCAGGTCGGTGATCGGTCCGCCCCAGAGCAACTCGGCTTCGTCCCGGTTCGGCGTAATAAGCGTGGCCCGGGCGATGAATTTCCGCAGCGCGCGGATGGCGTCCTTTTTCATCAGGACCTTGCCGCTGCTGGCGACCATCACCGGATCGACGACCAGCGGCACACCCCGCTGCAGCGCCGGGGCGATGGTTTTCGCCACGGCGGCGATGATCTCCGCCGAGTGGAGCATCCCGGTCTTGATGGCGGCGACGGGAAAAGCCTCGAGGACGAGCCGGACCTGGTCGGCGACGCGCCCGGCGGGGATCGGCGTGATGTTGAGGACGCGCCCCGGATGCTCCGCCACGACGCAAGTCACCGCCGTCGCGCCGTAGACGCCGAGCGTGGTGAACGTCTTTAAATCGGCCTGGATACCCGCCCCGCCGCTGTTGTCGGAGCCGGCAATCGTGAGAACGACCGGCACCGCCCGAAGCGATGGCGATGAAGTTTCTCTTTGCCGCGAGGAGCGAATCATTTATTTAAGAGGGGTGGCAGGTGAACCTATTCGCGAATTACCCGGTCTCTGGGTAAGCGTCGACCGTGTGGAATATAATCCGCACGAGGAGGGCACCCCGGACCGGCCTTACGGATTTGTCTATCACATCACGATCCACAATGACAGCCCGCGCGTGGTGACGATCAAGGGGAGGAAATGGGTGGTCACCAACGCGGAGAACTCGAAGCTGGTGATCGAAGGCGACGGCGTGGTGGGCGAATGCCCGCGCCTGGCCCCTGGCACGCAATTTCATTACCAGAGCTACCACCTCCTTCCCTGGGAATCGGCCGTGGCGGAGGGCGCCTACCTCGGACGGATCGAGGACGGCGAGCGCGTCTTCACCCGCATCCCGCCGTTCAAAATGGAAGTGCCCTCAATCTGACCCACATGGCCCTGGCTTTGCCCTATTTTCTTGAAAGCGCGCGGGGCCTGGAAATCCTCGGCCTCCTGTTTTCGATCTGGATGGTCTACGAATGCATCACGCGCGAGCGCAATTCCACCGAGAAAATCTTGTGGCTGCTCCTGGTGCTTCTCGTTCCCGGGATCGGGCCGCTGATCTATTTTCTTGTCCGGGTGGTTAAAGTACGGGGGTAACCTATGCGACCGGCCCTCTTTTTCGCGCTCCTTTTCATGGGCCGGCTCTCCTTCGCCCAAACCAACGCGCCGCCTCCCGCTCCGGCGACCAAGCCCGCGTCCCCAACGAAGATGTCCCGCTCCCAGATGACGGCGGTCGAGTTGCAAAAAATGGTCGACCAATTGACCAAATCGAACGCCGACTTGGTGAAATCGAATGCCGATATGCTCGAATTGCTGAAGAAACAGCAAGCCGTGCTGGAAGACATGCAGTTCGACCACCGGTTGGAAAGCCGTCAAATTGAGTCGCTCGAGGAGCGCCTGGAAAACACCCTCCTCGAAAATGCTCAATTGCAAAAGAAAATCGCAACCCTCGAAGCCAATGGCGTCCCTCGTCCGCAAGCCGGCGCCGTTACCGAAACGCCATCCCCCGCGACGTCCGGCGCCCCCAACACCCCGCCGGTCCAGCCCGCGCCGGCCGAGGCCGCCGAAACGCCGCCGCCCTCGACTTACCTGCCGCCGGCCCCGGAAGGCGCGCCCGGCATTCCATCGTGGCACCGGCTTTTCACATTGAAGGGCGACGACAACAAGCAGTCCGATCTCTTTCGAATCCAGGGCCGGACGTGGCGGGTCTTCTGGCACAATCAGGACAAACCCGAAAAGGTTTACCAGAATACGAGCGCGTTGTTCATCAACGCGTTCCCGAAGGACGATACGATCCCGGAAAAGGTTTGTTCGAAGCTGGGGACGGGCAGCGACTCGATCGAACTCGAAGGGCCGGGAAATTATTATCTGAAAGTCGAAGCCTCGGGCGGATCATGGGAACTGGCGGTGGAAGATTTTTATTGAACCATTGATTCCATTTTTTGATTGCGCCCACAAAAGATGTCATCATAATCAATGAAGCTTAAGGAGCACGAGAATGGCTCACGGGGTCATCAAATGGTTCGATAACAAAAAGGGCTTTGGCTTCATCGCGCAGGATGAGGGAGGGCAGGACGTGTTTGTCCACTTTTCCGTCATTGGCGGCGAAGGCTTCAAGACGCTCGACGAGGGCGACCGCGTCGAATTCGAGGTCACCCAGTCCGACAAGGGACTCAAGGCGCTGAACGTCATCAAGCTGCCGTAGGCGTTGGTGCCGCCGCACGCTGAGCGGCGGTCGGCTTCCGATCAAACTACACCGCACCTAGCGCAAATTTGAATATCGTGCACACACTGCATCGGATGGCCCGGCAACGACAGGCGTGCCTGTGTTGCCCGGGTCGTCCCGCCCAAGCGGGACGACAGGAAGCGATCTCCCCGGCACGCGAATTCCGATCATGTGCGCGATAAGTTAAAATGCTCTAGTACCGGTAATTATCGGCCTTGTAGGGGCCGTCCACCGAGATGCCGAGGTATTCGGCCTGCTTCGGAGTCAGCCGGGTCAACTTCACGCCGAGCTTGTCGAGGTGCAGCCGCGCGACCCGCTCGTCGAGCGCCTTCGGCAGCACGTAAACGTCGTTCTTGTATTTGCCCTTGCCGCGCGATTCCCACAGTTCGATCTGGGCGATGGTCTGGTTGGTGAACGACGCCGACATGACGAAGCTCGGATGGCCCGTCGCGCAGCCGAGATTCACGAGGCGGCCTTCGGCCAGCACGGTGATGACCTTGCCGTTCGGCCAGGTGAACTGGTCAACCTGCGGCTTGATCTCGACCTTGCGCAGCGTCTTGTCGTTGTAGAGCGAGCCGACCTGCACTTCGGAATCGAAATGGCCGATGTTGCAGACGATGGCCTGGTGCTTCATCGCGTTCATGTGCTCGCGCGTGATGACGTCGATGTTGCCCGTCGTGGTGACGAAGATGTCGCCGAACTTCGCGGCCTCGTCCATCGTGGTGACCTGGTAACCCTCCATCGCGGCCTGGAGCGCGTTGATCGGGTCGATTTCGGTGACGATGAGCCGAGCGCCGAGGCCCTTCGCGGCCTGGACGCAGCCCTTGCCGACGTCGCCGTAGCCCGCCACGACGACGATCTTGCCCGCGATCATCACGTCGGTTGCGCGCTTGACCGCGTCGAGGAACGATTCGCGGCAGCCGTAGAGATTGTCGAACTTGCTCTTGGTGCACGAGTCGTTGACGTTGAACGCGGGCATCTTGAGCGTCCCCTTCCGGACGCGCTCGTAGAGGCGGTGCACGCCGGTCGTTGTCTCCTCCGAGAGGCCGTGGATGCCCGTGATCAGCGCCGGATATTTGTCGTGGACCATGTTGGTCAGGTCGCCGCCGTCATCGAGGATCATGTTGAGCTGCGAGCCGTCGGGCCACTTGAGCGTCTGCTCGATGCACCAGTCGAATTCCTCCGCGTTCATCCCCTTCCAGGCGAAGACGGGAATGCCGCGCGCCGCGATGGCCGCCGCCGCGTGGTCCTGCGTCGAGAAAATGTTGCACGAGCTCCACCGCACTTCCGCGCCGAGATCGACCAGCGTCTCGATGAGGACGGCGGTCTGGATGGTCATGTGCAAACAGCCGGCGATCTTCGCGCCCGCAAGCGGGAATTTACCCTTGTACTCGGCGCGCAACGCCATCAGGCCGGGCATTTCGTGCTCGGCGATGGTGATTTCCTTGCGGCCGAACTCGGCCTGCGAAATGTCTTTTACTTTATAATCGGTGCTCATGTTTTTCTTTCTTTATTTTTTGACGGAATTACCAAATTGGGTCGGAATTAACGGAATTTTTTGGAAGGTTTTTTTTGACAGGACTCCTGCGGAGGGCGGTAACAAGATTTACAGGATTATTTTCTATAAGGATTCAGTCATCCTGAGCTTGTCGCACACTCGTGTGGCAGGATCAGTTCGGTTTGCGTCATTTTATTTTTGTTGTGATATTTTTTTAACAGGAAAACATGAAATCATGAAATACATGAACTGATTAAAAACAGGACATTCCAACTTCAAAATCCCTTCTTCATGTCTTCATTTTTTCATGTTTTCCTGTCAAAAATTTTGTCTCTTCTGTCGCGTTTGTCAGATGACGGATTGTTATTGGCAAATTTAGAGGTCTTTGAGTATCTCCTGCCGCTTCGCGGCGTATTCTTCCGGCGTGACCATGTCGCGGCGCTTGAGCCGTTCGAGTTCGTCGAGCCGGTCTTCGACGGAACGCCAGCGTGCGCCGAGCGACTCCACTTGTTTTTCGATGTTCATCTGCCGGGCCAGGTCGTGCACCAAGGATTCACCTCGCATGATGTACCAAACGAGATAAGCACCAAAGTAAATCACCGCTGTCACATCAGCCACGAGTAGCAGGACCGATTCTTGTGGCAGAAAAAATTGCAGGGCCATTAACAAGACAACCCCAACGAGTTGGGGAAGCACAACCAACCGCAATTTGTTTCGCGCGTTCAGCATAATCAGATTCCCGCCGCCCTTTTCAAATCAGCAGCCTTGTCCGTCTTTTCCCACGTCAGCGCATCGAGATTGTCGGTGCGGCCGAAGTGGCCGTAGTTGGTCGTAAAGCTGTAGATCGGGCGAAGAAGATTCAGCTGCTTGATGATGTTCGCCGGCTTGAAGCTGAAGATTTGCTTCACCGCATCGGCGATCTTGTCGTCGTCGACCTTGCCCGTGCCGAACGTGTCGATATGCACCGAAACCGGTTCGGGATAGCCAATGGCGTAGGCGAACTGGATTTCGCAACGATCCGCGAGTCCCGCCGCGACCACGTTCTTCGCCACGTACCGGCCCATGTAGGCCGCGCTGCGATCCACCTTGCTTGGGTCCTTGCCCGAAAACGCGCCGCCGCCGTGACGCCCCATGCCGCCGTAGGTGTCGACGATGATCTTGCGTCCGGTGAGGCCCGAATCGCCTTCCGGCCCGCCGATGACGAACCGGCCCGTCGGATTGACGAGATAGCGCGTCTTCGCATCGAGCAGTTCCTTCGGCAGCACGTCCTTGATGACGTGCTCGATGATGAAAGCCTCGATCTCCTTGTGCTTCACCGTGTCGCGATGCTGCGTCGAAACGACCACCGCGTCGACGCGCTCGATCTTCGTGCCGTTGTATTGAAGCGAAACCTGCGTTTTGCAATCGGGCCGGAGCCACGAAACCTTCTTGCCCTTGCGCAGTCTGGTCAGGCGTTCACCCAGCGCGTGCGCGTAATAAATCGGGGCCGGCATGAGGTGATCGGTCTCGGTGCAGGCGAAACCGAACATGAGGCCCTGGTCGCCCGCGCCCTGCTCGGCGGTCGCCTTGCCCTCCGCGGCCTTTTCATCGACGCCCTGCGCGATGTCGGGGCTTTGCGCGGTGAGCGCATTGAGGATATGCACGCCCTTGGCGTTGAACGACTCGCCCGGTTCGGTGTAACCGATTTCCTCGATGGCGTTGCGGACGACCTTGTTGTAGTCGAAATCGGCCTTGGTGGTGATCTCCCCGGCGACGACGACGAGGTTCGATTTCACCATCGTTTCGCAGGCGACGCGGCTGTGCTTGTCCTGGGCAAGGCAGGCGTCGAGCACGGCGTCCGAAATCGTATCGGCGACTTTGTCGGGATGACCCTCGGTCACCGACTCGGAGGAAAAAATATAGGATTTGGCCATGGGACGCAGGGTACGTCAGGATCGGCTTGTCATGCAACAAAAATATGAACATATACGGATGCGTGGATATATGTAACTCGAACGCAAGACCCCTTCCCTCGTTCCCATGTTGTACTTGGGAAACTCCAGCGACTGGCGGACGGGGAGGGATTCGAAGGCTGTTCTACCTCTGGGAACTCGCAAAATTAAAACAGGTTTTCCCTCTGTACGCAAGCTAACTTACCTCTAACTAATTCTAACGCACGCTAACGCAGACCTAATTTCTTCTGTAGATTCTTCTGTAGGTTTTTTCCGTTGATCCCCTTTTCCTCACCCCTAAGATTTTCTGCATGTCCTCGGGTAAAGGAAATTCGCCAATCGTAGAATTAAGCAGGGAGGAGCTTTATGAAAAGGTTTGGTCGATACCTGGAAGTAAGCTTGCCAAAGGATTTGGCATTTCCGATGTAGCCTTGGCCAAAATCTGCAAGAAGTTTAGAATACCCAAACCTAGTCGAGGCTACTGGGCTCGACCGGAAATGGGACGAAAGCTTTCCAAGCCACCTCTTCCATCAGCACCAAATCAAACTGGAAAGATCGGGTTCGATGTAGAAGCGAATGAAGCACGGCGAGCCGAATGGGCAATTCCGCAGCCAAATAAGGAGGAAATAACCATGGAAACAGAAATTCAACTCCCGTCCCCAGATGCGCAGCTCCATCCTTTGGCTAAAAAAGTCCAAGCCCTCATAGCCAGTGCAACTGCTGACGAAACCGGCCGCGTAAAGATACGGGCGAAGGATATTCCCGAGATCATTGCTTCACCGAGGCAAGCGGATCGAATAGCTCAGGCTTTGCACGCTTTGATCGAACGTCTCGCTTTGCTCGGAGTCGAGCTAAAGAACGCCGATGATTCCAAGTCCACGCTTCGTTTCACAAAAAAAGAGGATTATTTGACGCTCCAGATCGAAGAAGAAATAGAGGAGATTGAGCGCCCGGTAACTGCCGCAGAAAAACGTCGCCCCAGTTGGACTTGGAACAACAAATCGCAACAACCCAGCGGCAAACTCACCTTTCGGTTCGATTCAAACCAGAGATTAATGGGACACCGCATGAATTGGGGCTCCGGCACCAAGCAAGCCGCGACCACCTCGTTAGGAGCTAGCTCCATCATTAAACTTTGTATGAAAGTGCGGAGCGAGGTCACAGCCTGCCTTTGATAGTCGTCACCTACCTCGTTCATCCTTTTCAAGGCGCCTCGATAACTCGGCAGCAACGTCGGTGAGACTTGGGAAATCAGATCCTTCAACTCAGGCAAGTTGGGTCGCTCAATCAACTCCTCTTCATAATCATCCCCGATGATGATCTGGGTCTCTTTGAAACTTCGCTCCACCTCTCGGCTAGGCGCCGCAATAGTCGGTCCGAAAAAGTCGATGGTTGCGCCATCGAATCGACCAATCGAAGAAAGCCAGTTCTGGTGGAAATTGGCCAAGGGCGAAAGTGTAAGCGCCAAGTTTGCGCCGTATCCCCTGAACACCTTCGTTCGCACCAGGAAATCGCTTTCCGCGACGATCTGGTTGATGAAATCCGTACTCCTCACGATCTGGTTGAGCGAGGTAACCGTTGCGCTGCCCGACGAGGTAGCCCAGCACTACTATAACGCCTCCGAGAAGCTCTCTGAAGCCTTGCAGGTCCAAAACGCGCCCACCGCACAAACGCTCATGCGTTTCATGCTCGCCGGCTTCGACGCTGAAGACATCGCCGAGCATTTCGACCGGGCCTTGCGAAACATCACTGGCGCGCCCATGCCGGACGAAACGGACACTTACGTTTTCAGTCCTGAATTCGAGACCGCGCCTTAATCCAACAAGAAAGGAAACATCATCATGGCACTTAAAGCCAAAACCCCACCGCCGTTAAATCAAGCTCCCGCAGAACAGGCCAGCAGCCTCTCCGAAGAGCGCATCCTGAGAGTGAATCCCGAAGTTGACCGCCGCCTCGACGGATTTATGCAGGCCAACAGCAAGCTGACCGAGTATTACACCAACCTCGTGAAGGAACATGGAACCAGTTCGACTTTTCCGCAATCGCATGTTTTCTCATGAAAACAGCTTTCGAAAAAGTACACGAGGCAAGCCTCAACGTCGGGAGATTCGTTATCGACGATTTGAGATTACACTTCATCTCTTTTCCTCAGTTTGGGAAGCGACAAAAGAGCCTTCCAGCATTCAGTTGTTATGGGTAATGCGCCCGTCTCGCGGCGGGCGATTGTCACTTGATGGACGTCAAGCTTTTCTGCAACGGCAGCCTGCGTCCCACGAAGCTGGCGTTCAGCTTTGTAGAGTTCGGCGTTCACGTTATCAACCTCCGACTTTTGATACTCGTGTCATGCAACTCCCTGTGGGCTTGAACTATTTTGAAAGCAAATTCAGTAAGACCTATCTCCTCTTCCCATTTTGTGGCCTCAATAAAATTATCAGGAACGGCTATGCCCTTAGACCTGCAAACTTTGTGAAATGGGCATCGGGAGACGTAATAAGCTGGATCATTGGGATTCGTTCCGCTTGCAACCTCTTTTTCAAAAAGCTCCTTAAAAAGGACAAGCGCGGGATGATTTTCCCGCAATTTGTCGATGTAGGCTTTGGAGGCTTTTTTGGTGTAAGTGATTTTGCGACCATGAATAGATTCGCCCGCCAACTGTACGCTCCATTCATAACCAGGGTGCGTTTTATTGCGAGCATCTCCGTTCCGAACTTTGCTCCAGATAAAATGTCCTCGATAGCTGTACTTGCGCAGCATGCTCGCTTCATTGCCTTCGATGAGCATCATTTGATGTTTTATTCTCATACTCACACTTTATAGCGTAACGCTATAACTGTAAAGAACCATATTGTGAAAAATAAAAGATTAATCTTTCTCTCTCATAAGGGGCGTGAAGGAGTATTTACCCCTCCAAATGTATAAGGGCATGATGCAGGGAAAGGCGGCGAAGATCGCCGCCGACCGCATAAACAAGGCTCTTAACGCCACCGCCTACCTGTACGAAGCTACGCTGGCAGGGCAGCATGACGGGAGGGTATTGTCCCGGCGTTCGCGCCTGTTCTGACCTCTACCAGATGGCTGCTTCCTCCCTGTCGAAAGAAACTTAATGACTAGGGCTTGAAGGCCGGTTACCAAGCAAGTCTACGAGAGGAACTCTTGAGGGGCCTTCAAAAGGCGGGAGTGCAAGAAGTCGGCGGCGTCCTTATGGGGCAGCATGTCGATGTAAACCAATTTAGGGTGGAACAGATTACGTGTCAGTATCACAGCGGAAACCCCTTGGTTCTATTTTCCCTTGAATTTGTTCAATTCTGAAACGGCATGAAGAAGCCCCATGGCTTCGATGTTTTGTCCGAGACTGAATGCCTCCTCACCCGGATAAACGACGATCCGGCGTGTAGCCTTGAGATCAGCGCAACCCGTGTGGAATCCTCTCGAAACACTCGGAGTTGAACCTCGTTTGATTTCGACCGCCCAACGCTCCTTTTTCCCCATTTCCAGAACCAAATCAATTTCCGCTCCTGCTGCGGTGCGATAAAAACAGGGTTCGGTTCCAACGGGCACGGCCGCGAGAAGATTTTCGATGGCGAAGCCCTCCCAACTGGCCCCGGCCACCGGATGACCGAGGACATCATCCGCCGACCTTAATCCCAAGAGGGCGTGGACGATGCCAGAGTCACGGACATAGACCTTGGGACTGCGAATTTGACGTTTGAGGGTGTTGCCACTCCACGGCTGCAAACGTCGCACTAAGAGTAGGTCGACCAGGAGATCTAAGTATCGGGTGATCGTCTGTCCGCTGATACCGAGCGAACTCGCCAAAGTCGAATGGTTCAACAAGGTACCTTGTGCGTGGCTGAGCATGGTCCAAAATCGACGCAAGGTTTCGGCGGCCACACGCGGCCCCAAGGTCGGAATATCGCGCTCCAAATACGTTCTGATAAACGCGAGACGCCATTGGTAACTGGCGTCGTCTCCCCGTGCCAGAAAACTATCCGGGAATCCACCCCGTATCCAAAGCGAGTCTACCGCCCGGCCCGCGGCCTTCACCTCTTCGGCCAGAAGCGGAGTTAATTCCATGGAAGCCAGCCTTCCGGCCAAGCTCTCGGAGGACTGTTTCAGCAAATCGAGCGACGCTGATCCCAGGAGAAGAAATTGTCCTGCAAGTTTTCCCTTTCTCTTTTGCGCATCGATAACACCCCGCAGGATCGGAAATAAATCGGGCTTCCTTTGAATTTCGTCCAGGACGAGCAAATGTCCCTGATGCCGGGAAAAGTAGTCTTCCGCATCACTGAGTTTGGCCAGGTCGGATGGTAACTCCAAATCGAGATACGTGGCCTTTCGGTTGCCATCAATAAGATCAAGTGCGAGTGTCGTTTTGCCCACCTGCCGGGGGCCCAGCAAGGCGACGGCTGGGAACCGGGTGAGCATCTCGGCTAACTCAGGCTGAAAAAGTCTTGGAATCACAACCTTGCAATTCTTCCACGTTATGGAAGAAAAGCAAGGTAGCTTTTGTGCTCGAAAATGGCGGCATCCTCCGGCAACAAGGTTTGAATCAAACTTGTAAGTAACGCTTACAAGTTTCTTCCCTCCTTGCTGCGACTGGAAGGCTGGACGATGCGGGCGAGCCTCACCTTGCCTTATGCGAAAGCGACGTTTTCGCTTAGCCCGGCGGACGGGCTAAAGCCGATCGACGCGAAGGAAGAGGACTTCGATTCGTCGATCGAACGAACCTTTGCCCAGAAATGGGGTTCAGGACGTCGTGACGGTTGGTTGCTCAACCATGAAGACGAGGTCCTTTGGCGGGGCCAGCGATCATTTGTGCCAGATTTCTCCTTTTCCCACGAAGATGGGAGAAAGGTCCTTTTTGAGGTCGCCGGGTACTGGACGCCGGAATACGAGTCGGCTAAGCGGGAGACCCTTCGGATGTTCAGCGATGCCAAGATCATCCTGGCCGTACCGGCGGCGTCTGCGGAAAAATACGAAGATCTGGGCGTCCCGATGATCGTCTACAAGTCGGGAATCAAACTGGAGCCGGTTTTGGAGGCTCTAAAACGCCTGGGTAGCCCCCAGGTCTGACCTCCCGGAGCTTCTATTCCGTGCGTTTTCGGCTCAAAAACAGGCGAAATTCGCACGTCTAAATGCGCCGGTTTTCGGAGCCGGAAGGCCGCCCTCAGAGGTGTGGCGCATTTAGGCTGCTACACAAACGTAGCGAATGTACCATTTTGCCTATCCAGAATGGCGCAAATTGAATGCGCAAGGACAGCTCGTTGAACTTCAACGATTTGGAAACCGGGCGGACGGGGAGGGATTCGAACCCTCGGTGGCTTTAACACCACAGCCGCTTTCCAGGCGACCGCACTAAACCGCTATGCGACCCGTCCCAAGACCAAAAATCCGCCCGCCGATGCGGGGGAAGCAGCCGTAGAGTAGGGCAAGCCCGCCTCCGGGCAAAGCAGGATTTTACGCCGTGCTCTTTACTTGCGCGTTGCATCTAGACCCTTCCGATTCCATGGGCTAAAGTGAGTTGATGAGTCCGCTTCAAGAGAAAATCATGGCCCTGAAAAAGAAAAAGAACGCCGTGATCCTCGCGCACAATTACCAGGTCCGCGAAATCCAGGAAGTCGCCGATTACGTGGGTGATTCCCTCGGCCTCTCCTATCAGGCGCAGGCGTCCCGGGCCGACATCATCCTCTTTTGCGGCGTCCATTTCATGGCCGAAACGGCGAAGATCGTCAACCCGGAGAAAAAGGTCCTCCTGCCCGACATCGACGCCGGCTGCTCGCTGGCCGAGTCGTGCGATGCCGCGGAACTCGCCGCCTACAAGGCCCGTCATCCCGGCGTTTATGTCGTCGCCTACATCAATTGCACCGCCGAGGTAAAGGCCCAAAGCGACGTGATCTGCACCTCGGGCAACGCCGAGCGGATGGTGCGGCGCGTGCCGGAAGACCGCGAAATCCTTTTCGTGCCCGACCAGAACCTCGGCGAGTGGGTCATGGAAAAGACGGGACGCAAGATGCGCCTCTGGCAGGGCAACTGTTACATCCATATCGAATTCACGCACGCCAGCCTTTCGAGGATCCGCCGCGAACATCCCGACGCCCCGCTCGTGGCGCACCCCGAATGCACGCGGCCCGTCCGGATGCTCGCCGATGAAGTCTGCTCGACCGAAAAAATGGTCGCCTACTGCCGCGACAACCCCGCGCGCGCGTTCATCATCGCCACCGAATCGGGGATGCTCCACCGGCTGCGGCGGGAGATGCCCGACAAAGTGTTCATTCCCGGCCCGACCGAAAAATGCGCCTGCGCCGATTGCCGCTACATGAAAATGAACACGTTGGAGAAAGCCTACGAAGCGCTCCGTGACGAAACACCCGAACTCGTGATGACCCGGGACCTGCGCGAGAAGGCGTTTGTCCCCCTCCAGCGGATGCTCGATTGGAGCAGAAATTAGGGCGTGTGGACATTCGGTTCTCTGTAGCGGCGGTCTATGTCCCTTCCGGTAGCCGCCGCACGCTGGGCGGCGGAGTCGCGTCAGCGACTCTTCCCTCGTTCCCAAGTTGCACTTGGGAACGCACTTGTCCCCGCAATTCCATTGCCTGCCTTCCTGATACAATTTCGTTCATTTGGAAAATTTGATCCTGCCTTCCAAAAAAATTCCGTTAATTCCGTCAAAAAATCCCCTGCCTCCCAACCCTGTTAATCTTATTAATTCCACCCCCAATATCCCCTGCCTTCCTTATGCCCTTCATGTACCTCCTGTCTAAATTCTCCTGCCTTTTCCCCTCCCAAAAAATTTAGTAATTTAGTCCTGCTTCCCCATCCGTCTTCTTCATGTCTTCCCGTTAAAAAATAAAATTAATCCAGATCCGCCAGTTCGGCTTTGATCTTCGTCGCAAGCGCCGAGTTCGCATCGAGCTTGAGCCCGCGCTCCCAGGCGCTTTTCGCCTGGGGCTTTTCCGAGAGCTGCTTGAAACTGAGGCCCGCGTAATAATAGATCGCCTGCTGCGTCTCCACGTTCAGAACATAGGGCGTTTTCATTTCGCCGTCGACCTGCTTGAGCAGGATTTGAAAGTCGTCCCGGGCCGTCTCGCCCTTCCCGAAAAAGAAGGGAAGCTCATAGTAATCGATGGCGCGGATAAAGCGGACGGCCGGATTGTCGGGCGCGGCGTCGACCGCGGCGTCGAGGAGTTTCCCGCCGTTGCGCAGATAGGTGAGCTTGCCGGGACCGGGCCATGCGTCGCGGCTGTCGAGAGTGTAAACGCTGCCGAGATAGGCCTGGAGAAGATGATTGCCGGGTTGCTCCTTCGTCCATTTTTCCAGATCGGCCGTCAGCGCCTTGGTCTCCGCCGTGTCGCCGTTCACCGCCTTTTCGTGACGCGCCTGGACTTTCTTGATCAGCGGATCGCTGAACGGATCCGTCTGCGCGGGAGAGTTCGTCTGCGCGTGGGAAAGAGCGCCGCCGACGAGAAGCAGGACGGAAAAAAGAAGGAAGAATCGCTTCACCGATGTAGCTCATCGAGCTCGGGCTTGAGAGTTTTCCAGGGCGCCGATTCGCAATATTCGTTGATCGCTTTTTCTATCGCGTCCGCGTCTTCCGGGCCGAAAATGCCCGAAGTTTCGCGGAGAGAGCGTCGACGGGCAATTTTATCGACTAGCTTGCGGGCGCCTTCATGAAATTCATCCGCGCCGATCATCTTCACCGAGCTGGATAAGGCCTCCTCGGCGCGTCTTTCCCTTTCCGCAAAACTTAACGCTTCGCGGGCGGGCGGCAGGCTTTCAAAAACAGCATTGGCCAGCTTGATGCGCTGGGCGGCGGGAAGTTGAAGTGCTTCTTTTTTCAGGGCCGTCAAAGTCATATTCGTTAAATTCCTCCAAATAACATCCGGGTCAAGAATTAAGAGGATGCTCCCACGGCGGGCTTCAGCAATTCCCACTGCCAGCGGCACCAGCGGTTTTCGGCGATAAGGCGGTCGGCGGCGGTGTCGGGATTGCGGGCGATGTCCTGAAGGATCGATTTCGGGCCGATCACGGTCGGGTCAATGGCGAGATCGGCGGCGACGGCGTCGCGATGGACGCGGAGCTTTTCCATGCGGACTTCGGCCTCCTTGTCGCGCGGCGGGCGCTCGCCCCGCGGCGGGCGCGGAACAGGCGGAGCGTGGCGGCCCCGTTCGATGGCCGCGATAAGCCGCTCGGCCCGCGCGGGGGACGTGCGATGGGGCCAGCGCGGCGCGCCCATCGGCGGCACGCGGGGATGTTCCGCGCACCATGCGGCCATGTCGAGGAGCAGCTCGTTGTGGAGCACCTTGAAGACGGGAAGATCGACCGCCGCGGCCTCCTTTTCGCGCCAATGCCAGAGTTCCCGGACGATGGCGAGCGCCTGCGGCGGGAGGAGCGCGGACCCGCTGATGCGCCACTCGTTTTCGGGGTCCTCTTCGCGAACGACGCGGCTGGCGGCGACGACCCGGGCGCACGATTGCTCGTGCCAGGCGCGGCGCTTTTTTTCGTCGAGCTGCGCCCCGAGAATGTCCGCGATCGGCTCCAGGTATTCGGTGTCCTGGACCGCGTATTCGATCATCGCGGGCGGCAGCGGGCGGCGGGACCAGTCGGCCTTCTGGCTTTTTTTGTCGAGTGTGACGCCGCAGAACTGCTCGACGAGCGCGCCGTAGCCGAAGGCTTTCAGGCCGAGCAGTTGCGCCGCGAGCATGGTGTCGAAAACGGCCTGCGGCTCGGGCGCGCCGGCGCGGCGGAGCATCCGCAGGTCGAAGTCGGCGCCGTGAAGGATCCAGGTATGGCGGCTGGTGGGCGGCCAGAGTTCGCTGAGCGGAAAGGTGTCCAGCGGATCGATGAGAAAGTGGCGGCTGTCGTGCGTGACCTGGATGAGGCAGACGCTCTCGCGATAGTGGTGGAGGCTGTCGGCCTCCGTGTCGAGGGCGATGGGGAAGTAGCCGCGCAGATTGGAGATGAAGGTATCGAGCGCCCGCGGCGTATTGACCCAGAGGAACTCGACTTTGCGTTGCGTCATAAAAGCGGGGAGGATCATGCGGGTTTCGGCGCGTGGCTGCCAGTGGAATATGCAACCGGAGGGTCAACCCGCACCCTCAATCCCCTCGATGCGCAAGCTGGGCTAAAATAATAGCCCCCCCAAGCCATTTAAGCCAAACCGGGGAAGGCAGGCCAGACTCAGGCCGGGGCCGATCCCAGGGTTGCCGCGCCTACGACGACGCGCTGCCGTAGCGGCGCAGGCCGGCTTGGAAAACGAGGGTGCTCAGGCCGAGGAGGATCGCCGTCGCGCAGGCCATCCCGGCGATGTCGCGGGCATTGAGTCCGTCGAGGAGGGTCCGGGCCGGGACGTTGGCGATGAGGAGGAGCGGGATGGTCCAGGTGAAGATGAAGAGGGCTGGGCCGTGGAAGGCTTCGCGCGGGAGGCGCGCGATCTGAAAGACGTTGTAGTAGGCGTTGATGAAGCCCTGGGCGCGGGTCATCCAAAAGGCGAGCGACATGAGCATGAGAAGCATCGCGTAGTGGATGAGGACGCCGCAGGCGACGAGGATCGGAAAGACGAGGAGACCCGCGCCGCTCATCGGCATGTCCAGATGGGCGAGGGCGACGGCGCAGACGATGAGGGCGACCAGGGTGTTGACGACGGAGCCGAGCTCAAAAAAGCGGGTGCTGACGAGGAATTGCGCCGGGGCGGGTTGCGCGAGGAAGAAGTCGAGCTTGCCGGTGCGGATGAGTTCCGGGAGCTTGGTGAGATTGGTCATCAGGAACATTTGGAAGATTTGCTGGACGAGCATGTTGGTCGTGACGAGGAGGATGAATCCCCATTTGGTCCAGCCGGCGATGGTGTCGACCTGGAGGTAGAGGAACTGGATGAAGCTGAGATGGAGGCCGAACCAGGCGAGATCGACAATGACCCAGAGGATGAAGTTGGCCTTGAACATGAGCTCGCGCATGACGGTGTAGCGGATCTGGGCGAGCCAGATGCCGGCGTAGCGGGCGAGGGGAGACATGGTCGAAGTGTAGCGGCGGCCTGTGACCGTCGCCATCATTATCGCCGCGCGCGGCACAAAAGCACGGGCTTGTGCTGGTTCCGGATCGGAGCGAGGATCGATTGAGTTCATGAAACCGGATCGCAAAAAAATCACGGGGTTTGCGCGCGATTATTGCGTGACGAAGGGAAGGAAATTCCGGCTGAGGGACATCGACCCCGGCGACACGGGGGGCGTCAAATCGGAGAAGCACGCGAAGGAGCTTCTGGCCGGGAGCATGGAGCTGATGAGCGAGATGCAGGAGAAGCTTTACGCGCAGGACCGGTGGTCCCTGCTGCTGATTTTTCAGGCGATGGACGCGGCGGGGAAGGACGGGACGATCAAGCACGTGATGTCGGGGATCAATCCGCAGGGGTGCGAGGTCACGTCCTTCAAGTCGCCCTCGACTCTCGAACTGAACCACGATTTTCTCTGGCGCTCGAACGTGGCGCTGCCGGAGCGGGGCCGGATCGGGATTTTCAACCGGAGCTACTACGAGGAGGTGCTGGTGGTGCGCGTGCACGGGAAATTGCTGGAGGCGGAGCGGATTCCGGCGCGGCTGGTGACGAAGCATATCTGGGAGGAGAGGTTCGAGGACATCAACGCGCACGAGCGGTACCTGACGCGCAACGGCGTGGTGATCCGGAAATTTTTCCTGCACGTTTCGAAGGCGGAACAGAAGAGGCGCTTTCTTTCCCGGCTGGATGAGTCTTCCAAGAACTGGAAATTTTCGGGGGCCGATTTAAAGGAACGCGCCTATTGGCGCGATTACATGGAGGCGTACGAGGAGATGATCGGGCGGACGGCGACGCCCGACGCGCCCTGGTACGTGGTGCCCGCTGACAACAAATGGTTCACGCACATGGTCGTGGCGGGGGCGATCATCGAGACGCTCGATTCGCTGGGGTTGGCTTTTCCGGAGGTCACGGCCGAGCAGTGCAAGATCTTGGAAGAAGCGCGGAAAATCCTGCGCAAATAGCCGGCCGGATGCGTTGCTTGATCTCTCGACACCCTCTCCCCTCGCCTCCCGGTGAATACCGGGAGACGGTCCGCCACCATCGCGACTTACTCGACGTAACGGGTCAACGGCAACGTCTGCGTGCGCCGAATGGCGTCGTTGACGTCGATGAATAGACGCGCTGTTTCTGTGGCCCCTTTCGTCATCTTCCGCACGGGCCGCAGATTGCTCGCTTTGGAGTTAACTGGATAGGGTTTCGGTGTCATGGTCGTAATCAATTAGCAATCGTTATACCAAGAACAACGTTAGAACTAAGCACGTCAAAATTATTTTGCAAACGACGATATCTTAACCTCTTGTACTAGAGTGTAATTTTCTTGTTTTTATGCAAAAATCTTAAAAAGGTTAAGCCTGTTTCCCCATAGTCGCGATGGCGGATCACCTCCCATGACCCGGCATTTTGCAGTCGTCGTCCGGCATAATGTTCCCACACAAAGAGACCATCGGGCGCGAGAAAGGGGATGAGCTGAGTCAGGAGGGGATCGTTGTCGAGAACGTCGCGGCTCTTGACGTAGGGTGGGTCGGCGAAGACGAGATCGAAGGGATCGGGCGGTGGTTTCCGGAGATAGGCCGCGACATCGGCCTGGCGGACGTCGCCCTGCAAACGGCAATGGACGAGGTTATCGCGGATGCATTGGACTGCCTCGGCGTTTTGCTCGACGAATGTCGCGGAGGCGCCGCCGCGGCTGAGCGCCTCGATGCCGAACGAGCCGGTGCCGGCGAAGAGATCGAGCGCGCGCGCGCCGGGGACGACTTCGGCGAGGCTGGAAAAAATGACCTGGCGGATGCGGTCCTGCGTGGGGCGCAGCGGGTGGCGCTTCGGCGATTTGAGATGCAAGCCGCCAGCGGTGCCGGAGATGACGCGGAGGGGCATAAGAAAAAATTGAGGGAATTACGGAATCAACAGAATTTTTGACAGGAGGAACATGAAGGGCATGAAAATGGCGCCGTCGGCCGTCGCATGATTGTGCCGGGCGAAATTTAATCCCACACCAGCGTGGCGGAGGGCTTGTCGGGGGCGGTGTCGTGGAGGCGGACGTGGGGGCGGCCGACGGCGGCGAGCTTTTGCGAGACGGTGGCGCGGGCGCGTTCGGGTTTGTTGCAGTCGGCGCTGAGATGGCCGAGGTAGAGGTCTTCCATCCCCTCGGTGACGACTTCGGCGGCGACCTCGGCCGCGGCGTCGTTGGAGAGGTGGCCGTGGCGCGAGAGGATGCGCTGCTTGACCGACCAGGGTCGCTTGGTGTCCTCCTGCAGGAGCCGCAAATCGTGGTTGGCTTCGAGGACGAGGGCCCGCGCCTGGCGGACGCGCTCGATGACGAGCTTGGTGGCGTAACCGAGATCGGTGAGGAAGCCGATGTTGCCCAGCGCGTGATAGAACATGAATCCGACCGGGTCGTAGGCGTCGTGCGGGACGGAAAAGCTGTTGATCCTGAGGTCGCCGACCTCGACGGTCGCGCCCGATTCGAAGAGGCGCCAGTTGGTGAAGGCGGGCATTTGCGGCTGGAGATATTCGGCGGTGAGGCGGTTGCAATAGATGGGGATGGCGTGGCGCTTGGCAAGGACGGGCAGGCCGCAGACATGGTCGCTGTGCTCGTGGGTGAGGAAAATGGCCTGGACGTCGGCGATGGAGCGTCCGATTGAGGCGAGGCGCAGGTCGATCTGCTTCGCACTGAATCCGGCGTCGACGAGCAGGCGGGTGTGGCCGGTCTCGAGGTAGGCGCAGTTGCCGCTGCTGCCGCTGCCGAGGATGGTGAAACGCAGCATAGGCGATGATGTCCGAAAAGCCGGCGCGGGTCACGCGGAAAGGAAACGGGCGCGAGGGATTGCGGGCAGGGGATTTTGACGCAACTCCTGCGGAGGGCGGTGACGGAATTACGAATTTCCTAGGTCTACGGCTTGAGGGCCTGGATGAGAATTTCGACGCGGCGATTGGGCTGCTGCTGGTCGATGGCGCCCTGGGGGCTGACGACGTAGTTGGAACTGCCGTGGCCCGCCGAGCGGAATTTGTAGGCCGCCTGCGGGATGCGGTCCTCCAGCCAGTCCTGCACCGCCTGCGCGCGCTGTTGGGAGAGGGTCGCGTTGTAATCGGGCTGGCCGAAGGAATCGGTGTAGCCGTCGATACGGACGTCGGCCTGCGGATATTTCGTGATGAGGCCGACGGCCTGGCTGAGGAGCGAATCGGCTTCGGGTTTGAGCCTGGCCGAATCAAAATCGAAGAGGACGTCGCTGGGCAGGCGGAGCAGGACCGGCTCGGGGAGGTTGGAGAGGTCCGGGCCGGCGGTCTTGAAGCCGGGCGCGAGTTGCGCGAAGCCGGGGAGTTTTCCGGCGGCGGCGCCGTTGCCGGTGAGCGGCGCGCCGGCGGCGATGCCGGGCTGGGCGGGACCGGCGCCGGCGTTGATCAATTGGTCGGCCAGCTTCGAGGAGGCGAGGGGTCCGCCGCCCGCGGCCGGTTCGACGCGGGCGATGTCGGCCGAAATCTGGGCCGAATCGGACTCGGCGTAGGGGAGACCGCGGGTCAGGTCGGTCGCGGCGATGACCCGGCTCGGCTCGGGCACGGAGGGCATCGCCAGAGCGGGCTGGGGCGTTTGGAGCGCCCTCTCGATGACGTTCGGGTCGAGGTTGAACTGCGCCGGATTTGCCGGCGGCGTGGCGACGGGCAGATGCGCGATGGGATCGTCCTGCGGCGACTTGAGCGCGTCGGGGTTGATCTCAATCTGCTTGACGACGAAGGGGGCGGTTTGCTGGTTGTAGTAGGGGATTTCGGGACGGGGAATTTTGTACCAGCCGAGCGCCCACGCGACGATGGCGTGGACGACGAGCGCGATCGCCAGCGCGCCGAAAATCCAGCGCTTTTGCAGGCGTTCGACGTCGGTATGGACTCCAATCGATGGCATAATCTTTAGTTAGACTCCATCATGGGCTATTTCATTCAAAGGGACTTTTGATCGAATCCATCGTTTCCGATGATTCAATCGGAACGAAAAAGCCTTTCACGAGACAAGCCAGAAGCAAATCAACCAATCCTTTGTTGTGAGGCCGCTTTTTTTGATTTGCGTCTAGGCGCAACACGATCCTCTCGGCGAATCTTCGCCGCTAATACGATCTTGCCTTTTCCGGAAACGGGGGCCGTCATTTCATTACATCTAAGATGCCATCTTATTTTGAAATGTCATCCCTGCACAAAACCCATTCTCCAAGCAATCCGTCATCCTGAGCTTGTCGAAGGATCAGTTCAGTCTGCCTTTTTGAGCGGCAGGCTCGGGCATATCCATCATTCCATACTTCAGGTCTTCGAAGAGATTTCGCCAAGTGGGGTTGATCTCACGGATGAGTTTCTTTTTCTTTTCCCGGTTCCAACCTTTGAGTTGCTTTTCGCGGGCGATGGCTTCGTTCGGGGTCGGATAAGTTTCATAGAAGACGAGCCGGTCGAGGTTGTAGCGGGCGACGAAGCTCTTGGGATCCCGTTCGACAGTATGTTAAAAAATCGGCCTTCGAGGTTGCTGGTGACGCCGATGTAGAGGACTTGTGCGTTATTCGCCAGAATGTAGACGTAGTAGTCTTTCATTCTCACTTAGGCTGCAGCGGAACTGATCCTTCGACAATTCTTCGGCTTCGCTTCGCTCGCTCAGAATGACGTTTTGCCAGCGGCGGTTTTACCGCCGAAAAAGGCTCAGGATGACGGAATCGTTCACCCTGCGGGCTGGCGCGCCGGGCGGAGAAGTTCCTTTTTGACGCGGTCGAGGAGGCCATTGACGAATTTGCCCGATTCGGCGGTACTGAACTTCTTGGCGATTTCGATGGCTTCGTTGATCGAGACGACGGGCGGGATTTCGGGCCGGAAAAGCATTTCGTAGACGGCGAGGCGGAGGATGTTGCGGTCGACGACGGCGAGGCGCCCGAAGTCCCAGTTGTCGGCGAGGGTGCGGATTTTGGCGTCGACCTCGGGCAGCTTTTCGAGCGCGCCGCGGAGCAGGTCGTTGGCGAAGTCGCGCACGTTTTGCGGCTCCTCGTTCTGCTTCCAGAACGCGGCGAGGGCGTCGTCGACGCTGGCGGGCTTGTGGGCGTCGAACTGGTAGAGGAACTGGATGGCGGCTTCCCGCCCGTCGCGACGCAGGCCCATGGTCAGCGCCTCCCCTTCGCGTCGTCGAGCGCGGCAATCGCCAGCGCCGCTTGCGCCGCTTCGCGTCCGCGGTTGAGTTTCACGCCGATGCAGCGTGCGCGCGCCTCGGCCTCGGTGCCGACGGCGAGGACTTGGTGGAGGACGGGCACGTCGGTTTCCAGGGAAATGCGCATGAGGGCGTCGGTGACCGCGCGCAGGATTTCCCCGGCGTGGAGCGTTTTGCCCTGCCAGATGACGCCGAGGGCGATGACGGCGGCGTAGCGTTTCGTGCGGGCGAGGCGCTGCGCTTGGAGCGGGATTTCGTAGGCGCCGGGGACGCGGACGACTTTGAGTTCGTGGCCGTCGAGGGCGGCCCGCGCGGAGGCGAGGAGCGCGTCGGTGTACTCGCGATTGTATTCGCTGACGACGAGGGCGAAGCGGGATGGGGAAGAACGGGGCATGGGAGATTTGAGCCTAGGGCTTGTCTCCAAATAGGGCAAGGTCGCGCAAGATGCTCCGCGGCAGCCATCGCACGGAATGCGACGACTGCCGCGATCGCTTCCTGTTTCGTCTCGAAGTTTCGAGACGAAACCCGGACAACAAGTTGTCCGGGCCACCCGAGGGGAGGAGCGACCGCCCAGCGTGGAGCGGCGGCTGGAAGGCAGAGAAGTCAGGGTCAGGACGGCAGACGCGTCTGGCGTCGACCCTCCAATAATGACAATTAGGTAATACTTTTGTTTTGATCACCATTGCGGTGGACAAAGCTGGCGGCTACTCCTACCTACGATAAAAGTTTTCGTTCATGGACCTCAACCCCGCCCAACGCCAGCAAGCTCCCGAGCCCCCGCGCCGTTCGTTCGGGGCCGATCTTTTCGTGCTCGCGGCGATTATCGCGGGCCTGTTCAGCCTGATCGCGATGGGGAAGGAGATGCATCAGCCGTTCCAGAACAAGGTCGAGATCAACCTCTCGCCCTGGATGCTGCCCTACTACACGATGCTTTCGTTTTTGCGCGGAGCGGGGGCATACGTTCTCTCGTTTTTGTTCACGCTTTGGTATGCGCGGTGGGCGGCGTACGACCGCCGGGCGGAGCGGTTCCTGATTCCGCTGCTCGACATCCTGCAGAGCATTCCGCTGGCGGCGTTTCTCACGCCGATCGAAATTTTCCTGGTGGGGCTTTTCCCGCACAGCGAAATGGGGCTGGAACTGACGTGCGTCATCGTCATCTTCACGGGCCAGGTTTGGAATATGACCTTCAGCTTTTACTATTCGCTGAAGGCGCTTCCCGACGATTTCAATTTTGTCGGGAAGCTGGCGCGGTTCACCGGCTGGCAGAAATTCACCCAGATCGAATTGCCCTTCGCCACAAAGGGCCTCGTCTACAACAGCATGGTCTCGATGGCGGGCGGCTGGTTCTTTCTCTCGATCATCGAGGCGTTTCAGCTCGGCGACCAGGATTACCGCGTGCCGGGCATCGGTTCCTACATGAGCGTGGCGAAGGAACAAAACAACGGCTGGGCGCAGGTCTACGCCGTCGTCGCGATGATCGTCATGATCGTGGCCATCGACCAGCTCATCTGGCGTCCGCTCATCGTCTGGTCGAACAAGTTCAAGATCGAGGACACCGAAGCCGAATACCAGGACCGCTCGGCGGTCCTGCGTTTTTTCAGCCGCTCGCGGGTCGTCGCCTGGTTTGGCGGGATATTCAACCGGCTCGTCATGCGACCCGCGCCGGTAAAGCTCGATGCCGCGCCGGTTGTGGTGGCGCGCAAGCCGTCGATGATTTCGTCGGTGTTTCCATGGCGCAAAATTTTCTTCATTCTGACTCTTCTTCTCATTGGGTGGGGGGCGTGGAACGTTTTCCATTTGCTCTGGGAGGTGGCGTTCTCCGAGTGGCTGACCATCGGCCGCGACCTGCTGCTGACTTTGGTGCGCGTCCTGTGCGCCGTGGGGCTGAGCACGCTGATCGCGGTGCCCATCGGCGTCTGGATCGGTTCGAATCCGAAGCTGGCGCAGTACATGATGCCGCTGACGCAGATCGCGGCTTCGTTTCCGTCGCCGCTGGTTTTCTCGAACCTGTTTTTCCTGATCGTCCTGGTCGGGGGCAACCTGCAATGGGGTTCGGTGATTTTGATGATGCTTGGCACGATTTGGTATATTCTTTTCAACGTGATCTCCGGCGCCAGCGCGATACCGCAGGACCTCCGCGCCTGCACGCAACTGACCCACCTGAAGGGTTGGCAGCGGTGGCGCACACTCTGGCTTCCCGGCATTTTCCCCGCGCTGACGACGGGCTGGATCACGGCGGCGGGCGGCGCGTGGAACGCCAGCATCGTTTCGGAATATCTCCAGGACCACAACCCGCCCCTGCAGGCGACCGGCCTCGGCGCGTTCATTTCCAACGCCCAGGCCAACGGCGACTTTCCCGGCCTGGCCGCCGCGGTGCTGGCGATGGCGCTTTTCGTCGTCTTCTTCAACCGCTTCGTCTGGAAACGCCTTTCCGCCATCGCGCAGGAACGCTATCAATTTCTCACCTAATCCCACCGAGCCCGCACCATGCCGACAACCACCCCTCCCATCGTTGAACTGACCGGAATCAGCATGACCTTCGGCGAAAGTTCCGGAGACAAAATGAAGGTGCTCGACGACATCAACCTCACCGTCCAGGAGCACGACGTGATGGCCCTGCTCGGCCCCTCCGGCTGCGGCAAATCGACGATCATGCGGATCCTCTCGGGGTTGATCCAGCCGAGCAGCGGCGTGGTCAAATACCGGGGCGTGCCGCTCGACGGGGTGAACCCCGGCGTGGCGATGGTCTTCCAGAATTTCGCGCTCTTCCCCTGGCTGACGGTGCGGGAAAACATCCTGCTCGGGCTCGAGAACTCGGCCTGCACCGCCGAGGAAAAAGCGCAGCACTTCCAGAAGATCATCGAGATGGTCGGGCTCGACGGCTACGGCGACGTGCTGCCGAAGGAACTTTCCGGCGGCATGAAGCAGCGCGTCGGCATTGCGCGCGCACTCATCATGGAGCCGCAAATTTTGTGCATGGACGAGCCGTTCAGCGCGCTCGACGTGCTGACCGGGGAGACGTTGCGCAACGAAATCGGGCGCATCGCGATGGACCCGGCCGCGGGATTCAAAAGCCTGATTCTCGTCACGCACAACATCGCCGAGGCGGTCTATCTCGCCCGCAACATCGTGGTGCTGGCCGCGCATCCGGGCCGCGTGCAAAAAATCGTGCCCAACCCGCTTCCCTACCCGCGCGACGCCTCGGCGCCCGCGTTCCAGCAGCTCGTCGCGCAAATCCACGCCATCCTGACCAACTCGATCCTCCACGACGAACCCTCGGTCGCCGAGCCGGAAATCGTCACGCCGGAACGAATCGAGGAGGCGGCCTACGCGCCGCTGCCCAACGTGAGCCTCGGCGAGGTCATCGGTCTGGTGCAATTGCTGCATCCCGAGTCGGAAAGCATTTTTGCGCTGGCCACGCGGCTGAAGAAGGATTTCAGCACGCTTCTCTCCATCATCAAGGCGGCGGAGCTGATCGACCTCGTCGAGACGCCGGGCCAGACCGTGCGGCTGACCAAGGCCGGCGTCGCGTTCCAAAAAACCGACCTGAAGCAGCGCAAGAAAATGATGCACGACCTGCTGCTCGAATTGAAAATCTTCCGGCACATCTTCGACAAGATCGAGCAGGCCGACCAAAAGGAAATCACCGAAGAGGGGGTCCTTCTCGACCTCGTCCAATTCTTCCCGAACGAGCGGCCGAAGAACCTCTTCAACACGCTGGTCGGCTGGGCGCGTTACGCGGAGCTCTTCTCTTTCGATCGCCACGCCGCCGTGCTCAGGAAGTTTGAGAAGACCTACCTGGGCAAGCCGCCCGCCTCGCGATTGACGAGTGCCGCCTAGCGGTTTTTCTTTCACGCGCAAAATTCGATTTCGCTCCGATACCGCTGCCGTAAGGCGGTGTCGGGGTGCCCGTCGACCTCCGGCTACGCGCTTTTACTGCCCTCCGCAGGAGCCCACTTCGTCAGCGGCGCGACCGCGCGGCCTTCGAGCGGGCGCCGGTAATCGTAGATGCCCGGCGCGATCTGCGTCTTCTCGGCGTAGGTCTGCGAAAGCATTTCAAGGTGCGCGTCGATGTTGTCGATGTGGTGCAGCATCCACGCCTCGGGCGTGCGCGGCGTCACCGGTGCGCCGTATTCCTTCTGGCCGTGGTGCGAGGCGATGAGATGCAGCAGATGCTCGCGCACCATCTCGCGCGGCGGCTGGGCGGGCGCGGAAAATTCGGCACTTGCTTCCAGCCCGCGCCAGAGCTTGTTGACCAGCTCGATCCCGATCGTGATGTGCCCGAGCAACTCGCCCATGGTCGTCATGGGGCTGACGAAGCCCTGCGGCTGGTAATCGATTTCCCAGAGCTTGCCGCAATCGTGAAAAAGAATTCCCGTGCGCACGAGGTCCCAGTTCAACCCCGGATAAACAGGGCCGAGCGCCGCGCCGGCGCGCATCATCTGCGCCGTGTGTTCGAGCAGCCCGCCGCGCCGCGCGTGATGATAGTCCCGCGCCGCCGCCGCCCGGCGGAATTTTTCGCCGTGCTCGGCAAGATAGGTCTGCGAGAGGAGCCGCAGACGCGGGTCCCCGATCGCCGCGACCAGCGAGGAAATATCCTCCCAATCGCGCTCGAGCGCGGCCCGGCGTTCCGGCGTCCCCGCGAAAAGCTCCGCGGCCTCCTGCTTTTCGAGCCGCCGCACGCGCAGGCGGTCGATGTTCAGCCCGTATTGATTCCGCCAGAACGAGCCGTCGATCCGCACGCAATCGCCGTCCTCGAGATCGTGAAAAGATTCGTAGGCGTCGGCGTCCTCCCAAATCTTGAACTTTTCCGCCGCCGTGCCGTCGCTGATCTCGACGTCGAGATAGGGCTTGCCCGCCTTCGTCACGTTCTCGCGCGCCCTCACTACCTGGCACGCCACCTCGGCCTTGACGGCACTTCCGTCGGCGAGCGTCAGTTTTGCGATTTCCTGTAGGGTCACAGCCTGGATGCTATCCGAAAATTCCGGCATTGCGCACGGAAAGTTTTTATCGAACCGTCATCCTGGGCTTGTCGAAGGATCTCACTCCACCACCTCGACCGGGCACTTCGGCAGGACGGCAAGGAACGCCTTGCCGTAGGACTTGGTCAGGACGCGATTGTCGAGGATCACCACGATGCCCTTGTCCTGCTGCGTGCGGATGAGCCGCCCGACGCCCTGCCGGAATTTCAGGATTGCCTCGGGCAGCGAGAACTGCCGGAACGCGTCGCCCCCCTCCGCGATGATCCGCTCGCACTTCGCCTGCGTCAGCGGATGGTCCGGCACGGCGAACGGCAGCCGCGTCAGGATGACGTTGCTCAGCGCCTCGCCCGGCACGTCGACGCCCTGCCAGAACGAATCGGTGCCGAAGAGGACCGAATCGCGGTCGTCCTTGAATTTTTGAAGTAGCCGGTGCCGCGGCAGCGCGCCGCCCTGGACGAGGCACGTGATTTTTTCGCTCTTGAAAAAAGAGGCGAGCGATTCGGCCAGCTTCTGCATCGTCTGGTAGCTCGTGAAAAGCACGAACGCCTTCCCCTGTGTCATCGAAACGAAATGACGGATCCAATGCGCCAGCGCCTCCTCGTAGGCCTCGCGCGCCGCCGGCTCGGGCATTTTTTTTGGAATGAAGACGCGCATCTGCCGCGCGTAATCGAAAGGCGAGTCGACCTGCAGCGCGGTCGCGTCTTCGCCGCCGACCCGGTTCACGAAGTAGCGAAGGCCGTCGCCCACCGCGAGCGTCGCGCTCGTCATGATCGCCGTGTTGTCGGGGCGAAAAAGGAGCTTCCTCAACTGCGGCGCGACGTCGATCGGCGCGGCGGTGAGCGTCAGCCTCGCGTCGCGTTTCTCGTGCCGCTCGATCCAGTAGACGTGGTCCTTGCGCGCCTGGCCGAGGAATTCGCCGAGGCCGGCCCGCATGCCCTCGACCTGCCGCGCCGCCTCCTGCACCTCGGCCTTGAAGACCTCGTCCTCGATGTCGCGCGCCTCGTCGGCCAGGCTGCGGTAAAGCCGCGCCAGGGGCAGGTCGAGCGAATTTGCCGCGACGCCCGGCTCGCGCAGGCGGAGTTCCTTCCCCCGCTTGAAATCGAGCGAGCGCTCCAGCCGGTCGAAAAACAGGTCGGCCTCGTCCTCCGCCTCCATCGCCAGCTTCGTCGCCTCGCCGCTCCGCAGTGCCGCGACGATTCCCTTCTGCGTGCGCGGATTGAAAATCCGGTGAAGCAGGTAACGCAGGCCGCCGTGGGAAATATCGAGGCCGAGATGGCGCGCCGCCACGCTTTCGAGCGTGTGCGCCTCGTCGAAGATGACGAAGTCGTTGTGGAAAAGATAGCCGCGCTCCGCCAACTCGCCCTCCGCGCCGGCGAGGAAATTGAAAAAGAGAGAATGGTTGAGGACGAGAATCTTCGCCGCGTCAGCCTCCTTGCGCGCCCGCTGGTAGAAGCATTCACTGCCCATCCCGCAAGTGCGCTGCGTGCAGACGTGCGGCTCGCTGCAAACCTGGAGCCACACCGCCGGATCGGGCGCCGGATCGAGATCGGAAAGCGTGCCGTCGCGCGTTTTGTGGCTCCATTCCCAGATGCGCTTCATCTCGTCCTGCTCGCGCGAGCCGAACAGGTCGCCACCGTGGCTCATCGCGCGCTGCAGCCGCAACGGGCAGAGATAATTCTGCCGGCCCTTGAGCAGCACCGCCTTGAATTGCTCCGGCAGCAGCTTTTGCACGAGCGGGATGTCCTTGTGGAAAAGCTGTTCCTGCAAGTTGATCGTGTGGGTCGAGACGAGCGCCTTGCGGTTCTCCGCGAGCGCGTGAAAAATCGACGGCACAAGGTAGGCGAGGCTTTTGCCCACGCCGGTGCCCGCCTCGACGATGAGATGCGTCCGGTCCCGGCACGCCTTCGCCACGGCCGACGCCATCGTCTGCTGCTGGGGCCGGTACTCGAACTGGCTCGATTTGGAGAGCAGCCCGCCCGGGCCGAACGCGAGGCTCACCCGCCGCTCGAACTCGGAGGGAAAATCATCGCGCGGCGCAATCATGGATGGCCGACCTTACCGCGAAATGGCGGGCCGGTCTACTGCGCTCCCGCGATAATCCCCTCGTTCCCAAGTTGCAAAGAGTTCCAAGCCCGCCTACCCGGTAAACCGCTCGACGAGCAGCGTCGCGTTATGGCCGCCGAAGCCGAAGGAATTGCTCATCGCCGTATCGACTCGCGCCTCTCTCGCCTTGTGGGGCACATAATCGAGGTCACAGGCGGGATCGGGATTATCGAGGTTGATCGTGGGCGGCACGATGTTCTGCTCGATCGCCTTGATGCAGAAAATGATTTCCGCCGCGCCCGCCGCGCCGAGCAGATGCCCCGTCATCGACTTCGTCGAGCTCACGGCCAGCTTTTTCGCGTGCGCGCCGAAAACGGCCTTGATCGCCTCCGTTTCCGCCACGTCGCCGACCGGCGTCGACGTGCCGTGGGCGTTGATGTAGTCGACTTTCTCCGCCGGCACGCCCGCCCGTTTCAGCGTGTGCTGCATCGCCTTGACCGCGCCGACGCCGCCCGGAGCGGGCGAGGTCATGTGGTAGGCGTCGGCGGTCAGGCCGTAGCCAGTCAGTTCCGCGAGGATGTGCGCACCCCGTTTTTTGGCGTGTTCGAGTTCCTCGACAATCACGACCCCCGCGCCTTCGCCCAGGACGAACCCGTCCCGGTCCCGGTCGAAGGGCCGCGAAGCCCGTTCAGGCTCATCATTGCGGGTGCTCAGCGCGCGCATGGCGGCGAAACCGCTCATCCCCAGGGGGACGCAGGCCGCTTCGCTCCCGCCGGCCAGGATGACGTCGGCCTCGTTGTCGCGGATGAGCCGCCACGCCTCGCCGATGCAGTTATTGGATGTCGCGCAGGCCGTCACCACCGAGAAATTCGGGCCGGCAAAGCCGAACTCCATCGAGATCAACCCGGCGGCCATGTTGCTGATCATCATCGGAATCATGAAGGGTGAAACGCGGCCCGGCCCCTTCGTCAGCAGGATTGCATCCTGGTCGCCCAGCGATTTCAGGCCGCCGATGCCCGAACCGACCAGCACCCCGACCCGGTCGAGTTGCAGCCGTTCCGGGTCGAGGCCGCCGTGCTTCACCGCCTCCTTGGCCGAGGCCATCGCAAGTTGCGCGTACCGGTCCGCCCGGCGCGCGTCTTTTTCGTTGAAGAAATGCTTGCGCGGCTCGAAGTCCTTCACCTGCGCGGCAAACCGGCAGTCGTACTTCGACGCGTCCCACGAGGTGATCGAACTGACCCCGCTTGTGCCGGCGATCAGGTTGGCCCATGTGGTGGGGACGTCCAGGCCGAGCGGGGTGACCGCTCCCATCCCGGTGATGACAATACGCCGTTGGCTCATGGCTAAAATCTAGTCGAGAAGAGGGCCGCTGAAAACGAAAAAGGCACCCCGCCGGAGGAGGGTGCCTTTTTCGGAGAACGGACCGGCGGGCCTATTTCGCGCCCTTGTCCTCGATGTATTTGACCACGTCGCCGACCGTCTGCAATTTCTCGGCCTCTTCATCGGGCACTTCGACGTTAAATTCCTCCTCAAAGGCCATCACGAGTTCAACCGTGTCGAGGGAATCGGCCCCCAGGTCCTCAATGAATTTGGCCTGGGGCGTTACCTGTTCCGGGTTGACGCCGAGTTGTTCCACGATGATGTCCTTGACCTTCTCTTCAATCGACTTTTCCGCCATAAAAATTCTAGCTCCTTTGGGTGTTCGTGCGTTGTTACGGGCGCATGGCCTCTTTGGCAAACTTTTTCTTTAGGTCAAACCCGTTTCCTTCCTTTTCTTGGACTTGACAGTTGGCCATTTTTGCATCCTCGCCAGCATCCTCGCTACATCACCATGCCTCCGTCAACCGTCAAGATTTGACCGGTGATATAGCTCGCCGCCGGGGAACAAAGAAAGGCGACCGTCCCGGCGACGTCGTCGGGCTGCCCCAGACGTTGCAGCGGAATGCGTTCCATTAATTTTTTGCGCAAATCCTCGCTCAGGCCGCGGGTCATGTCCGTCTCGATAAAGCCGGGGCAGACCACGTTGCAGGTGATGTTCCGCGAGGCGAATTCCCGCGCGACCGACTTGCTGAACCCGATCAGCCCCGCCTTCGAGGCCGCGTAATTCGCCTGCCCGGCGTTGCCCATCAGGCCGATCACCGACGAAATGTTGATGATCCGCCCCGCCCGTTGCTTCACCATCAGCCGCCCCACCGGCTTGGTCAGGTGGAACGCGCCCTTGAGATTGGTGTCGATCACCGCGTCCCAGTCCTCGCTTTTCATCCGCATGAGCAGGCCGTCGCGGGTGACGCCGGCGTTGTTGACCAAAATATCGACCCGCTGGAACCGGGCCGCGATTTTCTCCACGGCGGCTTCCACGGCGGCCTCATCGGCGACGTCGCAGGGAAACGGCTCGGCCACCCCGCCACCGGCGCGGATCGCATCCAGCGTCTCCGCAAGCGCCTCCCCGCTCCGGGCCACGGCGGCGATCGACGCGCCTTCCGCCGCCAGCGCGAGGGCGATCGCCTTGCCCAGGCCGCGGCTCGCGCCGGTGACGAGGGCTACTTTATCGGTCAAAAATTTGGAACTCATATTGATAAAAAGCCGTCATCGAATTCACAAAAGCTCATCCGCGTGTTTAACGATGTCGGCGTGAGATTCCAATGACAAACACGTCACCGCAGGGTCGATCCGCTTCAGCAACCCCGCAATCACGCCGCCCGGCCCGCACTCCACAAAATCGGTGAAGCCCATCGCAATCAGCCGCCGGATCGATTCCTCCCAGCGGACCGGCCCGCAGACCTGCGCGTCGAGCGCGCGCAAAATCGAGTCGGCTCCGTCGGTCACGTTCGCCGTGAAATTCGCCACCACCGGCACGCGGGGCGCCTGCATCTCCGCGTTCGTTAAAAAAGGGGCCAGACCCGTCGCGGCGGCGGCCATCAGCCGCGAGTGATACGCCCCGGCGACCTTCAGCGGGATCGCCTTGCGCACCCCCTTTTCCTTCGCCAGCGCCGGAACGCCCTCCATCTCCTTCACCCCGCCCGAAAGAACGACCTGGCCCGGGCAATTCAGGTTCGCCACGTCGACGCCGCAGGCCTCCGCGATCTCCCGCGCCTGCTCCGGGGTCGCCCCCAGCAGCGTGATCATCGTCCCCGCCGTCGCGTTGCACGCCTCCTGCATCAGCCGCCCCCGCTCCGCGACCAGGCCCAGCCCGGTCTGGAAGGTAAACGTCCCCGCCACCGCATGGGCCGTGTATTCGCCGAGCGAAAGGCCCGCCGCCGCCTCGAACCGCAACGGACGTCCCGCGTGGTCCTCGAACGCCGCCAGGATCGCCAGCCCGTGCGCGTAAAGCGCCGGCTGGCACACGCGCGTCTCGGTCAGGATCGCTTCGGGGCCGTTGAAGCTGTAGTCGCTCAACGGCCAGCCGAGCCGGCTGTCGGCGAGTTCGTAGAGCGCGTGCGCCGAAACGCTCTTTTCATACAAATCGGCGCCCATGCCGACTTTCTGCGCACCCTGGCCCGAGAAAAGCAGTGCGCGGGGCTTCGTGGTGGTCATGTGGGGAAGAGGGTTGGCCTGCGATCCTAACCCAAAACAGCGCCCCATGGCCATACCCTTTCTGGAGGGTCAGTCTCCGGCCTGACCCTGATTATTCAGGGACAAGCCGGAGGCTGTCCTTCCAATCCTCCTAAAAATTTGCTTGCCCCCGCGTCTGCATCGGGCATGATCACCCACTCGCTAAATCAAAGGAGCACTTCATGTTTGCCGTTATTCGTTCAGGTGGAAAGCAGTACAAGGTCACCGAGGGGGAAACCCTCGACATCGAGCTGGTCGATTTTCCCGCCGAAGGCGCGAAGAAAATCACCATTTCGGACGTGCTGATGGTCGGCAACGGCGATCAATTTTCGGTCGGCAATCCGCTTCTGAGCGGGGCCAGCGTCGGCCTCGAACTGGTCGAGGAAGTGAAGGCGAAAAAGGTCATCGCCTACAAATACCGCCGCCGCGAAGGCTATCATCGCACCGTCGGCCACCGGCAGAAGCTCAGCCGCGTGAAGATCACCAAGATTTCAGTCTAATCGGAGAACCACTATGGCGCATAAAAAAGGTCAGGGCAGCGTACGCAACGGGCGCGACAGCGTCAGCAAGCGCCTCGGTGTGAAAAAATTCGGCAGCGAGGCGGTCATCGCCGGCAACATCATTGTCCGCCAGCGCGGCACCCGCTTCCGTCCCGGCGCGAACGTCGGCATCGGCCGCGACCACACCCTCTTCGCCCTCACGGACGGCGTCGTCAAATTCGACCGGATCAACCGCAAGGTCCACGTTCTCGTTCCGGCTTAACTTTGAAATCCGCCGCGCTAGGCGCGACGGACCGGCGCAGGCCCTGCGCCGGCTACCTTATCCACTTATGTTCGTCGACCGCGTCCGCATTGTCGCGCGAGCTGGCAACGGCGGGCCCGGCGCCTGCAGTTTCCTGCGCGAAAAGAACATGCCCGACGGCGGGCCTGACGGCGGCAACGGCGGCCGCGGCGGCAGCGTCGTCATCATCGTCGATCCCCACGTCAACAACCTGATCCGCTACCGGTACGCGCCGCACCAGTTCGCCAAAAACGGGCAGAACGGCGGCAAGAAGCAGATGTCGGGGCGCTCCGGAGCCGACTGCGTTGTCACCGTTCCGCCGGGCACCGTGGTCAGCCGCATTCCCGACGAGGTCATTCCCATCGCGCCCGACAAATTTGGCGAGGGCCGCCGCGCGCCCGACGATCTCGCGAGCGTGCCGGAAGATGTCTCCGTGCTCGAACCGGTGGCCGACCTCGTCAAGCCGGGCGACAAATTCGTCCTCTGCGCCGGTGGCCGTGGCGGACGCGGCAACATGAATTTCAAGTCCTCGACCAACCAGGCCCCGCGCCGCTACGAGAACGGCGAGGAAGGCGAGCGCGGCCAGTTTCAGCTCGAACTGAAATCGATCGCCGACGCGGGACTGGTCGGCTATCCGAACGCGGGCAAATCGACGCTCCTCTCGCGCCTTTCCAACGCCCATCCCAAGATCGCGCCCTATCCCTTCACCACGCTCGAGCCGATGATCGGCGTGATCGAATATCCCGACTTTGCCCGCGTCACCGTCGCCGATATTCCCGGCCTGATCGAAGGCGCGCACCAGGGCGTCGGCCTGGGCCATGAATTTTTGCGCCACATCGAGCGCTGCCGGATGCTCCTCTTCGTCATCGACATGGCCGGAAGCGAGGGCCGCGACCCGCGCGACGACTTCACCCAGTTGCGCAAGGAGATCAGCCTTTACCAGAAGGAACTGGCCGAGAGGCCCTATCTCATCATCGCCAATAAAATGGACCTCCCCGAAGCCGCCGAGAACTTGAAGAAATTCAAGCGGCGCATCCGGCGCGAGATCGTTCCCATCGCCGGAGATGATGACGAGGGACTCGATCAGCTCAAGGTCATCCTGAAAAAGGAACTGGCCGCCGGGTAGGGACGCGAGTCCCTTCGCGTCCCAAACTAAACAACTCCTCGTTCCCAAGTTGTACTTGGGAACGCACTTGCTGAGGCAATTTCATTGCCGAGCTGAAGGAGTTAACGGTGACTTGAATTAGCGCGAAATGGAATTTCGCGAGGAACAAGGCACGTTCCCAAGTACAACTTGGGAACGAGGGGAAGGTTCCTTGATTGTCGCTATGTTCAATGCGCCGGCGCTTGCGGCGCGGCGATGGGCGCAACCGGAATCACGGGTGCGGCGTTCGTATCCGCGGGAGCCGCATTCGTGGCGGTCGGCGGGGCATTCGTACTGGGCGCTGGCGGCGGCGGGGGCGGAGCGACGGGAGGCATCGTCGCTTCCGGCGGCATCAGCACCGTGTCGATCTCGTTGATGATGCCGTTGCGGCACCGGATGTCAGCATGCGTGATTTTTGCCTTCATGACGAACTGCGCGCCCGACCTGGAGGTCTTCAGGGTGAGGGGAGTTCCGGGGGTTCCCTCGCAGGAAAGCACGGTTTTCAGCGGCAACAGGTCTTTCGCCGTCAGATTTTTTCCATTCACGACATGGAAAAGCACGATGTCCTGAAGCCGCTCCTTGTTTTCGGGCCGGAGCAGCGCCTCGAGCGTTCCCGGCGGGAGCTTGGAGAAAGCGGAATCGGTCGGGGCGAAAAGGGTGAAGGGCCCCCGGCTGCTGAGAAACGTGCCGAGATCCGAGGCCTGAACCATTGCGGCGAACTTCGTCAAAATCGGGTTCGCGGCCACGGTATCGTCGATGTCCCGGGTCTTGGCGGGTTTGGCCGCGGCCGGCGCGCCCATGAAACCGAGCAGGAGCGCCGCCAACAACCATCGCCGTGCCGGGAAGCGTGTGCGGAAACGAGGTTTCATGATGACTCTAAAATAGAGAAGGCATCTATCGGGCACAAGCTGCGCGATTGATTGGTTATGACGGCTCCTCGTTCCCAAGTTGTACTTGGGAACGCGCTTTCTGAGGCAATTCCATTGCCGATCTCGACGAGATAACGGCGGCTGGAATTGGCGCGAAATGGAATTTCGCGGGAACAGGAAACGTTCCCAAGTGCAACTTGGGAACGAGGGAAGCTGCGCGTTCAGCCCGAAAATTACTCTTTCTCCGTCCCCTTCAGCTTCGTGCGCGCCTTGCTCACGAGGAAGTTGCACGCTTCGGGGCAAAGGAGCGGAATTTCATGCGGCGGCGTTTCCACCGGTTGGGCCGCCGGGGGCCAGAGTCTTTGTTTCAGGCAGCCCGGCCGGCACACGTGTTCCACCAGCTCCCCGGTCGCTGCTTCGTCGATTTCGCGCACGATGCGGAAACGTCCCGTCTGGCGTTCCGCTGTTTCGGTCCATGGCGTGACAGAAAGTTTTTGTCTTAACCAGAGCGCCCAGTTTGCCACGGCGGAGGGATAGAGATAATCGAGGGCCGCCTGGGCTTCGGCTGAATCAGCCGCGTGGTATATCCAGCCCCGGCGCAGGTTGGGTGCGGCGCGGAGCGGTCGGAAATGCCCCGAATCGTCGAGCCGGATCAATTCGCGTAAATCGCCCAGTGTGTGCAGGCGACGCAACCGTTCCGATTCGAGATCGAGATCATCCCCATGCATCAACTCGAACGTCCCCTCTTTTGTCGTTCGGATCGCAACGTCGCCGATAAGCGACGGCCCGGGAGTCTTCAAGAAAAGCGCCAGTTCATCGCTTAAGGCCGGCAACGCCTCGTCGTCGGCAGCTGTGTTGGTCCCGGGATGTTCCGCCTGAAATTGCCGCACCTGGGCCAGGATCACGTCGGCCAGAGAAGCTTCCGTGCCGACGGCGGTCGAGTACCAGAGCCGCCGCCCTTTTTCGCGGTGGGGATTGGTAAAGCCCCGCTCCTTGATATTGTGGGTTAGTCCCAGCAGCACCGGAATGTCCTCGAAGGAATGGAGGCCGTCGGAGATGAAGAACGGGACGACGATGACATCGGGACAACCGGTCAGCGCGCGCCAGTCCTTGACGAAGGGCCGCTGCTCCATGAGGACGGCCTGGCAGTCGGCGTAGAGGCCGCGCGCGCGGATGATTTCCGCCTGCTCGTGGATGATTTTGGTCGAGTTGTCGTTGAGCGACGTCCCGTGCCCGCAGATGAAGAGGCACGCCGTTTTCGCCGGATCGGGAATCTTTTCCGCCGATGCGGCGACCACCGCGCCGGCCCGTTTCAGGAGCGCCTCGGTCATCTCCCGATTCAAGCCGACGGGCTGGCAGTAGAAAATTTCCCGCCCGTCCAGGCGCGTCACCGGCCCGTCCAGCTCGAGTTCCCTCGGGATGATTTGTTCGGTGAAATAGCCCGAGCTGATGAAATTCGGCACGACATAGACCTGTCGCCGACGGGTCTGCCTCAGCGCCTGCCGGAAATTCGGTTCCTCCTTCCAAAAGGCGACGTGGACCTCGGCAAAGACGCCGCGCCGCGCGATTTCCTCCGCGTGCTGATAGGTCGGCGCGCTCGAATCGGCGTTCAAGGTCGAGCCATGGCCCAGCAGGAGCAAGGCGGCGTCGCGAAGCGGCATGTCCGCGAGTATAGCTGCAGTGCTGCGCACGGCAGTATTTTTTAACGGCTACCGTTGGCTACGCCTCGGGCAGAGCTTCTTCCCTGGTTTCCACCGGAGAACCCAAAGCCGGAACGCGGCGCTTGCCCCATTTGGCCTGGACCCAGCGACCGATATGCTGCGGTTGGGAAGAGAGTGCCTTGCCCGTTTCGTAGACCAAAGGGCCGAAGTCCAGGGATCGGCGGTGAAACGAAACGCGCCCGGCGCGAATTCCCGCAAAGAGCGCCTCGGGCGTAAGCTCGTCGGCCTCGACCACGCTGGCGTTTTTGCCGATGGCGGCGAGCGAATGGGCGTCCGAACAGGCCACCAGCGCCTTGCCATGCTTGTGCGCCCAGCGCGCCGCCCGCAAATTCGGGTTCACCCGGCCCGGCAGCCAGTGCACATGGAGCATGCACCATTCGACCGCATCGATGCAGTCGATGTGATCGTTCATGACTTTGCCCAGGCAGGTCGGATGGGGATAGAAGGGATGGGGAGCCAGCACAAAGGCCTCCGGTTTGCGCAAGCGCAACGCCCGTACCTGGTTCCAGGTCGGTTCGGCGGGCAAATCGCCCTCGGCCAGGTTCAAAACAACGAGATGCCGCCGGTCCACCTCGGCCTCCATGCCGGGAATGAGAAGGATGCCCCGTTCGTGGGCGTAAGCGAAGGCCTCGGGAACCGCGCAAATCTTGCGATGCCAAGTCACGGCAATCGCGTCGAGCCCCATTTCCTTCGCCCGGTCAATATGCTGAAACAGGGTGTGATCCAGATGAGAATCGACCGGATCGCCCTGACAGTGGCTATGCAATTCAACGCGATAGGACGGCATGCGATAAAGTATGCCTATAAAATTACATTAGGCAAGTTTACTTCGCAGGGTTCCAAATAAAATTGGCAACAACCCTGCGGCATTTAAGGCAGGCTCTGAGTTGATAGTGCCGGTGGAGCGAGCGAACCGAGCATCTCTTCGGCCCGCTTCCGGGCCAGCTCCATCCGGGGATAGCGGACTTCGCGGTAGCCGGTCGCTTCCTCGGGCAGGCGGAGAATCTTGAGCCAGGTCGCGTAGGAGGCCGTATCGGTGGGCGCGGCGAACTGGTCGGCCAGTTCGAAGTACCACGAACAGAACGCCCGTTCCCTGGCGTGCCAGGCGGGGAGAAGCCTCCGCAGGAACTTTCCCCGGCGCATGAGCCGGAGCATCCAGGGCCGGGTCTTGAGCTTGAACCGGAGCGTATGCCCGCCGAAGGCGAATTCGGGCCGGTTCAGGTGGCGATGGATCAACCGGTCGCCGAGTTCGGGCCGCACGTTGTAGCGGTCCATGTCGCGTTCGTATTTCTCCTCGCTGCTCAGGAGCCATGCGACGTAGACCTCGTCCTTGATCGCCATGACGCGGTGAAGGTTCCAGAGCGCGGCCTCGGTCGCGGCGTAGCCGTGGGCCGCCGAATCCTTCGCGTGGAGTCGCAGCAGGCGCGCGACGTAATCTTCCGCGTAGGCGAGGTCCTCGTAGCGGATCAGGTCGTAAATCCGCTGCGCCAGGAGCGATTCGTGCCGCGCGTCGAGGGTCAGTTTCTCGCGCGCGCCGGTGACGAGCCGCCAATAGTGCTGCGCGAGCCGTTCCCCGCGCCGGCCGCTCCGCTTCAGCCTCGCCGATTTCTCGGCGACGACGTCGTGATAGGAACCCTCCGCGGCGGCGGCGGGCGCGGGCAGGGCCGCGGCGTCGTGCGCGACTTTGCGGCCCAGCTTGAATGCGAGCCAGTTTTCGGTCGCCGCGCTTCCCATCGTTTCCTGGATGCCGTATTCGAGGCTCTCAAGCGAGAGGGGCAGTTCGCCCCGCTGGAAGGCGATGCCGAGCATGATGACGTTGGCGTAGAGCTTGGTGCCGAAGACGCGCTCGGAAAGCTGGGAAACGTCGGCGCTGAAATAACCGCTCGCGTCGGTGTTTTTGCGCAGCGCGTCTTCCAGCGTCCCGACGCAAAAGTCGTCCGTGCCGAGCAGCGTGTTGATCGTCGGCGTCTTTTGCCGGTTGACGATGGCGCGCGTCATGCGCCCGGCGACGCGGAGATTGCCCTTGGGATCGATCCCGCGCGCGGCTTCGAGGATGTCGATGCCGAGCATGAGGTCGGCCTTGCCGTAGGGGATGATCGGCGAGACATGATTGCAGCCCGGCTTGAGGAGGGTGATGTGCGAATAGACGCCGCCGTTGCGGATCGCCAGCCCGTTCTTGTCGCTGAAGACAATGCCGTATCCCTCGCGATGGCCGGCCCGGACCAGCGTCGCGGTTGAAACGCCGATGCCCATGCCGCCGACGCCGGCGAGATAGCCGTGCCAGGCGTGGGTGAAGTCGCGCCGGACGGGGAGGGGAATCTTCTCCTTTTCCAGGTCGGGCAGACGCGAGAGCGGTTTCCGCGAGCGGACGACGATGATTTCCTCGAAGGCCGGGCAGGCGTCGAGCTTCGTGCAGGCGGTGTCGTTTACGCACCAGGAAAGATCGGTCTCCACTTTGCGTCCGAAATCGGTTTCGGTGAAGGTGAGGCCCGGGCAGCCCGTGGCGCGGGTGCAGACGAGGCAATGCTCGCAAGCGTCGGCGTTGACGTTGATGAACCGTTTCGTCTTGAGGAAACCTTTTTCCCGCGTCTCGGTGCGCTCGTCGCGCATCCGGCGGCGATGGAACGTGATGCCGCATTCCTTGTCGGCGACGACGACTTTCACGCCGTTTTTGAGCACGGTCGATTCGAGCAGGCTGCGGTAGTCGGCGCGCCGGGCCGGGTTCGTGCGGACGACCTCGACCGATTGGTCCTCGATCATCGCGCCGATGATATTCTCGATCTTCTGCGTCCACGTCTCGTTGCCGAGGATGTCGTGATCGAGTCCCGGCGTCGTCTGCTGGCCGGTCATCGCCGTCGTCTTGTTGTCGAGGATGATGTAGGTGATGTCCTGGCCGTTCTTGATCGAGTTGGAAATGGCGATCTGGCCGCTGTGGAAAAAGGTCGAGTCGCCCATGAAGACGACCTGCTTGTTCGTGATGAACGGGTCGATGCCGAGGCCCGTCGCGCCGCCGAGCCCCATGCCGCTGTAGTTGTGCATCAGGTC
Organism: Methylacidiphilales bacterium; assembly: GCA_035948935.1. Lineage (GTDB taxonomy): Bacteria > Verrucomicrobiota > Verrucomicrobiia > Methylacidiphilales > UBA1321 > JABDGH01. The sequence continues at coordinate 183,572 of DASZIP010000013.1, read as the reverse complement.
CTTGTTCGGCTCGAACATCAGCATCGTGTAGCAGCCGGTGTCGCCATGGAAGACGAGGTCGACCGGCTCGCGCCGGTGAATTTTGCGCATGTAGTCCACGTTGCGGAACTCGCGCTTGATCTCGCCCAGGACGCTGGCCGAATCGCGATGCGGGCAGCCGGGGCAGAAGGTCGGCGTGCGCGGCGCGAGGTCGACTTCGATGGAGCGGTTTTCCGCCAGAAGTTTCAACTCCGCGTCGATCCGCGCCTGGTCGAGCTTCAGTTTCGGCGGCGCCAGCTCGGTGATGAGCGGTGCGAGGAGTTCGACGAGGATCGACGAGTTGAACCCGCGCGTCGAGGGAAGGCCTTCGCGTCCGCCGGGAAACATCTTGCCGTAAACCGGGATGGCGGCGTTGCCGGTCATGGCTCGCCGGGCGAGAAGCTGGACGATCTGCTCCTCCAAAAAGCCGCGCCGTTCCTCGACGACGACGATGGTTTCAACCTGATCGGCGAACGAATCGACCAGGCCGGGATCGAGCGGATGGGTGATGCCGAGCTTCAGCAGCGGGAACGTGCCGGTGAGGCCGAGTTGTTCCAGCGCGTGTTCGAGATACGACCAGGCGAGGCCGGAACTGATGAAGCCGATCGGGGCCTTGCCCGCGATCCTGCCCGGCGTCATGCGATTGACGCCGTGACGCCGCGCTCCGGCCCAGAGGCGTTCGTAGCGGCCGGGAAAGCTCTGTTCGCGGCGCCAGGTGCGTGGCGGCAGCAGGACGTTTTTTTCAAAGTCGACCTTCGCCGTGTCGAGTTGAATGGGGTTGTGGGTGTTGACGCGCGGGAAATGATTGCGCCCGACCTGGACCGACCCGCCGCCGTCGGCCTGGTTGGTGGTCACGAGGAATCCGACGTAGAGCTCGCTTTCGCGCGAGAGCCGGAACGCGAGATCGACCCAGTCCTTCATCTCCTGGTTCGTGCTCGGTTCGAGGACCGGCATGTAGATGTGCCTGCACAGGAAGCGCGAGTCGGCGGGCACCTGCGTCGAGTCGCTCCACGGATCGTCGCCCATGACGACGACCACGCCGCCGTCGGGATGCGCGCCCGCGAGGTTGCCGATGGCGAGCGCGTCGGTGGCGACGTGGAGGCCGACGCTTTTCATCACGCACATCGCGCGCAGGCCGTGCATCTGCGAGCCGTTCACCATCGCGGCGGAGAGCGCCTCGTTGTTGGCCAGGACGGCGCTGATGCCGTATTGCCTGGGGATTTCCGCAATCGCCTCGATGCAATCGAAGAAGCCCGAGATGGGCGAGCCGGGATAGCCGGTCCAGAGATGCGTTCCGCCCTCGGTTTCGAGCAGCCCCTTGACGAGCAGTTCGTTGCCGAGAAAGACCTCCGTGCCTTCTTCCTTGAGAAATCGTGGATCGACTTTCAAGCCCCCTCTTTCGTTGCGATTGGACGGAAAACCGCCGTCTCCTCGTTCGGCGTGTTCCCGCGTGACCCGATTTTAGGCGAATAAGCGTTGGAGGGTCAACCTCCGGCTTGAGCGATGATTCTGGTAGCCGTCGCTCCGTTGACTTATCGCCGTCTTGGCGGAAAATTAACGAATGCATAAAACCAAAGGTTATGCGGCCCAGGCCGCCACATCACCGCTCGGACCCTATTCCTTTGAACGCCGTGATCCGGGGCCGCTCGATGTGCAAATCGATATTCTTTTCTGCGGCGTCTGTCATTCCGATCTGCACACCGTCCGCGGCGAATGGGGCGGCACGAACTATCCCTGCGTGCCCGGTCACGAAATCGTGGGCCGCGTGGTCAAGGTGGGCGCGCAGGTCAAAAAATTCAAGGAAGGCGACCTCGCCGGAGTCGGGTGCATGGTCGATTCGTGCCGCACCTGCCCAAGCTGCAAGGCGAATCTTGAGCAGTTTTGCGAAAACGGCGCGACCTTTACCTACAACAGCCCGGATAAAAAGAGCGGGGGATTCACCTGCGGCGGCTACTCGACCGGCATCGTGGTGGACGAGGCGTTCGTCCTTCACATTTCCGACAAGCTCGATCTTGCCGCGACCGCACCGCTGCTTTGCGCGGGGATCACCACCTATTCGCCGCTCCGTCACTGGAAGGTGCGCAAGGGCCAGAAAGTGGGCGTCATTGGCCTCGGCGGCCTCGGCCACATGGGCGTGAAGCTCGCAAACGCGATGGGGGCAAATGTCGTCCTGTTCACGACGTCGCCCGGCAAGACGAAGGACGCCGTGCGGCTCGGCGCGAAGGATGTCGTCGTCTCCAAAAACGGGGACGAGATGAAGCGGCATCTCAAGAGTTTTGATTTTATCCTGGATACAGTTTCTGCGAAGCACGACATCAACGCTTATCTGCCGCTGTTGAAACGGGACGGCACGATGACGCTGGTTGGTTTGCCGACGGATCCGTTTCCAGTGGAGGCTTTCAACCTTGTCATGCAGCGGCTTGAGGTCGCCGGCTCGCTGATCGGCGGCATCAAGGAGACGCAGGAGATGCTCGATTTCTGCACGGAGCACGGAATCGTCTCCGACATCGAAATGATCCCGATCCAAAAGATCAACGAGGCTTACGAGCGGATGCTCAGGAGCGACGTAAAATACCGCTTCGTGATCGATATGAAGTCGCTGAAGTCGTAACTCCCTCAAAAATCACCTTGCCGTTGCATTTTCTTGATGTAGGGGCGGTCGCTGAATTTTTGACGGAATGACGGAATTTTCCGTCAAAAATTTCCGCTACGCCTGGGTGGCAAAGCGCACCAGCGTGACATCGTCATCCATCATATGCCGGGTCCGCGCGTGGTCGAGCCACGAAAGAATCGCGTTCCAGGCCTGCCTGCCTCCGTCGACCTCCTTTTCGAGATGAGCGAGAAATTCGTCGTACGAACCACGGCCGCCCTGCGCATCCAGAAGTTCGTAGAGGCCGTCAGTGAAAAGGTAGAGTTCCGAGTCGGGAGAAAACGCGATCGTCGTTTCCGGCGCGTGAATCTCCGGCATGATGCCGAGCACCGGCGCGCTTGAAGCGGTCTTCTCCAGCCGCGTCGCGCCGTTCGTCCGGGTCAGCAGCAGCGGCGGCGGATGGCCCGCGTTGACATAGGTGATCGTCCGCGCCGGGCGCGAATAGACCCCGTACCAGACCGAAAAGAATTTCCCCGCGTGGTCCTTCATCTGAAACGACCGGTTGAGCCGCTCGATCACCGCCGCCGGGCTGGAAAAATCGAGTCGCGAGGCGGTGTTGCGATTGCGCAGCAGTTCCAGCGCCGTGACGGCCAGCAGGGCCGAGCCGAGACCGTGCCCGGTGACATCCAGCGCGTAGAAGGCGATCTGATCGTCGTCGATCCGGCGATAGCCCAGGCCGTCGCCGCCGAGATGCATCGAGGGATGGAATTGCCAGTCGATGATCTCCTCCCCGGCGAGGGGAGGGGGAAGCATCAGGCGCACATACTTCGCCGCGTCGGAAAACTCCCGGTTGAGCTTTTCCTGCGCCTCGACCAGTTGCCGCCGCGTGTTGAGAAGTTCGTTTTGTGTCTGGATGATTTCGCCCAGGTTCACCTCGCGTTCCACCAGCGCGGCGAATGCGATCAGCGAGGTGACGGCCTCATCGCCAAATTCCCGCGGCACGGTGTCGATGAGACAGAACGTGCCGATCTTTTGCCCGCGCGGTCCCGCCAGTGGCACGCCCGCGTAAAACCTTACGTAAGGCACCCCCACGACAAACGGATGGTTTCGTCCAATCGGGTGAAGGTGCGTGTCGGGAATGACCAGCGGTTCGTCCCGGTTGATGGTGTATTGGCAAAAGGACATGTTGCGCGCGGTTTCGCCGGGGCAAAGACCGACGCTCGATTTGAACCATTGGCGGTCCCTGTCGATAAAGGCGACGTAGGCGGTCGGCACCCGGAAAAATTCGGCCGCCAGACGGGTGATCGTGTCGAAGCGTTCTTCCGGCCCGGTGTCGAGAAGTTTCAGCGAGCGCAGGGCCTCGATCCGCTCCGATTCGAGGACGGGGTCCAACGTCAAGGGCGGCGCGCCGGGCCACGCGGGGGGTTCCAAAATCGCACTCACGCACCTAGCTTAGCGCATCGCGGCCGCGCGACAAGGGCGCTTCAAAACCCGATGATCAATTGGGAAAGCGTGTAAAACGCCGTGCCCGCCAGGAGGAAATAGCAGAACGCCACGCTCGGATAATAGAGCGCGATCGCCCGCGTCCGGACCGGCGCCTCGATCCGGCCCGCCTGCGCGCGGATGTATTCGGCCGCGCCCTGCTCCAGGTCGCGCCCCTCGCGCCCCCGGCTCCGGAAGGCGAGGTAGGCGTGATATTTTTGCAGGAAAAATTTCACCCGCATGTCGAGCGGTGGCGTCACGTAGGTCTTCCGTTTCTCGATCCACTCCGGTTTCAGGTTCGCCTTCGCGAAGAAATCGCGCGCGAGCCGGTGAATCTCCTCCCGCCCGATATTCAGCACCCGCATCGTCACTCTCAGCCGGTAAAGCCGGTAAAGGAAAAAGAGGATGAAGATGATTTCAAGAACGTAAAATCCGCGGCCCATCCGCCCGTTCTCGTAACCCACCCACGCCCAATAAATCGTCATGAAAAAACGGAGCGCGCCTTCGAAGATGCAAAAAACAGCGAGCCAGCCGAGAAAACGTTCCGTCGGTGTCGGAACGTAGACCCTGCGCCGTTTGGTGTGATACGATTTGATCAGCGCAAGCAGGCACCCCAGCATCGCGCCGAGACCCGCCGCCCCCGCGCCCAGCCGCGCGCTCCACTCCATCACCGGCGTCGTTTCCAGCATGTGCAAATGGGGATTGATCACCGCGACCCGGAGCAGGGTCATCAATCGCCCGTGGCTGTCATAAAAAAGATTCGTCGGCGAAAGGGGGGCGGCATTTTCGCTCGTTTTGTAACTGAAGGCGTAATAGCCGTTGATCGGGTTTTTTGTCGGCCGGTCCTTCTCATCCCGAAGCGCGACGATCGTCGTGTCGCCCTGCACCTTCAGCCGGATCGCCGGCACACCATACTTCACGTCGGGCGTGGGATGACCCTGCCCGTCGAAAAATTGCTGGTGTACGATGTCGCCCTTGTCGTCGTACTCGACCCGGAGAATGGCGTAACCGAGCTTGAGCGGGATCTGCGGCGCGCCGTCGTCTCCAAAATAGGAGACTTCGATCACCCGGTTTTCGTCGTCGTATTTGTAGACGGCCCGGGCGAACTCGGCGTCCTTTTCATTGGTCGGTTTGCCGTTGATGTCGAAAAAACTTTCGGAAAGCTCGTTGCCGAGATCGTCATAGATGTAACGCCGTTCGTGAACGTTGTCGCCGTTCGAATCGGTCGGCGCTCCCGTCGAGTCGAAGTAGGCTTCGTCGATCAGCAGGCCCCGCTTGTCGAAGGTGCGCTGCCGCTGATGAAAACCGCCGCCCTGGCTCGTTTCCTCCTCGGCCACCACGCCCGACGCGTCGAAATAACTCTCGGTGATTTGCGTCGAATCGGGATAGATCGTGTAAATCATCCGGATCGTGGCGACGCCGATACCGTTGTTCAACAGATTCCCCGAAGCGTCATGGTTGCTCCGTTCGATCGGCCGGCCCTGCGTGTCGTAAACCGTCCGCGTCTCGAAAAAACCGGCCTCGTCGGTGATCGCCGTGTCGAGCAGGCCGATACGCCGCAGCGCCACGACCCGGTTCTGCCCGTCGAGCGTCCGGACGTAATGGATCACCCCGTTGTTGTCCCGCGTCCGCCCCCCCGATTCGTCGAGGTTTGCGATGTCGGTCGGATACCCCGCCCCGTTCAGCGTCAGTTCCTCGCCGTAGATGCCGTCCGTGTCGCGCGCCGGCCGGCCCTGCCCGTCCCGAAACCACCGCCGCTCGATCCCCGGCTGGTATTCGAAATCGATCCGCGCCACTCCCAACAGAGGGTCCCGCGTCGGAACGCCCGCCCGGCGGTATTCGATCTGCCGCAATTTCCCGTCCGCGTCGTAGACGAACCGATAGCAATTCGCCCGCGCCGCGTCCTCCTCCGTCAGCGCGCCCGTCCCGGCGAACTGGTAGCCCGGGTCCAGGTCGACCGTGAAAAAATAATCGGGCTGGCGAGTGATCGCAACGGCGTCCGATGCCGGAGACGGGGTTGTTGCCGCGGCCGCCGCGCCCCCGGCGAAGGCCAGAAGAAAAAGGGCTTTGATCATGTCGTGTGCGCAGGTGCCAATACCTCAGCCAGCTCGCGAATCCGCTTCTCATCCAGGTGCGGCCCGATCAAGACCAGCCCTGTCGTCAAATCCGGGACGTTTTCCAGAGGCAAAAGGAGCAGTTCCGACTGGTCGCGCACCTGCTGGAACGTGTGGAGCTGTCCCGGAGAATCGGCGAGCCGGATAAAGCCCTTCGCGCGGAAAACCGACGTCGGCAGCGATTTCAAAAAGTGCTGGAAAGTCTCCCGTTCCACCGGCGCGGCCAGCGGCAGAAAAAGCGTCGAGGCCGCATGAGGCAACTCCTCGTCATGATGATGATGCTCATGTTCGTGCTCGTGATCGTGGTCATGCTCATGATCGTGATCATCATGCGAGTGGGAATGAGCCCGCGCCGCCGCCTCGCTGGCGCCCGCCTCGCTCAGCACGTCCGGCGACACTTCTCCATGCCGCGTCATCACGATCTGCGCCGAGGGATTGATCCGCCGCAGATTGATTTCGACCCGCTGCCGCGCCGCGTCGTCGAGCCGGTCCGTCTTGTTCAAAAGGATCAGGTCGGCATAGCGGATTTGCTCCTCCTGCACCGCGCGGCCCCGCCACGAGCACGGAAAATCAGTGCCGTCCACGACCAGGATCATCCGGCGGATCACCGTCCGGTCGTGCAGTTCGGGCCCGCTGAGATGATCGAGCACCTCCTCCGGATCGGCCAGTCCCGACGTCTCGATCCACACCAGGTCGAAGTCGGGATTGTCGGCCAGCGCGCGCACCTGCGCGACCAGGTCCTCGAAACTCTGGCAGCAAACGCAGCCGCCCGTGATGCTCCGCAGCTCCAGTTGCCGCCGCGCCAGCAGCGCCGCGTCGACATTCACCGACCCAAAATCGTTGATGATCACCGCCGTCCGCTTCAGCGGCACATCGGTGTGCGTCAGCCAGTGGCCGAGCGTCGTCGTCTTGCCGCTGCCAAGAAAACCGGTCAGCAGTAACAGGGGGAGGGGGCCATTGCGTGTCATGTGGTTCGATTGCCTTTTTTGGACATTCAACTTAGCCTAGCGCATGTACCGGTCGATGGCAGTTTTTTTTCTCGCCCTGCTCTGCCTCCTCACGGGCTCTGTCAGGGCCGACGAATCCCGCCTCGGCCTCGAGGCGAGGCAAATGATCGTCTGCCTCGCCCCCGACGCCTCCTCCTCGGAGGGAACGTTACAACTTTTTCATCGGGACGCCTCCGGCCAATGGCAGCCCGACTCCAAACCGTGGCCCGTCCTCTTCGGCAAAGGCGGCCTCGCCTGGGGCCGCGGCCTCAACCCGCCCCAGCCCGGCCCGCAAAAAACCGGCGGCGATCACCGCAACCCCGCAGGCCTCTTCAAGATCGGGTTTGTCATGGGCTACGCGCCGAAGCTCCCCGACGGAGCGAAGGGCTGGCCCTATCATCAGGTCACAAACCGCGACGCCTGGATCGACGACCCCGCCCTTCCCCAATTTCCCTACAACCATCTCTACACCCTCCCGCCCGGCGCGCCGTTTCCCGATTGGTGGGAAAAAGAACACATGCATCTCGGCGACGCCGCCTACCAATGGCTCGTCCTCATCGAGCACAACTACGACAACCCCGATCCCCAGGCCGGCAACGAGATTTTCTTTCATGTCCGCCGCGGCGAACATTATCGCACCGCCGGCTGCACCACCATGGAACTCGATCACCTCGAACGGCTCATCAAATGGCTCGAACCCGGCTCCAACGCCATGCTCGCCGAACTCACCCGCGCCGACTACGCCCGCCTCTGGAAAGACTGGCGCCTCCCTCCGCCGGGGTAGGAACGCGAGCCCCTTCGCGTACCAGAAGGCGAATCCTCGGTATGGGTCGGGCCGGAGGCCGGCCCTCCACGATGAAAGAATTCCTCTTTGACCTTTGCCCGCGGTTCTTATTTACTGATCCATGCATTTCACTTCGACACGGCTGGGGGAAATCCTCGACGCTTTCCCGCGTAGAAAAATTCTCGTCGTGGGCGACCTGATGCTCGACGAGTTCCTCTGGGGCAAAGTCACGCGCATCTCGCCCGAAGCGCCCGTGCCGGTTGTCGACATCCAGCGCCGCGCAGCCTATCCGGGCGGGGCGGCCAACGTGGCGCGCAACATCGCCAGCCTCGGCGCGCGCGCCGCTCTCGCGGGCGTGATCGGCGAGGACCAGCCGGGCGAGCAGCTTGTGAGGCTCCTTACCGGCGAGGGCATCGCGACGGGCGGCATCCGCGCCACGCCGCTGCGGCCCACGACGCACAAGACCCGCGTTTGCGCGATCACGCGCCAACTGCACGATCATCTCGAGATCGAGGACCAGCAGCAGATCGTCCGCGTCGACGACGAATCGAGGGCACCGCTCGATCCCGAAAGCAAGCGCCGGCTGTTCGACCGGCTGCGCGAGGAAATCTCCGCCCACGACGCGGTGATCATCGAAGACTACGCCAAGGGCCTCGTTGACCAGGAACTCGTCGAGCTCGTCGTGGCCGAGGCGAAGGCGCACGGGAAAATCGTCGCGATCGATCCGAACCCGAACAACCCGTTCGACTGGTCGGGCGGCACGGTGCTTAAGCCCAACCGGCGCGAGGCTTTTCTCGCGGCGGGCCTGCCCTACTCGCCCGACGAAAAAGCCGTGCTCGCGGCGGGGGCCGTGCTGCAAAAAAAGCACGCCATCCGCTACGTGCTGATCACCCTTGGGGAAGCCGGCATGCTGCTGCTCGAACAGGGGCAGAAGCCCTATCACACGCCGACGCGCGCGCAGGAGGTCTTCGACGTTTCGGGCGCGGGCGACACGGCCATCGCGGCGTTCACGCTGGCGCTGGCCGCGGGAGCCACCGGCATCGAGGCGGCGGAAATCGCCAACCACGCGGCGGGAGTCGTCGTCGGCAAGCTCGGCACGGCGACGCTCGACGTCGCGGAGTTGCGCGAGATATTCGTCAAGACGGAGGGGGTGACGTGAAACCGCGCGCCGTTTTTCTAGACCGGGACGACACGCTCATCGTCAACGTCCCCTACCTTGGCGATCCCGCGCGCGTTGAAATTTTTCCCGATGGGGCCGCGGCGCTCTATGCCCTGCGGCAGGCCGGTTTCCTGCTTTTCGTGGTGAGCAACCAGTCGGGCGTGGGGCGAGGCCTCATCACGCGCGGCCAGGTTTCCGCCGTCGACGCGGAGATGAAGCGGCAGCTCGACGGCGATTACATCCACGCCTTCTTTCACTCCTTCGCCGCGCCGGACGATCCCTACGCGACGGATCGGAAGCCGTCGCCCGAGTTGCTGCTCCAGGCCGCCAGGGTCCACGACCTCGACCTCGCCGCCTCGTTCTTCATCGGCGACCGCCTCTCCGACATCGAATGCGGCCTCAACGCCGGATGCCGCACAGTGCTTCTCACCCACGCCAAATCGAGCCGGAAAGAAAACTCGGACGAAGAGGACGCCATGGCCCGGTTGAAGGCGCATTACATTACGACGACGCTGACCGATGCCGCGAATTGGATTCTGGGGGTCTCATCGACCATCCCGATCCTCAAAACCCACGAATTGGAATGAAATCCCTCATCGTCATCCCCGCCCGTTACGGCGCGACCCGTTTTCCCGGCAAAAGCCTCGCCCGGATCGAGGGCCGTCCGATGATCCAATGGGTCTGGGAGGCGGCGTGCCGCAGCCGCCTCACCGAGCAGGTCGTCGTGGCCACCGACGACGACCGGATCGCCGACGTCGCGGCCAAATTCGGCGCCGACGTGGTGATGACAAAAAAGTCGCACCGCTCCGGCACCGACCGGATGGCCGAGGTCGCCGGCAAAATTTCGGCCCAGCTCTACGTCAACGTCCAGGGCGACGAGCCGCTGCTTGCCCCGGCCGCCGTCGACGACCTCATCCGCGCCATGATGGAAAACCCGCGCGCGCCCATCGGCACGCTGGCCCACCGCATCGAATCGGAGGCCGAATGGCGCAGCCCGGAGGTGGTCAAGGTCGTCCGCAACCGCCAGCACGAGGCGCTCTACTTTTCCCGCTCGCCGCTCCCTTTCCAACGCGCCTTCGACCGGAACGCGCCGCTGCTCCGGCATGTCGGCATCTACGCGTTCCGGACCCGGGCGCTGGCCGATTTCGTGTCGCTCAAGCCGAGCCCGCTCGAGATCGCGGAGGGCCTTGAACAGCTCCGCGCGCTCGAGAACGGCCTGGCCATCCACGTGATCGAAACCAAATATCGTTGCCTCGGAGTCGATACGCCCGCAGATTTAGCGCGTGTGGAAGCGGCCCTGCGCGGGCAGGCGCGGCCACCCAGGAGGAACAGAAAGAAATGAAATATATTTTCGTCACCGGAGGTGTGGTCAGCTCGCTCGGGAAAGGTCTCACCGCGGCCGCGCTGGGCACGCTCCTCGAGCACCGGGGGCTCAAGGTCGTGCTCCAGAAATTCGACCCCTATCTCAACGTCGATCCGGGCACGATGAGCCCCTACCAGCACGGCGAAGTCTACGTCCTCGAGGACGGCGCCGAGACCGATCTCGACCTCGGCCACTACGAACGGTTCACGTCGGGCAAGCTCACCCGCAAGAACAACCTCACCACCGGCCAGATTTACGAGGCGGTGCTGACGAAGGAACGGCGCGGTGATTACCTCGGTAAAACGGTGCAGGTCATCCCGCACGTGACGGACGAGATCAAGCAGCGCATCCGGCAGGTCGGCCAGTTCCAGGACTGCGACGTGGTGATCACCGAGATCGGCGGGACGACCGGCGACATCGAGGGCCTGCCGTTCCTCGAGGCGATCCGCCAGTTCGCGCTCGAAGTCGGTTCCGACAACGCCCTTTTCATCCACGTCACCCTCGTGCCGTTCATCAAGGCGGCGGGCGAATTGAAATCGAAGCCGACGCAGCAAAGCGTCGCCAAGCTGCGCGAAATCGGCATCCAGCCCCACGTGCTGATCTGCCGCACGGAACATTCGATCGACCGCGAATTGCGCGCCAAGCTTTCCATGTTCTGCAACGTCACGCCGGAGGCGGTCATCGAGGAAAAAGACGTGGCCCATACCATTTACGAAGTGCCGCTGATGCTTCAGCGGGAAAAACTCGACGAGCTTGCCGCGCGGCACTTCAAGCTCGATCTTCCCCCGGCGGACATGACCGCGTGGCGCTCGTTCGTCGACCGGATCATCACCCCGAAGCATCGCGTCAAGATCGGCGTCGTCGGCAAGTACATGGAGAACCAGGACGCCTACAAGAGCATTTACGAGGCGCTCACCCACGCCGGCGCGGCCGCCGACGCGGGGATCACGCTGGTGACCGTCGATGCGGAGGAGATCGAGGAGCACGGCGCGGCGAAATTCCTCAGCGGACTCGACGGCATCCTGGTGCCGGGCGGTTTCGGGGTGCGCGGCGTCGAGGGCAAAATCCTCGCCGCCCGCTACGCGCGCACGCAGAAAATTCCCTATCTCGGCCTTTGCCTCGGCCTCCAGATCGCCGTGGTCGATTTCGCGCGCGACGTGCTCGGGCTCACCCGCGCCCACAGCACCGAGTTCAACACCGAAACGCCCGACCCGGTCATCTCGATGCTCGACGAGCAAAAGCAGGTCGTGAAGCTCGGCGGCACGATGCGGCTCGGCGCCTCGGTCTGCCATCTTGTTCCCGGCACGAAAATCCAGCAGGCCTACGGCACCGATCGCACGACGGAACGCCATCGGCACCGTTACGAATTCAACAATCTCTATCGTGAAAAGATGGAGGCCCACGGCCTCCGTGTCGCGGGACTCACGCCCGACGGCAAGCTCGTCGAGCTGATCGAACTCGCCGACCATCCCTGGTTCGCCGCGTGCCAGTTCCATCCCGAATTCCAATCCAAGCCGAACCAGCCGCATCCCCTCTTCAGCGGATTTGTGAAGGCCGCCGTCGCGTGCCGGGAGAAGTAATCGCGCTGGCTGTTGGGAAGAGAATTTGATGGGACGGCAGGGACTGCCGCCCCTACCCAATGAGACCGCCGCGACATTTCTCATACAGCCCCAGCAGCTTTTCCCCCATCGCGTCGAGGCTGTAGTGCTTTTCGATATGGGCTCGCGCGGCCTTGCCCAGGCGGGCGGAGAGAGCGGGATCGTCGAGCAGCGAGGAAATCTTTTCCGCCAGCGCTTCGGCGTCGCGCGGCGGAACGAGCAGGCCCGTCATGCCGTCCTCGACCACTTCGGGAATGCCGCCGATCGTCGTCGCGACCACCGGACGCGCCATCGCCTGCGCCTGCAGGACGATCTGCGGAATGCCTTCGTGGGCGTAGGACGGCAGCGCGAGAACGTCGAGCGAGGCGAGCAGGTTTGGCACGTCCGCGCGATGCCCGAGCAGCGTGACGCGCCCCTTCCACGGCTCCTGCGCGATCTTGGCCGTCCATTCCTCGCGCGCGGGCCCGTCCCCGGCGATCACAAAGCGCACCGGCCGTCCGGCCTTGTCGGGCAATCGCGCGGCGGCGTCGAGAAACGTCGCGTGCCCCTTCCAACTCCGCAGGACCGAAATCATGCCGACCAGCGCCGTCTCCTGAGCCATGCCGAGTTCCCGGCGCAGCGTCCCCTTGATTTCAGGATTGAACCGCGCGAGGTTGACGCCGGTGGCGATGCAGGTCACCCGCGCCGGGGAAATCCCCAACTCCGCGACGAGCCGGTCCGCGATCCGCCGGCTGGTGGTGATTACATGATCCGGCAGAATGCCGAAGGCGAGCCTGCTCCAGAAGCGGTTCGGGTAATCGACCTCGATGTGCCGCGAGCGGATGAGGATCGGGCGCGCCGCCAGCCGGGCCGCAAGCCCCGCCAGCCAACCGTCGTTTGAGCTGTGCGTATTGACCACCTCGACCCGGTTCCAGACCAGCCACGCCGCCAGCCGCGCGATCTCCACCGGAAGCAGCGCCTTGTGCGTGCGCAACGCATAAAACAAAATGCCCGCCTCCTTCGCCCGCTTCGCGACGGCGCTCGCCGGATGCGCGGCCAGCGCGACCCAGTGGCCGCGCGCGCGCATCCATTCGAGCTCGGCGAGGACGCGCACCTCCTGCCCGCCCCAGCCGAGCGAGGATTCCGTGTGAAGAATACGCCATTGCCTCATGATTTGGAGCGGTTACGATGCCGTTTTCCCACAGAGAATGGAATTGCAAAACATTTGCCGCCCGGCGGCTTTCGAAATAAGAAACATCAACGCTGCGACGCCCAGGATGCATCCCCCCGCTTTATGAGCCTCTTCAGCACCGCTCTCGATCTCCTCGCCCAGCCCCTCAAGCTGCGGCGGCGGCACCGGCCCCGGCGCGATCCGGCCGAGCCGCGCATCCTGGTGATTCGCCGCAACCGGATGGGCGACATGATCTACACGCTGCCGCTTTTGCACATCCTGCGCCGCCATTTCCCGAAGGCCCGCATTGTCGTGGCGTGCGATCCGCTCGGCGAACCCATCGCTCGGGCCTGCCCGGCGGTCGACGTTGTCGTCGTGCTCCAACCGGGCTGGAATCCCTGGCAGGCCGTGTTAAAAAACGCCGCGCGCCTCCAGGACTACGACTGGGTCATCGCCGCCAAGGGCGGTTTTGACCGGCGCCTGGCCCTGCTCGCCCGCTCGACCAACGCCGCCGTCCGGATCGGCTTCGCGCGCCGCGCCGATCGTCCCTCGGCCTATTATACCCACCCCGTGCCGCTGCCGGGCGGGCCGAACGAGGAGCACCAGATCGACACGCTCCTGCGCCTTCTCAAGCCGCTCGGCGTCGTCAAGCCGGCGACGTTTACCGCCGACTTAAGCCTCCGCGTCCCCGACTCCTCCCGGGAATTCGCCGGCGAAGTCCTGCACCACTCCACCTTCGCCTCGTGCAGCCGTTTCATGCTGATCAACCTCAGCAGCACCGCACCGCTCAAATTTCGCGAGGAAGATTTTATCGAGCTCGCCAGGCGCGTCGTCGGCTCGACCGATCTCGCCATCGGCCTGGTCGCCGCTCCCGCCGGCCAGAGGCTCGCCCAGGAAATTGCCGCGTGCATGGGATCGAAGCGGATCATCGCCGTCGACACGCCGGAACCGCTCGACCTCGCCGCGCTCCTCGAACGCGCCGCCCTTCTCGTCACACCCGAGGGCGGGGCCGCCCACCTCGCCGCCGCGGTCGACACGCCCGCGCTGGTGCTTTGGTCGGAAGGCCCCTTCAAAAAGTGGCATTCGCGCGGCAGGAACCACGCCTTTGTCCACGCCGAGCCGGGAGAGGACAACATACCCGTCGACCGCGTCTGGCAGGCCCTTCAGCCCTTCCTGACCCTGAAAAAGAACGATGTCGAAAAAAAATGGGCTGACCTGTTGGGACTACCGCCTTCGCCCGATTTCATGTAATAGATAGCTCATGGCCTCCTTTGTCAGCCGCCTTTCCGCTTCGGGATACGAGATGATTTTTCGCGCCCTCGCGCGCCGCCGTCCGCCGCAGCCCCGCCCCATCGCGCTTGGTCCGGGCTCGCGCGTCCTCTGCTTCACCTGCGCCGGAATCGGCGACACCCTCACCGACTCGGTCGTCTTCAAGGCCCTGCGCGAAACTTTTCCCGACGCGCATCTCGCCGGCGTGGTCCATCAACGCCGCCGCCTGTTGCTCGAGCACAATCCCCATGTCGACCAGGTCTTTCTTTTTCAAAAAGGTCCCGCCGCTTTCTGTAAATTGAAAAACGAATTGCGCGCCGCCGGCCCGTGGGACGCGATTCTCCATCTGCGCGGAAACGATCCCGAACCGCGCTGTCTCAGTTACCTGCTCGATCCCGACGTCACCGTCAGCGTGCCGAACATGACCCGCCTGAGCTGGCTTTGCGCGCACCAGGTCGAGCAGCCCGACTGGGACGTCACCCACGGCGTCGAGCAGACGCTCCGCATCGCCCGTTACGTCGGCGCCAACACCGGCGAGCCGCACCTCGTCTACGCCGTCCGGGACGACGAACGCGCCCGCCTCGAGGAAAAACTCCGCCGCATGCTCGTCGGCAAAAATCCGCGCCTCGTCCTGCAACTTGGCGGCGGACGCCGCGCCGCGTGGCGCGACTGGCCCGTCGAGCGCTACGCCGAGCTGCTCCGGCTCTGCGCGCATGAACTGACCTCCGAAATTTTCATCCTCGGCGGCGAGGACCAGCTCGAACGGCTCCAGGAACTCGACCGCTATTTCGCCAACGAGGGGGGGAAGGCCTACCACAACCTCGTCGGCAAACTTTCCCTCGACGAATCGGCCGCGCTGCTGGCCGGCGCCCAGGCGCTCGTCTCGACCGACACCGGCATCATGCACCTCGGGTTCGCCGTCGGCACCCGCGTCGTCGCCATCATCCATTGCAACAACCCCGACACCCGCGTCGGCCCCTACTGCTACGGTCTGCGCCATCGCGTCGTGCAACTCCCGCGCCCCGCGAATTACCAGACCCCCGCCGACGCCTCGATGGCCGACATCCCCGCCCAGACCGTTTTCCTGCGGCTCAAGGAAATCTGGAGAGGCGCATGAACTTCCCCGGCCTCGACCCAGCCTATACGCTCGCCCATCACGCCGCGCACCTCACGCGCTTGATCACAACGTGGTCGCTGCCCGAAACGTGCGAGGCGTTCGAACAGGGAGAAAAAGTGCTCGTCGTCGCGACCACCGCGCTGGGCGATTCGATCCTGACCACGCCGCTGATCGAGACCCTCTCCGCCAGCCTCGGCCCGGGCCGCGTCTCGCTTCTGGTCAAGACGCCCTACGCCGAGCTTTACCAGCCCGACCCGCGCCTCCACCGCGTCTTTTCCGTGCGCGGCAAATATCGCTGGGGCAGCTTGCGGGAAAAGCTCGCCGCCGATCCGCACCGCATCGCGCTCCTCGCCAACATGACCGAGCCCGACCTCGTTCCCTTCCTTTGGCGCTGCGGCGTCCGCGGCTTCCTCCGTTACCGCTCGCGCTGGACCCGCTATGCCCGTTGGATGGCCAACGACTCGATGCTGCGCCGCCCCCGCGCGCCCGATTACGCCAGCGGCCACGCCATCGACAACAACCTCGCCATGGCCGAGGCGCTCGGAGTCGAACCGGCGACCCGTCGGCTGAGCCTGCCCCACCTGATGGTCGCCGCGGACGGGCAGCCGCGCGGCCTGTTGATCCATCCGGGCGCCTCGCGCGAAATCAAACGCTGGCCGGTCGAAAACTGGGCGCGCCTCGCCGACACCCTCGCCGGGCGGTTCAATTGCCCCATCGCGCTCACCGGCGACCGCAGCGAGCATTCCCTTGCCGCCCGCATCGCCGCGATCATGCAGCGGCGCCCCTTCATTCTGGCCGGAAAACTGTCGCTTCCCGATTTCGCCAAGATTCAATCGCAGGCGCTTGCTTTTCTCTCCGGCGACACCGGGCCGTACCACATGGCCGTGGCGGTCGGCTGCCCGACCGTGACGCTCTTCGCGCCGACCGATCGCGGTTCCTCCGTCGAGGCGTGCGGCCCGCACCAGGCCCCGGCCGAATTCCATCGCGCGCTGCAAACCGCCCGCCTGGGCGATCCGATCCACACCATTTCCCTCGAAAGAGTTCTGACCGAAGCCACGGCTGTCATCGAAGCGTCGCTTGCCCGGGAAGCCGCCGCGCCGTCGCCATAAAGACCGGCATGCGCCTGCTTTATCTTCATCCCGAGGAATGGACCGGACGGCGCGCCCGCGAAACGCACGCGCTCTCGACCTGCGCGGCCCTCGCTCAAAGCGGCGTCGATGTCACCCTCGTCGCCGCGGGCGGCGAACGGCAACTCCTCGATCATCTCCTCGACGTGGCCGGCGCGCACGACGTTTCCGGACTCCATCTCGTCGCCCTTCCGCACACGCTCGGCCCGCTCCAAAGCACCTCGATTTTTGCCCGCAACTTCGCCCACTGGATGCGAAACCGCCTCCCGTTCGATCTCGCGTTCACCTCCGATCTCAAAGCCGCGCTGATCCTGATTCAGGCGGGCATCCCCTACGCCTACGAAGCGCATGAGATCGCCGCGCAGGCGCCGCAAAACGCCGCGCGTCAGCGCATGCTCCACAAACTCGAGGCGCAAGTCCTCGCCGCCGCCGCCCAGAACATCGCCACCAGCGCGCCGCTGGCCGTCGCGCTCAACACCTGGTTCTCCTTGTCCAGGGATTTTGCCATCGTGCCGAACGCCGGCCTGCCGCCGCTCGACAAAGGCATCGGCGTGCCCGACGGCCCGTTCGTTTATTGCGGGTCCATCGCCGAGGGAAACGACCTCGCCGGCGTCATTCAGGCCGCCCGCGACACGCGCCTCCCGCTCAAAATCGTCGGCGGAACCGGCGAGGAATGGCGGATGCTCGGCGAACAACTCGACACCGCCGGAGTCGAGTGGCGGCCGCGCGCGCCCCTGACCGAATTGCCCGAGTCCCTCGCGGGAGCGCGCGCCGGACTCATCCCCACCAACCCCGATGCGCCGTCCGGGGAATTTTCGTGCCCGATGAAGCTCTTCGATTATGCCCGATGCGGCCTGCCGGTCATCAGCACCGCGCTGCCCGCCCTGCAAAGCCTCGACGTCGGTCCCTGGTGTGCGCAGATACCCAGTCCCGCCCGCGCCGCATGGATGGAGGCGCTACGCCAGTTTTGCCACGAAGCCGATCACGCCGAAGCGGCCCGCGCCTGGTCGGGCGAACACACCTGGGCCAAACGCGCCGAACTCCTCAAACGCGCGTTCGGCATGTAGGGGCTATCGCCCCAGCGCCTTCCGCATCGCGTCAAGCGACAGCGTGTTCATCACGTCCTCCCGGCGCAGCCAGCCTTTCCGCGCGATCGTCACCCCGTGGCGCAGCATCGCGAATTGCGCGACCCGGTGCGCGTCAGGATTGATCACGCACTTCACCCCCTTGTCGCGCGCGCGATGCCACCAGCGCCAGTCGAGATCCATCCGCCAGATGCTGCAATTGAGCTCGATCCACGTCCCGGTCCGCGCGGCGCAGTCGATGATCTTTTCGAGGTTGATCTTGTAAGGTTCGCGCTGCAGCAGCAGCCGTCCCGTCGGGTGCCCAAGCATCGTCACGTATTCGTTTTCCATCGCGCGGATCACCCGCGCGGTCATCTCCTCCTCGCCCTGGCTCATCGCGTTGTGGACCGACGCGACGACGTAATCGAGCTTCGCCAGCACGTCGTCCGAAAAATCGAGCCGCCCATCCTTCAGGATATCGACCTCGCTCCCCGCGAAGACGTGAAAATCCTTCACCTTCGCGTTGGTCGCCGCGATGAGATCGATCTGCTCCGCCAGCCGCTCCTCGTTCAAGCCGTTCGCCTGAAACGACGACTTCGAGTGGTCCGCGATGCCCAGGTAATCGAGCCCGATCTCACGCGCCTCGCCCGCCATCTCCGCGAGCGTGTTTTTTCCGTCGCTCCAATTCGTATGGCAATGGAACGTCCCCCGCAGTTGCGTCCACTCAACGAGCCGTGGAATCTGCCGCTTCTCCGCCGCCTCGATTTCTCCCAGGTTCTCGCGCAGCTCCGGCGGAATGTACTGGAGGCCCACCGCCGCGAAAAGCTCCTCCTCGGTCCGGCATGGAATCAGCCTGCCCTCCTCGCTGTCGCCTGCTTTTTTCCCCGCGCCCGTTTCAAACAGGCCCCACTCGCTCATCTTTTTTCCCTGCGCGATCGCCCGCTGCCGCATCGCCACGTTGTGCTCCTTGCTCCCGGTGAAATGATGCAGCGCGTAGGGATATTCCTTGTCGCTCACCACGCGCAAATCGACCGCGATCCCGCTCTTCAACACCACGCTCGACTTCGTCGGCCCGTGATTCGTCACCTGCTTCACCCACGGCAGCGAGACGAAATAATCCATCACCTCCTCCGGCTTGCGGGAAGATGCGACGAAATCGAGGTCCTTCACCACCTCCCGCCCGCGGCGCAGACTCCCCGCCACGCTGAGCTGGATCACCGCCTCGTGATCGCGCAACGCCTCGCGGATTTCCTCCGCCCACGCCCACACCTCGGCGTAATGAAAAAGCCTCGCGTAATCGCGGCTCTGCGCGATCCCCGCCAGCAGCTTCTCCTCTGTCTTCTCCCCAAAGCCCGGCAGGTCCCGCACCCGGTGCGCCTGGCAGGCCGCCTCGAGTTCCGCCACGCTCGTGATCCCGAGTTTCTCGTGCAGCGCCTTGATCTTTTTCGGCCCGAGCGCCGGAATATCCATCATCGCCAGCAGCCCCTCCGGAACCGACGCGCGCAGCTCCTCGTAATATTTCAGCCGGCCCGTCTTCACCAGCTCCGCGATCTTCTGATGCAGCGCCTCGCCTATCCCGGGCAGTTCCTCGATCCGGTCCTCCGCGACCAGCCGCGCGATGTCCCCCTCGTAATTGTCGAGCGCCCGCGCCGCGTTCGTGTAGGCCCGCGCCTTGAACGGGTTCTCGCCCTTCAACTCCAGCAAAACGGCGATTTCCTCGAGGATGTCGGTGATCTCGGATTTATCCATGAAAAGAAAATTTGGCGCGGCCTGGCAATAAACGCATCCCCCATCATCCTGTAAAAAGATCGATATGCGCCCGCTGCCGTTGCAAGTGCCGTGCATGACGATGCCGCGCCAGAATCCGTTGGTCGGTGACCAGTTCGCCGATGATCTGTCCCGCGACCATGACGACCCCCAGCACCGGCATCACCAGCAGCAGACCCGAAATGCCCGCCACCGCCCCGCCCAGCAGAATCATCAGCACCGTGACAAGCGGATGCATCCGCAGGCTCCGCCCCACCGTCAGCGGCAGAAAAACGAAATCGTCCAGCAGCCGCACCCCGATGAACAGTCCAAGGACTTCATACGGCAGCCAGTGATTGTCGGGAAAATCACTCGCTGCCACCAGGGCCGCCAGGAGAGCCCCCCCGATCGAACCGAGATAGGGAAGCCACGCCATGACCGCGGCCATGATGGCGAGAAAAAACGGCGCATGGAGACCGAGAAACCAGAGGCCCGTGCCGAGGCAGAGGGCATCGAGCGCGGTCAGGGCCAGCAAGCCCTGGAAATAGCGGCGCATCTGGTCCTCCACCCGGTAAAAAAGATAGAGCGTCTTTTCAAAGAACGCGTTCGGAATCGCCCGCACCAGAAACCGCTTGAACCGCGGGCCGTCGAGCAGGAAAAAATAAGTGATATAGGGCACCAGAAGCAGCGACGGAATCCAGCGGGCAAGTTCCAGCGCGACATCGCCCGAATGATTTTCGGTGAAGGCGGCGACTTTCTCGTCGAGCGCCTCTGTGGCGACGGCATTTTCTCTGGCCTCATCGGCGGCCGCAGCGGCGGGCGCGCCACTCTTCGCTTTTTCCGCGTCGGGTGGCGTGGCGGGACGATGCAGGTACGGCACCATCTTCTCCAGCGTCGTTTGCGCATTGGCAATGAGCTTCACCCCGCTCTCCGCATAACCGACAACCATGTTTTTCCAGTTGCTGGATGCCCGGGAAATCTTCGGCGCGACGATCAACGCGATTGCCGCGAGAAAGACCGAGAGCAACGCCGTCACGATGAAAACGGCCCGCGCCCGCGTCATCCCGCGCGCAATCGCGATGTTCACCAGCGGCGAAAGCATGTAATACGTCACCACCCCCAGCAGCAGCGGCAGCACCAGCCAGAGCATCGTCTGAAAAAGAACCAGCAGCAGACACGTCGTCACGATAATCCCGAGCCAGACGATGGGGCCGGAAGCGAGCGAGCGATTCATGGCGATTTCGACGGCCTCTACGTGGCCTGGTGATGTTGGTGCGCATTGATGACCGCATGGCGCAATCGCGCCGCCAGCACCTTCGCCAGTTGAAACGAAATGCGCGAGGCGATGTTCGAATGGGTGTCGAGCAGCGAAAGAAACTCGGCGCGAAACAACGCCACGATCTGCGTGTCTTCGATCGCCCGCGCCTGCGCCGTCCGCACGCTCTCGTCGAGAAGCGCCACCTCGCCAAAAAAAGCGCCCGGTCCCAACTCCAGCAAAAGCGTGTTCGCGCTTGCCGGAAGCACGATCTTCACCCGCCCGCTCAACACCAGAAAAAGCCCCTGTCCCTCCTCGCCTTCGTCGAAAATCACCTCGTCCGCGATATAACTCCGCTCGTGCATCAGACCGTTCACCATCTCCAGCTCGCGCGGCGACAGGTCCTTGAACAGGACCACGTTCTTGAGCAGTTGCAGGCGCGGATCGCGCGTGGGCGTGAGGCCGAAGAGCATGAGCGCAAGCTTAGGGATAACTCGCCCGCCTGTCGAGAGGGCGCGAAGCCATCGGCGCATTCCAGTCCCAATGGACGATCCCATAAACGCCCAGTACCAGTGGAATCGCGCCCAGGACATCCCAAACGCCATGAAAATGTAGTGCGACCAGGGCCGCCCCAAAGGGCACAAGGAGAGGCAGGCTGATCGCCAGCGTCCACGGTCGCAACATGCCGAGCGACAGCGCCACCCCGAGGCAAAAAGTCATGTGCCCGCTCGGAAAATAGAGGAGACTGGGATAAAGATGGAAAATGCGGTTCGCGTGCGCCAGGAAAGTCGCGATGCTTAGCGCCGTCACGGCGCGCAAAAAAAACCGGCCCTTCGCCGGGACGTCTGTCGCGAAGAAAAAGACCAGGAAAATCAGCGCCATTAAATGGGGATAGTAATAGGTCAAAAAGACAGGCGTGCTCATCGCGTCACTCTCTCATTCTCCGGTTAAAAAGTCACAAAAAAACGGGCCATGGCTTGCCCGATCAAGGCCCCGCTGTTTTCATCGGACGAGGCAACCGCACCTTCGCCCCAAACCCCGCCAGCAGCCCGAAGTAAATGCCGATGATCGACCCGACCACGACGTCCGAGGGATTATGCCGGTCAAGCTCCATCCGCGCCCACACCACCGCAAACGCGAAAAGCGTCGCCGCAATCCCCAGCGGCCGCTTCACCACCAGCAACGCCATCGCCGCCCCGAAAACCGCCGCGGCATGACCCGAAGGAAAGCTCTGGAACCCGCCCCGGAAAGCATACGTGATCCCGTAAAAACCGTCGGCAATGTGCGTGTGCGCCAGCGTATCGGGACGCGGCCGGCCCAGCGTCAGCCGGAAACAATCGTCGAAAAGCCCGGCCAGCGTCGCGCCGAGAAAACAAACCACCGCCGCCCGCCGCCACGCGCCGCTCCCCGCCGCCACGCCGTAAAGCCAGATCGCCAGCGCCAGCGGCACGTTGTAAGTCGGGTAATCGCCCCACGTCCCGAAATACCACGCGATCCGCCGCGCCAGATCTTCCTGCCCGCCGCGCCAGAAGTGAATCCCCGCCAGCAGCGCCGGGTCGTGCGGCCAGATCAACGCGCCGAGCGCCGCCGCCCCCGCGAACACCCCCAGCGCCGGCAGCTTCCGCGTGCGAAAGAGAAACCAGCATCCGCGCAGCACCGTGCGTCCCTGGGCCATGCCGGCCACGATTCTCCTCGGCGCGCGAAAATGCTTAACCTTCACCGCGCAGGTTTAGCATAGCATGGTGGCCCGGACAACTTGTTGTCCGGGTGGCCGCAGGCCACAGGAGGTCACCGGTAAATTCACGGCGTTATTGTCACACCCACCATTTCCCCACGTTCGTAAAACCGCGAGGAACTCCAGTTCCAATCCAGGGCATTCTCGGCTAGCCCCGCTGCAACTGGATTCTCATGCATGTATTCGATTTTCTCGTTCAGCTTTTCATCCGAATCGACGTTGTAATCGTAGAAACGCGCCTGCCAGATTGGACATCCGTTTGGACAAAGCTTTTCATACCGTCCAAGCTCCCGTTCGAAGAATCTTTTAATTCGGTATGAACTCGTCTTTTTCCAAACCTGCACAAAGGGACTGATCTTAAAATCCTCCTCTCCGGAAATGAGGGCGTGAACGTGATCGGGCATGACGACAAAACCGGCGCAGTTCGCTCTTTGGGTAACCAGGCATTTTTGCAATACCTCCAGAACGATGTTACGGGTCTCGCCCGAATCGAGAAAGCGGCGCCTTTGGTAAGTTGAAAACGTGAGAAAATGATATTGCCCGGGAAGATCGAGGATTCGACGCTTGGACATAAGCACATGCGAATTAGAACGAATTAACCGTGTCAACGTTCGGGCGACCTCCTGCGGCTTCGCCGCCCGGACAACGAGTTGTCCGGGCCACCAACTATTTCTTCGCCAGCAAATCGCGGATTTCCATCAGCAATTTTTCCTGCGCGGTTGGTTCCGGCGGGGCCGCGGGCTTCTCGGCTTCCTTGCGTTTGAATGAATTGATGGCTTTGACGAGGAGAAAAATGACCGCCGCAATGATGAGAAAATTGAGCGCGGCTTGGAGGAAGTTGCCGTAAGTGATGTAGACTCCCGCCTTGGCGACCTTCCCCGAAGCGTCGAGAACATCAGGCACGATGGGAAGTCTCAACGAACTCACATCGACGCCGCTCATGATGTAGCTGATCGGCGGCATCACCACATCCTTCACCAGCGAGTTGATGATCGCCCCGAACGCGCCGCCGATGATCACGCCGACCGCGAGGTCAATGACATTGCCGCGCGAGATGAACTGCTTGAACTCGCCGACAATACCGAGTGGTCCCTTCAAAACGGATGATACTTCCTCATTCAGGCTCATGGAAACTCAGTTACACCATTCTCGCTGGCAAAGACATCATATTTTTTCTGAGAGGACGAGCTATCCCACAGTATTCTTTCGGATGCTCCTTCTTTGATAATAATTACGAAGGGCAAAGGCTTATCCTTAAAACGCACGAATTCACCGTATCCATCGATAATCGCTTCTTTTAAAGTTTTGCGCGGCACATAACTCTGGACATGCTTGTCCGTGGAATCACCAAAGTACTTCGCATAATATTGTAGCATGGCTTAACTTACCGCCATGACTCATTAAAGCGATTAAGAAAAGAGGTGGTGTCCTAATTTGAATCGAAAGAGGGGGGCACGTCTCTTCCGAATACTTCAAGAGCTTCCATGCCCTTTGTCTTTGTATCGACGTAAGCTGCCATCTGCTCTTGATTATACCCGTATTCGTCCCATATCTGATGTTCATTGAGGATGACCACCAACAAGTTAGAGCCTGGTGGAGCGTAGACATTCTCAAGCTCCCCTTTTCGATAGTGAATTATCAGAAGATTCTTTTTCGTCTCATCAGGAGCTTTTTTGAATCCGAACAAGCTCGTTAGTTTGGATAGGAGGGTCTTCATCGCTCGCAAAGGCTACATCCCATCAAAATAAGACACTACTAAAAAGAGCATTGCGTAAAAGTAGCTTTTCTGGTTTGCTAAAAAGCTGCGTTTAACAGCCCGGCTTTGGCCGTGCGGCGCAGAGGCAACCTTTAACCCTACTCCGCCTAGGTGAAGGCGGTTTTGTTGTCTTTAGATCAGTCGATTAGTTCCACACCGGCGTGGTTCCGCGCCCGCCAAGCATCCGGCGCCTTCTTACTACCGGCGCCCTTTAAAATCCCATGAGCTCAACCATGCAAGAATTGTTAGGCAAAACGATGAAATCGTTTGCCGAAGGCAGCATCGTCAAGGGACGCGTCCTCCAAAAACGCCCCAACGAAGTCCTCATCGACATCGGCTACAAGTCCGAGGGCGTCATCAGCCTCAGCGAATTCGAAGACAGCGAACCGCTCGAAGTCGGCAGCGAAGTCGAAGTCCTCCTCGAACGCCTCGAAAACGACGAGGGCATGGTCGTCCTCTCCAAGGAAAAGGCCGCCCAGAAACAGAACTGGGAAAAAATCGTCGCCATCTTCAACAACGGCGGACTCATCACCGGCAAGGTCAAGGCCGTCGTCAAGGGCGGCCTCATGCTCAACGTCGGCGTCGAGGCCTTCCTCCCCGGCTCCCAGGTCGACATCATCGCGCCCAAGGACCTCCGCGTCTACGAAGGCAAGACCCTCGAATGCAAGATCGTCAAACTCAACGAGGAACGCAAAAACGTCGTCCTCTCCCGCCGCGAACTCATCGAGGCCGAACGCGCCGAAAAGCGCTCCAAGCTCCTCGGCGGCATCGAAAAGGGCGGCACCGTCAAGGGCACCGTCAAGAACATCACCGACTTCGGCGCCTTCATCGACCTCGACGGACTCGACGGCCTGCTCCACATCACCGACATGAGCTGGAGCCGCCTCAACCACCCGAGCGAACTGCTCAAGGTCGGCCAGGAAATCGAAGTCCTCGTCCTCGACATCGACCGCGAGAAGGAACGCGTCTCCCTCGGCCTCAAGCAGAAGACCATGAATCCGTGGGACCAGATCGCCGAGAAATATCCGGTCAACATGAAGGTCAAGGGCAAGGTCACCAACCTCGTCCCCTACGGCGCCTTCGTCGAGCTCGAACCGGGCATCGAAGGCCTCGTCCACGTCTCCGAACTCTCCTGGACCAAGCGCATCGCGCGCCCCGCCGACGTCCTCACCCAGGGCCAGGAAATCGAAGCCGTCGTCCTCGGCGTCAGCAAGGAAGACCAGAAAGTCTCCCTCAGCGTGCGCCAGCTCGACACCAACCCGTGGGAAGTCGTCACCGGCAAGTACCCGACCGGCTCCCGCGTCAAGGGCAAGGTCCGCAACCTCACCGCCTACGGCGCCTTCGTCGAACTCGAAGAGGGCATCGACGGCATGATCCACGTCTCCGACCTCTCCTGGACCCGCAAGATCAA
Source organism: Methylacidiphilales bacterium (assembly GCA_035948935.1). Classification (GTDB taxonomy): domain Bacteria; phylum Verrucomicrobiota; class Verrucomicrobiia; order Methylacidiphilales; family UBA1321; genus JABDGH01. The sequence goes on along the minus strand of DASZIP010000013.1, from coordinate 157,848 downwards.
CCACCCCTCCGAAATGCTCAAGAAGGGCGACGACATCGAAGCCGAGGTGCTCGAAATCGACAAGGCCAACCAGCGCATTTCGCTCAGCCTCAAACATCTCACCCAGGACCCGTGGAAGTCGATCGAGGACCGCTACAAGATCGGCGACCTCGTCACCGGCAAGGTCAGCAAAGTGGCCAGCTTCGGCGCCTTCATCCAGCTCGCCGACGAAATCGACGGCCTCGTCCACATCTCGCAAATCAGCAACGACCGCATCGAGAAGGTCAAGGAAGTCCTCAAGATCGGCCAGGAAGTCTCCGCCCGCGTCATCAAGGTCGACAAGACCGAGCGCCGCATCGGTCTTTCCATCAAGGCCGCCGACTACACGCCCGAGCAGATCGAGCGCGAGAAGGAAAACTACGAGGCCCTCAAGCCCGGCGAGGAACTCGGTTCCATGGAAGCCGCCTTCGACCGCGCCGAGGAGGATTACCGTCCCGGCGACGCCGCGAAAAAGACCAAGTAAGGCAGCCCGTGAGGTAGCCCGCGCACGGAGTGCGCGGGCCGCCCTGCGGCGGTTGGCTTGAATGGCCTGCGTGGCCTATCTTTTTAGCCCATGCAGTCGATCCAGGTTTTCCAGAGCTACCGCCCGGAGTTTCTTTGTGCGATTCTTGGCGTATGAAAACAACGGCGCGATTACCAAAGAAGATTTCCTGGTTAAAGAATTGTCAGTTTTCTGGCACGAAACTTGTGTTAGAGTAAGTGCTTTATGGACTACGACCTCATTGTGATTGGCGGCGGCCCGGCGGGTTATGTCGGGGCGATCCGGGCGGCCCAGCTCGGGAAAAAAGTCGTCTGCGTCGAGATGGAACGCGCCGGCGGGACCTGCCTCAACTGGGGTTGCATCCCGACCAAGGCGCTGCTCAAAAGCGCCGAGATCAAGCAACTCCTCGGCCACGTCGGCGATTACGGCCTCTCGCTTTCGGGCGACGTCGGCTTCGATTTCGGCAAGATCATGCAGCGCAGCCGCGGCGTCTCCGACCAGATGGCCCGGGGCGTCGAGTATCTTTTCAAAAGCAAAAAAGTCGATTACGTCGTCGGCAAGGGGCAAATCGAGTCTCCCGCGGACGGGCCGGTCAAGAAAGTGGTCGTCACCGGCGCGGACGGCAAGACGCAGACGCTCACCGGCAAGGCGGTCCTCATCTGCACCGGCGCGAAGGCGCGCCCGCTGCCGGGCGTCAAGGTCGACGGCGACAAGGTCCTGACCAGCCGCGAGGCGCTCGTCGTCAAGACGCCGCCCAGGTCGATCATCATCCTCGGGGCCGGGGCAATCGGCTGCGAGTTCGCCTATTTCTTCAACGCGTTCGGATCGAAGGTGACCATCCTCGAAATGCTGCCGCAAATTCTGCCGGTCGAGGACGCCGAGGTCGCCGAGTTTTTGAAGCGCAGCTTCACCAAGCAGGGCATCGAAATCTTCACCGACACCAAGGTCGAAAAGACCGAGGTTGGCGACAAGGGCGTGAAGCTCACCGTCGCGGGCGGCAAGACGTTCGAGGCCGACCATCTCCTCGTCGCCATCGGCGTCGAGGCGCAGCTCGACGGCCTGCTCGGCAACGGCGTGAAGCTCGAACTTGATCGGGGCTATCTCAAGACCAACGACCGCTACGAGACTTCGGTCAAGGGCGTCTACGGCGCGGGCGACATCATCGGGCCGCCCTGGCTCGCGCACGTCGCGTCGCACGAGGCGATCGAGGCCGTGGAAGGTCTTTTCGTCCCCGGCAAGAAACCGCACAAGGTCGCCGTCTTCCCCGGCTGCACCTACTGCCAGCCGCAGGTCGCCAGCGTCGGCCTTACCGAAAAGGCGGCGAAGGAAAAGGGCCTCAAGTACAAGGTCGGCAAATTCCCCTACAAGGCGAGCGGCAAGGCGGTCGCGGCGGGCGATTCCGAGGGCTTCGTGAAGGTGCTGTTGGGCGAAAAGCACGAAGAAATTCTCGGCGCGCACATCATCGGCGCCGACGCGACGGAACTCATTGCCGAATATACCCTGGCCATGAGTTCCGAACTCACCGCCGACGAAATCAACGCGACCATTCACGCCCACCCCACCCTGGCGGAAATGGTCCACGAAGCGGTCCTCACCGCCGAGGGCAGGCCGATTCATATCTGATCCTGGAGGGACAGCCTCCGGCCTGACCCATTTTGGTAGCGATCACGATCATGAAGCTCTTCATCCGGTCGCCTCAAAACTGCGCATTCGCTTTTAACGGGTTTGTTTTACTTTTCTTGGCCCACATGGTCTGTACTCCAATCGCAATTTTTTGGCTCCATTGGTTTGCTCTTATAAGCCTCCCGATAACACTTTTAGTTATTGGTCTCTTTGGTCTTCTCTCCTATCAGATTGGCTATCAGCCTTTAATAGCGTTGCTCTGGTGCGTTGGACTTTTTATCCCTTTGGCTAACTTCGTTTTAATGTTACTTTTATTTTTTCAAGCCAAAGCCTACCTCAAAAAGCAGAACTACCAGATCGTCTTAATGGGGGCTCGTCCGATACCACCCGAGGATGTGATAGCGGACATGGATGCACTGATCAAAGCGGGCAAAATTAGAATGCCTGATCAAGACAGCGATGTGGGTCAGGCCGGAGGCTGACCCTCCATTATTCCACCAACTCCACCGGACACTTCGGCAGCACAGCCAGAAACGCCTTACCGCTTTCCGCAGGAGTGAATCGCGCTTTCCTGAACCCCCCGATCCCGCTATCTATCAACGATGAAATCACCGGAGAGCACGCCCGCCCCGCCAGGCCGGTGGACTTCCCTTTGGATCGTCGCCCTCCTCTCGTTGGTCGCCCAGCTCTGGCTTTGCCAGTTCTTTTCCTTCGGCGCACGCGTCCCCTACTCGATCGACATCAACCCGTCCAATCTCTGGAAATTCGCCTATCATTTCCCGCCCACCGGTTCGTTTCAGGTCTTGAACTGGCTCGGCGTCGCCTACCTGCCGCAGCCCCTCAACCCCTTTAGCCTCGCCGCGGCCCTTTCTCCCTGGTGGTTCTTCACCACTTACACCCCGGTCATCTCCACATGCGCCTTGCTCGCCATGGCCGCTTTCCTCCGCGAACTCGAACTTCCCCGCCCCGCCGCCCTTTTCGGCGGCGTCATTTACGCCTGGCAGGGCGACCTCCTCCCCTTCGTCTTTCCCGGCCACTTCGCCTACATCACCACCTGGCCCTTCTTCGCCGTCGCCGCCTGGGCCGCCCTGCGCGCGGGGCGGACCGGTCGTTGGCCCTACGCCGTCATCAGCGGCGCGTGCTGCGGACTCATGGTCGGCCTGCAACCCGATCGGGGTGGCATCGCCAGCCTCCTCATCGCCGCGCTTTATCTCGCCCCGATCTTCCAACACGCCCTGGCTCGCCGGACCGGGCCCGACGATCTCGCCGCCCTGCGCCATCTCGCCCTCTGCGTCGTCACCGCCGCCGTCATCGCGCTCGCCCCGCTCCTCGCGCTCTTCCAAAGCAACATCGTCGGTGTCAAGATCGCCGGCACCGCCGACCGCGAACAAACCTACAAACTCGTCACCCAGTGGAGCCTCGGCCCCGCCGAAACCCTCACCTATCTCGTCCCCGGCTTTTTCGGCTGGCACAACGATCATCCCAACGGCCCTTACTGGGGCTCGATCGGCCAATGGCCCGGCTGGGAGGACATCAAGCCCCATCAGGGCATGCGCAATTTCAACCTCGCGATCAGCACCACCGGCACCGTCGCCACCGTCCTCGCCCTCGTCGGCGCCGTCCTCCTCCTGCCCGGACACCTCCTCGGCCCTGTTTCCCTCCCGGACCGCCAGCGCTTTTACGGACGCCTCCTCCTCGCCCTCGGCTTCCTCGCCCTCATTCTCTCCTGGGGCTGGCACACCCCGCTCTACCGGCCGCTCTTTGCGCTTCCGCTCATGGACAAATGGCGCAATCCCCTCAAGTGGCTCGAAATGACCAATTTCGCCCTCGTCGTCCTCAGCGCGCTCGGCCTCCAGCATCTGATCGCCTCCCTCGACGCCGGCGCGCCCTTCACGAAAATCATCCGCCGTCGCCTCGTCTGGTTCACCAACGGCCTCCTCATCGTCCTCCTTCTCGGCCTCATCGCCAGCTACCTCCTTAATGTCGTCTTCGAGGCCATGCTAAACGCCAACGATTACGACTACCCCGCCATCGATAAAATCATCAACACGATCCACGCCTCCCTCATCGGCGCGCTTCTTCTCATGGCTCTTTTCGGCCTCCTTCTGCGCGCCCTCTGGTTCCCCGACAAGCTCCGCGCCTGGACCCTCGTCAATCCCCTGCTCCACCGTCTCTGGCAGAGCATCCTCCAGCCCGGCCATCTTTCGCTCACCCTCGCCCTTGGCCTCGCCGGGCTCGCCGCCGCGCAACTCGGCTGGGTCGCGACCCAATTCATCGAACCCTGGTCGCTCAACACCCTGACCGCCACCAATCCCCTTCTCGAAGCCCTCCGCAGCGAGGGCGACAGGGTCCGCGTCGCCGTCCCCACCGACGACCAGTTGCTTCAGCAAAATTTTCTCCAGCACCAGTTCGCCGCCATGGACATCTCCTCCATCGACATCTCCGCCGCCTCGCGCATCCCCGACGATCTCAACACTTTTTTCCAGACCCTCGGTGATAATCAGGCCCGCCTCTGGTTTCTCGCCGGAGTCAAAAACGTCGCTGTTCCCGAACAGGCCCTTGCCCTCATCCGTCAGGAGCCCGCCCTCGCGCCCAACATCGACCACGCCGACGGCTACACCCTTGAACCCACCGGCTCCTCCGACCTCCCCAGCCACGCGCTCATCGGCATGAAAGATTACCTCGCCAAGGCGACGTTTGTTCCCGGCCTCGAATTTTTCAACACCGATGAGGCTCTCCTCAAACGTCTCAAGGACCCGGCGTGGAACCCGCGCGATCGCGTTTTGCTCGAGCATCCCGTCACCATCTCCGTGCCTCCGTCGCTCGGGCCGCCCGGCACGTCCGACCATGTCGACCTCGAAACCTACACGCCGACCGAAATCGACATCGAGGCCCAAACAGCCCATAGCGGATTCATCCTCATCAACGACCAATACGACGCCGACTGGCGGACGCAGGTCAACGGCCATGACGTCCCGCTCATCCGCGCCGACTACATCCTCCGCGCCGTCCCCGTCCCGGCCGGCAAATCGACCATTACCATGCATTATGCCGCCCATTACCGCTTCGGCCCCCTCAACCTCCCCGCCGAGGCGATGAATAATTTCAGCGACCTCGCCATGCTCGCCGCGTGGCTCATCGCCGCCTTCGCCCTCCTGCGTAAAAAAGCAGCGTAATCCAGTCCCACCCGTCCCATATGTCCCATTTCCCGTCCAACCCATTCTGGCGCCACGCCCTGCTTTTCTTCCTCGCCCTCCTGGCTCTTTCCGCCCCCCAGGCCGGGCTTCTCCCGCTCCTCGACCGCGACGAACCCCGCTTCGCCGAAGCGAGCCGCGAAATGCTTCAGAGCGGCGACTTCATCGTCCCCACCTTCAACCACGCCCCCCGCTACGCCAAGCCCCCCCTCATCTACTGGTGCCAGGCCCTTTCCTTCACCCTCCTCGGCCAGAATGCCTTCGCCGCCCGGCTCCCCTCCCTCCTCGCAACCGCGGCCACCGCCCTGATCCTCTTCACCTGGGGCCTCCGCCTCGCCGATCAAAACACCGGCCTGATCGCCGCCCTTTCCTACGCCTTCTGCTTCCAAACCCTTCAGCAGGGCCGCGTCGCCACGGCCGACGCCCTCCTCATTTTCTTCATGACCCTCAGCGCCTTGGCCGGGTGGAGAATCGTCCAACCCAAAGCATCCGGCCATCCCCGCGCCATTTGCTTTATCGTCCTCGCCTTCGGCTTCGCCGGCGGATTTCTCGCCAAAGGCCCCGAGGCCCTGCTCCCCTTTCTTCCGCTCCTCTGGTGCGCGCGCCGTCAGGGCCGGGCCGTCATCGCCGGATTGATCCTGAGTCTCCTCGCCGGCCTCGCCATCGTCCTGTTCTGGGCCATTCCCGCTTACATCCAAACGCACGGTGACTACTGGAAAGTCGGCCTCGGCCACGACGTGATCGACCGCATGGCCGGCGGCGACTTCCAGGGCCACGGCGCCTCGACCTTCCTTTGGTATCTCCTGCTGCTGCCCCTTTACGTCCTTCTCTTCTGGCCCAGCGCGCTCCCCTGGTCGCCGCTCCTCGTCATCCGCCGCAAAAAACTTTTTGCCGCGTGGAAGCCCGATCCCACCGACATTTATTTGCTGCTTAATGCCGGACTTATCTTCCTCGTCTTCTCCCTCATGGCCACCAAGCTGCCGCACTACACGCTTCCCGCGTTTCCCTTGCTCGCCCTTCTCTTCGCCCGCCGCTGGATTTCATCCGGCCTGAGTCCCGCCCTCCCGATCAAACTCGGCTGGATCGCCGGCATCGTCTTCGCCCTCCTCGCCGCGATCTTCGTCCCCGTCGCCATCGCCAACGATGCCACCCCTTCGCCCGTTGGCCAACTCGTCCGCATGGTGGGAAGTGACCTCAAGCCCGATACCCAATTTGCCCTCGTCGACTTCCAGGAACCCAATGCCATCTGGGAAATCCGCCGCGTCACGACAGGTTACCCCCGGGCCATTCCGCAATCCGACGTCCTCTCCTTTCTCAACCGACCCGGCCCTCATGCTGTCCTTCTTTCCACATCGCTTTGGCAACAGATTGATTCGAGCGAATTCGATGATTCCCATCGCTCTTCATACCCTTGGAAATCTTTTGAAGCCCGGGGCTTCAACGCCGCCAAAGGCAACTTCATCGATCTCACCCTCGTCGTGAAGCCGTAAACATATTGCCGTGCGCAGCACCTGCCGTCCGCAGGACTCACTTCCCAATGCAAAAATTCTCGAACAACCGCGTCAAAATCGCCTCGTTGTCCGTTTCTCCGATCACCTCGGCCAGCTCCCCGAGCGCCTCTCGCAATTCCACGCTTACCAGTTCCAGCCCCGCCGATCCCCGCAACCCCTCCGCCGCCCGGTCCAGCGATTGCGCCGCCCGTTCCAGCGTTGCGTTCTGCCGCGCGTTGATCGTCAGCTCGGTTTCCGTCTCGTCCGCCACATTCGCCCCGAGCGCCGCTTCGATCCCCGCCTCGAGTTCCCCGATCCCTTCCCCCGTCAGCGCGCTTAGAAAAATCGCCCCCGCCGGAATCGATCCATCCCGTCCCAGGTCCGACTTGTTCGCCACCAGCAGGCCCGGCACATTTTCGGGCAACTCGATTTTCGCCGCCGGGTAAGGCCGGTGCGCCTCCACCACCTGCAACAAAAGCTGCGCCTTCGGCAAGAGCGCACGCGCCCGCCGGTTCCCCTCGATCTCCACCGGATCGTCCGACTCCCGCCGCCCCGCCGTATCGACCAGGCGCAGCGGGAGACCCCGGACGTTGCACGGCGCCTCGATCCAGTCCCGCGTCGTCCCCGGTGTGGGCGCGACGATCGCCCGGTCTTCCCGCAGGAGCGCGTTCAGCAGACTCGATTTCCCCACGTTCGGCTCCCCCACGATCACCGTCAGCGCGCCCTCCTGCAAAATCCGTCCCAGCGGCGCCGTCCGGAGCAGCCGCCCGATCGTCTCCCGCACTTTCTCCACCCGCTCCAGAAACTCCGGCCCCACGCGCGGCTCGATTCCCTCCTCCGCGAAATCGAGGCTCGCTTCGAGATGACTCAGCATATCGACCAACTCCGCCCGCACCGCCTCGAGCGCGCGCCCGAGCCGGCCCTCCTTCATCGCCCGCGCGCTCGCCAGCGCTCGTTCCGTCGGCGCATAGAGCAGGTTAAGCAGCCCCTCCGCCTGCGTCAGCGAAAGCTTGTCGTTCAGAAAAGCCCGCTGCGTGAATTCCCCCGGCCGCGCCGACCGCGCGCCCAGCGACAGGCACGCCTCGATGATGTTCTCCACGATATGCGGATTCCCGTGGCACGAAATCTCGACCGTCTCCTCGCCCGTGTACGAATGGGGCGCCCGCCAGACCGTCACCACGGCGTCGTCCAGCGTCTTGTTCCCGTGCCTCAGCGTCCGGTAAACCGCCCGCCCGGCTTCGCACTCCATCTTCCCCTCCATCAGCCGCTCGATGATTGCGAGACTCTCCGGACCGCTCATCCGAATCACCGCCAGCGCCGCGACTCCGGGCGGCGTGCTCAGCGCGATAATCGTATCCGTGCTCATCCCTTCATGGTAGCCGTTGCGCGCCGCGCGACGGAAGAGAAATGGTGGCCGTCCTGGAGGAGGCCTCTGCAAAAGTCTCTCTTTTAGGATTCTGTCATCCTGAGCTTGTCGAAGGATCAGTTCCGTTTGCCTTTTTCAGAGGGGCTGAACTGATCCCTCGACAAGCTCGGGATGACGGATTGCTTAGAGAATGGGTTTCGCAGAGGTCTCTGGAGGATCAGACTCCGTCCTGGCCCCGCCGAAGGAACCGTCGTTGAAATTGCAGCCGGAGTGATTCCCCTTGATCTCAAAAATCTCCGGTCTTACTTTCGATTCATGCCCGCGCGCTTGGAATTTCGTTCCCTGCCCTTGACGAAACGATTGCAATTGGTTGAGGCGATCTGGGATTCCATCGCGGAAGACCAGCACACGCTTCCCGACCATCCTGCGGTGATCAAGGAAGTTCGCGAACGCAAAGCCCGCTACTTGAGCGATCCCAAATCCGGCGTGGCCTGGGAAACCGCGAAAAAACAAATCCGTTCGGGTCGTGGCTAGGCAGATCATCCTTACGCAGGAGGCGAAGACCGACGCGCGTGACGCCTACGGTTGGTACGAGGAACAGGATCGTGGGTTGGGAGACGAGTTCCTCGGCTGCCTTGAATCGGCTTTTTTACAGATCGCCCGCCATCCCGCGCGTTACCCGGTGCGTTTCGACAATTTTCGACGCATTCTCATTCGCCGTTTTCCCCACGCCGTTTATTTCGATTACGATGACAACGCGGTTTATATCTATTACGTTTTTCATTGTTCGCAAAATCCGGCCAAATTAACGAAAAGACTGCGAGGGACTTAAAAGGCTCAGGATGACGTCCGCGCTTTTTTGAGTAAGCTGGCTTGATGCGCGTCGCGATCATCAACACCGGAACCGAACTCCTCCTCGGTCGGGTCTCCAATACGCACCTGCCCTTTCTCGCGCAGAGCCTCCTCGGCCTCGGCCTGCGCGTCGAACGGCAGGTCACCGTCCCCGACGGCGCGGCCATCGGCGAGGCGCTCCGCGAAGCGATGGCCCGGTCCGATCTCGTCATCGTCACGGGCGGACTCGGCCCGACCTCGGACGACATCACCCGCGACGCGGCCGCCGACGCGTTTGGCAGGAAGCTCATTTTTCACCCCGAAATCCTCGACGGCATCGCTGCGAAATTCGCCCGCCGCAACATCGCCATGAACGACCTCCAGCGCCCCCAGGCCATGGTCCCGGAGGGCGGCGTGGCGCTCGACAACCCGGCTGGAACCGCGCCGGGCCTCATCCTCGAAAACGAAACCACGGTCGCCGTCCTCCTGCCCGGCCCGCCCGGCGAGTTGCGCCCCATGTGGGAAAACGAGGCGCTCCCCTGGCTCCGGAAGAAATTTGCCCGCGCGCTTGCCCCGGTGCATGAAGCGACCCTCCGCATTCTTGGCCTCGGCGAAACCCGCGTCCAAATTCTCGTCGAGAACGAGGTCAGGGCGCTCGGGCCCGTCGAGATCGGCTATTGCGCGCGGCCCGGCGAAGTCGATCTCCGGCTCATCGCGTCCGATCCGAATCTTATCGAAAGGGCGGCCGCCCTCGCGCGTGAAAAATTGCGCGACGCGATTTACGCCGTGGGCGACGAAACGATGGAGCAGGTCGTCGTCCGGCTCGCCCGCGCCGCCGGCAAAACCGTCGCCACGGCGGAATCGTGCACCGGCGGGTTGGTCGCCAGCCGGATCACCAATGTGTCGGGCAGCTCGGAAATGTTCCGTTACGGCTGGGTCACCTACGCCAACGAGGCCAAGATGACCGAACTCGGCATGCCTGCCGCGCTCCTCGAAAAGCATGGCTCCGTCAGCGCCGAAGTCGCGCAGGCGATGGCCGAAGGCGCGCTGCGCCGCGCCGGGGCCGATCTCGCTGTCGCCGTGACGGGGATCGCCGGCCCGACCGGAGGCACCCCCGAAAAACCCGTCGGCCTCTGCCATTTCGCTCTCGCAACGAAGAATGGAAAGGCCCAGCTTCAGAAACAGATGCTCGCGCCCCAGCGCGAAACTTTCAAATACATGGCCTCCCAAATCGCCCTCGATCTGATGCGGCGGGCGCTGGGGTAATGCGACGAACAACCTTAGAGCATTCTTCAGTGGATTGCCTTGGGAGAATCACGCCTTGTTGAAAACAACATTTTTCAACAAGGCAAAAAATCACTCCCCCCGATAAACGCAGCGCGCCCGCGGCGTCTCGTGCAGGACGATCTCGTGCAGCCCCGGCAACTGCGGCGCGAGCTTCTCCCAAAACCAGCGCGCCATGATCTCGATCGTCGGGTTCTCCAGTCCGGTGATGTCGTTCAGGTAGGCGTGGTCGAGTTGCTCCACGATCGGCCGCATCGCGTCCGAAATCGCACCGTGATCGTAAAAAATCCCGCTCGCCTCGTCCACCGGCCCGCGCACCGAAACGGTGATCTTGAAACTGTGCCCGTGAATGTTCCGGCATTTGTGGCCCTCCGGAAACTGGGGCAACGACTGCGCCGACTCAAATTCGAAATCTTTGGAAAGAATAATGATCATGGGGAGGCAGCGACCCGTGATCCTAGAGGCTGTCCGAAATAGGGCAAGATCGGGTTTCTTAAGGGCTTCACCTTTATCGCCATTTAATGTACACCTTTGGCTCGACGATTCGGCTTTCTCAGGTGAAAATGAGCTGATGGATTATTTAACGCAATTACCCGCCAAACGATGAACGCTCTCACAACCTTCCTAATCTTGGTCCTCCTGTGCCTCGGCGGAGGCGGCTATTATCAATACACTGTAATGACTAAATTCGAGGCGGACCAGGCGGCGACCATCACGGCCTGCCATCAAAAAATCAAAGACCTCAAGGGCATGGACGATCAACTCACGTCCGACAAAAAAGGACTCGAAGGCGACAAGACGCTGCTTACCAAGCGGCTGGACGATGCCAATTCGACCATCGCCGACCTCAACGAACACCTCCAGGCCGATGACAGCAACATCAATGATCTCAAAACACAACTCGCAGCGCAGATAGCCAAGCCGCCGCCACCTCAGACCGACGACCTTGGCGACATCCAGACGCCGGACGGAAAGACCTTCACCAAGTGCGTCCTGCTCCGGGTCGACCCCGACGGCATCGTCATCCGCCACTCGAATGGGATTGTGAAAATTCTCTACGGCTGGCTCTCAACCGACATGCAGGTGCGATTCGGCTACAACCTTCTCCCGGATGCGGCAAAGGTCGAACAAGAAGTTAAGGAAAACCAGCAAAAGATGAACGGCGGTGGCGACCAGACTCCTCCTCCCGCCCCCACCGATAATGGAAGCGGGAGCACGGGCGCCGCAGGTCAGTAACCCTGGGTTTGATTCGAGGTTCATCCTCCACGGCGGCCGCGACTGAAACGTCCCGCCGCCGTGACCTTTTGCTCGTTTTAAGGCGCGGCCTGAAGTATAGTCCCCGCTTCGCATGACCGCCCCCTCCACTCCCACCCGCGTCCTGCTCGGCATGAGCGGCGGCGTCGATTCGTCCGTTGCCGCCTTCCTCCTCAAGGAGCAGGGTTACGACGTGATCGGCGTGACCATGAAAGTCTGGCCGCAGGATTGCGTCTCCCGCGCCGAGGACAAATGCTGCGGCCCGCAGGCCGTGGCCGACGCCCGCGGCGTCGCGCACGCGCTCGGCATCCCCCATTACGTGGTCGACGAGGCGGATGAATTCGAGAAGATGGTCATCGACTACTTCACCGGCGAGTACCGCGCCGGGCGCACGCCGAACCCGTGCGTCATGTGCAACGAAAAGCTCAAGTTCGGCAACCTGCTCGCGAAGGCCCGCGCCCTCGGCGCAACCCGCATCGCGACCGGCCACTACGCGCGCATCGAGCGCGACGCCGGGGGCCGGGCCACGCTCCTCAAGGCCGTCGACGCCAAAAAGGACCAGTCTTACTTCCTCTTCAGCCTGCGCCAGGACCAGCTCGCCGCGTCGATCCTCCCCCTCGGCGGACTTACCAAGCCCGAAACGCGCGCGATCGCAAAGAAGATCGGCCTGAAAACCTACGACAAAGAGGACAGCCAGGAAATCTGCTTCGTGCCGGGGAACGACTACACCGCCTTCCTCAAGTCGCACCTCGGCGAAAAGGAGTTTCATCCCGGCGGCATCTATTTCAAGGACGGCGCGAAGATGGGCGACCACGAAGGCATCGAGTTCTACACCGTGGGCCAGCGCAAGGGACTCGGCGGCGGCCACGGACGGCCCCTTTACGTGATCGACATCGATGCCGTCTTGCAGCGCGTCATCGTCGGCGAGTACGACGACCTCCTGCGCCGGGACTGCTTCCTCGCCCGGACGAACTGGGGCGAAGCCGGGCTCTCCGGGCCGGCCGAAATCACCGTGAAGATCCGCTACAATTATCCCGATGTCCGCGCCGTCGTGCATCCACTGCCCGGCGAGCGCGCGCGGCTCGAATTCCGCGAACCGCAACGCTCCGTCAGCCCCGGCCAGGCCGCCGTCTGTTACGTCGGCGACCGCGTCATCGGCGGCGGCTGGATCGAACGGACCGAACTTCTTCCCGACGCAAAAAAAGCCGAACCCGCGCAATTGACGGCCGCCTGAGAGTGCCATTTGCTTTTCGCAAAATCGACGGCACCCTATTTGTGACTCGCAACTCAACCGGAGAATTCCCATGCACGCCCCCGCCAGAAGTTTCCCGCCGTTCAGCCTCACGCGCCTCTTGTCCACCGTCTTCCAGCCGAAGGGCGGCGAACGCGTCGCGATCCTGATCGACCTCGAAAATCCGGACGATGTCGTCGATTTCGCCTTCCTGAAAAATCCGGCCCTCACCATCCAGCGCCACGCTTACGAAGTTTTCCATCAGGGGTTGCATGAAGGCGGACTCAAGACGCTCGGTCTCACCGGCGGCGACCTCTTCGCCTACCGGATCACCGGCGGCAGCAACCTCGATCTGCCCGACCGCGCCGTCACGCCCGACGGCCGCGGGGTGAGCCTCGAAAAGGAGGTCTATCCGAACTACGACATAGTCCTCTGCATCTCCACCTTCTCGGCCACGGCGCCGCTGACCGCCTTCGCCAAGCAGTACGGCTTTCGCGGCGCGACCTTGCACGGCCTGAACGAGATCATTTTAAGCAGCGGACTCGCCGTCGATTACAACGAGGTGAGCCGGCAGGCCGAAAAATTGCGCCTCGGCCTGACCCGGGCCGACTGGTTCGAGGTCGACTTCAAAGTCGGCGGCGAGACCTGCACGCTCAAGCTCATCATCAACCGGCAGGAGGCGCAAAAAAGCCACGGCCTTTGCCGCGGCCCTGGGCCCGACGTCGCCAACCTCCCGGCCGGCGAGGTCTACTACGTGCCCGAAAGCGCGGAGGGGAAATTCCCGATGCGCTACGAAACGGGCACGCTCGCGCTCATGGATGTGAAAGGCGGGCGCATCCAAAAGGCGACGCTCCTTCGCGGCGACCAGGCCGAAGTCGACGCCCACAACGCCAAGCTCGCAAGCGACCCGGTCACCGGCGAGATCGGCGAGCTCGGCTTCGGCACCCAGGATTTGCCGGTCTCGGGCCGCGACATCCAGGATGAAAAAGTGCTCGGCACGATGCATGTCGCCACGGGGCGCAGCGACCATCTCGGCGGCCATCTTGTCCCGAAGCTCTTCAAGGAGGCGAAAAACGCCACCCACGACGACATCCTTTTCTCGCCGGCCAAGACGCCCGAAATCGAAGTCACCCAGGTCCGGATGCGCCGCGACGGCCGCACCGAAATCGTCCTCGAGCATTACCAGCCCGCCGCGTACCTGCTGAATTTGCTCAAAATGTAGCAGCGGTCGGAGCCTGCCGGCTTGTCCCTGAACAGAATGGGTCAGGCCGGAGGCTGACTCTCCAAAACTTTGCGACCGTCATAGACCGTCGCTGCGTCATTTCGATACGCCTCCAGCGCTTGCTCCATCCCCGCCGCCTTGTGGAGCGTTTCCTCGTACTCCCGCACCGGGACTGAACCCGCCGTGATCCCGCTGCCGACCGAGAAGTGGAGATGATCGCCTTCCAGCACCATCGTCCGGATCGCAATGCTGAACGCCGCGTCGCCGTTGTCGTCGAAGTAGCCGATCAGCCCCGTGTAAATCCCGCGCGGACACGGCTCGAGTTCCGCGATGATCTCCCGCGCGCGGCGTTTCGGCGCGCCGCTGATCGACCCGCCCGGGATGCACGCCCGCACCGCGTCGAGCGCATCGACCCCGGGCCGCAGCATCCCCTCGATGGTCGAAACGAGATGGAACACCTGGGGAAAGCGCTCCAGTTGCACGAGCTGCGAGACGGTCACGCTGCCATACTCGCAAATCTGGCCGAGATCGTTTCGCTCCAGGTCGGTGATCATCACCAGCTCGGCCAGCTCCTTCGGATCGGTCAGAAGTTCGAACGCGAGCTGCTCGTCCCGCACCGGATCGCGGCTGCGCGGGCGCGTCCCCTTGATCGGCCGCGTCGTGACGTGCCGGCCGCGAATCCTCAGGAAAAGCTCCGGCGACGCCGAAAGCACGCGCACGCCGTCGCTGCCATTGCCGAAATCGAGAAACGCCCCGCCCGGCGCCGGACTCCGCGCCAGCAGATGCTCGAAAAGACGGTAGGGATTCCCCGCGAAACCGGTGCTGAATTTCTGCGCGAGATTCACCTGATAAATGTCGCCCGCCGCGATGTACTCCTGCGCCCGCGCCACGCGCGTCTCGAACGCCTCGCGCGTCTGGTTCGGCTGCCAGCCTGGAGGGACGACCTCCCGGTCGTCCGCTGTCCTTTTATCACACGATGCCCGCCGCTCATTCCACATCGCGCTGAAACCATTTTCCGCCAGCAACGCGATCTTCGGAAACCACGCGAACCGGAACGCGCCCTCGTAGGTGATATACCCGACCGCCGCGCTTTGCGGATGGACCGAGTCACGCCCGGTTTTGCGCCGCCGCGCCAGCATCTCGCGCAGCTTTTCCCACTCGCCCGGCCCGCCCTCGACGATCTCCTCCGGCTCCGCCGCCTGCAGAATCGCCCCCGGCTGGTTCCATGAATTGAGGGAGATGAAGGGCATTTGCCAATGTAGCGGCGGTCTGTGAGCGTCGCACTTTAAAGTTTCACCGCCTCCGCCCAGACGATCTCGGTTTCTCTCCCAATCGGCTCGCCGGGCTGAAAATAGATCGGTCGCGCCGTTCGCTCCTCAATCAATGCCAGCCGGTAATTCTTCCAGAGTGGCAGGCTCCAGAGGTCGTCCGGCGAGAAGCCGCACTGCTTCAAATTCCTCGGTGAAAATTCGAGATAGATATTTTTGACCGGAAGATCGCCCAGGCCGCCGAGCACCTCGGGCTCGAACCCCTCGACATCGATTTTGAGCAGGTCGATTTGATCGAGGCCCTTTTCCCGCGCCAGAAGATCGAGCCGCCGCACGGGCACCCGGATTTCCTCGCAATCGTGGCTGAGTTGGCCGAATGAGGCGAAACTGGGACGGTGCTTGGGGACATGAAAAACGCGGGTCTCCTCGACGCGACCCGCCGCGCAGGTGGAGACCTCGGCGGCGAATCCATTGAGCTTCAGGTTCGCCTCGCAACGCGAAATCATTTCCGGGTTCGGATCGAGCGAGAGAATCCGCGCGCGGCCGTCGGTCAGCGCCGCGATCAGGCACGAGACATAACCGATGTTGCAGCCGACGTCGATCACGGTCGAGAGCGCGGGCGCGAGCCGCTCCAGCGACATCCGAAGCTCCGTCTCGAATTCCCCGTCGAAATAAATCATGTTGTCGAGCGGATCGCCGATCCGGCACTGAATCAAAAAACCGGGCGTCGTCCGGCACAAAATGAATTTGTCGCGCTGGCCGCGGCTGAATTTCCGCCGCGCCGAGCTTTTCAACCAGGCCGGTATCCGCCCATCCTTCCGCCGGCCGAGAAAACTCCACAGCGCCGCCAGGGGTGGAAGTCTGTCGGTCATCGGAAGCTCTGCCGTGACGCGCCGCCTAGGCCACAACCTTCGCATCGGCCTTCGCCGCGGCCTTCGACTTTTTCAGGTAGGGGAGCGTCTTCTCGACCGTCGCCGCGACGCTGATGCCGTACTTCGTCCGCAGCGCGTCGGGCTTGCCGTGCTCGATGAAGGCGTCGGGCCAGCCGATCCGCACCACGGGCGTGTGCAGGCCGCGATTGCCCAATTCCTCCAGCACCGCGCTGCCGAAACCGCCGGACAAAACGTGGTCCTCCATCGTGACGACCACGTCGGCGCTCCGGGCGAAGAACGAGATCGTGTCGCCGTCGAGCGGCTTGACCGAGCGGGGATTCACCACCGCGACCGAAAAGCCCCTCGCTTCGAGTTCCTTCGCGACTTCGAGCGCCATCGGCAAAAGCGCGCCAAGCCCGAGGACGACCGCCTGCGTGCCGTGCTTGACCACCTGCGCCTTGCCGATGGGAATCAGCTCCGGCTTCGGTTTGACGGCGACGCCCGGCCCGTTGCCGCGCGGGTAACGGATCGCGACGGGGCCGTCGTGATGCAGCGCGGTGTAGAGCATGTCGGCCAGCTCGTCCTCGTTGCTCGCGTCGAGATGCACCATGTTCGGAACGCAGCGCAGGTAGCTGATGTCGAACAAGCCGTGGTGCGTCGGGCCGTCGTCGCCCGAGAGGCCGCCGCGGTCCATGCAGAAGACCACGTTGAGATTTTGCAGGCAGACGTCGTGGACGATCTGGTCGAAGGCCCGCTGGAGGAACGTGGAATAAATCGCGCAGAACGGCTTGTAGCCCTTCGTCGCCATGCCGGCGGCGAAAAGCACCGCGTGCTCCTCGGCGATCCCGACGTCGAAATACTTGTCGGGATGCTTCGGCTGGAAGAGATCGAGCGCCGTCCCGTTCGGCATCGCGCCCGTGATCGCCACCACCTTCGAGTTCATGTCGGCCAACTTGATCATCGTCTCGGCGAAAACCTGCGAGTAGGTCTTCGGTCCCGTCGACGCGGTCTCGACCCCCTTCTGCGGGTCGTAGGTGCCCGGCCCGACGCCGTGATATTTCTTCTGTTTGGAGATGCCGATCTCGAACCCCTTGCTCTTCTGCGTGATGACGTGCAGCAGCAGCGGATGCTCGTGGTGCCTGGCGAAATCGAGCGTCTTGATCAGGTTCGGCAGATCGTGGCCGTCGATCGGCCCGTAATAGGAAAGGCCCATCTCCTCGAAAATCAGGCTCGGACGATGGCCGGTCGAGAGCAGCCCCTTCACCACGCCCTCCGCCTTCAGCGCAAGCTGCTTGCCCGTCTCACCCGTGAACCGCTGCACCAGTTTTTCCATGCCGCGATGGAGGTTCTCGTAACGGGGATCGGTCACGATATTGGTCAGGTGCCGCGCGATCGCCCCGACGTTCTTGTCGATCGACCATTCGTTGTCGTTGAGGATGACGATGAGCCGCTTCGCGTGCGTCGAGATGTTGTTGAGCGCCTCGTAGGTGATTCCGCAGGTGAACGCCGCGTCGCCGCAAAGCGCCACGATGTGTTCCGACCCGCCCCGCAGATCGCGCGCCGTCGCCATCCCCAGCGCCGCCGAAAGCGCCGTCCCCGCGTGGCCGGCCCCGAAGCAGTCGTGCTCGCTTTCGGTCCGGAGCATGAACCCGTTCAGCCCACCCGGCTGCCGGATCGTGTTGAACCGGTCCCGGCGGCCGGTGAGAAGCTTGTGGACGTAGGCCTGGTGGCTCACGTCGAAAACGAAGCTGTCGGTCGGCGTGTCGAAGACCATGTGCAGCGCGATGGTCAGCTCCACCACGCCGAGGTTCGGCCCGAGATGGCCGCCGGTCTTGGCCAGGACCGAAATGAGTTCCTCGCGAATTTCCTGCGCCAGCGTGGGCAGTTGCTCCAGTGGGAGCTTTTTGACGTCGGCGGGGGAGTTAATGGAATCGAGAAGGCGTGCCATAAGGTAAGGGGTGAGAGTTAGCGCGTTGCGTGCCCCTGAGGCAAGAATTATTGCGCGGCTTCCTGATCTTGCATACTTGTGAATCCGCCCAAACAATGGGAGAATGGCGGCATGGCAAGAATGATCGTTGATCTGGAACAGGAAACGGACGGACGCTGGCTGGCCGAAATCGATGTCCTGCCGGGAGCGCTGGCCTATGGCGCCACGCGGGAGGCGGCGGCCTGTAAAGTTGAGGCGCTTGCCTTGCGCATTCTAGCCGAACGACTCGAAAACGGCGAAGCAGTCCCGGCACTGGATGAAACCTTTGCCCTCGCGTGAGCGCGTGGGGATCAGCCAAGGCCCGGCACGTTTTGTGGGCGCTCCTGCATCTTGGCTGGGTGATTAAACGCCAGTCGGGATCATAAACGCCAGTCGGGATCACACCGAACACTGGCCCGTCCGGGCTGGCCCGATTATACCTTTGCCTTCCATGACGGGGAAGAAATCGGCCCAAAAATGATGGCTCGCATCGCGAAGAAAACCGGACTTACTCCGCGCGATCTTTGATCCCCGTCTTGCCCACTTCGCTTGAACCTGTAACGTCGTCTTGGCGTCAAAGAACCTAACCACCACGCATGAAACGATTCCTCCTCACGACGGGATGCCTCCTCGCCGCCACGGCCCCGGCGCTTGCCCAAACCACCGGCAACGACGCGGTCTCCCAGTTATCCGGCGAAACCTCCCTCCTCGGCATGATCTTCGCCGCCGGCTGGGTCATGATCCCTCTCGCCCTCGCCTCGATCGTCACCCTCACCCTCGTCTGCTACTGTTTCTTCACCCTCACCGAAAAAAGCATCACCACGCCCGAACTCCTCGAGCGCATGGAACCCTTTTTCGAGAACGAGGACCTCGACGGCCTCGCCGCCTACGTCGCCGAACGGCCCCAGGCCACCGCCCGCATCGTCGACCGCATCCTCCAATTCCTCGAACGCCATCCCGGCGCCGACCCCGATTCGATCCGCATCGTCGCGGAAACCGAGGGCAACCGGATCGCCGCCGCCCTCAACCAGCGCGTCCTCTACATCATGGACGTCGGCGTCCTCTCGCCCATGCTCGGCCTTTTCGGCACCGTCATCGGCATCCTCAACTCCTTCGGCCATATCGCCTCCGAGGCCAGCCCCATGCGCACCATGCTTCTCGCCGGCGGCGTCTCGCAGGCGCTCGTTTCGACCGCGGCCGGCCTCACCGTCGGCATCACGGCGATGGCTTTCTACGCCTACTTCCGCGGCCGTGTCGGCCATCTCGTTTCCATCCTCGAATCGGAAGGAACCCTCCTCACCCAGGAACTCATCCTCCTCAGCAAACGGCATCGGTTGACCCCGTAGAGGCTGTCCATGAACCTGCGCCGCCGCATCAACCAGGAACCGCTCCAATTCCAGCTCGCGCCGATGATCGACGTGATCCTGTTCCTCCTCTGCTTTTTCCTCCTCACCTGGAACCTCGCCCGTTACGAGCAGGACCTCGAGGTCAAGGTGCCCGTCGCCCGCCACGGCGCGCCTCCGAAGGAACTCCCCGGCGAGGTCATCATCAACCTCAAATCGGACGGCAGCGTCGAACTCGAACGGACCACGATCTCCTTCGACCAACTCGAGCAAAAACTCTCCGCCATCGAGCAGGTCTACCCCGACCAGGCCGTCGTCCTGCGCGGCTCCGAAAACGTCGAGTACAAGTGGGTCGTCAAGGTCCTCGACGTCTGCCACGCGGCGAAGCTGACCAACATCGCCTTCGCCACCAACCGCCCCGAAAAAGAAGAGGCACAATAAAGGTAGCCGCCGCACGTCGGGCGGCGGTTTCCTCGCTCCCAAGTTGTACTTGGGAGCAGATACTGTTCTTCGCGAAACTTCGTTTCGCGCAAATAGGCGGGAAAGATCGGCAGTGAAATTGCCTCAACAAGGGCGTTCCCAAGTGCAACTTGGGAACGAGGGAAAACGTAGCCGTCGCACGGAGTGCGCGGGCTACCTAGGCGCATCCGCGAACATCTCTTGCGCCAAGCCCCGGCGTGGTTAACTTGAAGAGCCCCCTAAACCCCACTCTGGAGACCCCTCATGCTCACCACCCGCCGCCAAGCCCTCAAAACCCTCACCGCCGCCGCCATCGCCTCGACCGCCCTCGGCCGATTCCCCGTGTACGCACAAACCCCAACCGCCGCAACCGCCCCTCCCGCGCCGACCGGCCCGTTTACTCTCCCACCATTGCCCTACGCCTACGACGCGCTCGAACCCTCCATCGACGCCGAAACGATGCATCTCCATCACGACAAGCATCACAAGGCCTACGTCACCAAGCTCAACGAAGCGCTTGCGAAAGAGCCCTCATTCACGCCGCCGGCCAACGTCGATGACCTGGTGAAAAATCTCGACGCCGTGCCCGAATCGATCCGCACCGCCGTCCGCAACCAGGGCGGCGGCCACTCGAACCACTCCCTCTTCTGGCAGACGCTCTCAGCCAATGGCGGCGCGCCCAAAGGCGACTTCGCGCAAGCCCTCACCGACGACCTCGGCGGCCTCGACAAATTGAAGGCTGAAATGGCGGAGCAGGGGGGCAAGCTCTTCGGCAGCGGCTGGATCTGGCTCGTCCTCGACGGCGGCAAAAAGCTCACGATCCTCCCTATGCCGAATCAGGACAGCCCGCTCACCGAAGGCCACTATCCCCTCTTCGGCATCGACGTCTGGGAACACGCCTACTACCTCAAATACCACAACCTCCGCGCCGACTACATCACCGCCATCTGGAACGTCGTCAACTGGTCTTTCATCTCCGACCGCTACGCCGCCGCAATGAAAGGGTGATAAGTTTCCGTCATCCTGAGCGGAGGCGAACCGAAACGTCTTTTTTCAGTCGCGGCGGGCTGAGCCGAGTCGAAGGACCTGGATCGCATTTTCGGGAGCGACAGGCATCAAAGTTGATGCTCCCGTCCAAGGCAAGGCGGCGAATCGGCCACTGACGACGAGGGCTTTCTGCGCCTTTGATCATCGGTGGGATAAAAGTCGCCGGGTCCTTCGACTCCGGCTCGGTGGACTTTTATTGGTAAAGTAAACTTCCCGCTCGCCGTCGCTCAGGATGACGGCGCATTTGGCGTAGATGTTACTCTTCCCTCCCCACATCCCTCCGCGCCGCCCGCGTCTTCGCCCGCCTCCGCTTCAGCTCCACGAACTGCCTCTTGATCCCCCGCGGCCTTGGCGCGTTTTGCCGCCGCTTCAACTCCCGCGCCGCGCGCCGCTCCTGAATCTCCCTCTCCCGCATCCGCTGCAACTGCTCCGCCAGTAGTTTCCACGCCGCCAGCCGGTTCGCCGCCTGCGTCCGGTGCTCCTGCATTTTCAGCAGGATATTTCGCGGCGCGTACCGCAACTGCACGCACGTCGCCACCTTGTTCACGTTTTGCCCGCCGTGACCGCCCGAATGAATGAACGACTCCTCCACCCGCGCGATGTCGCACCCGAGCGCCGCCAGATGCGCCCGCATATAATCGGGAGGAAACGCGCTCATGCCGCTCCTCCGCCTTCCCGCCTTTCCCTTCTTCCTTCCTCGTACGGCTCGACATGAACCATCACGTCGCGCACCTGCGGCAGCTCGTCCTGCAATTTCGCCTTCACCTCGTGCGCCAGCCGATGCCCCTCCTGCACCGAAATATCGGGGTCGACCTCGATGTGAAGATCGACCATCAGCCGCATCCCCAGCTTCCGCACCCAGACCTTGTCGACGCCCCGGATCCCCGGACAATTCCCGCTCGTTTCCAGGATAAACTCGAGCAGCGCCGGATCGACCGATCCCTCCATCAACTCGTGCAGCGCCGGCCCGAGCAGCCACATCCCGGTCCCCATCAGCCACAAACTCGCCGCCAGTGCCGCCCAGCTGTCGGCGTGGCTCCAGCCCGGGCCGCCCGCCCACGCCACGATGATCCCCGTCAGCGCCGCCACCGAAGTCACCACGTCGCTGCGCTGATGCCACGCGTCGGCGATCACCGCCAGGCTCCCGATCTTCCTCCCGCGCGCCCGCATCCAATGGAACATCCGCTCCTTGATCAAAATCACCGGCACCAACACCAGGAGCGTCAACGGGCTCGGCGCGCGACGCGGCTGGTACAGCGACAACCCGGCCTCCCAAAAAATCAATACGCCCACGCCGATCAACGCCAGCGCCGTCACCGCCGAAGCGAGCGTCTCCGCCCGCCCGTGCCCCGCCGGATGGTCCGAATCGGCCGGCTCCGACGCTTTCTTCAGAGCGTAGAACGTCACGCACGAACCCATCACGTCGGCGAACGACTCGCACGCGTCCGCGATCAACGCGTACGAATGCCCCAGCACGCCCGCCGCCAGCTTCGCCGCGCCGAGCGCCCCGTTGACCAGAATCCCCTTCAGCGCCGACCCCCGCCCCGTGCGCAGGCTCCCCTCCGGAGTCATCCGCGCCGCTTCGAGCGCCTCGGAACTGGGTGTCGGCATCCCCAAGTATGCGAACCCCAACCCGAGATTGGCAACACTAACACCTGCGAGCCACCTTCCCTACGCCTTCGGCTTCAGCAGCGGAAAGAAAATCACGTCGCGAATCGATTCGGCGCCGGTCAGCGTCATCACGAGCCGGTCGATCCCGATGCCGATGCCTCCGGCCGGAGGCATCCCGTATTCGAGCGCCGCGAGAAAATCCTCGTCGAGCTTCTGCCGCTCCTCCCCCGCCTGGCGCTGCAACCGCTCGCGTTGAACGACGGGATCGTTCAACTCGCTGTAGCCGGGGGAAATTTCCTGCCCACCGATGATCAGCTCGAAGACGTCGACCACACTCGGATCGGCGTCGTTCTGCCTCGCCAGCGGGACGAGTTCCTTCGGCAGATGCGTGACGAAGAGAGGATTCCGCGTTTTCGCTTCGACGAGCTTCTCGAAGACCTGGTTGGTGACCTCGAAGTCCTCCATCGCCGGCGTGATTTCAACGCCCAGCTTTCCGCACCGTTCCCGGCGGTCTTCCGCGCTGATCGCGAACCAGTCGTCGCCCGCGGCCGCCTTCACAAGCTCACGGTACGGCTTCCTCGGCCACGGCGGCGTCAGGTCGATCGGCGGAAGCGCCGCGACCGTCCCGTCCTCGCCGGCGGCATGGCCTCCGACGTGCAGCGTGCCCATCACCTTTTGCGAAACCGTCGTGATCAGGTCCTCCACAAGCCGCGCCATCGCCTCGAAATCGGCGTAAGCCCAGTAGGCCTCGAGCATCGTAAACTCCGGATTATGCCGGCGCGAGACGCCTTCGTTCCGGAAATTCCGGTTGATCTCGAACACCTTCCCCATGCCGCCGACCAGGAGTCTCTTCAGATAAAGTTCCGGCGCGATCCTCATGTAGAGATCGATCCCCAGCGCGTTGTGCCGGGTGACAAACGGACGCGCCGCGGCCCCGCCCGCGACCGTCTGCATCATCGGGGTCTCCACCTCGATAAAGTCGCGCTCCTCGAAAAACCGGCGGATTTCACGCACGATCCCCCCGCGCAGCAAGAGCACCTTCCGCGCCTCCTCGTTGACGATGAGATCGACGTACCTCTGCCTATACCGTTGCTCGACGTCGGCCAGCCCGTACCACTGGCTCGGAATCGGCCTCAGCGATTTCGAGAGGATTTTCAAATCGGAAAGGCGGACCGTTTTTTCCCCCGTCTTCGTCGTGAAAAGCGTCCCTTCTCCGCCGATGAAATCGCCGATGTCGAGCAGCTTCCAGTAGCCGAACTTGTCGCCGAGCCCCTGCACCTGCGCGTAAACCTGCAGTTTTCCCGTTTCGTCCTGGATGTGGGCAAAGACGTTCTTCCCCATTTCGCGTTTCGAAATCAGGCGTCCGGCGATCCGTACGGGGCGCTCGTCCGCGTAGTTTTCAACGGCCTGCCGGCACGTTTCAGCGCCGGGAAAAGCCCCGCCAAACGGGTCAATCCCCATTTCGCGCCACGTTTCCAGTCGCGCGCGCCGCAGCGCCAACAGCTCGCTCTCGTCTTCCATAGGAAGGTGGAGCGTAGGGCCTGCGTTCAAAACAGGTCAAGACCGCGCTTTTTCTTCGAGCGCCTTCAGCCGTTCCACCAATTCCGGCAACCGCCGCGTCAGGGCCTCCACTTTCAGGCTTTCGCGGATCGGCATGGCATGATGCCCCGCAAGGACCGCTCCCGCCGGGACGTCCTTGTTCAGCCCCGCCTGAGCCGTGATGGTCGCGCGGTCCCCGACCGTGAGATGCCCGGCCAAACCGACCTGTCCGGCGAGCGTCACGTAGCGCCCCAGCGACGTGCTCCCCGAAATCCCGGTTTGCGACACGATGATCGAATGCGCGCCGATCGTGACGTTGTGCGCGATCTGCACCAGATTGTCGATCTTCACTCCCTCCCCGATGTGCGTCCTGCCGAAACGGCCCCGGTCGACCGTGGTGTTTGCGCCGATTTCGACGTCATCGTCGATCTGGACATACCCCGTATGGCTAACTTTGACATGGCGCCCCGTTTTGGAATCGAAGTCGTAACCGAAGCCGTCCGACCCGATGACCGTCCCGCTGTGGATGATCACCCTCGCGCCGATCACGCTTCGTTCGCGAATGGTGACAAGCGGATAGAGCCGGGTGTCATTCCCGATCGTCGTCCGCTCGCCGATGAAGCTGTTCGCCCCCACCATGCTGCGCGCCCCGATCCGCACCCCGGCGGCAATTACCGCGTGCGCCTGGATGCCGGCCCCCTCGCCAATGACGGCGTCGGGCGCGACGACCGCCGTGGGATGAATTCCCGGCTCGTCCCGGACCGGCGGCGGCGCGAATAACGCCGATATTTTTCCAAACGCGAGACTGGGCGATTCCACCACGATCCGAGTGCAGGTCAACTTCGACGCATCTTTGGGGCTGACGAGGATCGCCGCGGCCCGGCTGGCTCGCGCGTCGGCTTCGTATTTGGCGTTCGCCCAGAATGAAACATGGTCCGGCTCGGCGGAACGGAGATCGTTGATGCCGGTAACCGCCCGTTCCGCGCCATCGCCGACAATCGTCCCTCCGACCTGATCAGCGAGAGAGCGTACGGTATGCACAGTCACAAAACTCCGGCCACGCCGGCAAACGCCCGGTCAAGGGCCGGCAGGCACGGCGCCGGAGGGAGCCGAGCCGGAGGAACCCGTTCCACCGCCGGCCGGGGCCGTTTTATTGAGCAGGGTGACGATGTCCGCCGTGATGTCAACCAGCTTGCTCGAATTGTAAAGAAAGATGGGAACTCCGCTGCCGGCGGAAATGGAGGATTTGTCGACGACGAGGTCGTAGCCCTGCGGACCGGCGTAAGAGTTGATGACTTTCGAGATATCATCCACGATTGCCTTGTGCTCCTGCAATAATTCCTCCTCAAGCTCGTGGCTCCGCTCGGTGCTCCTCTCCTCAATTTCGTTTTTCAGATTGAGCAAATCCTGATTTTTTTCATTCAACGCCGTCGCCTTGTCCTGACGGGCCTGGGCGGAAAGCGTCGGGTCGTCGGAGGCTTTCTTGAGCGCGTCCGCCTCTTGGATCATGCGATCGAAATTGTCTTTGTAACCTTGAATCTCCTTCTGATAGCCCGCCTTCTTTTCCTGAAGGGCCGTATTTTCCTCTTTTGTCTTGTAATACTGCTCGAAGGCCTTGCCAAGGTCGATCACGGCGACTTTTAAATCAGCGGAAGCGATGGAGACGGGAGCAAAGACCAGAAGACAGACCAGGAGTAACTTATTCATGAGCGGCGAAGCCTCTCAAAATTGATAGCCGACGTCAAAGCTAAACTTGCCGGTGTTGTTATGGTTCCAACCCTCATCCTTGTAGGGAACGCCATAGTCGAGCCGCAACGGCCCGATGGGAAGGTTCAACCGCAGGCCGACGCCGGCCGCGGCATCCCCCTCCTCTATGGCAGACGAGTAATGGAAGGATCGGGCGTCCAAAAAGCCCATGTCGTTCCAGACCGCGCCGCGGACGCGGTCCATGATGGGGAAGGTCAGCTCGAGATTTGTGTAGGCCATGGTGTCGCCACCCAAGGGTACGTCATTGATGTCGTGCGGACCTATGTCGCGATTGCCAAAACCGCGAATCGAACGCGATCCGCCGAGGAAGAACCTGTCAAAGAGGGGCACTTCGGTGCTGTTGCCGTAGTAATCGGCGTTGCCGGTGGACCCGGCAATCATCAGAATGAGGTCGTAGGGCAGAAGGATGTATTTCTGGGCGTCGGCCTGGAATTTGTAGATGTTGGTCTGGCCCCAAAGCGGGCCGCCGGCAAACTCGGCCGAGAAGTCGGCATGCAAGCCCCGCCGGGTCAGCAGCACGCTGTCGCGGTTGTCGTAAGACATCCCGAGGGTGATCGAACTGTCGCTCCGGGTGCCCTGTTCCATGAGGAGTTGCGGGGAGGAGTTGCTGGCAAAATCGTAGAGGTCAAATTGCTGGAGGGTATAGGTGATCGAACCGCTCCAGAATGGACCGAAGGCGCGGGCCAGGCTGACCGAAGCGCCATACCAGCGCTGGTTGTAGTAGGTTGAGAGGTAGGTGGCGTTGTGATAGAAGAGATTGTACCCCAGCGACAGCCGCTGTTCCAGGAACCACGGTTCCTTGAATTCGACTTCGGCGTCCTGACGCTCAAGACCGTATTGGAGCCGGATGCGGAATTTTTCCCCACCGCCGGTGAAGTAGGGGTAGTTGAAGATGTCGAAATTGCCCTGGGAGATTTCGACGAATCCGAGGAGACTGTCGACCGAGCTGAAGCCGGCGCCAAAGGTGACCGAACCGGTCCGCTTCTCCTCCACCGTCACGACCATGTTCTTGCGGTTCGGCACCGTTGTGTCCTGCGGCGAGATGTCGACCCCCGACCCGCCGTTGGCATTCCCAAAATAGCCGAGATTTTCCAGCCGCTTCTTGCTGTAATCGACCTTCACGCTGTCGTAAATCTCGCCCGGCGCCACCAGCAATTCGCGCCGGATCACCTTGTCCTTCGTCCGGCTGTTGCCCTGGATGATGATCTGCTCCACGTACGACTGCGAACCCTCCTTGATATGGTAAAGAATGTCGATCTTCCCGCTCTCCACGTTCGCCTGCCGCTCGGGCGTTACAATCGGATAATCGATGTACCCCCGCCTGCCGTAAAGATCGGTCAGGCGCTTGATGTCGTTCTCGAGCGTCGGCAATTCCTCGTTCGGCTCCTTCTTCTCCGGCGTGTAGGCCCGCGGCGAGTAGATCTTCCCCTCGTCCATCCGAATCACCTTGAATCCCTGGTAATTCCGCAATTCCTGTTTCGTGAAGATCGTGTTCCCGTCGAAATCGATCTTCCCCACCGTATACTGAATCCCTTCAAACACCGTGATCGTTACCTTCATCAGCCCCGGCCCGGGATACTCGTACTTGACGTCCCTCACCTCCATGTCGATGTAACCCTTGCTATTATAGTAGGCGCGCAAGTTGTCCAGGTCCTTCTTGAAATCGTCCTCCTTGAACAGACCCGAGTGGTTGATGAACGAGAAAAAGTTCTTCTTGCGCGTCGTCATGATCTTGCGCAGTTCCTTTGTCGTCAGGTGCGCATTGCCGATGAAATCGACCTCCGTCACGTAGGCCCGATCCCCTTCGCTGATGATGAACGTCACCACCGAACGGCCGAATTCCTCGTTCGTATCGATCTTGTAGCTCACCTGCACCTGATTGTATCCCTTGCCCAGGTAGTAGTCCTTGATCTTGTCCGTGTCCGCTGAAATCTGCTGCTCGCTCAAACTCTCGCCCACCTTCGACTTGATCTCCTTCCTGATCCGCGATTCCTTGATCTTCACCGCGCCACGGATCACGATTTCCTTCACCAGCGGCTTCGGCACGACGATTACCATCACCTTGACTCCGTCCGCCATCGGCTGCGGCGAGATCTCCAGCCGGACGAAAAACCCGGTCGCGTAAAGATTCCGCACGTCCTCGTCGGCCACGGTCTGCGTATAGACTCCGCCCACCGTCGTGCGCATGTTCGACAGGATCACCGCCTTGGACACTGTCGCCGGCCCGATATACTCGATATCGATTCCACGGACAGCGGGGCCGTTTTGACCCGCGACCGGCGCCTCGGTATCGGGCGCGCCGACGATCTTCTTGTTTTTCTTCACCCCCGGCGTCGCCGTCTCGGGCGCGGGAGCGCTCTGGTCGGGAGCCGCTGCCGGAGCAGCGGGGGTCGCGCTCGATGCGTCGGGAGCATTCGTCGTCTGCGGAAATACCCCTTCCGTGGGCAGGAGGACGAAGAGCACGACTGCCAGGGCCTTGGCAAATCCAGAATGTCTAATTCGTCCAGTGAAAAGTTTCAAATCTCCCCTTTGTTCGTGAAAACGAGTACCTTAGCGATACAAGTCCAGCATTTAATGTGGGCCAGCCAACATCTCGGCAGAATTTGGAGATGCCGCCAATAAACGTCAAGCGAATAAGCTGCCGCCACGCACGCCGGTATTTTCGCCGCCACACGCCGCATTTCCGCTTTGCCTCCACGAAACAAACGCGTTTGCTCGTCGAAAGCAAAATCTGCTTCTACAAGAAGCAGAAAGAGATCACCCTGCCAGTCCAGACCGCATGGCAAAACCATCCAAGAAAGAGGAGTCTGCTGGAAGTTTGATTCCAACAAAAGTTACCATGACTCAAGGGACGCCATGGTTCAATCGCGACTGGCTTTGGGGGGTGATCCTGGTCCTGGCCGTCATTCTGACCTATCAGCCGGTCTGGTATGCCGGATTCGTCTGGGACGACGATGTGTATATCACGGCCAACCCTTGCATTATCGGACCGCTCGGGCTCAAGGAAATCTGGACGACAAGCGCCGCGGACATCAGTCCGCTGACTTTTACCACTTTCTGGGTCGAGCACGCGCTGTGGGGATTGGCGCCGCTGCCGTATCATCTGGTGAATGTTCTACTGCACGGAACCTGCGCGGTGTTGCTCTGGAGGGTGCTGCGCAGTTTGCGGGTGCCGGGCGCGTGGCTGGGCGCGGCATTGTGGGCCCTCCATCCGGTGCAGGTGGAATCGGCGGCGTGGATCACCGAGACGAAGAACACTCAGTCGGGTTTGTTCTTCCTCCTTTCGATCCTTTTCTTTGTAAGGTGGCTAAGAGCGGAGGAACCCGACAAACGAACCGGCGGCGGGTGGAACTATGCGTTGACCCTGCTTTTCGCCGCCATGGCCATGGCGAGCAAGTCGTCCACCGTGGTGCTGCCGATCGTCCTTTGCTTGTGCGCGTGGTGGATCGAAGGCCGATGGCAGTGGCGCAACATGGCAAGAGTCGTCCCAATCTTTTTAATGTCCCTTGCCGCCGGCGCCTTGTCGATGTGGACGCAAGGGCTGCATCTGGCGATGACCCCCGATCCCCGATGGGTGCGGACATGGCCGGAGCGTTTGGCGGCGGCGGGCGACGCGGTCTGGTTTTATCTCGGCAAGCTGGTTTGGCCGCACCCGTTGATCACCATTTATCCACGCTGGCAGATTGATGCGGGGCAGTGGGTTTCGTATCTGCCGTTGCTGGCGGTGATTATCGTCCTGTTTGTTTTGTGGCTCAGGCGTGAGTCGTCGTTGCGACCGGTGTTTTTCGTCTTCGCCTATTTTCTGGTTGCATTGCTTCCGGCGCTCGGATTGGTCGACAATCCCATTTTTCGCTATTCCCTGGTCTTTGATCATTTGCAGTATCTGGCTGGCATGGGACCGCTGGCGCTGGTGGGGGCGGGACTGGCCCGGTTTTCGAATTTCCCCGTTTCGGGAAAACCCCGGCTGCCATCGTTGCTTGGCGCCGGTTTGTTGCTCGTTCTCGCAATATTGAGTTGGCAGAGGACTTGGGTTTATGAGAGTCGGGAATCCCTCTGGACCGATACGCTGGCCGGGAACCCGGACTCCTTGGCGGGCCACGGGAACCTCGGCAATGTCCTCCTGCAAAAAGGACGGGTCGACGATGCGATTGCCCAGTACCAAACGGCCCTGAAAATCAATCCCAACGATGCCTTGGCACACTTCAATCTCGGCAATGCTTTTTCTCAAAAGGGACATCTGGACGAGGCCATTGCCGAATACCAAAAGGCCCTGGCCATCAGCCCCAACCATGCCGACGCCCACAACAACCTCGGCATCGCTCTTGCCAAAAAAGGGGAAGTGGACGAAGCGATTGCCCAATTCCAGGAAGCGCTACGATTGAACCCTGGCTATCCCAACGCGCAAAATAATCTCGCCAAAGCGCAGGCGATAAAACGGCGGGCCCCCGGTTCCGAATGAAACTTTCCGATACACCCTTGGAACGATTCCTGAAAAATCAGTTTCGTTCGTTTGTTTCGTATCGATCCTGGCTCGCTATACTAAAAAGCCGCTGGCGGCGTAATCGTCGATGCCTTTTTCGAGGGTGAATTTGGGAGTGTAGCGAAGGGCGCGGGCGGTCTGGGTGAGGTCGGCCTCGGTGTGGGGCTGGTAGTGGGCGTGGGGGTTGTCGATGTACTCGGGCTGCCACTGGGTGTTGAGGACGCGGTTGAGGTTGGCGACGATGTCGTTGAAGGAGCGGGGGACGCCGCTGCCGGCGTTGTAGATGCCGAAGCTTCGGGCGCGAGCGGCGAGGATGGTGCAGGTGACGATGTCCTTGACGTAGACGAAATCGCGGACCTGCTCGCCGTGCTTGAAGATGCGGGGGGGCTGGCCGCGGCGGATTTGCTGCGCCAACTGGAGGATCATGCTCGAGGCGGCGCCCTTGTGCGCCTCGCGCGGGCCGTAGACGTTGAAGTAGCGGAGGCCGACGACGACCTGCGAGGG
Source organism: Methylacidiphilales bacterium (assembly GCA_035948935.1). GTDB lineage: Bacteria > Verrucomicrobiota > Verrucomicrobiia > Methylacidiphilales > UBA1321 > JABDGH01. Next base: position 126,977 of record DASZIP010000013.1, on the reverse strand, counting down.
ATTCTCGCGCGCCCAGCGGCGGGCGAGGTTGTCGAGCTGGACTTTGGAGAAGGCGTAGACGTTGGCGGGCTTCGGTTCCTGGTCGACCTTGTTGACGCCGGCGGCGATGCCGTAGGTGGCGGCGGAGGAGGCGTAGACGAGGCGCGTTTTGCGGCCCTCGAAGTAGTTGAGGAGGTTGCGCCACGACTCGACGTTGTCGCGGACCTGGCGGAGCTGGTCGTGGTCGGTGGTGTCGGTGATCGAGGCGAGATGGAAGACGAGATCGACCTTGCGGCCGCCGAAATAGCGCTTCATTTCCATCTGCGCAAGGTCGGACGCGATGAGGTCGCCCTTGAAGCCATCGAGGTTCTTGAAATGGCCGGAGCGGAAATCGTCAACGACGGTGAGGTCGGTTTCGGGATAGCGCCGGGCGAGTTCGTGGACGAGGTTCGAGCCGACGAATCCGGCCCCGCCGGTAACGACGATGTGTTTGTACATGGCCGTATCCTACACAATTGGAGGCAAGTGAAAATAGGTTTAAGCCCGAACGGGGCGCCGACATTACCGGCTGATGTCGCGCTGGGTGAGGAGCTTGAACTGGTTGGCCTGGAGGACGGAGCAGGCGCATTCGTGGTCCTCGACATGGAGGGCAAGGGCGGCCTTGCCGCGGGGACGCGTCAGGAGCGAGTAGGCGGAATGGATGTTGCACTCCGCCTGGAGCAGTGCCGTCAGCACCGCCTTCAAATCGGCCGCGCTGCTCGAAAGTTCCACCACGACGAGCGAAACTTCCGTGAACGCCAGGCCGTGTTCCTGAAACAGCGCCCGGGCCTTGTCGGGATCGTCGGTGACGAGGCGGACGATGGCGGCGTCGGCGGTGTCGAGGATGCTGAGGGCGACGACATGGACCTGCGCCTGGGAAAACATCTTCACGATGTCGAGGAGCCGGCCCACCTTGTTCTCCATAAAAACGGAAAATTGGCGGACTTCCTCTTCCTGAGGTCCCTTGGCGGTTTTCAGTTCGGGGGTATCCATCTCCATAGGAGACGATAGCATGACTTACCGGTCTCGCCCTTGTCACGAGAGATTTGCTTTCGGCGTGACCGGCGACGATTTTTCGGACAGCCTCTCCCCATGCCCGCCGTGAAGAAGCTCGCCAGCACGAAATCCCGGACGCCGAAGGCGCTGGGGGCGGTCGCGCGGCAGCAGCTTTTGCTGGTGAACGGGCTGCTGGACGAAGTGGCGCGGAATTACCTGGCCCGGCTGCATCGCGAAATCGCGGAGTTGATCCGCGCGCTGGAGAAGAAGCAGGCGGAGCCCGGTTATTCCCGGCGGGAATTGAAGGACCTGCACGAGATTCTCAAGCGGATCGCGCATCTGCAAATCAATCCGGAGAGGGGACGGCGCAAGGACTTGAAGAAAATCGACTCGCTGATCGGGGAGCTTCAGTCGACGGTGGAGAGATGGTAACGTCGCGTCCGGCCCTATCGAAAGCCCCCGCCATGCGTTACGCCGTTTTCGATCTCGGCAGCAATTCGATCAAGTGTGTCATGGCGGAAACGCGGGGCCGTGGCGTGCGCGTTTTGCATGAGGAAAGCATCGGGACGCGGCTGGCGGAGCACCTGATCGACACGTGCGAACTGCGTCCCGAGGCGATTGCGCGGACGCTTGCCGCGCTGCGCCCGATCCGCGCGCGGGCGGAGGAATTGGGGGTGCGGCATTTCCGGGCGGTGGCGACGAGCGCGGTGCGCGACAGCCGGAACCGGCGGGAGTTTCTCCGAGCGGCGCGGGAGGTGCTGGGCTTTCCGGTGCGGCTTCTTTCGGGCGTCGAGGAGGCCGAAACGATTTTTTCGGGAGTGACGGCCGATCCGCACTGGCGCGGAAAGGACATTTTCATTCTCGACATCGGCGGGGGTAGCGCGGAGTGGGTGCAGGGGCGCCACGGGAAAATGGAAAAGCGGATCAGCCTGCCGCTCGGCGCGGTGCGTTTGCGCGAGCGGTTCCTGCACGAGTACCCGGTGGCGGCCGACACCGCGGCGCTGCTGGTCGAAACGATCCGCGGACAGATCGCCCATCCGCTGGCGCATTATTCGCTCGGACCGCGGCGTCTTGTCGGCACGGGCGGGACGATCACGTGCCTCGTCGCGATCCATAAAAAACTGGCGAGGTTCGACCTGAAAAAAATCGACCACGCCTCGCTGACGATCGGGGAAATTCGCGGTTTGATGGGGAGCTTCACCGGGCGCACGCTCGATCAGCTTCGCGCCATGCCGGGGCTGCCGGCGAAACGAGCCGATCTGATCATTCCCGGCACGGCGGTGGTTCTGGCGACGATGGAACTGCTGGGCGCGCGGCGGCTGCATGTGAGCGTCCGGGGCCTGCGGTACGGGGTGCTGACGGCGGCGATCCGGGAGGAGGAATCGCGCGCGAATTCTCATTCGCCGGGGCGGCATCCGGCAAAAAACCGGGCGGCGTTATGAAAACGACGGGCGCGCTTATCGAGGAGGGCCTCGAGCTTCGCGGCCGTTACGACGAGGAGCCGGGGCACTCGGACCATGTGGCGGCGCTGGCTTTGCAAATCTTCGACGGCCTGCGTCCGTGGCACAACCTGGGGGCGAGGTCGCGGGAGCTTCTCCATAGCGCGGCGCTGCTGCACGACATCGGGTGGTCGCAAGTGCCCGACGGCAAGGGGCATCACAAATGGTCGGCGCGGCTGATCCAGGAGAACGGGTGGAAAAACCTGACGGCGGAGGAGACGCCGGTTGTGGCGCAGATCGCGCGGTATCATCGCAAGTCGCCTCCGCAACCGGATCACGAGGAGTTTCACGCGTTGAAGTCCGGCGCGCAAAAATCGGTGATGATCCTGGGCGGGATCCTGCGCGTGGCCGACGCGCTCGACCGGACGCATTCGGGAAGGATCGCGCGGGCCGAGGCGTCGGTTGACCGGGAGGCGATTGTCGTTCGGGTCCGGCCGACGGGAACATGGGACGCGGAGCGGGTGATGTTCGAGATGAAGTGCGATATGCTGCAGATGGCGGCGGAGCGGCCGGTGCACTGCGAGGAGATGAAGGGCTAGAGCATTTTAACTTATTGCGCACATGGTTGGAATTCGTGCACCGGGGAAATCGCTTCCTGTCGTCCCGCTTGGGCGGGACGACCCGGGCAACACAGGCACGCCTGTCGTTGCCGGGCCACCCGATGCAGTGTGTGCACGATATTCAAATTTGCTCTAGCCGCGAAGGAATCTACGGCGCGACGGTGGTGCCGATGCTTTCGGGGGCTTCGCCGACCTTGAGTTTGGCGAGCGTGGCCTTCTCGATTTTGCCGTAGAGATCCCTGTTGCGCTTGAGTTCGTCCTTGGCGGCGTCGCGGCCCTGGCCGACTTGGGCGCCCTCGAAGTAGAGCCAGGCGCCTTTTTTGTCGATGACGCTCAGTTCAATCGCCAAATCGAGGAGCGAGCCTTCCCTCGAGATGCCCTCGTTGTACATGATGTCGAATTCGGCCTCGCGGAAGGGCGGCGCGACCTTGTTCTTCACGATTTTGACCCGGGTGCGGTTGCCGAGGACGGTGCCGTCGGGCGTTTTGATGGCGGCGATGCGCCGGATGTCGATGCGGACGGAGGAATAAAATTTGAGGGCCTTGCCGCCGGGCGTGGTTTCGGGGTTGCCGAACATGACGCCGATTTTCTCGCGGATCTGGTTGGTGAAGATGGCGCAGGTTTTGGACTTGCTGATGAAGGAGGTGAGCTTGCGCATCGCCTGGCTCATGAGGCGGGCCTGGGCGCCCATGGTGACGTCGCCCATCTGGCCTTCGAGCTCGGCCTTGGTGATGAGGGCGGCGACCGAATCGAGGACGACGACGTCGACGGCGTTCGACTTGATGAGGGTCTCGGCGATGGTGAGCGCCTCCTCGCCCGAGTCGGGCTGCGAGACGAGGAGTTCGTTCATGTTGACGCCGAGTTTGCGGGCGTAGGCGGGGTCGAGGGCGTGCTCGACGTCGATGAAGGCGGCGACGCCGCCGGCGCGCTGAGCCTGGGCGACGACGGTGAGGGTGAGGGTGGTTTTGCCGGACGATTCAGGGCCGAAAATCTCGATGATGCGTCCGCGCGGAAAGCCGCCGACGCCGAGGGCCGTGTCGATGGCGATCGAGCCGGTGGGGATGACTTCGACGGCGAGCCTGGAGTGGGCGTCGCCGAGGCGCATGATGGAGCCTTCGCCGTATTCCTTCGCGATGGCCTGGAGAGCGAGTTCGAGGTTTTTGTCCCGGGCGGCCTGGGCCTTGTTCTCGGGCTTGGGATCGGTCTTGAGTTCGGGCGATTTAGCCTCGGATTTGGCAGCCATAATGAGAAAGAATTAGCTTAATTATACAAACGTACAAGCACTATTTTCAAGAAATAATCGCTTCTTCGTCTGAGTACACTGCCCAAGCTCCCACCGCAATGCTGATTTTTATCGTCAACGAATATTTTGTCGGCAGCCTCAGCAGTCGGAATAGAGATTCATTTGTGAAAACTCCACTCATTCTCCTCATCACCTTGCTCGGGTTTGTTTATCCCGCTTACGCGCAAGCCCCTTCTCTTCCCAAAATAATCACGGATGGATTTGACGCCTACAAAAAGGAGGGTGCTTCGAAGGCCCTTGATGTTTGGCTGGCGGGCTCTCCCATCGAGAACGACTCAACGAGCCGATCGACCGTGGTGGGGAGCCTCCAGACGATTGAATCGGCTTATGGAAAGTTTTCAGGTTACGAGCATCTGGGCACTGTTTCCTTCGCCCGATCGACGAAGCGTTATTATTTTGTCATTCTTTACGAGAAAGGCCCTCTTTACGCCTGGTTTGAAGTTTATAAGACGGGAGGCAAAGAGATTATTCCTTCCTTTGACTGCAACACAAAGGCGCCCCTTATTTTACCGGAGTCCTTTTTCAAGAAAGACAATCCGTAACGCCGGTCTCTATTGAAGCGCGCGGCGCACCAAATCGAGAGCGAAATGGCGGAGGCCGACGGGCTTTTCGAGAAGCGCGGCGGGCGCGCCGAGTTCGGTCATCTTGGCCTCGTTGGCGTAGGTGACCCAGCCGTAGCGGAACATTTCCGAGCCGCCCGATACGTTGGTGATCCGGCCGGCGACCAGCCCGCCGCTACATTTTAAATTACTACTCCCCCGTCTGCGCGAGTTTGGCGAGGATGCCGAGGTCTTCGATGGTGGAGGTGTCGCCCTTGATTTCGCCGGTGGCCGACCCGGCGATTTCCTTGAGGAGGCGGCGCATGATTTTTCCGCTGCGGGTTTTGGGCAGCATGTCGGCGAAGCGGATGTCGTCGGGCTTGGCGATGGGGCCGATTTCCCTGGCGACGTGGGCGCGGAGGGCTTCCTTGAGGGCGGGGCCGTGGACGACGCCGTTTTTGAGCGTCACGAACGCGACGAGGGCCTGGCCTTTGAGCTCGTCGGGGCGTCCGACGACGGCGGCTTCGGCGATGTCGGGATGGCTGACGAGGGCGCTTTCGACCTCGGAAGTGCCGAGGCGATGGCCGGCGACGTTGAGGACGTCGTCGATGCGGCCGACGATCCAGAAATAGCCGTCCTTGTCGCGGCGCGCGCCGTCCCCGGCGAAGTAGCAGCCCTTGATGTCGCTCCAGTAGGTTTTGCGGTAGCGGGTGGCGTCGCCGTAGATGGTGCGGAGCATGGAGGGCCAGGGGCGGCGGATGACGAGCTTGCCGCCGACGTTCGGGGCGCATTCCCTGCCGTCGTCGTCGACCACGGCGGCGTCGACTCCGAAGAACGGGAGCGTGGCCGAGCCGGGCTTGAGCGGCGTGGCTCCGGGCATGGGGGCGATCATGTGGCAGCCCGTTTCGGTCTGCCACCAGGTGTCGACGATGGGGCAGCGTTTGCCGCCGACTTTGTCGTGATACCACATCCAGGCTTCGGGATTGATCGGTTCGCCCACCGTGCCGAGCAGGCGGAGCGAGGAGAGATCGTGGGGGGCGAGCCAGTCGTCGCCCCATTTGATGAAGGAGCGGATGGCGGTGGGCGCGGTGTAGAAGATGTTGACCTTGTGCCGGTCGATGATCCGCCAGAAGCGGTCGGGTTCGGGGAAGTTTGGCGCGCCTTCGTAGATGAAGCTGGTGCCGCCGTTGGAGAGGACGCCGTAGACGACGTAGCTGTGGCCGGTGACCCAGCCGACGTCGGCGGTGCAGAAGTAGACGTCCTCGGGGCGCAGGTCGAAGCAATACCTGGTCGTCAGGTGGCAGCCGAGCAGGTAGCCCGCGGTGGTGTGGAGGATGCCCTTCGGTTTGCCCGTGCTGCCGCTGGTGTAGAGGATGAAGAGGGGGTGTTCGCTGTCGAACGGCTCGGCCTTGCAGACGGAGCCGACCGACTGGACTTCCTCGTGCAGCCAGAAGTCGCGGCCCGGGGTCATCGTGATTTCCTGTTTGGTGCGCTGGACGACGATCACGCTTTTCACCTTCGGCGCGCCGAGCAGCGCCTCGTCGACGTTGCGCTTGATGCCGAGCGCCGCGCCGCGCCGGAATCCGCCGTCGGCGGTGATGATCACCTTCGCGCCGCAGTCGTTGATCCGTTCCTTGAGCGCCTCGGCGCTGAATCCGCTGAAGACGACGCTGTGGGGCGCTCCGAGGCGCGCGCAGGCCAGCATCGCGACGGCCGCCTCGGGGATCATGGGGAGGTAGATCATGACGCGGTCGCCCGGCTTGACGCCGTGTTTCTTCAGCACGTTGGCCATGAGGCAGACTTCGCGATGGAGTTGCTGGTAGGTCAGGGTCACGACGTCGCCCGGTTCCCCCTCGAAGATGAGGGCCGCCTTGTTACGCAGGGGGCCTTCGAGATGGCGGTCGAGACAGTTGACGGCGGCGTTGATTTTACCTCCGACAAACCACTGCGCGAAGGGCGGCTTCCACACGCAGACTTTTTTCCAGGGGCGGGCCCAGCGCAATTCGTCGGCCGCTTTGCCCCAGAATTTGTCGGGGTTTTTCAGCGAGGCTTTGTAAAGCTTGTGGTATTTCTTGAGGCTGCCGATCCGCGCGGCCTTGGCGAATTTGGCCGACGGCTTGAAGATCCGTTTTTCCTTCAGGACCGATTCGATGTGGGCGCCATGTTTGATGCGTGTGGAAGACGAGGGGGCTGCGGGGGCGGCCGGGAGAGTGGACATGGGAAAATCCGGTGAGGAGTTAAGCGAACTGACGCGCGCGCGTTGGCAGTGATGTAAGCAAGAACGGCGCGGCTGGGCAACTCAAAGGCTGGAGAATTAATCGGATGGAAGGGGCATTTTTTTCTTTCCATCGTGAATCCGTCACAAGGGACTTTTTTCGGTGATAAGTGTAAAATTGTCGCACCATTCGACGTCAATTCTTTTGCAAAATTATATTTTGCGCGCAAACGACCATTTCACTTGCGGCTCAATCAACGCGTGATTAGCTTGCAGGTTCCGCAACGGAGAAAGTGGAGTGAATTGAAATGAATATTTGTCGATTGCGCTGCGTTCGTGTGACGCGGGGAATAAGTTCTCGTGAGGAGAGATATTCGCAGGCGGGATTTCAAGTATCCACATTTAAGCGTACTTTTGTAAGTTGTTTATCATGAGTCTATTGTGTTGTTTGTGGGAGTGACTGCGTATCCTATTCTTCGTTCCTTTCCTTTGTACCTCTAATCTTAATAACTTGTGAGCAACCTGACCCCGACGATTGAATTAAGTGAGATTTGGGCATCGATATGCCTTGAATTACAACAGGTTGTCTCGATTGACGCAGTGACGCGCTGGTTTCGCCCTTTGCGTGTTCATAACTACGCCAACAAGACGCTGACGTTGAGCGCGGACAACACGATTTATCAGTATTGGATCGAGGAAAATTATTTTTCGCAATTGAAGGCCACGGCGTCGCGCGTGCTGGGGGAAAGCGTCTCGATTATTTTCCATTCCCATGAGGGCGCGGCTTCGGGGATCATCCCGGAGGCTCCGCAGAAAGCCGAGCCTGCCCGGGGCAGGAAGGAAGGGGCGCGGTTGCTCCACGGCGCGGCCGATTCGCGCGGGTGCCTGAATCCGCGCAGCACGTTCGAGTCTTTTGTCGTCGGGATGAACAACCGGTTTGCGCATGCGGCGGCGCTGGCGGTGGCGCAGGCGCCGGCGCGGACCTACAACCCGCTTTTCCTGCATGGGAGCGTCGGTTTGGGCAAGACGCATCTGATGCAGGCCATCGGCCATCTGATCCAGGCGAACAAAAAGCACCTGAAAGTTTTCTACGTTACGTCGGAGCAATTCACCAACGACTACATCAGCGCGATCCAGCACGGCGAACTGGCGAAGTTCCGCAAGAACTACCGTCAGGTCGATGTGCTCCTGATCGACGACATCCAGTTTCTGGCCGGGAAGGACCGGTCGCAGGAGGAATTTTTTCACACCTTCAACACGCTCTGCGACGGGAGCAAGCAGATCGTTTTGACCAGCGATTCGCCGCCGACGGAAATCGGCAATCTCGAAAAGCGGCTCACCTCGCGGTTTGAGATGGGCCTCACCGCCGAGTTGCAGTTGCCCGACTCCGAAACGCGCCTGGCCATTCTGCGCCACAAGATGAGCGCCATGCCGGAGAAGCTCAGCGATGCGGTGGTCGGGTTCATCGCCGAGCGGGTGAAGACCAACATCCGCCGGCTCGAAGGGGCGCTCAACCGGGTGGCCGCGTACGCGTCGCTCCACGGCAAGGCGATCACGGTGCCGCAAACCGAGGTGCTCCTGCGCGACCTGCTTCAGCAGGAAGGGCAGCAATCGGTCAGCATCGACCTCATCCAGCGCCGCGTCGCCGAGACTTACGATTTGCGCCTGGCCGACATGACGAGCAAGCGCCGCCCCGCCAACATCGCCCTGCCGCGCATGGTGGCGATGCACCTGAGCCGCCGCCTGACCACGGCGTCGCTCAATGAGATCGGCGAGGCTTTCGGCGGACGGGACCACGGCACGGTTCTCCACGCCAACCGCACCATCGAGGAGCGGATGAAGTCGGATGAAAAACTCCGGCGCATCGTCACCTATCTCTCCGAAAAGCTTGTCGCGACGCAGGGACAGTAAGGGCGATGGAAGAGCCGGCGCGTATTGTCAGGAGGAGATTTTGTCCGGGGCCCCGGCCGGGCGCTTCTCGAACCGGCGGTCCATCCAGCGATTGACCCGCTTTTGCCAGACCTCCTCGGCCAGATAGGCGAGCGCAAGGGTCAGGGCGACTTTGAGACCGACATCCAGATAGAGAAGCGACGGGGCCGTGAGCAGCTGCAGATTGCAGATGATCGGATAATGGAGGACGTAGAGGGCGTAGGACATTCCGGCAAAAATGTCGAAGGGTCCGAGCGTGAAGGCAAAACCCTTGAAGCCGGTTTTTTTCCAGGCGAAGAAAAGGAGCACCAGGACAACGCCCGCCGCATAGTGCCTGAGTTTCACCAGGGGATAATCGATCACGTCGAGCCTGCCGCCATGGTGAACCCAGGCCCAGACGACCCACGCACAGGCCAGCCCCATGAGAACCAGGATCGAAATCATCCCCCGCTGCCCCCGCAGGGTGAAGGTTCCGGAGCCGACGTATTCGCGGGCGAATTCGAGGCCGCACCACCAGATCGGGAATGAGGCCAGGATGTGAAAGAAGATGTTCGGCGCGGCTTGATCCCCGGCGACGCCCGCGAGGCCGAGGGCGAAGACGACGATCTTTTGCCGGCCGGTCGGAACGAAGCGATAAAGCGGATAGAACATCATGTAGAACCACCACTCGTAGGAGAGCGACCAGAGCGGACCGTTGCCCATGAAGGGCTGCGCCTTCCATCCCGGGTCGCTGTCGAAGCCTTGAAGCATCATCACATTTCCGAGCAGACCTGGAAGATCGGGCGGCTGAAGGCCCCTGCCAATCGAGGCCGCCGCGTAGGCGACAAGGAGGGACAAAAGGAATATCGGGTAGATGCGCCTGAAACGCTTGTAGAAGAAAGTCCCGAAATTTTTTGTCCCGGCGAACTCATGCCAGGAATAATAAATAACGAACCCCGACAGGAAGAAAAAGAGGAGAACCCCTTCCTGGGCGAAACGAAAGGGCTGTCCGATCCAGCTCCGCTGCAAATGCAGGACATTGCTGCTGAGATGGCTCAGCACGACGTAGATCGCCGCGAATCCGCGCAGGGACTCGAGCTTGTTGATTTTCATGGAAGAAAAAGGCCCGCTATCGAGCCGACTTTATAAACCGGGGGGAATCCGAACACACGCCCTAGTTTTTTCATCAACAATCGGGCATGGTGGAAGACTCATGAGACGAAAGACGCCGCCGGAAGGATTGCTTTGGACGCATTGGCTGGCGCGGCTGCCGCGATTGGGCGGCAAGGTCGTGCTGATCGACGCCGCGAAGGATGCGTCGTGGACGGCCCACGCGCTGACCGAGGCGAGTCTCGGTTTTTCCGGGCCCCTCCGCCTGTACAAGTCGGGAGAGCGGATCGCCTTTCGCCTGCCCAACGGCCCGGAATGGTTTTCCCTTTTTCTCGCTTTGCAGCGGGCCGGCCTTGCGGCGGCGCCGCTCGACGGCGGGATGCCGAAGGGGGGTTGCGTCGAAACCGCCCGCCGCCTCGGCGCGCGCGCGCTTTATCTCGACGGCGAGTTTCACTCGCTGGGGAAAGTACCGGTGCGAAATAAAAAAGGCTGCTGTGTCAAGATCACCTCCGGGAGCGGGGCGGTTCCGAAGGCGGTCGAATGCCGCGCGGAGCATCTGCTGGCGGATGGACGCAACGTGATCGCGACGATGGGAATCCGCGCGGGCGATCTCAATCTCGCGGCGATTCCGCTTGGCCACTCGTATGGCCTGGGGAATCTCGTCATGCCGCTGATTTTGCAGGGGACGGCGATGGTTTGCGCCGCCGATTACGTGCCGCGCCAGTTGGCCGGGTGGATCGGGCGTTACCGCGTCACGGTCTTTCCCGCCGTGCCCGCGCTGCTTCGCGTCCTTGCCGCGCTTCCGCCCGGAGGGAAAAACGAACTCGATTCGCTGAGGACCGTGATCTCCGCCGGGTCGGTGCTGGCCCCCGCCGTGGCGCAGGCTTTTTTCGCGAGGTACGGCGTCAAGGTCCACAATTTTTACGGCTCATCCGAAACGGGTGGCATTTGTTACGACCGGACCGGCGCCGCGTCGCTTACGGGCCGTTCCGTGGGCAAGCCGCTCGCGGGCGTTTCGGTCACGGTGAAGGCCGGGCGCGTGACGGTGGAGAGTCGGGCGGTGGCGGCGCGAGGGGGGCGCTGGAGGCTGCCCGATTTCGGCGAGTGGAATAAACGGGGCGAATTGGCGCTGCTGGGCCGGGCCGGGCGGGGGGTGAATATTGGCGGAAAAAAAGTCCATCCAGTCGAAGTAGAACACGTCGTGCGCGCGCTGCCGGGGGTCACCGATGCCGCGGTCTGGTCATGGCACGGCGGGGGGCGCGATTTTCTCGCCGCCGGAGTGGAGACGGCGCATTCGCGGGCGGAGATCGAACGGGCGCTGGCGGCGCGTCTGCCGGCGTGGAAGCTCCCAAAAACGTATGTCATCGCGCGGGAACTGCCCCGCACGGCGCGGGGGAAGCTTGATTTGGCGGCGTTGAAACGGGAGTGTCAGCCTCCGGCCTGACCCTGACTTAATACCAGTTTTCCCCGGGCGACCTCGACCTGATTGACGCGAAGGGTGACGGCGAACTGGGCGAGTTGGCCGAGGGTGTTTTCGAGAGAGACGTCGGTCTCGATGGTTTTGCCAGGCAGCACCGGCTGCTCGATTTTGAACTGCACCACCTGCGCGAGAATGAAATGGGCCGGGGCGTTCGCGGCGAGGGTCGAGGCCCACAAGGCCCCCGCCGCCTGCGCCGCGCATTCGATGAGGAGCACGCCGGGCATGAGGGGACGGCCCGGGAAATGATCGGCAAAAAACGGCAGTTGAGGATTGAGCCGTTTGCGCCCGCGTCCCTCGCGGCCCGGGACGGTGACCTCGAAGGCGTCAAGAAAGGAAAAGCCGGGGCCGTGCGGAGTGAGGCTCATGCCGTAAAGGTAAAAGGAAAAAGGTAAAGGGTAAAAGGACGGAATCGGGTGCAGCACCGGCGCAGGGCCTGCGCCGGCTACCTTGCCTGGGGCACAAGCGGGACGAACTGGTACCATTGCCCGGGATGGGCGCATAGGGCGGGGAGAAGCGTATCGGCAATCCGCCGGCTGTAAAACCGGAGGGTTTCAGCGCGCGAGCCCCGTTCCTCGATGAAGATAGGGGGGGAAATCCGGGAGTGATAGGCGCCGTCGGCCCGGCGCGACATCGTGGCGGGAATGACGGGGACGCCGCCATGCGCGGCAAGGAGAAGGATGCCCGCGGAAAAATAGGCGGTGCCGTTCGGCAACGAAACCGGCGTGTTGTCGGTGGGATGGGGGCGGTCGATGAGGGTGGCGACGAACTCGCCCCGGCGCAAGCGCCCGGCGATTTCGAGGAAGGCGAAGTTGTCGGCGCCGATTTCGATGGTGTCGGCATTCCAGCGGCGGCGGAACGCGGCGCGCCATTCGGTGAGGGCGCGGCTCGGTTCGGGGTAGGTGAGGACGGCGCAGGGGATTCCCATTTGCGCCAGCATCAGGCCGCCGAGCTCGAAGAGGCCGAAGTGGGCCGTGACGACGAGCGCGCCTTTGCCGAGTTCACGGGCGGCGCGAAAATGTTCGAGGCCGTCGCTTTGGGTAACGATCTTCATGGCCTGTTCCGGCGGACGGGTGCCGATGTAAAAATAGTCGGCGAGCGTTTTTCCGAATTCGCGATAGACGCGCCGGGCCGATTTTCGGTCCAGCGACGCATCGAGCAGCCGGAGATTCGATTCGACGATGGCGACGCGCTTCGGATGGGTGAGCGCGTAGAGCGATCCGGCCCATCCCGCCAGGGCGCGGATGAGGCCGAGGGGCAGGCGCCGGGCCAGCCACGCGCCGGCGTCGAACATCGCCGCGCGGTAAAGTCCCGCCGAGTGGGGGCTCACGCCGGCTTGGTTTGGTTCCGTTGACGGGCCAGCCATTGCTGCAAGGTTTTCACGCTGTGGAAAGCTTCGCGGGCGACGGCGGGATCGGCGATGGCGATGCCGTAGGCCTTTTCGATGCCGACGGTGAGTTGCAGCGCGTCGATCGAGTCGAGTCCGAGGCTGCCGGGGCCGAAGAGGAGCGTCTCCGATTCGATTTCCCCGGGCGGGACGCGGAGCATGCAATTGTCGACCAAAAGTTTTCGGACGTCGTCGAGGGTGATTTCGGTCATAAAAAAACTTAGCTGCAAAAGAACACAAAGATTGCAAAAAAGGAACTGAAAAAGATTTCTCTTACGGGTCGCTTTGAGTTTTCGGCGTTTCCAATTCGAACAAGCCAAGTTGATGATTGAGCCCCCAGACGGGCAGGAGAATGCGGGGGAGCTGGTGGTCGAGGCAGGCGAGCGCGCGCAGGGTGTGCCACGCGGCAGAGGCGGTGAAGGCCTCGCCGAGATAAGGCTGGTTGCCAAGAGGAACCACGGTTCGGTTTTCGGTCGTCTTTTCTTCGAGGGCGCCGAGCCAGTTGCGCCGCGCGCTCCGGTAGCAGGGCAACGCGGGATCGCATTCGGCGAGGAGACGTTCCGCGGCGGCGGAGGCTTCCTTTTTGGTGCGATAAATCAACCCGTCGCGCGCGGTCGCGATGATTTGCGCATCCTCCGGTACGGCGGTGCGGACAAGAATACCGGCCGCGCCTTCGGAGGCGAGAAACCCGTTGGCCGGGTTTTGGCGGCGAAGCCAGCGCGCGCTGCGGTAGGCGTCGAGGACGAGGGGATCGAATTCTTCCGCGCCGAGGACGAGGACCCGCGCGACACGTCCGCGCCGCAGCCAAACCGAGGCTGTCCGGAGCGCGGCGACCCAGGCGGTTTCGTCGCCGACGAGCGCGTAGGCCGCGCCGTTGAGGCCGAGGACGGACGCGATGTGGCTGACGGGGGAATTGAAAACCGTTTCGGGAAAGAGCGCGGGGCTGGCGCTTCTTTGTCCCCGCGTGACGATGTCCTCGAAAAAGCGGCGGCTGTAGCCGACGCAGCCGGCGGAAAAGGCGACGATGAGGCCGGTCTCCGCGCGGTCGGCGGGGCTGACGCCCGCCAGCGCCTGTTCCGCCGCTTCGACGAGGAAGAACGTCATGGAACTGGCGCGGCGGAGGCGGGGTTCGCGCTGCCAGCGGGCGAAGGCGGGATCGTTCAGGTCGACGCGCAGGACCGGCCACGGCCTGCCCGGCTCGCCGGGGGCGTCCACTTCAACGGGAGTCGGTTCGCGATGGAGAAGGGCATCGATTCCGACGCCCGCCGGGCTGACCGCGCCCCGCCCGATGACGGCGAGATCGAGTTTCATGGCGAGGAATCCCTGGAAAAAACGAGCGCCGCGTTCGAGCCGCCGAAGCCGAGGTTGACGCTCATGACGTGCTCCATGCCGCGCGATGATTCCTTGCCGCCGACCAGCGCCGGGGCGATTTCGGGGATCGGCGTTTCGAGATTGAGCTGCGGCGGAAGACGCCCTGTCCGCAGCGCCTCGATGGCGAAGAGCGCCTCGACGGCCCCGGCGGCGCCAAGCGTGTGGCCGATGGCCGCCTTGGTCGAGCTGATGCGGGTCGATCCGATGGCGTCGCCGAAAAATGCGAGATGGGCCTTTGCTTCGACGCCGTCGTTGGCGGGAGTCGCGGTGCCGTGCGCGTTGAGGTAGCCGATTTGCGCGGGAGCGATTCCGGCCTGGGTCGCGGCGGCGCGCATGACTTCGATCAACGCCGCGCCGTCGGGGCCGGGTTGCGTGAGATGAAAGAAATCGGTGGTGTGGCCGTAACCGGTCAGTTGGCAAATGGGCGCGGCGCCGCGGCGTTGGGCGTGTTCCCCCGATTCGAGGACGAGGAACGCGGCGGCCTCGCCAAGGAGGAGGCCGGAGCGGTTGAGATCGAAGGGGCGGCAGCGGTCCGTGCTCGTGGCCTGGAGGCAGTCGAAGCCGACGAAGACGAGTTCGGTCAGCGCCTCGAAGCCGCCCGCGAGGACGCAGTCGGCCGCGCCGGTGGAAATGAGGTCGGCGGCGTGGCCGATGGCGTTGGCTCCGCTGGCGCAGGCGTTGGCGATGATGACCGAGTGCCCGGCAAAGCCGAGGGCCTGCTGGACGTCGAGGATTTGCTGTTGCGGCAGATAGCGGGAGACCTGGCTGAGAAGATGGGCGCGGTCGCGGGCGAGGACGCCTCGGAGAAAAGTTTCGCCGAAGGTCATGCCGCCCGCCGTGGTGGCGACGGAAAAAGTGAGATCGCGGAGCGTGCTGCGGCCCCCGGCGTCGAGCAGTCCGGCGGAGGCGAGGGCTTCGCGGGCGGCGGGGATGGCGAGGCGCGAAGCGCGGGCGAGGCGGCGGGTCGCCTTGGCGGAAAAATCGGAAAGCGGAGGGAGAGCGGCGCTTGCGGCGTGATGGCAGCGGCAGCCGGCAGTGTCGAATAGGGCGAGGGGCGAGGCGGCGTCGCGGCCCGCGATGAGGGCGTTCCACGAGTCGGGGAAGTCTTCGCCGAGCGGCGTGACCGCGCCCATGCCGGTGATGACGACGTTGCGGCTCATATTTTACTGAAGAACGCCGCGATAAATGGCGCGGGCCTCGACTGTGCCGCCCTTGAAATAAAAGGTGGGCTGGTAGGAGAAGGTCCGGGTGTTTGCGTCGTAGTCGAGCTTTTTGGGCGAGCCGGTGTAGTTCGGGTCGTAGACCTGGTAATGGAATTTGCCGTGGTCGCGCTCTCCGGCGACGACGACGACGACGTGGTTGATGTTGAGGCTCGGGAAATTGTAGAGCCAGACGATGGTGGGCCAGTGCATCTGGAGATCGCGGAAAATTTCATCGTTGAGGCGCGCCTCGGTTTCGCGATAGACGGGCGCGATGATCGGCATGTTGCCGGCGCGAAAGTAGACGGGCCAGCCGAGGCCGATGTTCGCCTGGAAGACGCCGGGGTCGGCGGTGCTGATTTCGCGGAGATTGGCGTAGCCGGGAAAAACGATCCGCCGCGCGGGGGGAAGCGCCGGAAGCCAGACGGAGCGCTCCGTCACTTCGCGGATGCGGGCGGCGAGTTTTTCGCGCGAAAGCGGCGGGGTGCCGGGATCAAAACGGGCGAATTTCCAGAATTGGACGGCGGCGCGGGTCACGACGAAACAGCGGCGGGTGTAGTCGCGTTTTTTGGCCTGGGGACGGGACGACTCGGGCTCGACGGAGCCGTTGACGTAATTCCAGACCGTTTCGTTCGCGAAGGCAAAGGTGTCGGTGTCGTACCGGAACGGGCGAGGCGCGGGCGTGGCGGGCGGTTCGTAAGCCGAAAGCGCGGTGAGGGGCAGGAGCGAAATCAGGAGAGCGATTTTAATTCGATGAGGCATAGGGTGTCGGGGCACGAGCGGGTGCGGGGATGGAACAGGAATTCGTGAAAGCCGCCCGGCAGCGTGGCGAGAGCGGCTTCGACCTCGGGGGCGTTCATGTGGAAAATCCGATCGAGGCCCCAGAGGGTATCGGTCGCGCGCCAGGCTGACAATCTCCGTCGTCTGTCGAGGTAGGTCCAGCCCAGCGCGGACCAAAGCAGGGAGAGCGCCGTGGAGCGAAAGGCGCGGGGCTTGCCGAGGCGAATCCATCCCTGGAATTGCGGCCCAACGGTGTCAAGCACGGCGCGATAGACAAAGGGATGCGCGTGGAGATGGTGGTGGGAATTGATGAAGCGGCATTCGAGGCCGGTGGCCTGGAAAAGCTCCCACTGTCGCGCGACTTCGCGGCGCATGAGTTCGCAGCCGGCGCGGGAGAGGCCGATGGCGAAACCGGCCCGCGCGGGGGAAACGCCCCAGGGCCAGCGGCCGGTGGTGGCGGGAACGGAGTCGTTGAGATGGAGATGCCAGCCGATTTGGAGGGTGGGATGGGCGCGGGCGATCTCGACGGCGGCGGCGGTTGCGGGCTGGGCCATCATGAGGGCCGCGCCGGTTAAATGGCCTGAAAGATGAGCGTGAAGAATAGCGTCGTTGATTTCACTATTCATTCCGAAGTCGTCGGCGACAAAAATAACCTCCTTGGCCATGGCGATGTTGTCCGATACTCTGCCGCATTTCCATGCCCTCGCAAATCCTCATTACCGGCGCGACCGGATTTATCGGCCGGCGGCTGACCCGCGATCTGGTTGCGCGCGGGGACCGCGTGCGCGTCCTGGCGCGAAGCCGGGAGAAAGCCGATGAGCTTTTCGGCGATCACGTGGAAGCGGTCGTCGGCGACGTGCGCGACACGGCGTCGCTCGAGGCGGCCTGCCGGGGCGTCGGGACGATCCACCACATCGCCGGGCTCTACCGGTTCGGCCTGCGCCATCGCCGCGAACTTTGGCGGACCAATGTGGAGGGGACGGAAAATCTCCTGCGCAGTGCGGCGGCGGCGGGCGTGGACAAGGTGGTCCACCTCAGTTCGGGCGGCGTGCTCAGAAAAAGCGGCCTTGTCGACCCGGTCGATCCGGCCGCATCTCTTCTCGACGAAAATGATTTTCCAGCGAAAACGCCCTGTTTTTCTTCCTATAAGTCGTCCAAATGGCACGCCGAGGGGCGGGTCCTTTCCTGGGCGCGGCGGGGATTGCCGGTCGTCATTGCCAGCACGACCTGTCCCATCGGCCCGGGGGACGAGATCCCCACGCCGACGGGGCAGATCATCCGCGATTTTCTCCGGCGGCGATTTCCCTTCTATTGCCGGACGGGGCTCAATTTTATCGATGTTGGCGATCTGAGCCGGGGCCTGCAACTCGCAGCCGAATCGGGGCGGGCCGGCGAGCGGTATCTTTTGAGCGGCGAGAATCTCTGGCTCAAGGAATTCCTCGATCTTTTGGCGGGTCAGACGGGATTGCCCGCGCCCCGGCTGTGCCTGCCGAACGCGTTGATTCGCCTGATCGGCTTTGGAGGCGAGGCGTTCGACTTGCTCAATCCCCGCAGCATGAGCGCGCGCGTCTGCCTGGAGACGGCCCTCCAGTCGGATCGGATGCAGTTCTTCAGCAACGCCCGGGCGGGGAACGAATTGGGATGGAAGCCGGCTTCTTCGATCCATAAAAGCATTGCTGAAGCCGTAGCCTGGTTTCGTCATGAGACGGAAGTCGAGCCGGCGGCGGCCGCTGCACCGGTAGTGGAATCGCATGTTCAGTAAACTTGTATTGGTTCTTTGGTCCTGCGTGGGACTGGTCTGGTGGGCGCTTGCATGGCGCCTCGTGGCGGCCGACCGGCGCAAGGGTGGCGCGGCGCCGGATGCGGCGGAGCGGCAAACGCTCACCGTCTTCAAGCCGCTGCCTCCCCTGGGCGCGATCGGGATCGAGGCGGTGTCGGCCGGGTTGGAATCGTTCGCGGCCCAGATCGACTCGGAGAGCGAATTGCTGGTGGGCGTTCACGAAGCCGACCGCGAGATGACCACGCCATTACTGGACCGGCTGCAGGCGGAACATCCCCGCGCGAAGATCAAGGTCGTCTTCCGCTGCCGGCCGGATGATGCGGCGAATCCCAAAATCGCGTGGCAAAAAATCCTGGCGCCGCACGCCGAAGGCGAGCTGTGGCTGTGGAGCGACGCCGATATCGTCGCCCCGGCGGGGTTTTTGGAGTCGGCGCGGCTTGAGTACGCGCGGAGCGGCGCGGCGATGATGACCTTCCCCTATGTGGTCCGCGATATTCCGTCGCCGCCCGCGCTGCTCGAAGCGCTTTTTGTCAATGTCGAGTTTTATCCCGGCGTGCTCCTGCTGCGCAAATTCGGGCCGGTCGATTTCGGGCTGGGCGCGGCGATGCTTTTTCAGCGGGACGACTTTGTGCGGCGGGTCGATTGGGACGAAATCGGGACATGGCTGGCCGACGATTTTTTCCTCGGGCAAAAGCTACGGCCCGTGCGGATCGGGACGACCGCCGTGGCGACCGTCGCCGGGGCCCCGACCTGGAGGGACGCGTTGCTGCATGATTTCCGGTGGGCGAAAACGATCCGGTGGAATCGCCCGATCGGTTCCTTCGCCCGGATCGTGATCCTGCCGGTGCTGGGCTGGCTGGTGGCGGTGGCGCTTCATCCCTTCCACTTTTTTGCCTGGCTCGGCCTGTTGGGCATGATTCAAGCTGAGGTCTTTTTCGCGGCGGCGATTTGTCGCAAGGCCGGTTGCCGCCTGAAATTAGGGAATTTGCTTAGCATGGAAATCTGGAGTCTTTGGCGGATTCTCCTATGGTTTCTCTGCTGGCTGCCCTGGCCGGTGGCATGGAGCGGAAAGATATGGTGGGGACCGCGCGTCAAATTTAACGATGAAATCAAACCAGCAAGAGCGGAAGAGCCCGCCGGAAGCCGTTGACAAGAATGTGGAGAAAACCGATCTTTTCAAGAACAAGGGGAACAGGGTGACATCGCATTATTTTGCATCTTGGAGCGGAAAGGGAACGCCATGACGGCATTGCCCCCTTCCGTTTCCCGATTTTCCTCGACCGGGCACGAGGATCCCGTTCTCGAGCAGCGCGCCGGCGCGTTGAGGGACGAGGTGTTCGGCCGCCGAATTTTTGTCCGGGGTGTGATCGAGGTCTCCAATTATTGCCGCCAAAACTGCCATTACTGCGGGATGCGCCGAGACAACCGCGACCTGAAGCGATTCCGGGTCGAATTGGAATCGTTGCGCGAACTCGTCCGGCATGGATTGCCCGAGGTCGTGACCGATCTCAACATCCAGACCGGCGAGGACACCGTGGGCGACCGGGAGATCGTCCTGCCGCTGATCGAGACGATCCGAAAAGAGAAGCCGCACCTGGGCGTCAGCGTCTGCCTCGGGACGCTCGACCACAAGCTCTACGACGAATTGCGGCAAGCCGGCGCCTCCTACTACATCATCAAGCTCGAGACGGGCAACCGCGACCATTACCGCGAGGTTCGCGCGCCGGGCACCTTCGACGGGCGCCTCGCCGCGATTCGCCACCTGGCTGCGAGCGGCTGGTCGGTTTCCTCCGGGTTCATCCTCGGCCTGCCGGGGCAGACCCCGGAGCATGTGGAGGAGACGCTCGAATTGCTCGGCCAGTTGCCGCTGGCGGGAGCGAGCGTCAGCCCGTTCATCGCGGGCGAGCAGACGCCTTTCGCCGGTCAACCGGCGGGCGATTTTGAATCGACGATCCGTTGCATCGCGCGGCTGCGGCTGCGCAATCCCTCCTACATCATTCCCGCGATCAGCGCGCTGAACCTGGTCAGCGAGGGCGGTTATGCGCGCGCGCTGCGGGCCGGGGCGAATCTCGCCACGATCAACCTGACGCCGGCGGCGAATCGGAACGACTACCTTCTTTACAAGCGCGACCGCTTCATCATGCACGAGCAGCGGGTCAAGGAGGCGATTGCGCAGGCCGGCTGCGCCATCAGCACGGTCAGCATCGCGGAGACGATGAGGCAAAAGAATACCGCCGTCCGCAGGACCCCGGCGCTGGAAATCAAAGCAGTTGCCTGAGCGTGTCGGGGCCGGCCTGGGTCGCCAGCAGGTAACTCATCCGGCCGTCGGACCACGCCGCTGTGGACCAGTTCTCGACCTGATGGAACTCGGGCGAGTTGACCTCCGGCGGATCGGACAGCGCCTCCTCATCGACGATGAAAAGATGGGCGATGCCGCCGCCTTGGATGGCAAAGCAGATCAACGAGACGGTGTGCCCATGCACGAGGAATTTCTGGCAGCCGATGGTCGAAAGAGCCGTCATTTTGGCCGGCAACGTCCCCATCGGGGCGTTCTGTTCTTTCAGCCAGGCCGCGATTTTGTCGTGGTCGGCCGAGGTCATCGCCAAGTCGGGGGCGTCATGATTGAGCCGGGGAAGAACGGCGTCCGCATAGTCGGTCTGGGCGATGGGGCCGTAGGCGGAACTCCGCATGAGAGTCCCGGCAACGCAAAGGATCGCCACGGCCGCCGCCGCCGCGAGCCAGAAGGAGAGGCGGGGCTGCGGCCTGAACCGCTCGATCTTGCGCCCGGCCATGATGGTGGCGCGCAGGTTGTCCGGGAGCGGGATTTCCTTTAGTTTCGCCGCGACGCGGAGATCGAAGGCCTGCTGGGCCTTCCACCACGCCTTGAGTTCGGGATCGCCCTCGACGAGCGCCAGCGCCTCGACCACGACGGGCTTGCCGGTGCGGAGATCGTCCGGGCGGAGCGCCTGGAGCACCTGTTTGGCTTCCTGTTTATCCATGCGAGCGCCCTCCCGGTTCTTTGCGCATGGGCATGCGGATGAGGGTGGTGTCGGCCGGCCCTTCGCGCTTGAGGAAGGCCTGCTGCAATTTTTGTTTTCCCCGCGAAAGGCGCGACATCACGGTGCCGATGGGAATTTCGAGGATCTGCGCGATTTCCTCATACGAATGTTCCTGGAGGTAAAAGAGGGCCAGCGGCGTGCGGAAGGTTTCGTCGATCGATTGAAGCGCCTCCATGACATGGGTCGATTCGAGGTGGTCGACCGATTCCGGCATCGCGCAGGGCAATTCGTTTTCGACTTCGGAAAGATCCTCTTTTTGCCAGCGCATTTCGCGGCGTCGGCTGGAGATGAATTCGCGGTAGAGCGTGGTGAAGAGCCACGATTTCGCCTTCGAGCCGTCCCGCAAGAAATGGCCCTTCGTGGCCCAGATGGAAAAAGTCTGCTGGGTCAGGTCGGAGGCGTCCGCTTCGTTGCGGGCGAGGCTGAGGGCAAAGCGGTAGAGCATCGGATAAAAGCGGTCGACAATTTCTTCGAAATCGGGAGGGTGCATGGCATCAGGCCGTTATCGGCATCGACATTCCGCTGCGGGGCGAATCACACGCGGAATCATCGGGCTATTTCGGCGTTCCGCCATCTTTTTTTCGGCGGGGGCACGCTCTCGATTTCTCCGGGTGTAAGACGCTTGGGCGGGGGTGTTTATTCCCCGTCGTTTAGGGTAGGGACGCGAGTCCCTTCGCGTCCCACAAATAATCGGACGGCAAGGGACTGCCGTCCCTACCTAGATGAAGGGTGAAAGGGAGGTGAAGCTCGAAAGCGCGTGAAAACTCGGCGCGCGCGGCTCGGCGAGGGCCGTCGGGGTCCGCTCGGCCCATTCGATGAGGAAGCGGCACAACGCCGCCTTGTCGGGGAGGTGGGCCTGTTCGCCCGAGCGGGAAATGAAGCCGAAACCGGAGCCGTAGGCGGCGCCGTTGAGCACGCAGGCGTCGGTCAGGCAATCGTCCATCTGCCGGCGGCCCTTGGCGAGGACCTGGTCGGTCGTGCCGTCGAGCTCGTATTTCCATCCGACGAGAATCGAGGCGGGGAACATGCCGCGCAACGAAGTGATCAGCTTGGGAGCCGGTTCCAGCGTCAGTTTCAGTGCGCCCGCGCGGCTCGATATTTTGTCGCCGTGAAGGGGACCGCCGTTTTCATCGGTTATTTCCCCGATCCGAAAATCGCACAGCGCCGCCGCGTGAAAGACGATGCCGGCCTCCTCGCGCGCGGGGAGGGCCTGCAGGCCCGCGGCGAGATCGTCGTTGGTGGTGAACGGAATCACTTCCACAGGCCACAGCGGGGAGGGGAACGTCGAGGCGACCCCGCGAAAACAAACCACGGAATGGCCGGCCTCCGCAACGCCTTCGGCCAGGAGCGTGCCGAGTTCGCCGGTCGAAAAATTGCTCAGGCGCCGCACTTTATCGAGCGGTTCATAACTGGGACCCGAGGTGATGACGATTCTCATGCGCTACCGTAATGTACGCATCCCAGACGTTTCGGAAAGCTTTGCGGTTACGAAAAAGGAAAATTCTTTCGCGTCAATTCAACCGATCCGGCCGCAATGTTTCATGCGAGAGAATTGTAATTTTTTGTAGATGGCGGTTGCGACAAGGTGAAGGCGCCGCCGTTAAAGTACCGCGCGTTCCAGCCGCAAGACTTCGCCCAGCGACCAGGCCTGAAAAGGGCAGCCCCGCGCGGTGTGGGGCGGTTCGGCATCGGCGATCTCTGGGACATGATTCAAGCCGGGCAGGTCGGGCCGGGAGAGTTGAGGCGCGAGAAATAATTCGCGGGCTTTCGCCTTCGCTTCCGCCGTTCCGCCATGCGCGCGCACCCAGGCCTCGACGAACGGCCCCGCCAGCCAGGGCCAAACGGTGCCCTGGTGATAGGCGCCGTCGCGTTCCGGGATCGAACCGCTGTAACGGGGCGCATAATCTTTTTCGTCCGGCGCAAGCGAACGCGGTCCCATCGGGGTCCAGAGCCGCTCTTCCACCACCCGGAGCGCCCGCTCGGCGCGTTCGCCCTCGATCAACGCCAGCGGCAGGCCGCCCACGGCAAGGAGCTGATTGGGCCGCACCCGGTCGTCGACCCGGCCCGGCTGATGGTCGACATCGACGACGTCATAGAGACAGTCCCGCGCCTCGTTCCAGAAAAGACGCTGAAAGGAAGCGCGGCCCCGCTCGAAAAGGGGCCGCCATTGCGGATCGCGGCGGCCCGTCAGGCCGAGCGCGTTCAGCCACAGCGCCTGCACCTCGACCGGCTTGCCGATCCGCGGCGTCACCGGCACGCCGTCGATCTTGGCGTCCATCCAGGTCAGTTGCACGCCCGGAACGCCGCAGGCCAGGAGGCCGTCGGAATCGCCGCAAATGCCGTACCGGGTTCCGCGGAGATACGCGGTGAGAATCGTCTCGACCGTCGCGAGAAGAATTTTTTCATCCGCGTTGAGAGCCGGGTCGTCGCCCGCGGCGTCGAGAAATTCGTGGACGACGATGACGTACCAAAGCGACGAATCGACCGAATTATATTCGGGTTCATCGCCCCGGTCGGGAAAGCGGTTCGGCAACATTCCCTGGGAAACCGTCCCGGCCCACGCCGTCAGGATGTCCCGCGCCTCGGCCAGCCTGCCCGTCGCCAGGCACAGGCCGCGCATTGCGATGAACGTGTCGCGGCCCCAATCGCCGAACCACGGGTAACCGGCGATGATCGTCTTGCCGGAGCCGCGCGCGACCAGATAGGCGTCCGCCGCGCGCAGGTGCGGGTCGGCGAAAGCCGTGCGCCGCGCCCGCTCGTCCCGGGCCAGCTCTTCGGCCAGCCCGGCCGGTGATGGCGACGCCGGGAGCGGACGTCCCAAACCTTCCGCGGAAAAAATCAGGACGGCGGGTCCGGCGGCGAGGTCGAATTCGTAACGGCCCGGCGCGGCCAGGTCTTCCACGGCGTCGAGCCCGCGGGCGAGTTCCTCGTTGTAGAGAAAATTCCGGTACCAGCACGGTTCATGATGATACGCGCCGTTGCCGCGGGCGGCGACTGCGGGCACGCCGTCGTAAAAATGCCAGCGCTCGCCTTCGGGCGTGCTTTCCGGCGCGAATCGAAACGCCGGGTTCTCGTGATGCGTGGCGTGAAAATCACGGCCCGAGAAAAAAGGCCGCACGTGAAGACGCAACGGCGTCCCGGCGCCGCCCTCCCGGCGCCAGCGCAGGACGACGGCGGCCCTGTCGCGCGGAACAAAAAGTTCGTGGACGATCCTTCCGCCGGGAACGGCGCAGGTCCATTGGGGCCACGGTTCAACGTTGAAACTTTCGAGACGGGTGACGCCGTCGGGGGAATCGACTCCGGGCGCATAGCGTTGCGTCGTCAGCGCGAAGCGGCCCGCCTCCGTTTCGATCTCCGCGTCGAAGCCGTTGACGAGCGCCATGCGGCCGGCGGGAGGCGACGTCGCCGCGAGCAGCAGCGCGTGATAGCGCCGCGTCCGAACCCCCGAAACCGTTCCGCTCGCAAAACCGCCGAGGCCGTCCGCTTCGAGCCACTCGGACTTTTCCGTTGTCGGGTTGAGCGAAGCCATAATCCTATTAATGCACATCTTGACGCGCGCGGCGAACGGGCAGGGCTTTCTTTTTTTTCTTGTCTATTCCTATAATTAGATAATTATCTAATTATTATGACAAAGCTTTTTCGCGCCCTTGATGACCCGACGCGCCGCCGCATGCTGGAGCTGCTGCGGGAACGGGACCTGACCGTCGGCGAAATCGGCAGACATTTTGTCATGAGCCCGCCCAGTATTTCCTACCATCTCGATTTGCTGCGTCAGGCCGATCTGGTCGTTTCGGAGAAACGCGGCCAGTTCGTCCATTACACGCTCAACACTTCCGTTCTCGACGAGACGCTCGCCTGGCTCACGGGCCTCATGGCGGCCGGGCGCCGTTCTGCTTATGAAACTCAAAGACATGCTAAAAAGCGAGTGGCCGCAACTGGTCCTGCTCGCCGTTCCCTTTCTGGTCCTCGTTCCGTTATGGGATAAATTTCCGCCGCGCGTGGCCATCCATTGGGGGTTGAACGGCAAACCCAACGGCTGGGCCGACAAAGAGTGGGGGCTGTTTCTTCTGCCAGTGACCAATGTCGGCCTGGCCCTGCTGTTTGCTTTCATACACCAGTTCGATTCGCGTCTGAGGGGTTACGGCTCGGAAACGCGGGCCAGCCTGAAGCGCGTCACAAAAACCCTTGGCCTCGCCACCGGCATTTTCATGACCTCCATGGCGCTCCTCATCGATGCCGTCGCGCTGGGCTGGAAATTGGACGTGCTTCGGGTGGTCACTCTTGGGATGCTCGCTTTGTTTGCCGTGATGGGAAACTACCTGCCCAAGCTCAGGCCCAACCGCTTTGTCGGCATCCGCACGCCCTGGACGCTCAAGTCGCCCGAGGTTTGGATGCGCACCCACCGTTTGTTTGGACGAATCTTTCTCATCGGGTCGCTGGCGCTGATGCCGCCATGCGTTCTTTTGCCTTCGACTTGGGCCGTGTTGCTTTTCACCGGATTCATTCTGTTGGTTTCTTTCGGTTCGATGATTTACAGTTATGTTTGTTACCGATCCCCGGCACCGTCCTGATTCTTTTTGTAAAGAATGATCGAGTTTTCCCAACGATCAGGTGCATAATGATCGCATCTATCGTCAGATCATTTATTAAGAGATAAACATTGGTGTAATTTTTCATCGAACTTTGTAGACTCTCCCAGCGTCCAAAAGCTATCCATGTCTGCACCCACACCCCGAGTCGCCCCCTGGGAGGATTTCGTTCTCCGGGTCATCGCCGTTTACAAGCTGCTCCACGCCCTCTTCTTCATCGGGGTCGGATTTGGGCTTCTGCGACTTCGCGGCCATAACGTCGTCGACTTTCTGAACGCGCATATTATTATTCCGTATCATCTTAATCCCGAAAACCGGGTCATCTACTGGCTGCTCGACAAGGCGGACGCTCTCACGTCGCACCGGCTCCTTTTGCTGGGTTACGCCGCCTTCTTTTACGCCGCCTTGTTCGCCGCGGAAGGCATCGGGTTGTACCTGCGCAAACACTGGGCGGAATATCTCGTCGTGATCGTGACGGGTTCTCTCCTGCCCCTCGAAGTCTACGAACTTTTCCTCAAGGTCACCTGGTGGAAATATGCGGCTGTCATCGGCAACCTGCTCATCGTCGGGTATCTCATTCATCGCCTCCTTTTGGATGCCCGTTTCAAGGCCCAACAACTCCGGGAGAATGAGGAGAAATCTTCACGGCCTCCCGATACCGCCCGTTCCAAGACGGTGATCAACGAAGCATCGTAATGAAGTTCAGCGGCTCCTTTCGACCGCGTGAGGTTTTTTCATGAGCGACTATAAACCGGGGCTTCCGGCCCGTCCCAGGCGTTCGCGCCGGAAAAGGGCCCGGAAAAATATTCTCGTCTGGCTACTGGCGGGCGCGCTCATCGCCGTCATCTCGTTCGTCACGCTCGTCTACGCCTACTACAGCATGCGCGCCGGCTTCATCAGCATCGATGTGGTCAGGGAGATGCCCAAGGCCTCGATTCTTTACGATTGCAACGGCCACGCTTTCAGCCGGTTCTTCGACGAAAACCGCATCGCGCTTCCGACCGATCAGCCGGTGCCGAAACTTCTCGGTGAAGCGGTCGTGGCGACGGAGGACCACCGCTTTTACGACCATGGCGCCATCGACGTGCTCGGGATGGCGCGCGCGGCCGTCTCGAATCTCGTCCATCGCGGCGCGCGCCAGGGCGGCAGCACGATCACCCAGCAACTGGCGCGCAACAGCATCGGGCAGCTCCAGCGCACCTACGACCGCAAGCTCCTCGAAATCTTCCTCGCGCATCGGATCGAACTCGCCTACTCGAAGCAGCAGATCCTCCGTTATTACCTCGATCGCATCTATTTCGGCCAGGGCCTCTACGGCGCGGAGACGACGGCCTACGCCTTCTTCGGTATTCCGGCCGACAAGCTCAACCTCGCCCAGTGCGCCCTGTTGGCGGGGATGATTTCGAGTCCCAACGCCTCCTCCCCGTGGAAGGACATCGCCGCCGCCAAGGCCGCCCGGGACCGCGCGCTGACCCGCATGGTGAAGGCCGGCTACATCACCCAGGCCGACGCCGACAAGGCGCAAAAAGCGCCGCTTTCCCTCCGGCCCCGTCCCGATTTCGGCGGTGGTTTCGCCACGAGCGAGGTCCGCCGCCAGCTCGAGACGATGCTCGATCCCACCACCATCCGGGAGGGCGGGCTCAAGATTTTCACGACCGTCGACGCCCATCTCCAGGGCATCGCCGAAACCGCGCTTGCGGCCCGCATCCTCGAAATCGAAAAGGAAAAGGGCGAGACGCATCCCCACGGTTACGGCGACCCCGACACCGGTCTGCCCGATGAGAACGTCCTCGAAGGCGCCTTTTTCGCCATGGACCCCGCGACCGGCGGGATCCGGGCCGTCGTCGGTTCGCGCGACTTTACGTTGAGCCAGTACAACCGCGCCATGCAGGCCCGGCGCCAGGTCGGTTCCACCCTCAAGCCGCTGATTTACGCCACCGCGTTCGCCGAGAAAAAATATTGTCCCGCCAGCCCCATCGACGCCTCGAAGTTCGATCTGACCAAGGCCCGGAACGGCGTTCTGCCCGCGGGCGATTCACCCGACTACATCCGCATCAACGACGCGCTCGTCCGTTCCGACGACCCCGCCGCCGTGCGCATGGGGATCATCATTGGCCCCGACCTGTTCAATTCCTACGCGCATCAATGCGGCGTCACCACTGACATCCCGCCTTATCCCTCGAGTTACCTCGGCGCGTGCGACATCAGCCTCAACGAGCTGACCGGCATCTATGCCGTCTTCGCCAACCAGGGCTCCTGGGTGCGGCAGCACATCGTGGTGCAGGTCAGGGACGAGAACGATCAGGTCATCTATCAGTACAAACCCGAAGGCCACCGCGTCTTCACCCAGCAAGTCGCCCGGCAGGTCACCGGCATGATGCAAAACGTCCTCGATTTCGGGACCGGCGCGCCCGTCCGCGAGGAATTTGGATTCAACGACCCCGCCGCCGGCAAAACGGGCACCACCAACGACTACAAGGACGCGCTCTTCGAGGGATTCACCTCCCACCTCGTCGCCGGCGTCTGGATCGGGTACGACAAGCCGAGGGAAATCATGCCGGGAGGTTACGGCGCGGCGGTCGCGTTGCCCGTCTGGGCCGGCGTCATGAAGCAGGTCAAGGACTCCTATACGATGGAGGATTTCCCCATTCCCAACGGACTGACGGAAGTCGACGCCGGCGGCGGATTCTTCAGCCATGGCGAGCGTTACTACCTCACGTCGCAGCAGCGTGCCCTGCTCGATCAGGAGCCCGGTTCATCCACGACGGAGGACAACGGCCGCGCGCCGTCCGGCAAAAACATCATCGACCGCTTTCTGGACCTTTTTCGGTGACGGTTTTTTCCGGCGACCCCTGATTTGATAGGAACCTGGGTACATGGAACACGACCACGACGCCCAGGATGTTTCCCGTTGCGTCGCAGATCGGCGCCGCGCTGTCCTCAATCGGCCATTCCTCGCCGCTGCGCGAAAGCAGAAGGGTCTCATTGGCCAGTCCGAGCACCTTTTTTTTCTGCACGATTTTGCCCAGAAGGTCCTCTTCGGCGAGACGCGTCTTTTGATTGATAATGCGAAACACCGTCGAGAGCGATTGATGCATTGCCTCGACGTAGGGCCAGCCCGTCAGCCGCTCGGATTCGTGGTTCATCAGCAGGATGCGGCCTGACGGATCGGTGACGATCACCCCGTCGCCGATCGAGGTGAGCGTCACCCGCAGCCGTTCCTTTTGCTCTTCGAGATCGGCTTCCGACCGCGCCAGCGCGGCCCGGCGATGCTCGATGGCGTCCAACGCCGCGCGATAGCTCGCATCGAGCTCCATCATCCGTTTCCTCACCAGGTGTGCCACGGTCAGCGAAAGAAGAATCACCAGCCCCCCGCCCGCATAGGCCAGGGCCTGCTTCATTTTCTGCAGCCGGTAATGCCGCGCGTCGCGCAGGTCCTCCTCCACATCGGCAAACTTGTCGAATTTCGCACGGAGGTCGTCCAGCAGGCTTTTGCTCATCTTTACCCAATCTCCATTCACCGGAATGTTTTGCGCGCGGTGGGAAATGAGGGTCTTGGCGTTTTCGAACCACGTCTTGGCCGCCTGATGGAGATCATCCGCGCGGATCGACTGCTCCGAATTGTCCTGCACCAAAGCTTTCAGCCGTCCGAACGCCTCGTCGCTCTGCGTGCGGCTCGCGTCGTACGAATTCACAAAAACAGGGTCTCCCGTCAGGAGATAGCCCCGGACGTCGTTCTGGGTGCTCAGGACCAGGTTTTCGCATGTCCGCGTTTCCGCGAGCACCTGGTAGGAATGGTCCGACCACTTGACCACCTGAAACAGCTCGTAGATCAGCGGGAGCAACAGAAGCGCCGTCAGAAAAATAATGCCGACCGGCCAGAGAATGGCCGATCTCAGCATTCGCGAAAAACGCGCGGAATCAAAATCGTTGGTCACAGGTTTTTGTCCTTAAAGAAATTCAATTCAAGCCCAGCCCTCATCCGCCTGCAAAACGTCACGTTATGCTAGAACGTCCCCGACGGGATGACAACCCGGCAACGGATGAGATTCGCCGATTCATCGTGGGATCGAATTCGGCGCGGGCGCAGGCGGTAGAGGCCCCGTTGGACGAATGACCATGTCCATGGCCGGCGCGCCCGGGGCCGGGACCTGTTGCGCCATTTGCTGCACCTGCTGCACGGGTCGGCCCAGGTTGGGCGGAGATTGCCGTTGATTTTGCAAGGGAGGATTTGAAGCGGGCATCGGCGCGGCGGGCGGAAGGGGCCGGTCGATCTGCACCACGCTTACACTGACCTGAATGCCTTGAAACGCGTTTGACGGCCCGGAAAACGACCCGGCGATCGGCGCGGCATTTTCGGGATTGCGCGACACCGCCACCGTGACGTGTTGCGCGCCCGTCATGATCCCTGACGTCGGATCGAAACCCTTCCAACCCGCGCCCGGCAGATAAACCTCCGTCCACGCATGGGTCGACGCGCCTCCGGCCTCCGTCGCCTCGCATTGCATGTAACCGCTGGCGAACCGCGCGGCCAGGCCCCAGCAACGGCACGCTTCGAGCAGCAGCGTGGCGAAATCGCGGCAGGAGCCGCTGTTTTTTCTCAACGTCTCCGCCGGCGTCTGCACGCCCGGTTCATCGCGCCGCTGGTACTGAAACGTCCTGTTGATGTGCGTGTTCACGTTCTGAAGCAGCGCGATCGTCTGGATATTCTCTCCCGGCTTCCAAAACTGGCCCAGCCATTCCCGCAAAATGGCGGCGTCCCTCGGATAGAGCAGCGCCATGAATGCCGTCAGTTCCGGCAGGCTGTCGGGATCGTAAACGAAGGGATAATTGACCGCGCTTTCCTCGAGGATAAAATCGAGCGGATTCACGTCGTATTGATTCAGCACCACTTCGCTGTAAAACGAGATCTGCGACGTCTGCTGCGTGAAGTCGACCTTCGCGATGCTGTTGCCGTTCACATCGCGCATCCAGCGGATCGTATGGGCCGGACTGATTTCCAGCACCGAGCTTTCGATATGCAGATCATGCCCTTCGCGGGGCCGGACCATGATCTTATGCTGGCCGATCGAAACCGGCGTCGCGTAGTTGTAAGTTGTCCGATGCTGAATCCGAATTTTCATGATCTGTGCGTCCTGAAACTTCCGCTTCTGATTTTTATGTGATCGAAATTAATCTGCCGCAAGCAACGAACCCGGCCCGTCACTTCCCCCGTCCGCCGAAGATCAGGACCGCCGTTCCCGCGACGATGCAGATCACACCCGCATACGGAGGAACCGTGACGTCATGCGACTCGTGGTCCTTGATCTCAAGCGAGCCGATTTCGGCCACCTGCTTCGTTTGGGTATAAGTGAAGGTGTGATAAACCAAAGCCAGAACGCCGAGCGCGATAAGAAGAATCCCCACAAATTTCATAAGTCTTCCCTCCCATTATTGCACGAGATGCGCCGCCCGCAAGCGCCGGTGCTGCGCACGGCAGTGGCTGCGCACGTCGGTCGCCATGCGCAGCTGCCGCCTTCTCAGACCGGAGGACGCCGCCCCGCCAGCAGCGAGACGACGAACAGGACGAGGAATACGATGAACAGAATCTTGGCGATTTCCATCGCAAGACCCGCCACACCGAAGAATCCCAGCAACCCCGCGATGATGGCGAGGATCAGGAAGCTAATGGAGTAACTCAGCATAGGGGCTCCTTTCAGTTACCCCAATATAGCACCCTTTCGTCCCAACCGCATCCGACGGGCCGGAGTGCGCCCGCCTGTCGTTTCCGCCCTCTACTTCTTCTCCTTGGCCTCGCGCTGGGATTTCTCCCAGTTGCGCTGCCGGGCTTCGCTCGCGTGGGCCAGTTGAGCAAACGGCAGATCGGGAAGCCCCTTGCAGGTCTCCATGAAAAACTCCTTGAATTCCTCCGGCGTCACCTCTTCCTTCAGGCGGGATTCGAAAATCAATTGCGTCGTCGGCTGATCGATCCACGCGGCCTGGTCCAGCCGCGGATTGCCCGAATAGCCCAGCCCCAGCTCCTTCGCCAGCGTGTTCGAGCAGTAAATCAGATGCGCCAGCAGATTGATCTCGTCGTCCTTGTTCCCTGAAATCATCGCTGTGACAAAGGCCATTTTTCCCGATTTTGAGAGAGCCTCGAAACAATTTTCAGGCTCTTCGTGGTAGGCCGTCACATAACGCACTGTGCGGTCGAACCTGTGCCGGTTCAGCCATTCCTGCCCCAACTGGGCGTGGTCCACCCCGAAATATTGACGCTCGACCTCGGCCAGCGGCAGGTTCTGCTCATACGCGTGCATCCAGACGCCGATTGTCTTCGCCGGATAGAGTTCGGCCAGCACCAGCTTGCCGATGTCGTGCACCACCCCGCACAGATATTCCATCCCCGTCGGCGGCAGCCCGAGCATATCGACGATAAATTCCGCCAGCAAACCCGTGTAGACCTGGTGCTGCCACAACCCGTGCCAGTTCAGGGGCCGTTCGCCCTGCCACGGCCGGTAGAGCGAAATCGCCGTCAGCGCGATGTTGCGGGAGCGCTCCAGCCCCACCAGCTCGATTTTTTCCGCGTCGCTCTGCGGCCGCGCGTCCGAGGCGTTCGCCATGAAGCTGCTCAGCACGTCGAGCGTCTCCTTGTAACTCGGCACCAGCAGCAGCGCCTCGATCAGTGAGCGCAAATCCTCCGGCGATCCCTTCTGCATCGCCCGCAGATCGGGCGCCATCTCGTTGAGGCATAGCACCGGCCAGCGCGTGTCCAGGCTGTGGTAAACCTCCTGCGCGTCGTACGAATCCTGCAGCGTGAAGAGATGATCCCCCTGCGTCACCATGTCGTCCGGCACCAGGTCGAACAGGCTCTCCGCGGGCCCTTCGCTTCGCGGCAGCGCGCGCCGCTCGACCGTCTCCACCACCGTCAGTATTTTCTTCCCGTACTGGAAATGATGGATGTTATCCAGCGCGGCGGTGATCTCCTGGTAGTTTTGGAACCGGTCCTCCGGCTTTTTTTCCATCATCTTCCGTATCAGGTTGCACCAGCCCGGCGGGACCTCATGCTGTTGCAGCGTCTCAATCGGAAACGGCGCAAACACGTGCGCCCGGCAGACCTCCTCCGTCGTATCTCCCGGATAGGGAAACTCCCCGGTGATCAGATGGAAAAGGCTCGCCCCGAGGCAATAAATGTCCGTCCGCAGGTCCGGCTTTTCCTGCAGCACGTGCTCCGGCGAGGCGTACGCCGGCGTCCCCTGAAGCTCGTCGTCGCGCGCCCCGCTGGCGACCTCCGTCTGCTTCCGCGCCAGACCGAAATCGGTCAACATGACGACGTTTTCGTTGTCGACCATGAAATTCGCCGGCTTCACGTCCAGGTGAATGATGTTCGACCGCGACGCGTACTCCAGCGCCGCCACCGCCTGCCTCATGAACCACATCGCGTCTTCCATGTTGAGGATCCGCCCGGCGAGGATCCAATCCTCCAGCGTCTGCCCCTCGATGTAGCCCATCGCCAGGTAGGGGACGCCCTGCTCCTCCCCCGCCGAGTAAAGCGGAACGATGTTCGTGTGCCGCAGCCCCGCGATCGCCCGCGCCTCCTCGAGAAAGTTCGCCATCACCTCCGGACTGCTCAGGTTCGTCCGATGCATGATCTTGATCGCCACGTACCGCTCCAGCGTCGGCTCGATCGCCTTGAAAACCTCGCTCATCCCGCCTTCGCCCAGTTTCTCCAAAACCAGATACGTTCCCACGCGGGAACCCGCTGAGAAAAGTTGTTGGCCGGAATCCATAAACCTCAAGGCTGTCCCAAAACTCGGCGCGGGTCACGCCGAAAGGCAAAAGTTCTCCCGGCGCGGCTTCGAAAACCGCCGCGAAATCTTCTCGCCTCCCGGCTGCCAGTCGACAATCCAGAGGCTGTCCGAAAAATAGGCATAGGTCACGTGACGAGTTGAATTTGGGCCGAATCGAGGCGCGAACGACGAGCATAGCCAAAGTGCTACGTAAGGAGTGAGCAACGAAGAGTCGGCCCAAATTCGCCGTCACCCTCCGGGCCGAAGTCCTTTTTTCCTGGGGCGGCGTCGTTCGCTCGTCACGTAGCGCACTGGCTATGCTCCTCGCTCGGCTCCTTGCCCCAGGAAAAAAAACCTTTCGGCGTGACCCACGCCTATTTTTCGGACAGCCTCAGCCAATTGTATGCCCGGCCTGCTCAGCGAACTCGACCTCACCAAACAGATCGAAGAGAAATCCGACTACCGCGAGCGGTTGCAGGATCTCCAGCTCAACCTGCTCCACTTCCAGCGCAAAATCCTCGAAAGCAAACGCTGCGTCATCCTCGTCTTCGAAGGCCCCGACGCCGCCGGCAAGGGCGGCGTCATCAAGCGCGCCACCGAGAAGCTCGACCCCCGCGTCCTGCGCGTCTACTCCATCGTCAAGCCCACCGAGGAGGAATACCGCCATCATTACCTCTGGCGATTCTGGAGCAAAATCCCCGCCCAGGGCGAAATCGCCATCTTCGACCGCTCCTGGTACGGCCGCGTCCTCGTCGAGCGCGTCGAGGAATTCTGCACCGAAAAGGAATGGCGCCGCGCCTACGACGAAATCAACGCCATGGAAAAAACGCTCGCCGATGGCGGCGCCGTCATCCTCAAATTCTACCTCCACATCAGCAAGGAGGAGCAGTTGCGCCGCTTCGAGCAGCGCGCCGCCGACCCCTACAAACACTGGAAAATCAGCGACGAAGACTGGCGCAACCGCCGTAAATGGAAGGAGCACGTCGAGGCCGCCGAGGAAATGTTCGCCCAGACCTCCACCAAAACCGCGCCATGGAACCTCGTCGAAAGCGAATTCAAATGGTATGCCCGCATCAAAGTCCTCAAAACCATCGTCAAAAAATTCACCCAGGAATTCGGAGAGTGATCGAATGCAGCGGCGGGCGATCGGCTATGGCCGTGACCGTCGCACCTTCGCCAAGCCATGAGCAACCCTCTTCCCTCCGCGCCCCGCATCACCGTCCCCCTCGAAGTCTACTACTTCGACACCGACGCCGGCGGCGTCGTCCATAACATCGCCTACCTCCGCATGGTCGAAATCGCCCGCTCCCAACTCGCCGCCGCGCTCGGCTGGTCCCTGGAGGAAATGGGCCGGACCGGACTCGTCCCCGTCGTCGCCCGCACCGAAATCGATTACCTCAAACCGGCCCGCCTCGGCGAACGGCTCACCGTTTCCGCGGAACTTATCCGCATGGAAAAAGTCCGTTTCCTCATCCGGTTTGAAATCACCTCCGCCGCGCAGCCGGGCCTCCTCTTTGTCCGCTGCATCCAGACCATGGTCACCGTCCAACTCCCCGCCGGACGACCCCAGCGCGTCCCCCAAGCCTGGCGCGACGCCTATCCGCAGTTGATAGCTTAGAACGTAGAACTTAGAGCCGTTCCAAGTTCTTCGTTCTACGTTCTTAGTTCAATCTTTTCCCTTTTGCCTTTTGTCCTGAACCCTCTTACCCTTCCACCATGGCCCTTGATGACATTCTCCTTGAAGCTGAAGAAAAAATGATAAAGAGCACGGAGGTGATCCAGGCCGAATTCGGCGGCATCCGCACCGGCAAAGCCTCGCCCGACCTCGTCACCAACCTCATGGTCGAGGCCTACGGCACCCACATGCGTCTCAAGGAAATGGCTGCCATCACCACGCCCGACTCGCGCCTCATCCTCATCCAGCCCTGGGACGGCACGACGGTGGACGCCATCCGCAAGGCGCTCGAGGAATCGAAGCTCGGCATCACGCCGCTGGTCGACGGCAAGCTCATCCGCCTTCCCATCCCGCCCCTCTCGGAGGAACGGCGCCAGGACCTCGTCAAGGCCGTCCGCAAAATGGCCGAGGAGGGCCGCGTCAGCATCCGCGCCAACCGCCGCCACGCCATCGACGAAATCAAGAAAATCCAAAAGGCCGGCGACATCACCGAAGACCAGCTCGAAACCGCTGAAAAGGAAGTCCAGAAACTCACTGACCAATACGTCGCCGAAATCGAAAAGGGCCTCGCCGCCAAGGAAGCGGAGTTGTTGAAGGTTTAATTTCCCCGGCATCCTGAGCGAAGCGGAGTCGAAGGACCTTTGACTACTTTGCCCGAACAAGCCTGCCGAGAAAAATAGTTGGAGATCCTTCGACAAGCTCAGGATGACATTTTAAATATTTTCATGACCGACTACCCTCCCGCCTTCGCCGAACTTATCGAAGCCCTCCGCCAGCTTCCCTCCGTCGGCCCGCGCAGCGCCGAGCGTTACGCCCTCCACCTCCTTCAGTCCGATGCCGCCGTCAGCCAGCGCCTCGCCGCCGCGCTCGTCAAGGCCCGCGCCGAAATCCATCCCTGCCGCCATTGCGGCTTTTACGCGCAGGGTGCCGAGTCGCTCTGCTCGATCTGCCTCAACCCCCAGCGCGACGCCTCCCTCTGGTGCGTCGTCGAGCAGGCCGGCGACGTCATCAAGCTCGAAAAATCGAACTTCTTCCGCGGCCTCTACCACGTCCTCGGCGGACGCCTCTCGCCCCTCGACCATGTCGGCCCCGAAGACCTCTCGATTACCCAAATGGAGCAGCGCCTCGCCGAAGCGCCGCCCAAGGAGGCCGTCCTCGCCCTCGCCGCCGACGCCGAAGGCGAAACCACCGCCCTCTACCTCGCCCCCATCCTCAAGAAAGCCGGCGTCAAAGTCTCGCGCCTCGCCATGGGCCTGCCCGCCGGCGGCGGACTCGAATATGCTGACAGCGTCACTCTCGGCTACGCCCTCTCCGGCCGCCGCGAGCTGTAATTTGAACTGATTCGACAACCTCGGAATGACGGCCATGCTACTTTGATGCGCGTCCGCCCTTTCTCGATCCGCAAAACTGATTGATCGCCGCGCCGGCGCCGCTTTACCGCGCGAGAACTTCTCCCTCGCCAATCGTCGCCCCGCGCCTTAAATTGCCGCCCACCCTTATGAACAAGCCCCGCTTCGCCGTCCTGATGGGAATGATCCTGATCGCAGCCGCCCTGCGCCTCATTCCCCATCCATCCAATTTCGCCCCTCTCACCTCGATCGCCCTGTTTGGAGGCGCCTGTTTCACCGACAAACGCGCCGCGTTTCTTGTCCCCCTCATGGCCCTGTTTCTCAGCGACCTCTTCATCGGATTCTACGCGGACATGGCGGTCGTCTATGGCGCCTTTGCCCTCACCGTCTGCCTCGGTTTCACCCTGCGCCGTCAAAGAAGCGCCTTGCGGATCGTCGGCGCGTCCGTTGCCGGCGCCCTCCTCTTCTTCATCCTCACCAACCTTGGCGTTTGGGCCTTCGGCGCCTTGTATCCAAAGACCCCGGGCGGACTCGTCGACTGCTATTTCAAGGCCATTCCCTTTTTTGGAAACACCCTGCTCAGCAGTCTGCTCTACTCGGCGATCCTCTTTGGTGGACTCGCCCTCGCCGAAAGCCGTTTCACCGGTCTGCGCGAGTATCGTCCTCTGCCCGGCGCCGCGTAAAGCCCAACATGTGCCGATGGAGCACGCCATGGTACGAACCGACCTGATCCCGAAGAAAAGAAAGGATCCTCCTCTGGCGCGCCACGCCGGACCTTTTGCCGCGTCATGCTTTTTGCACGCGACTTTTTTCGGGTTGCTGTTGTGGCTCACCCTCCTTTACCGCGCAAATTGGATGCCGCCCCCAAGCGGGTCGCAGGCAAACCCTCCCTCGATCACCCTCTCCACCCTCGTGATCACCCCGCCCGCGCCCACACCGCCGATCCCGAAGCTGCTCCCTCCTCTCCCAAAGCCTCCGACGCGCGAGATGCCCGTCGTCGCAACCACCCCCGCCAACGTCATCCCCCAGCCTCCCCAGCCCAGACCGGCGCCGGTCGAAAACGCCCTCCCCGTACTCACCGCCCCGCCGTCGAAGCCCGCGGCCGTCGCACAAACCCCGCGCGCGCCTGCAACCGCCGTGGCGAAGGCGTCCCCCGCGAAACCGAAGCCGGCCGCACCGGCCTCCTTTGCATCGAGTTACGCGCCGGGAGAAAATTTGTTCCCCCATCCCCCTTATCCGGAAGACGCCGAAAATCTTCGCGAAACCGGAACCGTCGTGATGGCGGTCACCTTCAACACGGCCGGAGACGTCGCGCGCGCCGAAGTCAGCCAATCGAGCGGAATCTGGCTCCTCGACACCAACACCCGCTCCTTTATCTTGACCCACTGGCACAGCACGACCTTCGCGGGCCGGACCGTCACCCAGCCCGTCCGCTATACCGGAGAATGAAAACAGGCGGCCGACATTTGCCCATTGACAACTCCGCCCCGGAAGCTAGTTCTCGTCCAGTTCTTTGATAAATGCCATGCGCTCACCCGCATGGCCACCCGCTGGAAAGTGCCCCCGGTCTCAAGCCGGGGGAGAATAGGGAAACAGGTGTGAATCCTGTGCGGTAGCGCCGCTGTAACGGGCGACGAAAGCTCCATGAAGCCACTGCGCGAAGGCGCGCGGTAAGGCGGAGCGAGTAGGACGACCCCGAAGTCAGAAGACCTGCTTTCTTGCGCTCATCAAGTCCCGGACCGTGTGGCCCGGGCGACTGTCTCGCCAAAGACAGGATGGGAGTGGAGTCTCTTCGGTGCCTGTCCCGGGCCGTCCAGCCTTCGTCTCCTGATTCTGCGGAAGACCGAAGGCTTTTTTATGCCTCCGATCCTCCGCCCCGGAATAACGCGGCCTTGGCGTGCCGCATTGCCAAAAGAAAGCAGGTCACCATGCAGAACACTCAGCAGCTTCACCGGACGGCACGCCGTCTGCGGAAGGGATTTTTTCATTCCCTTATCACCCTCGGCCTCCTCATCCCTCTCGCCCTCGGAATCACCCGCGCCGATCCGGCGCCCGCGCCACCGCCTCAAACATCGCAGGCCGCCGCTTCCGCCAAGCCCGCGACCTCCGCGAAAACCGCCGCTCCGGCCAAATCCCCAACCGCCTCAGCGACGGCCAAGCCGCAACCCGCCGTTCCGCAGCTTCCCGTCATCGTCGTCACCGCGGCCACCCGAAACACCCAGCCCGTCGACACCACCGCGACCTCGACCACGGTCATCACCCACGACGATATCGAGAACAACCAATATATCAGCGTGACCCAGGCGCTGATGAGCGTCCCGGGCCTCGCCGTCGTCCCCTCGGGTGCACCCGGACAGGTCACCTCGGTCTTCACGCGCGGGACCGACAGCAACATGACCCTCTTCACCATCGACGGACGCCATCAGCCCGTCGGTCTTGACGGCGCTTACGATTTCACCAATCTCACCCTCGACAACGTTGACCAGATCGAAGTCGTCCGCACTCCCTCCTCGTCGCTTCAGGGCGGCAATGCCACGGGCGGCACCATCAATCTCGTGACGCTTGCCGGTCGGGGCCTTGCGACTCCCGAAAGCTCCGTCTCCTTCGAGGGAGGCTCGTTCGATACGTTTCGGGAAAACATCCAGTCGCGGGGCATGGTTGGCAACTTCGATTACGCCGTCAGCGCCTCCAACGAAGACTCCGACATGAACCGGCCCAACGAAAACTATCGCAACACGGTTTATCGCGGAAACTTCGGCTACCAAGTTACGCCCGACGTCTATCTCGACCTCCACACAGGCTACTCCCTGGCCAATGCGGGATCGCCCAATACGATTGTGACCCCCGACCCAGTCGCCCGCCTCCAGACTGAAGATTGGTTCATCTCGCCCGAAGTCACCGCGAAGGTCACCGATTTCTACACCACGAAACTTTTCTACAACCATGACCAGCAGCGCCAGGGGTTCGTCGATCCCTACACCAGTCCCGACGGGTTCTCCATCCTGCCCCAGAGCACCCAGCTCCAGATCAACACCGATTCGCTCGACTGGCAGAACGACATTCAGATTGCGCGCAATTGGCGGATCACGGCGGGCATCCAGGCCGATAATTCCAACGTCAACCAATTCACCGACTACAACGAGTTTGATTTTCCGCCCGTGTTCGGAATGACCACCCTCGAAAACAGCCTTTTCAATATCGGCGGTTACGTCGAAAGCCAGTGGCAGCCGATTCAGGACCTCAACGTTCTCAGCTCGGTGCGGGATGACCATTACTCCGATTACTCCGGCGCGGTTTCGTGGCGTCAGGGCGTTTCCTATCGCATCGCTCCCACGCAAACGGTTGTCCACGCTTCCGGCGCTTCGTCCTACACCCCCCCCTCGTTGCAGGACCTCTATTTTCCCGGCTATAGCAACCCGAACCTCAAACCCGAATCGAGCCTCGGCTGGGAAGTCGGCGTCGAGCAGCCGCTGGCCGGCGGGAAGGTCACCCCGAGCGCGACCTATTTCCACAATAGCATCACCGATTACATTCAGGATGACGCCAACTTCATTCCCCAGAATATCGGCCGCGCCACGACCGAGGGCGCCGAAATCGACATCAAGGCCGCGCCGACCGACCAATTGGCGCTCGACCTCAACTACACCTACCTCACCGCCGACAACGACACCTCCGACATCCGGCTCGTCCGCCGTCCCCGCAACAGCCTCAACTTCACCGCTATCTGGACGCCGATTCAGCCGCTGACCCTCAGCATGGGCGGTTCCTGGGTCGTCGGACGGCAAGACTATGATCCGGTCACTTTCGAGCAGATCGAGGCGCCCGATTATTTTGTCCTGCGCGCCAGCGCGACGTATCGAATCAACAAATACGTCACCCTCTGGGTGCGTGGCGAAAACCTGACCGACGATCACTACCAGCCGGTCCTTGGTTATCCGGCCCTCGGACTCGGTGGCTACGGCGGCATCAAGATTTCGTTTTGATCCCCTGGGTTCAATTCCCCGCCGGAGCCGATGGGTGGCCGTCGCACTCGGTGCGACGGTCCCATCCGTCCTATAAGTCCTACGAAGCGTGGGTCGTGCCGCAGCCGCAGGGCGGGGCGGGAGGATTTGCGGGGGCGCTCTTGTCGGGATCGTAGCCGAGATTGGGCGCGAGCCATTTTTCGACGGCGGGGATGTCGAGGTTTTTGCGGCGGGCATAGTCGACGACCTGGTCGCGGGTAATCATGCCGACGCCGAAATATTTGGCGTCGGGATGGGCGAAGTAGAGGCCGCTGACGGCGCTGGCGGGATGCATGGCGAAGTTTTCGGTGAGGATGACGCGGGCGTTTTTTTCCGCGCCGAGGAGGTCGAAGAGAAGGCGCTTTTCAGTGTGGTCGGGCTGGGCGGGATAGCCGGGCGCGGGGCGGATGCCGCGATATTTTTCCTTGATGAGATCGTCGTTGGTGAGGCGCTCGTCCCCGCCGAAGCCCCAGGCGACGCGGGCCTGGAGATGGAGCCACTCGGCGCTTGCCTCGGCGAGCCGGTCGGCGAGGGCCTTGGTGAGGATGGCGTTGTAGTCGTCGTGATCGGCCTCGAACCGGCGGACGATTTCATCGATGCCGAGGCCGGTGGTGAGGGCGAAGGCGCCGAGGTAATCGCGGCGGCCCGAGTCGATCGGCGCGATGAAGTCGGCGAGGGCGTAATTGGGCTGGTCTTCGGGTTTGTCCATCTGCTGGCGGAGGGTGTGGAAAGTGGTGAGGACCGAGGTGCGGGAATCGTCGGTGTAGAGGATGATGTCGTCTTGGGAAGGAAGAAGGTTGAAGGTAGAAGGTGGGAGGGCTGTATCCACGTTCGGAACTTCTTCCTTCTTCCTTCTTCCTTCCAACCTGCCCGAATTCGCGGGAAAGAATCCGTAGACGGCTTTGCCGTGGAGGAGGTTTTCGTTGATGAGGCGGTCAAGGAGGACTTGCGCGTCGTTGAAAAGTTCGCGGCAGCGGGGGCCGATGTCGGGATCATCGAGGAGCGCGGGATAGCGGCCGCGGATTTCCCAGGCGTGGAAGAAGGGCGACCAGTCGATGTAGTTGCGGATTTCGCGGAGGGGCAGGTCGTCGATGATTTTCAAT
Organism: Methylacidiphilales bacterium; assembly: GCA_035948935.1. Lineage (GTDB taxonomy): Bacteria > Verrucomicrobiota > Verrucomicrobiia > Methylacidiphilales > UBA1321 > JABDGH01. The sequence continues at coordinate 85,293 of DASZIP010000013.1, read as the reverse complement.
CCGAGAAAGGCGGGTTTGGGAATGTCGACGGTTTTCCAGTCGGTGCGGAAGGCGCGCTTGCGGCTTTCCTCGAGGGAGATGAGGGGCTTGCTGGGACGTTTGCGTTCGTGGGCGACGCGGGCGCGCTCGTGTTCGAGGTTGTTGTTGGCGATGAACTCGCCGCGCTGCGAGTCGCTGAGCAAGGCGCTGACGACGCCGACGGCGCGGGAGGCGTCGAGGACATGGACGACGGGCTTCGAGTAATGGTGCGCGATCTTGACGGCGGTGTGGGCCTTGCTTGTCGTCGCGCCGCCGATGAGAAGCGGGAGCGTAAAACCTTCGCGTTCCATTTCCCTGGCGACGTGGACCATCTCGTCGAGGGACGGCGTGATGAGTCCGCTCAGGCCGACGACGTCGACGCCGAGTTCCTTCGCGGCGGCGAGGATTTTTTCGCTCGAGATCATGACGCCGAGGTCGATGACTTCGTAATTGTTGCAGGCGAGGACGACGCCGACGATGTTCTTGCCGATGTCGTGGACGTCTCCCTTGACGGTGGCGAGGAGGACCTTGCCCTGGGCCCGTTTGTTGCCGGTGCGCTTTTTTTCCTCCTCCATGAAAGGGAGAAGGTAGGCGACCGATTTTTTCATGACGCGGGCGCTTTTGACGACCTGCGGGAGAAACATTTTGCCGTCGCCGAAAAGGTCGCCGACGACGCTCATGCCTTTCATCAGCGGGCCTTCGATGACTTCGAGCGGGGTGGCGTATTTTTCGCGCGCTTCCTCGGTGTCGGCGTCGATGAAGTCGACGATGCCCTTGATAAGCGCGTGGGTGAGCCGTTCCTCGACGGGGAGCGAGCGCCACTGGGCTTCCTCTTTCGCCTCGGTCTTGCCGGTTTTTTTGAAGCTCTCGGCGAAGGTGACGAGGCGTTCGGTGGCGTCGGGGCGGCGGTTGAGAATGACGTCCTCGACGAGTTCCTTCAACTGCGGCTCGATCTCCTCGTAAACGGCGAGCATGCCGGCGTTGACGATGCCCATGTCGAGTCCGGCGTGGATGGCGTGGTAGAGAAAAACGGCGTGCATCGCTTCGCGCACCGGGTTGTTGCCGCGAAACGAGAAGGAGATGTTGCTGATGCCGCCGGAGACGCGCGCGCCGGGGAGGTTCGCCTTGATCCAGCGCGCGGCTTCGATGAAATCGACGGCGTAGTTGTTGTGCTCCTCGATGCCGGTGGCGACGGTGAGGACGTTGGGATCGAAGATGATGTCCTCGGGCGGGAAGCCGACTTCGTTCACCAATACATTGTAGGCGCGACGGCAGATTTCGATCCGGCGCGGAAGGGAATCGGCCTGGCCTTTTTCGTCAAAGGCCATGACGACGGCGGCGGCGCCGTAGCGGCGGACGAGTTTGGCGCGTTGTTTGAAAACTTCCTCGCCCTCTTTGAGGCTGAGCGAATTGACGATGGGCTTGCCGGGAATGCAGCGCAGGCCGGCTTCGATAACGCTCCACTTGGAGCTGTCGACCATGATCGGCACGCGGGCGATTTCGAGTTCGGCGGCGATGAGGTTGAGGAAGCGGGTCATCGCCTTTTCGCCGTCGAGCATCCCTTCGTCGAAGTTGACGTCGATGATGGTCGCGCCGCCCTCGACCTGCTGGCGGGCGACGGCGAGGCCCTCGTCGAATTTTCCTTCGAGGATGAGCTTCGCGAACCTGGGCGAGCCGGTGACGTTGGTCCGTTCGCCGATGAGGGTGAAGGGGATTTCAGGGCGGAGCGTAAGCGGCTCCAGCCCGGCGTATTGGGAAGGTGGAAGGGCCGTATTCGGAACTTCTTCCTTCTTCCTTCTTCCTTCAACCTTTCTGGGTTTCACATCCTTCAGCGCCTCCGCGATGCAGCGAATATGCTCCGGCGTATTTCCGCAGCAGCCGCCGGCGATGTTGAGCCAGCCCTGCCCGGCAAAGTCGCGCATGAGCGGGCCCATGTCTTCGGGCAGGAGCGGAAAGCCGGTGGGCGAGAGGGGGTCGGGCAGTCCGGCGTTGGGGTAGCAACTGAAATAGCAGGTGGCGATGCGCGAGAATTCCTCGACGTAGGGGCGCATCTGGTCGGGGCCGAGCGCGCAGTTGATGCCGACGCTGAGCGGCCGGGCGTGCGCGACCGAAATCCAGAACGCCTCCAGCGTTTGCGCGTTGAGGGTGCGGCCCGAGTCGAAAATGGTGACGGAGATTTGGATGGGGACGCGGCGGCCGATCTGCTCGAAGGCTTCCTCGAGGGCGAAGAGCGCGGCCTTGGCGTTGAGCGTGTCGAAGATGGTTTCGACGAGGAGCGTGTCGCAGCCGCCTTCGATGAGGCCGAGCGCCTGCTGGCGGTAGGCGTCGACGAGTTCAACGTAGGTGACGGCGCGCGCGCCGGGGTCGTTGGCGTCGCGGGAAATCGAGGCGGAGCGGTTGGTCGGGCCCATCGAGCCGGCGACGAAACATTCGCGGCCCGGATTGGCGGCAACGAATTCGTCGCGGACGCGGCAGGCGAGCCGGGCGGCCTCGACGTTGAGTTCGGTGACGATCGATTCGAGGCCGTAATCGGCCTGGGAGATGACCTGGGCGTTGAAGGTGTCGGTCTCGATGATGTCGGCGCCGGCCTCGAGGAAGCTGCGGTGGACGGAGGCGATCACGTCGGGGCGCGTGAGGACGAGGAGGTCGCCGTTGCCCTTGAGGTCGCGGGGATGGTCCGCAAAGCGCGCGCCGCGGAAATCGGCTTCGGTGAGCTTGAACTGCTGCAAAGTGGTGCCCATCGCGCCGTCGATGATGACGATGCGCTTTTGCAAAAGGGCTTCAAGGGGATGCATGGGGAAGGTTAAAGGGAAAAGGTCAAAAGGAAAAGGGGCCGGGCGTGACTTTTAACATATCAACGTATCTGGATGCGTCAATGGATAAAAAATGAGACCTTTACCGGATTGAGGGCGGGGGATCGAATGGGCGAGGCATCCCGCACAAATCGTGCGCTCGAGAGGACTCGAACCTCCATGGATTGCTCCACTAGTACCTGAAACTAGCGCGTCTGCCATTTCGCCACGAGCGCGTGACCAACATTGACGAAAGGCAAATAGTACGCCCGATTTCGGGTCAGCGGCAAGGAAAAGCGAATTACCCGACGGCGCGACGGAGCCGGAGGCTGTTGGCGATGACCGAAACACTGCTGAGGGCCATGGCCGCGCTGGCGATCATCGGATTGAGGAGGATTCCGAGGAACGGGTAGAGGATTCCCGCCGCGATGGGAATGCCGAGGCCGTTATAGAGGAAGGCGAAGAGGAGATTGAGCCGGATGTTGCGCATGGTCGCGCGGCTCAATTGGATGGCGCGGACGAGTCCGCCCAGGTCGCCGCTGACAAGGGTAACGCCGGCGCTTTCCATGGCGACGTCGGCACCGGCGCCCATGGCGATGCCGACGTCGGCGGCGGCGAGGGCGGGGGCATCGTTGACGCCGTCGCCCGCCATGGCGACGCGCGCGCCCGTGCGCTTGAGTCGGAGGATGGCATCGCATTTTTTTTCGGGCGTGACTTCGGCCTCGACGAGATCGATGCCGAGTTTTTGCGCGACGCGCCGGGCGGTGTCGGGATGGTCGCCGGTGAGCATCACGATTTTGAGGCCGAGGCGGCGGAGGGCGGCGATGGCGGCGGGGGTGGTCGGCTTGATCGGATCGGTGACGGAGAGGAGTCCCGCGGGGAGGCCGTCGACCTCGACAAAGAAAACGGTCCGGCCTTCCCCGCGCAAACCGGAGGCTTTCGCGGCGAGACTTTCGGGCACGGTCGCGTTCGTTTGCGAAGCCTGGCCGACGGCGACGAGACGGCCCTCCACTTTGCCGCGGACGCCCCGGCCGGTGAGCGACTCAAATTCCTCCACATTCTTCCATTGGATATTCCGCTTTCTGGCTCCCGCGAGGATGGCGGCGGCGAGGGGATGTTCGCTGGCCGATTCGACCGACGCGGCGAGGCGGAGGAGGTCGTTTTCGGCGAAGCTGGGCGCGACGGCGATTTCGGTCAGGGCCGGTTTGCCTTCGGTGAGGGTGCCGGTTTTGTCGATGGCGAGGGTGTCGATTTTTTCGAGGCGCTCGAGGGCTTCGGCGTTGCGGATGAGAATGCCGAGCTGCGCGCCGCGCCCGACGCCGACCATGATCGACATCGGCGTGGCGAGGCCGAGCGCGCACGGGCAGGCGATGATGAGGACGGCGACCGCGTTGACGAGCGCGTAGGCGCAGCGGGGTGCGGGTCCCAGCCAGGCCCAGGCGAGGAAGGTGACAATGGCGCAAAGGAGGACGGCGGGGACGAAGCGGGCCGAGGCGGCGTCGGCGACACGCTGGATCGGCGCGCGGCTGCGCTGGGCGTTGCCGACCATCTGGACGATCCGCGCGAGGAGGGTGTCGTTGCCGACCTTCTCCGCCTTCATGATGAAACTGCCGGCGCCGTTGATGGTGCCGCCGGTGACGGCGCTTTTCGGGGTCTTCGCGACGGGGACCGGTTCGCCGGTGATCATCGATTCGTCGACCGCGCCGCCGCCTTCGAGGACGACGCCGTCGACGGGAATTTTTTCGCCGGGGCGGACGCGCAGGCGATCTCCAACGCCGACTTTTTCGAGGGGAACATCGACTTCGACGGCGTCGTCGCGGACGAGGCGGGCGGTTTTGGGCGCAAGGCCGAGGAGCGCTTCGATGGCGCTTCCGGTGGCGGCGCGGGCCTTGAGTTCGAGCACTTGTCCGAGCAAAACCAGGACGGTGATGACCGAGGCGGCCTCGAAGTAAACCGCGACGATGCCGTTGATGCGGAAGGAATCGGGGAAGAGGGAGGGAAAGAAGGTCGCGATCACGCTGTAGAAATAGGCCGCGCCGGTCCCCATTGCGATGAGGGTGAACATGTTCAGGCGGCGCGTGAGGAGGGAGCGGGTGCCGCGTTGGAAGAAGGGCCATCCGGCCCAGAGGACGACGGGCGTGCTCAGCGCGAACTGGGTCCAGACGACGGCGGTGCGGCCGAGTGAAGCGAGAACCTCGCGCAAGCCCGGAACCCATTCGCCCATCGAGAGGATGAAAACGGGAAGGGTCAGCGCCAGGCCGATCCGGAAACGGCGGGTCATGTCGCGCAACTCGGCGTTTTCGTCGTCGGGAAGCGCGCCCGCGAAGGCCGGGTTAATCTCCAGGGCCATGCCGCAAATGGGGCACGCGCCGGGTTGGTCGCTTTCGACGCCGGGGCACATCGGGCAGAAATATCGCTTCCCCGATTTCGGCGGGATGATCGGCGGATGATCGGGTGGATCATGCTCGTGGCAGCAGGAATTGCCGTGCGAAATTTTTTCCGAAGTATTATTCATGAGAAAGACTTTTTAGATGAGGCAAGATAGAACTGAATTGAGAATGGGGGATGAAATTGTTTTTTGAAGGGGTGGCGACTATTTACAGTAAAATACGTAATAAGTTGAGTCTAAGATATTTAGCTTTTTCATTTACCAAAACGCGCGGCCAAGTATATTCGACGTGCTGACACTTTAACCCCGTTCGGAACGCGTGCAGCCGGGAGCACGCATAAAGCTAAGGAGATGGTTCAATGAGAAGTATGACGCTTCGACATATTATGGCGGTCGGATTGCTCGCCATGGGCATGTGTCATTCGTTTGCCAACCCGACCGGTGGTCAAGTCGCGGCGGGTTCGGCGTCGATCAATACGGTCCCCGGCACGGTGACGATCAATCAGCTCAGCAACATCGCGATCATCAACTGGCAGAGTTTTTCGATTGGGGCGGGCCAACTGACGAAGTTCGTGCAGCCGTCAAGCTCGAGCGCGGCGCTTAACCGCGTATTGGGCGGGCAGACCTCGTTCATCAACGGGACGCTTTCGGCGAACGGGCAGATTTATTTGATCAATGGGAACGGGGTCGTGATCGGGCCGGGCGGGGTGGTGTGCGCGAACAGCTTTACGGCGAGCACACGCGACATCAGCAACTGCGATTTTCTTTCGGGCAACCTCCATTTTACCGGCGGCAGCGACGCGGGGGTCCAGAACCTGGGGAAGATCGAGGCGCTGGGCGGCGACGTCTACCTGATTGGGAAGACGGTCGATAACGAGGGTTTGATCGAAGCGCCTAACGGCACGGTGGGGCTGGCCGCCGGAGACGACGTTCTCCTGGCCCAGCAAAACGCCGACGGGAGCACGGTCACGGTGAATTCGAGTTCCCATGCGACCGGAGCGAGCGGACAAACGGCGGTGAGCAACAGCGGGACGATCCGGGCGATGAGCGCGGAGTTGACGGCGGCCAACGGCAATCTCTACGCCCTGGCGATCAACAACAGCGGCGTCATTCGCGCGACGACGGTGCAACATCAGGGCGGGCATGTCTACCTCACCGCCAATTCGGGGACGGTGCTGAATTCCGGCACGATCAATGTTTCGGCCACGGCGCGGCAAGGCCAGGGCGGTTCGGTGTTGCTCAAGAGCGAACGGGGTACGGCGATCAACAGCGGAAACATTCTGGCCGAAGGCGGGCGGGGCGGCGTCGGCGGGAATGTGGATATCTCGGGCAAAGCGGTGCAAATCACCGGGACGGTGAATACCACGGCGGCGTGCGGGACGACGGGGACGCTGCTGATCGATCCGGGAACCTGGACGGTGGCGGCGACGGGCGGGGATGAGACCGGGGCCGATGTGGCGGCGCAGTTATCGGAAAACAATGTGGTTATCAATGCGTGCGGCACGATAACGATCAGTGACGGCATCACCTGGACGAACGGCAACACGCTGACCTTGAGCACGAACATGAGCGGGAGCCAGATCGTCATCACGGCGCCGATTTCGGGCGTGAACGGCGGGCTGATCGTCGACACGGCGGGTGTCAGCGATGTCATTACCGACAGCGCGTCGTTGAATGTTGCGGCTTTCATCCTGCAAAACGGGAGTTGGACCCAGAACAGCGCGACGCTGCCGGCATTCCAGGCAAGCGATGATTTTGAAATCGACGGCGGGAGCTTCCTCCGGGTCGCGGGCGGGGATGGGAGTTCCGGCAACCCGTACGTGATCACCGACGTTTACGGGCTGCAGGGGATCGCATCGCTTCCCATGGGGAATTCGTACGTTCTCGGGAACGATATCGACGCGACGGGGACGGCAACCTGGAACTTGGGCGCGGGCTTCGTGCCGATTGGAGGCAATGAAGAGGGTTTCAACGGCACTTTCAACGGGCAGGGGTATACCATCAATGGTCTTTTCATCAATATGCCGAGCTCCAGTTTTGTGGGGCTGTTCGGGGGACTCAATTATGGGGGGACGGTTGAGAATGTGGGGGTGTCGAACGTCGTGGTCTACGGATCTTTCGAGGTGGGCGGGCTCGTTGGGGGCAGCAACGGCCTGATCACCGATTCCTATAGCACGGGGGTGGTTACCGCCGGTAATTCGGGTTCTTTTGTCGGCGGGCTGGTGGGCGGCAGCTCGGGGACGATCAGCAACGCTTTCAGCACGGCGGTTGTAAGCGGAAACAATTATGTGGGCGGGTTGGTGGGGGCCAATGGCGGCGGGATCATCAACGACTCTTACAGCGCGGGGCCGGTTGTCGCGCTTGGTTCCGAAAATTACAATGTGGGCGGGTTGTTGGGGGGAAATCTGGGGACCGTGAACAACAGTTTTTGGGACACGACGACGGCGGTGGTGACGCGGGGCTTCGGCGGCGACCCGACGAACACGACTCCGGGGATAACGGGCGCGACGACGGCCCAGTTGGAATCGGAAACTTTCATCATACAAAATTCGGCGACTTCTCCGGCGTGGAATTTCACGAACGTCTGGACCACGAACGAAGGCACCCAGACACCGCAGTTGACCGGCGTGCCCATCAGCGGCGCGCCGCCGGTCGTCTCGGGCGGGAGTTCACCGACTCTGCCCCTTTCGACCTTCATCATCGCGCTCGACTCCTTTGACGCCGAAGAGGCCAACGAGCAGCCCCCTTTGATTAACATTAATTTTTCCCTGCCCGGGATCGGGGTCGGGTTCGTGAGCCTCGATAATCCCGATGGCGGCGATGGTTCGATCAATGACGGTTCTGGTTCGGGGAAGAAGGGGACGAATATCGCCAGCGGCAGCAGCACCTCGGGGGTCCCAAGTCCGAATCGGCTGATCACGGCCGGCAGCGGGATCAGTTCCATTTTTCACGGCGGCGTGATCTCGGTGCAGCCTTTGCCCATCGTGCTCCAGAAGATCGAGTTCATCCTGAACGAGAATTCGGAGAACGAACTGAGTCATTTTGTTTTCGGAGCGCACTAGGTCCGCGATCATGAATTTCTCCGAAAGCAAAGCGATGGGGTGGAGTCTGGCCTTGGTGCTTTTATCCGGGGCCTCGGCTTGGAGTCAGGTCCCCGACAACAGCCACGTTGCCCCCAAGCCGGTGCCGCAAACGGCGCCCGCGGCCTCGGTTCCGGCGCCTCCGGCCAAGCCCGAGACGGGGCTGGGCGGCGGCAGCGTGTTGATCGCGAAGCTGAAGGGACTCGTCTTCGTGCCGACGCCCGCGGCGGTCGACAAGAGGGGGACTTCGGCGCGGGGTGTCGTTCTCAAAGGTGTCGTGGTGCCGTCGGAAGCCAATTTTCGGAAGCTGGCGTCGTCTTACCTGGGACAGCGGATTACGGGGGACAAACTCAACACGATGATCAGCGACATCATTCTTTATTACCGCAATCATGACCGGCCGGTGGTCGACGTGATCGTGCCCGAGCAGGAAATCACGAGCGGGAGCCTGCAGGTTGTCTTGTTGGAAGGGAAATTGGGCAAGGTGACGGTGGCCGGAAACCGTTGGTTTTCGAGTAGCGAGATCGCCGACGGGATCGAGATCAAGCCGGGCGAATCGATCAGCCAAAGGAAGCTGCAGGGGGACATCGACTGGCTGAACCAAAATCCGTTCCGGACAACCAACCTTGTCTACAATCCCGGAGAAAAAATGGGGCAGACCGATTTTGTGCTGCAAACCCAGGACCGCTTCCCGGTCCGCGCCTACGCCGGGTACGAAGACAGCGGCAATGCCGCGACCGGTTTCGACCGTTACCTGGCCGGGTTCAACTACGGCGATCTTTTCGGCATCGGCCAGCAGATCAATTACCAATATACGATCAGCGGCGACGGTGAAAGCCTGCGGGCGCACGCGGGCAGTTACGTCATTCCGCTGCCGTGGCACAATACGCTGACGTTTTTCGGCAATTACGTCGATACGAAGGGAGAGGTGCCCCCGCTCATCGGGCTGATCGGACGCAGCTACCAAATCAGCGGGCGCTACACGATTCCGCTGCCCATCCTGACGATTGGTTCGGCGGTGAATTACAAGCACGATTTTTCGGCCGGGTTTGACTACAAGTACAACAACAACTCGCTCGCCTTCGGCGGCGTTACCGCCGGGGACACGCTCTATGATATCGACCAGTTTGTGATGGGTTACACCGGGACGGAGAACGATCCGTACGGCCAGACGACGATCAACGACCAGCTCTACGTCAGTCCCGGCAACTGGGGCGGCAACAACAACGACGCGGCTTTCGCCGCGACGCACGAGGGGGCGACCTCGGGGTATGTCTACAACACGCTGATTCTGCAACGGCTCACCAAGCTGCCCGACGATTGGACGCTGGTTTTGCGCGGGACGGTCCAGACGAGCAATGCGAACCTGATGCCGAGCGAGCAGTTGGGTTTTGGCGGATACGATACGGTGCGGGGTTACGATGAGCGCGAGGTCAATACCGACGACGGTTACATTTTCACCACCGAAATACGGACCCCGTCGATAAGCTTCGGCGAGATTTGCGGTTCGCAGGTGGTGAAGGACCAGCTTCAACTTCTCGCCTTTTGGGATTACGGGGCGGGGCACGACCACGCGCCGCTGGCCGGCGAGGCGAGCGAGATTCCGCTTTCGGCGCTGGGCTTTGGTGTGCGCTACAGCATCAACACCTATCTTTCCCTGCGCTATGATTACGGATTCCAGCTTTTGAGCACGGGCCTTGATAACGATCATGGTTCTCGCTCCGATCTCGGGATTGTGGTAAGCTATTAGAACTGATCGAAAAACCTCACCGGAACATCATCATGAATCGAAAATCCCTCCTCTTTCGTTCGGGCGGTTTCCTGGCCGTCCTCGTGCTCGGCCTCGGCGCGGGGGGCCTGCGGGCCGACCCGGTCAAGGCGGTCGTCGAGTCGGTCCACGGGACGGTTGAATTTGCGCCGCCGGGTTCAAGCTCGTTCGCCCCGCTGGAGCAGGGGAAGGAACTGGCGGTTGGCAGCACCATACGGACGGGCGACGACGGATCGGCGGTGATCCTGACGACTCCCGGATCGGCAATCAAGCTTGGCAGCGATTCCAACCTGCGCCTCAACGCGCTGGCGTTTGCGAAGTCGGGCTCGACGGTGACGCAGCGCGAGGCGCATCTTCAGTTGACGTCGGGGGTGGTGAGCGCGCTGATCGATCCTTCGACGCCGAAGATCACCGATTTCCAGGTGCAGACCCCGGAAGGCTCCGCCGCCGCGCGAGGCACGTTCTACGCCGTGATGGTTTACCAGGGGAAGACCTACGTGAGTGTGAAGCATGGCAGGGTCGGGGCGAGTTCGAAGCAGGATTGACGGCTACCTTCACGTCGATTGTGAGTCATAACAGGCAAGAAACATCCTGGGACGACGGGCAAGAATTACCCGAATTTTGGGTGAACAGGATGAACGGCAGTACAAGAGTTCGATTTAAATCCCGATCAAAATTCGCTTTATTTCTTTTCAAGCAGTAGGCGAAGAACCTTTCGATAAGCAGTCTTGGTACTTATCCATCAGATCGTTATATGAATTTGGCTGGTCCTCGTCATTTTTGGAAAAACGCGCCAATACGAGAAGGTAATGAATTTTTATTGCCACATATGGCACTCCCTTTGCATCGAATCGGGTCAACCCTGCTGAAAAAGGAATCTATGAAATTTAGTTTGATGTTACTGGCGGTTTTGGCGATTGGCTGCTTGTTGCCGGTCGCGGGACAGGAAGCGCCCCGTCATTTGACGGTTCTGGTCCCGGAATCGGCGGGATCGAGCCCGCAGGATCGCGGCGTTCGTTTCCATACGCGGCTGCGGGTTTTGGTGGTTCCGAATGCCGCCTCTTCAACGACGTCGCAATTCAACACGCCGGCGACTCTGCGGAGCATTTACAATCTTCCGGCAACGGGCGGTTCGGACGCGATAGCCGTTGTGGATGCGTACCACTATCCGACGGCTCTGGCCGATTTCAACGCGTTCGCGAAGTATTTTGGAATGGCTCAGGAGACCTCGACGAACGCGACGGCGGTAAACAAGACATTTCAGGTCGTATACGCCCGGGGCTACGCGCCGCAATCGGGCGGCAATTACATCGCGAGTTGGAACCTGGAGGCGGCGCTGGACATCGAATGGGCGCATTCGATGGCGCCGAACGCGAAGATTTATCTGGTCGAAGCGGCGAGTGATTCGATGAACGATCTCGATTACGCGGTGGAGGTCGCGGCCTCGCTGACGGGGGTGAAAGAGGTTTCGATGAGCTGGGGCGGCAGCGAAACGTCCTACGAGGCGATGATGTACGATCCGATTTTTAAGGCTTCGGGGGTTGTTTACACGGCTTCGGGCGGGGATTCGAGCGACGAAATGGAATATCCGGCGGCCTCGCCGAATGTCGTGAGCTGCGGCGGGACGAGCGTGAATCGGAGCGCGACGGGGATATTTCTCAGCGAGACGGGCTGGAACGACACGGGTTGCGGACCGAGCGTTTACGAGCCGCGTCCGGGCTACCAAAATGGAGTCGCTTCGGTGGTCGGCGCGAAGCGCGGCGTTTCGGATCTTGCTTTCGACTCGGATCCGAACACGGGAGTCTACGTCTACGACAGCACGCCGCTTTGGGGGGAAAGCGGCTGGTGGATCCTCGGCGGGACGAGCGTGGCAAGCCCTTCGCTGGCCGGGGTGTTCAATCTCGCGGCGACTTCGGGCAACGGCTTTGCGGTGAACACGGCCGCGGAACAGGCGCGGATTTACGGCAGTTTGGGGAATGCGAAGGCGTTTCGCGACATCACGTCGGGAACGGATGGGAAGTACACGTGCAAAGTCGGGTATGATTTTATCACCGGAGTCGGAACTCCGAACGGGTTGGTTGGGAAGTAGTCGGGATCGCCTTCCGCGCGTCTGAAGCGCGCGGGAGGTCATCCGCGATCTCTGGCCCGCGGGAATCAGGCCGCGAGAGTGAAGCAGACCCGGTCCTGCGCGAAATCGGGGATTTTTTGCGGGCCGCAGGAGGCGAGGGGGAGGTGTCCCTCGAGGCGGCTGGCGGCGGTATCGGAAAAAATCCAGGGGAGTTTCAGCTGCGAGGCGACCTTTTCCAGCCGGAAGGCGAAATTGAGTTCGGGGCCGATCATCGTGTTGCCTGCGTCGGGGGAATGTCCGCCAAAGGAAACCAGGCCGTAATGCAACATGATCCGGAAGGGGACCGAGGCCGATTTTTGGAGCGCCTGGAATTCGCGGCACGCGGAGGCGATGGCGGCGGCGGTTTCGTCCCGGTCGGTCCAGTAGGAAAGGAAGCCGTCGCCGAGAAACTTGGCGAGCACGCCCTTTTGGTTTCGAACGATTTCATGGCAATGGGCGACCCACTTGCCGACGAGCGGCGCGAGTTCCTCGGCGGGGACCTGCTGGCTCATCTGGGTGAAGCCCTGGAGATCGGCGAGGAGAATCCAGCATTTCACGAGCCGGATATCGGCGACGGTGAGCCGGTTTTGCCTCAAGGGCGGCGCGCGGCGCGGTTGAGGCGGGGGCGCGGGTTTGGCGGTCTGGCGGAACGTGAACGAGGCGCCGGGCATTTGGATGTGGTCCCCGTCCCGCAAACGGACCGGATGGGTGACCCGTTCGCCATTGATCTGAACGCCGTTGGTGCTGCCGAGGTCGACGACCCAGAATTCACCATCCTGTTCATGGATCATGGCATGGCGGCGGGAAACTTTGGGCGTTGGCAGGACAATCGTATTGCCGGGAGTGCGGCCAAAGGTGCAAAGCCCGGCGACAGGAATCCGCTCTTCGCGTTTGCCCTCCAGCCACGCCATCCCTTCCCCCTCAAGAGTCATGGCTATCTTTACTGTTTTTGGGACTTCAGAACAATAACCAATAAACGATCTTTGCCGCAAGCGCGGGCGGGTCGGAAATCATAAGCGACAAAATAATTCCGGGGTGACAGATTCCTCGAACGGGATTATCTACCTGACGGAGTGCAAACGCTATTCGCCACGAACAAGGCATGGATGAGCGCCTTCGCGGAGCGGTTGGTTCTTTCGCCGCGCGCGTGGGACATGGCCGGCTTCGCATTGCGCAACACGGTCGCCTCGATACTGGCGCTTTACGCGGCGTTTGCGTTTCAACTCGAATCGCCGTATTGGGCGTGGCTGACCGTCTGGATTGTGGCGCAGCCGTCGCCCGGGATGTTGCTTTCAAAAGGCCTCTACCTGGTCATCGGCACGATTGCCGGCGCGGTCTTTGGCATCACGCTCATCGCGTTTTTTGCGCAGACGCCCGAGTTGTTTGTCGTCGCGCTGGCGCTGCTCGTCGGCGGCTGCACGGTCGTCTCGAACGTCCTCACCAACTTTCGCGCCTATTCGACCGTACTGGCGGCCTATACCGCGGGGATTATCTCATCGGGCGCAATCAACGCGCCGGACCAGGTCTTTTTCGTCGGCATGGCGAGGGCGGCCTGCATTCTGATCGGGATCGCCTCGTCGATTTTGATCACGTCGATCTTCGCGCCGCATCGCTCCGAGCCCCAGACGCGGGAAAAATTGCGTCTCGTGCTCAAGGACGCGGCGCGCCGGGCCGTTTTCTCGTGGAAGGGGAGGAACGAGGAACGGCTGCAAGTCGGGAGGAAGCTGATTTTCGATTTGATCACGCTCAACACGCTGATCGAGTTTGCGGCGGCCGAATCGGGGGCGTTTCGTCTCCTGGCCAACCAGGCGCGCGGCCTGCTCGCGCATATTTTCAGCCTAATTTCCGCCCGCCGTTCCCTCGACGCGCACCTGATGCGTTGCGGCTGGCCGAGGCACGCCGGGCTCGAGGTTTTTCACGAGGTCGTCATCGATTTTCTCAATGAAATGCCGGAGCAACTCGACTGCGGGCGGGTCGATGAATTGATCGCGGGCATTCACGACGTGCGCGGGCAACTGGCGCTTTTGGAGCCGGAGCGGGAGACCGCGTCGCGCGAAGACCTCGTTTCGGAACGGCTCGTGATCGACCGGCTCGACGACCTCTTGTCCCACCTCGGCGGGGCGCTCGAGGAATGGCGCGACATTTTGCAGGACCATCGTCAAAAGGAACCCCGGATGGTTTTGAACTTTCACCGCGATCTCCGCGCCGCGTGGATCAACGGCCTTCGCGCTTTCTTGGCGATCAGCGCAACGGGCGCGTTATGGATCGCCAGCGCCTGGGATCACGGGCCGCTCGCGCTGGTCTTCGTCTCGGTTTTGATGAGTTTGTTTTCCTCCCAACCGCACCCGGACCGGATTGGCTGGACTTTTTTCAAGGCCGGTTTGATTGCCTGCTTCCTTGGCTTGATTTGCAAATATCTCATTCTGCCGATGAGCTCGGAATTCGAGTTTCTGGCCCTGACGCTCGCTTTTGTCCTCTTTCCCCTGGGATTGGTCATGTCGAACCCTTCGATGGCGGCCGCCGGCGGCGGCTTTTCTTTCGTCTTCGTAAACATGATTCGACCGGTCAATCCGATGGTCTATGATCTGACCGACACATTGAATACCGGATTGTCGGTGCTGGTGGGCGTCCTGTTCGGCACCCTGGCCTACACCCTGATTTTTCCGCCCGATCCGCGGGCCGCCCGGCGTTACGTGACCTATCGCATCCGACTCGGGCTCGAGCGGATCTCCCGGCTCGAGCCGGTCCCGGCCAATTCCTTGCACTGGGAAACGCGAATGTACGACCGGGTGATCCGGCTGAACGACCCGCAGAATCTTTCGGGGACCCCGACCGATGAATGGCTCGACGCGGGTCTGGAAGCGCTTACTCTCGGCAACGAAATTCTGCGTCTGCGCCGTTGGGCGGAGACGGAAAGACTTTCGCCTGAACTCGATGCCGCCGTGAAAAAAGTCATCCATGCCTTCGGCAGATTTCTCCCGGAACCGCAAGTCGCGGTGGCGGCGGTGAAGGACGAGATGCGGGAGATCGCACGCCTTGATCCGGGGGCCGGGCAACCGGGGCGCCGCGTTTGGGCGCGCGCGCTGGGCGCCCTCCGTGAAATGGATTACTTTCTGGCACGGAATCCGCCGCTGACGAAGGGACAAAAAACGGTCTGGTGATAGGAACCTGTCTCAAAATTAACCAGGCGCGCGCGAAATGAACTTTTGCTAACGAGGAGACGAGCGAGGAGGTGCTGCGCACGGCAGTTGATGCGCCTATGAGCTTTACCGCCGTCCGCAGGATTAAAAAGCAAAAGGACTTTCGCCCGGGTGGGTTGCGGCGGGTTTGGCCCGACTCTTCGTTGCTCACTCGGTCAAGTAGCGCTGCGGCTACACTCCCTCGCTCGCGCCTCGATTCGGGCCAAACTCGACACGCAACGCGCCCCTGGCTAATTTTGAGACAGGTTCCATGCTCAAGGAAATCAACATCGACGGGGTTTTTATAGCGCCTTTCGCCGGGTACCTGTTCGCGGCGTTGCTCCTCTTTCTTCCGGTGCGGATCCTTTTCGATCATTATGCGGTCCAGCGCTGGGTGTGGCATCGGCCCTTGTTCGACATATCCGTTTTCATGATTATTCTTTCGCTCATCGGCTTGATGTTTTAGGCAAAGGACGCCCATGCGCTTTCCCATTCTCCTTCCCACCCTGGATCGGGTAACGCGGCGCCGTTACCTGATCACCGGAGCGACCGCGCTCCTGGCCATTCTTTTGCTCTGGGCGTTTTGGTGGCATTACCTGCGCTCGCCCTGGACGCGTGACGGACGCATCCGCGTTGAGGTGGTGAATATCGCGGCGGAAATTCCCGGAAAGGTGATCCGATTGGACGTGGTCGACAATCAGCAGATCAAAAAGGACGACGTTCTTTTTGAAATCGATCCCCGCGATTATCAGTTCGCGCTCGCTCAGGCGGAAGCCGCCGTGCAAAGCCGCCAGTACGATCTGGAGATCGCGCAGCAGGACGCCGAACGGCGAAAGAAACTCGGCGCGGAGGCCGTCTCCGCCGAGGAGAGGAACACGTCGGAAAGTACGGCGCAGGTCGCGGAAGCGGCCTACCAGGCGGCGCTGGCGGCCCGTGAACAGGCGAAGGTCAACCTGGAGCGCACGATGATCCGCTCGCCGGTCAACGGCTACGTCACGAACCTGACGTTGCGGATTGGCGATTACGCCACGCCGGGGCAAACGAAGATGACCCTGGTCGACAGCGATTCCTTTTGGGTCGTCGGCTATTTTGAAGAAACCAAGCTGCCGCGCATCCACGAAGGCGATTACGCCCACATCAGGTTGATGGGTTGGGGGCCGGAAATCGCCGGGCATGTGGAAAGCTTCAGCCGGGCGATCTCCGATACCAACAGCGACGCCGATTCCCACGGCCTCGCCAGCGTGGACCCGATTTTCACATGGGTCCGCCTCGCGCAACGCATTCCGGTGCGCATCGATATCGATCACGTGCCAAAGGATGTCAAGATTGTCGCCGGCCAGACCTGCACGATCGTTCTCGATCCGGGGAAGAATTAAAACGCCGCCGCCAACTCGGCTGCCTTGCGATTGGACGCAGCGACCGCCTCGTCCTTTGAGGTGGGGCTGGCGAGCGTCGGTTCGACAAAAATCTCGCGGATGTTTGTGAAGCCGATGAAGCCGAGCGCCTGCCTGAGGTAGGGGCTTTGCGCGTCATAGGCTTCCATCCCGGAGCCCGCGCCGTAAGCGCCTCCGCGCGCGTAAACCGCGACGACCGGCTTTCCGGTCACGAGGCCCTTGTAACCTTCTTCCTGCGTAAAGCTGAAGGTCAGCCCCGGTTGCACGAGTACGTCGATGAAATGCTTGAGTTTGTAGGGAATGCCGAAATTCCACATCGGCAGCGAGAAAAGGTACTTGTCGGCCGATTTGAAATGATCGGCGATTTTGACGACGGCCTGCCACGCCTGGAGCTGTTCGGGCGTATGCTTCTGGCCGTGAAGAATCGCGTACTTGGCGTCAATCGTCGGCCCGTCGAATTCCGGGAGCGCGGCGTGCCAGAGATCGAGCGTTTCAACCGTGTCGCCGGGATGCGCGGCGCGGTAGGAGTCGATGAAATGTTCGGCGACGGCGATGGACGCGGAGCGTTTGCCGCGCGGGGATGCTACGATGTGGAGAAGTTTGGCCATAAGGTTGTTTGGTTTGAGGGTTGGATGTTGATTCAGTTCAGGTCGAAAATGAGGAAGTCGGAGGGTTTGAGCGCCGAAATCGTCAGCGCGGGAACGCCGCTGATCGCGACCGCGTCGCCGGCCATAAGATGTTCGCCGTTCGCGTCGAGTTCGCCCTCGACCAGTTGGAGCCAGGCGTGCCTTCCCGCCGCAAGCGGGTGGTGTGCGCCGCCGCCCCGCTCAAGTTTCCCGAGAAAAAGATCGGCGTCCTGGTTGATCGGAATCGATCCCTCGCGCCCCGATTTCGACGCGACCAGGTGCAGCCGGCCCGGCTTCGCGCCCGCAAACGATTTTTCGGCGTAAGAGGGCTTCGCGTCCTTGTGATCGGGCGTGATCCAGATTTGCAGCAGGTGCACCGGCTCCTTTGTCGATTCGTTGATTTCGCTGTGCATGATGCCGGTCCCCGCGCTGATGCGCTGGACGTCGCCCGCGCGCATGACCGCGGTGTTGCCCATCGAATCACGGTGCCGCAGCTCGCCGGTGACCACGTAGGTGATGATCTCCATGTCGCGGTGCGGATGCATGCCGAAGCCCATTTCGGGCGCGACGCGGTCCTCATTGATGACGCGTAGCGAGCGGAAATTCACATGTCCGGGATCGTAGTAATCGGCAAAACTGAAAGTATGGTAGGAATCTAGCCAGCTGTGTTCGGCGTGACCCCGTTCGTTCGATTTTCTTGTCTGAATCATAAGGGTCCTTTCGTTGCTCCTACTTAACTCCATGCCGGCAAAATCCTGAAAGACTATGTTACTTGGCTGAGGATGCCTTTTGGGTATGCTGCACGGATGGAACTTCGGCATCTGCGTTATTTCGTCGTCGTGGCCGAGGAGCAAAACGTGACGCGGGCCGCGGAGCGCCTGCATGTTTCGCAACCGCCGTTGTCGCGCCAGATACGGGACCTGGAGGAGGAACTCGGCGTCGGGCTCTTCCGGCGGACGGCGAAATCGCTCGCGCTGACCGAAGCGGGCAAAATATTTCTCAACGAGGCGCGGGCGGTTCTCCTGCGGGTGGAGCAGGCGGTGCAAACGGCGCGGGCCGTCGCCGAGGGCGAGCGCGGCCGGCTCCGGGTCGGCTACGCGCCTTCACTAACGGTGGAGCTTTTGCCGAGGGCGCTCCGGTCGTTCGAGGGGAAATGTCCCGGCGTGCGCGTCATCCTGTACGATCTCACCACGGAGGAATGCGTGCAGAGGCTCGCGGCGCGGAAACTCGACGTGGCCCTAACGGTGCGGCCTTCCGGGCGGAGCATGCGCGGGCTTGTGTTCGAAAAACTGGTCGGCTACCCGCTTTGCTGCGCGGTGGGAGCAGCGCATCCGCTCGCCAAAAAACGCTCGGTCGCGCTGGCGCAACTGCGTCAGGAACGTTTCGTGGTCTACTCGCAGGAGGATTATCCGGAATACTTCGACTGGTTTTCTGGTCTTTTCAACCCCCATCTGCTCAACCCGCGCCGTTTGGAGGAATACGACAGCGCAACGGGCCTCATTGCCGCGGTCGAGGCGGGGAGGGGGATCGCGATCGTCTCGGCCTCGATCAAATGTCTCACCGGCCCCCGCGTGAAATTATTGCCCCTGAAGCCCGCATTGCCGTCCCTTGTCGTGGGGGCCCTGGCGATGCGAGCCGCGTCGCCATTGGCGCAGCGATTTATCGCGGCAGTAAAGCAGGTGGTCTAACGCCTCGAAGGCAGCCAGCCCATTTGGAGAAGAAACTTGAAGGCCAGATACATCACCACGGCGACGACGCTTCCCAGCAGAAAGCCTATGACGGCGAGGCGATAGGCCACGTTCAGCGACCACATGCTGGTCTGGCCGGACGACCAGTCCTGGATGAAGAGCAGCAGCGGCCACATGATCGCGCCGATGAGGGCCGTCGCGACAAAAAGGTAACCGAACGACTTCAACCCCAGTTTTTCCTCGTAAAAATCCTGATCCTGTTTCGAGAGCGCCATGGCCACTAAGACTAGGAAATTTGAAAAAAAAGACAACTCTGATTCCTGCCTCGACCGAAGGCGGCGGGACGGCTAAGCAAGGCGGGATTATTTTATGCCCGCCGTCGACACGACCCCACAAAAATCGTTCTTGAAGGGATGGTTCGTCCCGAACGACATCGACGGCTTTTTCGGGCTTTTTGTCGACAACCTGTGCCAGCTCATCGTCATCGTGGGACTCTGCCCGAAGCTGGCGGGGCTGCCCGACTCGCTCGTCGTGGGGCGCATCCTGCCCGGCATCGCCGTTTCGCTCGTGGCGGGAAATCTCTTCTACGCGTGGCAGGCGCACCGGCTCGCGCAACGAACCGGCCGGCCCGTCACGGCGCTGCCCTTCGGCGTGAACACCGTCAGCCTCTTCGCGTTCATCTTTCTCATCCTTGGGCCGGTCTATCGCGAGACGCACGACGCCGACCTCGCGTGGAAGGTCTCGCTCGTCGCGGGGTTTCTCGGCGGCGTGGTCGAAATCGCGGCCTCTTTCTTTGGCGAGTGGATTCGGCGCCACACGCCGCGTGCGGCGTTGCTGTCGGCACTGGCGGGAGTCGGCATCACCTTCATCGCGATGGGATTCATCTTCCAGATTTTTTCCTCGCCGCTCATCGCGCTCTTCCCCGCGCTGCTGGTGCTGGTCGGTTACGCTGGACGCGTCCGCTGGCCGCTCGGCCTGCCGACCGGTTTCATCGCGATCGTCGCGGGCACGCTGACCGCCTGGTTCCTGCGCGACCTGCGGATGTCACCGATGCCGGAATGGCCCGCGTCGCATCTCACCCTTTATTTTCCCGTGCCGATTGTCGGCGAAATCTTTTCTCTCCTGACCGACGCACGGGTTTGGAGCTACGCCGCCGTGTTCGTTCCGATGGCCGTGTTGAATGTCATCGGCTCGATGCAGAATCTCGAAAGCGCAGAGGCGGCGGGCGATAAATTCGACACCCGCTCGTCGCTCCTCGCCAACGGCGTCAGCGCGGTTGTTGGCGTCTTCTTTGGCAACCCCTTCGCACCGACGATCTACATCGGTCATCCCGGCTGGAAAGCGATGGGGGCGCGGGTTGGCTACTCGGTTCTGAACGCAATCGCGGTGACGCTGATCTGCCTGACCGGTGCGATGCCGTTCGTGCTCGGGTTCATGCCGATCGAGGTCACGCTCGGGATCCTGCTCTGGATCGGGCTCATCATCACCGCGCAGGCGTTTCAGGAAGTCCCGAAGGCCCACGCGCCGGCGGTGGCCATCGGGTTCATCCCGTCGCTGGCCGCATGGGGCGTGTTGCTGATCCAGACGGCGCTCGAAAAAGCCGCGCCCGGCTATTCGTTCCGGCAGGCATCGGCGGGTTTCCCTCCGGAAATTTTCTTCAACGGCATGTTGGCCCTGGCGCAGGGCTTCATGTTGATCTCTATTTTTTTCAGCGCGATCATGGCGAAAGTGATCGACCGGCAATGGGGCGCCGCGGCGGTCTGGTGCCTCATCGCGTCGGTCGCGTCGGCGTGCGGGATCATTCACGGATTCGTCTTCACTCCGGACGGCGGCTACGCCCCGGCGCTTTCGTTCCTTAAGTGGTCGGGGCTTGGTGGTACGACTCCTTCATGCGACGACTTCGCCTTGGCCTACCTGGCGGCCGCCCTGCTCTTATTTGCGATGCACGTCTGGAAACCGCGCGAGATGGAGCATTAATCTCGGCCTGGACTTAAACCGCCAGGTGCTTCCGGATCGGCGCCAGCACCCGTTCGGCCACCGGTTGCAAAAGAGCCTCGTCGCGCGTCTCGACCAGCAGCCGGATTTTCGGCTCCGTCCCCGAGTAGCGCAGCAAAATACGCCCGTTCGATCCGAGTTCCTTCTCAATCGTCTTCACTGTCTCGGTTATCTCTGGCAACTGGTCGAGCGGAATCCGCTCGCGCACCTTCACGTTCACCAAAAGCTGCGGATATTTCCTCATGCCGAGCCGCAACTCGCTCAGCGGCTTGCCCGTCGACTGCATGATCCGCAGC
This sequence comes from Methylacidiphilales bacterium, assembly GCA_035948935.1. Taxonomy (GTDB): domain Bacteria; phylum Verrucomicrobiota; class Verrucomicrobiia; order Methylacidiphilales; family UBA1321; genus JABDGH01. Next base: position 63,961 of record DASZIP010000013.1, on the reverse strand, counting down.
AATTGCAGCGCCGTCACGAGCCCGTCGCCGGTCGTGTTGAAATCGCGCAGGATCACATGCCCCGATTGCTCGCCGCCCACGTTCAGATCGTGCGCCAGCATCAGTTCGAGCACGTAGCGGTCGCCCACGCCCGCCCGCAAAATCTTTCCGCCCGCCGCCGCGAAACATTCGTCGAGACCGAGATTGCTCATCACCGTCGCGACGACCGTTTTCCGCGCGAGCTTGCCGCGCCTGAGCAGATCGAGTCCGATCACGGCCAGCATTTCGTCCCCGTCGAGGAGCGATCCCGTCTCGTCGCAGCAAATGAGCCGGTCGGCGTCGCCGTCGTGCGAAAGCCCGATCCGCGCGCCGAAATCGCGTGTCGCTTTTTGGATCAGTTCCGGATGGGTGCTGCCGCAACCCGCGTTGATGTTCACGCCATTCGGCTCGACGTTGAGCGCCAGCACCTCGGCCCCGAGCCCGCGCAAAACCAGGGGCGTCGTTTCATAAGCCGCGCCGTTTCCGGCATCGACCACCACGCGCGTCCCTCGCAGATCGAGGCCCTCGCCGTACGCCTTGACCGCGAGCTCGGCGTAACGCGCCGCGCCGTCCGGCCACGTCTCGATCCGGCCGATGTTCGCGCCCGTCGCGCCCTGTTTGCGCAGCGAATCGCCGAGAATAAGCGCCTCGATTTCCAACTCGAGCGCGTCGTCGCATTTCAGTCCGTCACCGTTGAAGATTTTCAGCCCGTTATCTTCGAACGGATTGTGCGATGCGCTGATCACCACACCCGCGCAGCCGCCCAGATGCCGTGTCAGAAAAGCCATGGCGGGAGTCGGCACAACGCCCGCCAGAAGCACATCGAGCCCCATCGCGGCCACGCCGGCCGCGACGGCCTGCTCGAGCATCGGACCCGAAACCCGCGTGTCGCGGCCGATGAGAACACGCTTCCCCGGCCGCCCGAATTTCTCCGCCACGGCGCGGCCAAACGCGACCGCCAGTTCCGGCGTGAGCGGTTCCTCGTTGGCGCGTCCGCGAATGCCGTCCGTTCCGAAGAGCCGCGATTGAGCGCCCATAAATTCAGTCGGTGCCGTCGAATTACTTTGGCGCGGGGGTGGATGAGACCACCTCGATCTCGAAAATCAGCGTCGCATTCGGCGGAATCGCATCGCCGGCGCCCTGCATTCCGTAACCGAGCTGGGGTGGGATGATCAGCTTGCGCTTGCCGCCCACCTTCATCGTCGAGGTGCCCTCGGTCCAGCCCGCGATCAGCGCCGTCACGCCCTGCACGTAATCGAAGGTGCCGCCGTGATCGGCCGACGCGTCGAATTTCGTGCCGTCGATCAGCTTGCCCACGTACTTCACCGTCACATGATCACCCGACTTCACCGCCGGGCCGGCGCCCACCACGATGTCGACGTACTTCAGTCCCGAAGGCGTCGCGACGATCGGCTTGCCCGTCTCCTTGTCCGTCTCGGCAGAGGGTGCGGTTGATGCGGGGGCGTTCGTTTGCGCCTGGATGGAGGTGAAAAAAACCGGGCTTGTCGCGCTGAACGAGAGCGCCGCGAAAAGCATTCCGGCAAAAATGAGGCGGCGATAACGGAAAGTGGAGGGCAATTTCATAGAAGGATTGGAGTTAAGCTCAAACGCCAAAAAAAAGCGAGACATCTAAGGGTAGGGACGCAAGTCCCTTCGCGTCCGATTCATAAGTCCATCCCTACCCGACCGAATTCCACAGCCGCGCGTAGACGCCCTTGCGCGCCAGCAGTTCCGGCCCCGTGCCCGACTCGACGACGCGCCCGTCCTCCATCACATGGATGCAATCGGCGTGATGAATCGTGGCGAGCCGGTGCGTCACGATCAGCGTGGTGAACCGCCGCATCAAGACCTTCAGCGTCTCCATGATCTCGGCCTCCGTTTCCAGGTCGAGGGCGCTGGTCGGCTCGTCGAGCAGCAGGATCGGCGCGTTTTTCAGGAACGCCCGCGCCAGCCCGATCCGCTGCTTCTGGCCGCCGCTGAGACGCACGCCGCGCTCGCCCACCTGCGTCTCGTAACCGTGCGGCAGTTTCCCGATGAACGCGTGCGCCCGCGCCGCCTCAGCCGCGGCGTGGATCTCGGCGCGGGTCGCCTCCGGCCGGCCGTAGGCGATGTTTTCCAGCACCGTGCCCGAGAGGAGCAGCGTATCCTGGAGCACCACGGAGATGTTCGCCCGCAACGATTTCTTCGTCACGCCGCGCACGTCGGCGCTGTCGATCAAAACGCGGCCCGAATTGGGGTCGTAAAAGCGCGGCACGAGCGAGAGCAGCGTCGTCTTCCCCGCGCCCGTGCCGCCGACCAGCGCGACGGTCTGGCCCGGTTTCACGTCGAGCGTGATCCCGCTCAGGATCGGATGCGCCGCCTCGTAGGCGAAGGAGATGTTCTCAAACGCGATCCCGCCCTGCGCGCGCGGCATCGGTTTCGCGCCCGGCATCTCCGGCACCGAATCTTCCGCGTCGAGAATTTCAAAGACGCGCTGCATTCCCGCCGCCGCGCCCTCGAGCGCCCACGCCGTGTAGCTCAACTGTTCGAGCGGCTGGTAAAGCATCGTGACGTAGGCGAGGAAAAGGGTGAGCTGGCCCACGGTCAGGCGATTGTCTAGGATGTGCAACGTCGCCACGTAGAGCACCAAGGAGAGTCCGAGCGCCATCACACCCGACACGGCGAGGGTCGAAATCGCGTTGGTAATGGTGAGATTCAAATTGGCCGCGTAGCTCTGCCGCGCCTCGCGGACGAATTCGCGCACCTCGTATTCCTCCTGCCCGAAGGCGTGGACGATCCGGATGCTGGTCAGTCCTTCGCTGGCGCGGGCGAGGACGTCGCTCTCCTCCTGCTGGAGCGTGGTCGTCTGACGCCGGACGCGGGCGGAGAAAACATATATCGTGAACCAGAGGAGCGGCAGGATGAGAAGCGAGACGCCGGCCAGAACGGGGTCGATGACGGTCATGAGGGCAAACGTCATCAGCAGCGTGATGACCGAGCCGAAGATCGTGTCGAAGCCGCGATTGTAGAACGTCTGGATCGCCTGCGAATCGTAGGCCACTCGGAAGGTCGAGTCGCCGCTGCGCCGCCGGTCGTGGAAATGGAGCGGCAGGTATTGCAGGTAGGAATAGAGCTGGGTGCGCAATTGCAGCAGCGCCTTCAACCCGATCTCGATCGAGACGTAATTCCGCCAAAAACCGAGCAGCCCGGCCAGCAGATAAATGACCACCATCGCCACCGCGGCGAGCAGCGCGGCCGCGCCGGGAGAAAGAATGAGGCCGTGCCAGTGAACCGTGCCGTTCGCCCCGACCTTGACGACATGGTCGATCACCCACTGGACCGGCACGTATTTGAGGAGGCTGAAACCGACGCCGATGACGAGCAGGATCAGGCTGAAACAAATCGTCCCCAGGTAGGGCCGGTAGTAGCCGATGACGCGGCGGTAGAGATGCATGGCCGAAAAAGAGATTAGCGATGGCCGCAGACCGCCGCTACACTAATCGATCATGGACGATCTGTTCACCCCGGAACCAGCGGCGGGAATCCCTTCCGCGAACGCCCCGCTCGCCGCGCGATTTCGTCCCCGCGCGCTGGAGGAATACATCGGCCAGGGCCACCTCCTTGCGCCCGGCAAGCCGTTGCGTCGTCTGATCGAGGCCGACCGGCTTGCGTCGCTCATTCTTTTCGGGCCGCCCGGCGTGGGCAAAACGTCGCTGGCGGAGGTGATTGCGCGCCGGACGGAGTGCCACTTCGAGCGGCTCAACGGCGTCGAGGGCACCGTCGCCGATCTCCGCCGCGTTTTGGTCGCGGCCGTCACGCGCCTGAAAGTCAGCGGCAAGCGCACCGTCCTTTTCATCGACGAAATCCATCGCTTCAACAAGGCGCAGCAGGACGTGCTGCTCCCCGACGTCGAGGCCGGCTCGGTCCGGCTGATCGGCGCGACGACGCACAACCCGTCGTTCTACATCAACGGCCCGCTGGTGTCGCGGTCGCAGATTTTCGAGCTTGAGCCGCTCAGCTCCGCCGAAATTTCCACGCTCATCGACTCCGCGCTGGCCGATCCCGAGCGGGGCCTGGGCAGGCTGAAGGTCGACCTGACGCCCGAAGCGCGCGCGCATCTCATCGCCACGTCGGAGGGCGACGCCCGGCGTGCGCTCAACGGCCTTGAGATCGCTGCACTCACGACTCCGCCCGACGCGAACGGCGTGGCGCGGATCGACGCGACGACGATCGAGGAGTGCGTGCAAAAGAAGCGGGTGCTTTACGACAAGGACGAGGACCAGCATTACGATACCATCTCGGCGTTCATCAAGTCGGTGCGGGGAAGCGATCCCGACTCGGCGCTCTACTGGCTCGCGAAGATGATCGAGGCGGGCGAGGACCCGCGGTTCATCGCGCGGCGGCTGATCATTCTGGCGAGCGAGGACATCGGGCTGGCCGATCCGCAGGGGCTCGTCGTCGCGGTCGCGGCGCTGCACGCGGTCGAGTTCATTGGCATGCCGGAAGGGAAGATTCCGCTGGCGGAAGCGACGCTTTATTTAGCCTGCGCGGCGAAAAGCAACTCGGCCGTGGCCGGCATCGGGAACGCGCTCGAGGCGGTGCAGAAGGGCGAGGTCGTGCAGGTGCCCGCCCATCTGCGCGACGCCCATTATCCCGGCGCGAAGCGGCTCGGCCACGGCGCAGGTTACCAGTACAGCCACGATTTTCCGGGCGCGGTGGCGCCGCAACGTTACGGCATAGAACCGGGCCGCTTTTTCCACCCGACCGACTTCGGCTATGAAGCCAAGATCAAGGCCCGCCTCGCCGAGTGGGAGAAACTGCGGGCAAGCGCGCCGAAGAAGAAATCGTAAGCCGGATCAGGCAAGGCGGAGGCCCGCGGCAACGAAAGGGGCAAAGTCCTTTCGATTATGGGTAGCCAGAGGGGCTCTCGAAGAAATCGCGGTGGCGGCGATGAAGCAATCATTTCTTGTTCCACGCCTGCGACCGGTTTGATTGTAAATTTTTGAAGCCATCTCCGCCTCGATAACACCGAAAGTTATGATTCTGCCTTCCAACATAACCGAGGCGTCACGTATTTCTTGTGGTGTAACCGGTCCGTTCAAGAATTCGCTCCAGACAACCGCGCTGACGGCAAACTTTTCGCCCGTACTTAACCAGGCAAGAAGTTGAGATCGGACCGGCGAAGGAACGGTTACCAAATCGATCAGGTAATTGGTGTCGAGATGAATCATCCCCGTTTTCGTCCGGAAGCCCGACGTTCGCGACGAATCTCCGCGCACCATTTAGCTGCGATTGCAGGCGAAATTCCACTTCCCTCGCGCTGAATTCGCAAGAAAATCTCCAGCGGCGTCTCTTTCTTTTCCAGTACAGGTTCTTCCGCCGCCACCTTATCAACGGCACGCCGAATGACCTCGGACTTCGGCACGCCCCAAGCCGTCGCCAGTTCCTGCACGCGGTCCACCGTTTCGGGTTTCAGCGAATAGGTCACTTTGCTTGTCGTTACGGCCATACTTTTATTATGGCCATAAGATGTGGAAAGTCAAAGGCTACATCTTCCGAAAGCTGGCGAGGTAGGCGTAGCGGCCCGCGACGGACTGGAGCGTGAGGGTGCCGAGGCCCTTCTCGTCGAGCTGGCGGAGATAGTCGAGCAGCTCGGGGCGGTGGACGACGTGAAAAAGGTCGAGCCAGCGTTTGAGCGCGAAGCGGAACCAGCGGGGCCAGCCGCCCTGGTCCCAGAAATCGACGACGTAGAGCGCCGCGCCGCGCTTGAGGTTGGCCAGCGCGGCGTCGACGGCCTGCGGCCAGGTGGGGATCATCGAGAGCGAGTAGGAAAAGAAGGCGGCGTCGAACGGCGCATTGAGGCCGAATGTCTTCGCGTAGTCGAGTTCCTCGGCGAGGCAATGGGCGAGGGTGATTCGCTCTTCGAGGCGGCGCGATTTCACCTTGGCGGTCGCGGTGGCGAGCATTTCGGTGGAGGCGTCGAGGCCGAAGCAGCGGATGTCGGGGCGTTGCTTCGCCAGGCGGATCAGGTTGCGGGCGGTGCCGCAGCCGATTTCGAGGACGCGGTCGCCGGGCTGAAGGATCATGTCGCGCAGAAGCCGGTCGCGGCCGAGCAGATAATATTTGCGCGTCAAGTCGTAGACATACCGCGTCCAGCGATACATCGCGTCCATTTCTTCGGTCGTGGCCATGGGGAGCCAGAGACTAGAACAGGAAACGGGGCTTTCCGAAAGAGGAAAGGTGCTGCGCACGGCGGCAAAACTCCGTCTGAAAAACATTAACGCCTGTAAGGCCTACGTTGACGCGATCCTTTCGGCGGGCGTAATGCCGTGGCAGGCGAGGACTTTCTTGGCTGTTTCGAAATGGTTGGGGGAAATCCACACGGCGGAGTAGACGTCGCACTCGTTGACGTGGAGGGAAAGAAGGGGCCAGCCGCGGGCGAGATTGTCGGAGTCAAATTTCTTGAACTGGTCGAGAGTGCGGCCTGAGCGGACTTCGCAACCCCAACCTTCCGGCGGATGCCAGCAGAGATAGCGGTGGAGGTTTTCGGAGGAACATTCGACGTAGAGGGCGGGCAGGCCGAGATTTTTCAGAAAGTCGGTCGCGGGCTGGAGCAGGTCGCGCGACATCCAGCGGGTGAAAGCGTGTTGGCGGAGAAGTTCGCCATCACCTGGAAGCAGCCTGGAGGGGGTATAGATGTAGTGCATGGCGTGGTTTAAATTGATCGCTTCCTGCGGCCTTTGGCCGCCCGGGCAACAAGTAGCCCGGGCCACCCAAACACCTATTCGTATTACCGATTTCCCGCGTCCTGTGGAGAACCGGCATCCAGCCAGGCTTCGATGGCTTCACGGAGATTGGCGCGGAGTTCTTCCATGATTTCCCCTTGGGTTGCGCATCCCGGCAAAGCGGGAACTTTAGCCCAGAAACCGCCCTTTTCCGCTTTGTGAACAACGGCACGAATTATCATACCGCAAAGGTAGCGTTCACCATGAGGGGAAGCAACTCTGCTCTTCCATGACTATTCCATCACATAAAGATGGAACCCGCCGTAGATGGCGGAGCGGTCTTCGCGCAGGAGGGCCTTGGAGAGCGCCTCCTTGTAATCGAACTTCGCCTTGAGGGCGGGCGGCAGGGCGGTCTCGACCGGCGACGAGGTGGCCGCGGTGCGGAAGACGATCCGCGAGCCGGGCCTGCCGACGCGGGCGATCTCGGTCCACATCTCGGCGATCTGCTCGGGCCGCATCCAGTCCTGGGAATCGAGGAAGACGAACCGGTCGAGCGACGCATCGGGCTGCGAGCGCATGTGCTCGATCAGCGTCGTGTTGGTGACGGAAATGCGGTCGAGGTTGTCGCGCAGGACCTGGAAATTTTCCGCCTTGAGATATTCGGGCATCGCGCAGCGGGCGGCGCGGTCGTAACTGCGGCCAAAGGCCTGCCATCCGAAATAATTGTCGGAGATGGGGAAGTCGCAGGCGAGGCGCTTGACCCGTTCGCGGTACATGCCGACGAGGCCGCCCGGCGTCTCGGTCTCCATCGCGCTGAACTGCTGCGGCGGAATACCGAGCGAGTAGAGCATGACGGGCATGTTCCCGGTGGCGCGGACGAACCAGTTGTCGAAGAAGGGGGCGATGTCCCGCTCGAAGACCTGCTCCTGCTCGGTGCGGCTCGAGGCGGACAAGAGGCGCGACGGGTCCCATTTGCAGACGCGGGCGATGGTGTGCAGGAACCGGATGAAGTAGCCCATCTTCGCGTAGTCGTAGAAATTTTTCGTGAAATATTTGATGCGGGGCCCGAAGAGGAGCAGGCGAATCCAGCTTCCCTTTTCCCAGAAAGCGCGCGTGTTCCCGTCGAGATGCTCCGCGAGGAAGGTGAAGTAGTTGTACCGGTTCAGTTCGTCGTCCGCGCAGCCGAAGAAGAGGAAGAAATCCTCGTAGCTCGGCAGGTATTGAATCGCCGCGAGCTTGAGTTTGAGCAGGCAGAGGTGGCTGCGGTTGAGGTCGACCGCGTGGATATGCTCGGGTTTGTGGATGAGGTAATTGAGGACGTTGCAGCCGCCCGACGAGATCGTCAGCATCCGGCTTTCGGAAGTCAGCGCCAGGGCCTTGAGGTCGACGCGCGGGTCCTCCCAGATCTGGTTGTAAACGAAACTATTGAACCAGAAGGTGAAGAGCCGCTCCGAAATGCCCTTCGGGCTCAAAGGGTGGTTGTGATGGACTGCGCCTTCCAAGTACTGGGCTGTGGTCGAGTTCATGACTTTGGAAAGAGAGGGTCGGCGGACGGGGGGTTGGTCGAACTTAGCCCGGTCGCATTCGACGACAAGCTTCATCTCATGAAGCCCTCTGAAGAAATTTTTTTGCCTCGGACGGTCCTGCGGACGGCAGTATTTTTGGCGAAGCTTTACTGCCCTCCGCAGGAGCGCTCGTCGATGGGAACGACCTTTTTGCCGACCGGGTAGCCGACGTATTCGCTGCTGGGCCGGAAAATCTTGTTGTCCTTGAGCTGCTCGATGATGTGCCCGGTCCAGCCGGAGGTGCGGGCGATGGCGAAAATGGGGGTGAAGAGATCGGTCGGGATGCCGAGGCTGTAATAGACCGTGGCGGAATAGAAATCGACGTTGGCGTTGAGGTTCTTCTCCTTTTTGATGATCTCGGCGATCCGCTCGCTCATCTCGACCCACTTGGTTTCGCCCAATTCGCGGGTCAGTTTGATGGCCATCGCCTTCAAGTGGGGCGCGCGCGGGTCGAGCACCTTGTAAACCGCGTGGCCCATGCCCATGATCTTTTCCTTTTTGGCCAGCTTGTCGTGGACCCAGGCGTCGACCTTGTCGGGGCTGCCGATTTCCTGGAGCATGTGGATGACCGCCTCGTTCGCGCCGCCGTGGAGCGGCCCTTTGAGCGACCCGATGGCGGTCGTCACCGCCGAGTAGATGTCCGAAAGCGTCGAGGTCGTCACCAGCGCCGAAAAGGTCGAGGCGTTGAAGCCGTGATCGGCGTGGAGAACATAGGCCATGTCGAGGGTCTTCACCGCTTCGGGACCGGGCGTCTCGCCGCTGATGAGATAGAGAAAGTGGGCCGCCTCGTCGAGGTCGGTGCGGATCGGCGGCAGCGACTTGCCCTGCCGGGCCCGGTGGAAATAAGCGATGATGACGCCCACCTTCGCCGTCAACGAAATGGCGCGGGGAAGGAGCATTTCGGGCGTCTGCGGGCCGACCGGCGCGTGGTCGTAAAGGCCAAGCATCGACACGCCCGTGCGCAGGACGTCCATCGGATTGGCGTCCTTCGGGGCGTTCCTGAGAAATTCGACGACCGGCGGCGGCAGAGTGCGGGCGGCGCGGAGGTCGGCCTTCAGTTGCGCCAGCTCGGCCTTGTTGGGAAGTTGCTCATGCCAGAGGAGATGGACGACTTCCTCGTAGCTGACGTGCCCGGCCAGTTCGTTGATGTTGTACCCCGCGTAGACGAGGATGCCCTCATCCCCCATGACATCACTGAGACGGGTGGTGGCGGCGACGATCCCCTTAAGGCCGGGCGAAGTGACGGACATAACCTCAATTAACAAGCCGCGTGCCAGTTTGCCAACCAAAACCGCAAGGGCGCTTGTTTTTTGTAATCGCGCACTTAACAAAGGCTACGGTTTTCCCAGAAGATCGTGCCAATCACACTTAAAGGCAACGGCCAGTTTCCTGACAATTTCGACCCGCGGCTGGCGGAGTCTGTAGGACTCGATCTTTTGCAGCGTCCGGGTGGTGATTGTCGCCCTGTCGGCGCACACCTCCTGAGTCCAGCCTTTTGCCATTCTCAGCCTGTAGACTCGCTGCCCAAATTCCTTCGGCGTCATGCCGGAATTATCGGGCAAAAGAACGGGTTAACGCGAACGACCGTTCGTGTTTTTGATTGCCTTTCCCTTCAAAAAGGAGTGAACTTTCCGCGCGCCGGACCGATGAATAAAAATACGCGAACGAATCGCCATGGAAACTCTGGCAGCCCATAAAAAAGACGAGGTGATGTTTTCACAGCACCATCCCCGGCCGTCGGGTAAAGAAGACAATGGCTGCCCGAGTTGCGGCAAACCGCTCTGGAAGATTTGTCCCCGGGAATTCGCCTACTGCCTTCTGGCCGCCTTCCTGGTGGGCGCGGTTGTCGCCATCGCCACCTTGAAGGCGCTACACTGGCTCAACACGCCGACGATCCATCTTTCGATGCCCCTCAATCAGATCTGAGGACTTTCCGCCGGTGAAGGGGCTTTTCCCGGGGGTGGCCCGGTAGCGACGGGCGCGCCTGTGTTGTCGGGGTCGGCGAATATCGCGCCGGGCGGAGTATTCTCTTTCCTCAAGTTTTTCTTAACCTTGGCAGGATAGTGGAGTAGGTTACGTCCATGCAGACGGAAATGATCCGCAAAACCCTCGGCAAGCCGCGCGACATCTGCGTCTTCGAGCGCGTCCGCCGTCTCAACGCGGAACTCGACCGGCTCGGTATTAAACGCCCCAAGGATGATCACCTCGTACGAAGAATTATTGGACCGTCTCGTCAAAGAACGAGTTAAGTTTGCCCTGGCCGGAGGTCTGGCGGTCTGCCTGAACGGCTTTGTTCGCACGACGGACGACGTCGATATTCTCGTCGACAACTCCCCCGACAACGTAACTCGGCTTTCGCGCGCGCTGGCCGATTTTGGCGAAGGCTTTGGCGGGAGTTTGACGACCTCCGATTTGACCAACGAACCGGGAGCCGTGCGTATTCAGGAAGACTTTATTCTTGATATTTTCGTGCAAATGAATGGCAAAACCCTGGCCGATCTTTCGCCATGGATTGGCTATCATGCTTTGAAATCGGGCGTCCAAATTCCGTTTTTAAAATCAGCGGCTCTGATCGAAACCAAGAAGGGATCGTCCCGGGAAAAGGATCGAGCCGATATTGGGGCTCTGACAGATATTTCTCGCGCCAAAAACGACAAGCCCGATTCCCTTCGTGACTTCAACTTGGATTCCGTGCGAACTCCGCCGGATTCGGAATAGCGCCAGGTTTGACTTGGGCAACTCGAAGTGCAATTCTTCAGCTATGTCACCGACACCCGAAGAGCTTGAGTTAGGCGCGAAGGCCTATCAACGGGTGCGGCTCTACGAAAAGTACGCCGCAAGCAACATGCGCCAGACTCCTTGGATACTTACAGGTAACGCTATATTATTGGTCCTGTTAACTCTCATGCTGAAGACCTCTTTCAGTCGCCATGGGATATTTGCCTTTCTTTTATGTTTCATACCCGCCGCTTTTCTATGGAATTGGGTGCAAAATTGCATAGCCAAAGAGAACTACGCCAATCAGAAACTAATTCTGCGCCTTCTCGAAGAAAAGTACGGCGATGCGCTTCCCTGGGTGGTCGAGGAAAAGCAGTTGGCCCGCGCCCGCGAACTTGAAGCCAAAATCGCTCAGGACCAGCATCCGGTAAGTCACGCCTGAAAAGCGCCGAACGGATACTGCCACACGGGCGTGCGACAAGCCCAGGATGACGGAGGGCTTAAGTTGAGCTTTGCGCGTATTCCTTGAGCTTGTTGCGGAGGGTGCGCGGGTTGATCCCGACGAGGCCGGCGGCTTCGTTCCGGTTGCCGTTCGTTTTTTTGAGGGCGAGGAAGATGAGCCGCTTTTCGATGTCGGCGAGGGTCGGGAATTGCGCGCCGTTGCCGAAGATCGGGTCGTCCGGGTGGGCCGGCGCGGCGGGGATGAGATCGGTGTAGGTCAGTTCCCGGTCGCCGGTGGAAAGGATGACGGCCCGTTCGGCGTAGTTGCGGAGTTCGCGGACGTTGCCGGGCCAGGGATAGCGGGCGAGCTGGTCGAGGGCGATGGGGCCGACGCGGAGCACGGGTTTATTGTGCTGCCGGGCGAAGCGTTCGAGGAATTTGCCGAGCAGGAACTCGACTTCGCCCTGGCGTTCGGCGAGGCGCGGCACGGCGAGGGGAACGACGTTGAGGCGGTAGTAGAGGTCCTGGCGGAATTGGCCCGACGCGACGGCATGGGCGAGGTCGCGGTTGGTGGTGGCGAGGATGCGGGCGTCGGCGCGGAGGGTGCGGCTGCCGCCGACGCGTTCGAATTCGTGTTCCTGGAGGACGCGGAGCAATTTGGCCTGGAGCGGGAGCGATATTTCGGTGATTTCGTCGAGGAGAAGGGTGCCGCCGTCGGCCAGCTCGAAGCGGCCCTCGCGTTTTGCGGACGCGCCGGTGAAGGCGCCTTTTTCGTGGCCGAAAAATTCGCTTTCGAGGAGGTTGCCGGGGACGGCGGCACAGTTGACCTTGATATAGGGCTTGTCGCGGCGGAGGCTTTTTTCGTGGAGGGCGCGGGCGATGACTTCCTTGCCGGTGCCGCTTTCGCCCTCGATGAGGACGGTGGCGTCGGTCGGGGCGACCTGGAGGATCCATTTCTGCACCTGCTTCATCTCGGGGCTGACGCCAAGGAGGGAGGAGAAGCCCGATTCCTCGGCGAGCTGGTCCCGGAGGTAGTTGTTGTGAACGCGAAGGCTTCTGCGTTCGGTGATCTGGGCGAGGGCGAGCTGGAGCTGGCTGTTCGTGAAGGGTTTGAGGAGATAATTGGAGGCGCCCCTTTTCATCGCCTCGACGGCCGATTCGATGGTGCCGAAGCCGGTCATGATGACGACCTCGACCGCGGTGTTCACCTCTTTGAATTCCTCGAGAAGGTCCATTCCGCTGCCGTCGGGGAGCTGGAGATCGGAGATGACGAGGTCGGCGGGCTCCTTTTGCTGCTCTTCGCGGGCCTGGGCGCAGGTGCCGACGGCGAGGACGGGGATATCGATCTTTTGCAGGGTGGCGACGAGGGTGCGGCGGAGGCTTGCATCGTCCTCGACGACCATGATTTTTTCGAATTGCGACGAGTTCAAGGGAGGTAGCGGGAAACGGGCGGAGGTCCCAAGGTTCTGTTATCGGCTCTTGGCCCTCCCGGCTTTAGGCCTGCGACGGATTTTTTTTCCACGATGGTTTGGGAAAACGGAAAAAATATCTTTTCGTTGCGGCTGGAGGAACGGGGCTTGGAAGACGCAGGGGACTCATGGTTAATGAGATAGGCGTGGGAAGGCTCCCGGCGATTCGGTGTGGTACCGGCGGTGCTTGAAGAGAGGGGATGATTGCGTTACGGGAATTCTTTTTGGGAGACGAGCCTTGCGCCCGTGCGGATCGCGAGGAAACGATACGGGGGCTGCTGCATCTCGTGGAGCGGATCGCGGGGCGTCTCGCGGCCCGGCTGCCTGCGCACATTGCCAGGGACGAATTGATCAGCGCGGGAGTGGCGGGTCTGATCGACGCGGTGGACCGTTACGACGCGGGGAAGGGTTGCAGTTTGAAAACCTACAGCGGCCTGCGGATCCGGGGCGCGATGGTGGACGAGTTGCGCCGGCAGGACTGGGTGCCGCGGACGGTGCATCGCGACGGGAAGCTTTACGAGGAGGCGAGGCAAAAGCTGGGCCGGAAGCTGGGGCGCGAAGCCAGGCCGGAAGAGGTCCGGCGGGAACTGGGGATGACGGTGCGGGCCTTCGAGCGGTTTTTGATCCGGGTGCAAACCGGGCCGATGATTTCGCTCAACGAATCGTGGCGGGACGAAGACGGAATCGCGGTGAATCGGGGCGACCTGCTGGCGTGTCCCGATACGCGGACGCCGTTCGAGGAGGCCGTGGGTGGGGAGGAGCGGCTTTTGTTGCGCGGCGAACTCGGCCGGCTGCCGAAGGCGGAGAGGTTCGTACTGCGCCTCCATTACCTGGAAGACCTGCGGTTGAGGGAAATCGCGGAGAGGATGGAAGTGAAGGTGTCGCGCGTTTCGCAGATTCATCGGGAGGGGTTGCGGCGGTTGGGGGCCGCGATGCGCCGGGCGCGCGACCGCTGAACGCCGGAGGCCGATTCTGTTTGTTCCGGGGATGGCTCCACGCTAGACTTTTTCTCGTTCCACGGGGAAGGGTGTCCGAGTGGTTTATGGATGCAGTCTTGAAAACTGCCGTAGCCGAAAGGTTACCGTGGGTTCGAATCCCACCCCTTCCGCCCCTTATTAAGTCGTTGGCTCTCAAGCACCGATTTTTTTAAAAGAGCCGAAAAGATGGGAAAAAGGGTCAATTGCCAGCAAAACTGCCAGTAGAATGGGGGCAAGTGATTCCACACCATCACCTTCTTCCACTTTCGCTCACAGCCCGCTGACTACCCTTTAGGGTCAATGGGGCTCTATCTGGGACAATATCTCGCACAACGGAGAACCGTTATGCAGAGACAGCGATACAGATTATTCCGCCGGAAGAATGGCACCTACTACAGCTTCGAAAACGACACCGGGCGGCGACCAGCCTTTTTACCAAAGATCGAGGCGAGGCCACCGGGCTGCTCGCCGCCAAAAATCAGGCCACCGCCCAGCCGATACTCAACGTCGCGATGGCTAAGGTTTACCTAAGTGCCAAATCCCCGGAACTCCTCACCCGAACATGGGGAGAATTGATCGAAGTCGTGATGAAGGGATACACCGGTCCCACTGCCGTTCGTTGGGGGAAATTTCGCAGGAGTGCGCCCATGCGCATGTTCGAAAATCTTCCGATCTATCTGACGGAAGCGAACCACCTTCTGGCGGTTCTCGAACACAAGAAGGCGGGAGTTTCGACCAATGTTTGGCTGCGTATTCTCCACAATCGTGCCCTCGATTTGGGTTGGCTCCTCGCTCCGGTTAGACTCGGTAATTTCCACGCGGTTCAGTCGAGGCTATTTTAGCTAGGATGAGAATAGGCCTCTTGCATCCATTGCCGCGGGCCGAATTTTCAAAAACTTAAGCCTTAATTTGTAAAATCTAAGTAGAGTAAAATAACGCATTGCGACTAGTTGCTTTGGGATTATCCTGTTTGGATGGGAGACGACCAAATCCCGCAACCGGACCCAGTTGTCGTTCCTGGCGGTCTTGCGCGTGAGGACACTGTGTGTTCCGAAGTGATGGAGCATGGCGAAAGCATTGAGCAGTTCCGGGAACTGATGGAGCATCTCCAGCAAGTCTTTTGGATAAAGAATGCCACGAAGAAAGGGGTGCTTTATGTCAGCCCCGCCTACGAGAAAATTTGGGGCCGCACCTGCCAGAGCCTTTACGACGATTACCAAAGTCTTGAGGACTCGGTTCACCCGGAGGACCGGGAGCGTATTGCCGGGGCCATGGACGGAGACTGTGATGTCAAGGGACACGAGGAGGAGTTTCGCATTCTGCGGCCCGATGGGGAAATACGCTGGATACGCAGCCGAAGCTATCCGGTTCGAAACAAGCAGGGTGAGATCCAGCGCCACGCGGGCATCAACGAGGACATTACGGAACTGAAGGCGTCCGAAAAAGAACGATCCCGGTTGGCCGCGATTGTGGAGTACTCCGACGACGTCTTCCTGAGCATGTCGGTGGATGGCATCATTATTAACTGGAACCAGGGTGCGGAGCGCCAATATGGCTACAGCGCCGAGGAAATAATTGGACACTCTGTGTCGGTCCTTTTTCCGCCCGACCATTACCGGGAATACCTTGAGATGATGAAAAAGGTCAGGCAGGGCGAGCCGATGCCGTCTTATGAAACGGTGCGTAAGCGAAAGGATGGCACTCTCGTCAACATGTCCGTAAGCATTTCTCCGATTGAAACGCGAAGTGGCGAAGTGGTTGGAGCATCGAAAATCAGCCATGACATCACCCGGATAAAGAAGCTTGAGGCGCAGTTCATCGAAGCGCAAAAAATGGAAGTGGTGGGCCAGCTTGCGAGCGGCGTGGCGCATGATTTTAACAACATCCTGGCTGTCATCATCGGCTACAACGATTTGATCGCGCAGGATCTCGGTGCCGACAATCCCGTCCACAAATTTACGGAGGAGATTAGGCACGCGTCGGAGCGCGCATCCGGCCTGACACGGCAACTCCTCATCTTCAGCCGCAAACAGACCGTGCAGGCTGTCGTCCTTAATCTCAATGAGGTCGTGGAAAGCATGGACAAAATGCTGCGCCGGTTCATTGATGAACACACTGAAATGAGCCTGGTTTGCGGCGAGGAAATCGGGCAAATCAAGGCTGACTCCGGGTACATTGGACAGGTGCTGATGAATCTGGTCGTCAATGCCCGCGATGCCATGCCTAACGGAGGCAAGCTCACCATCGAAACGAGCACGGTCACTCTGGCCGAAAAAGATCCACGCCTGCATCCGGGATCGACACCCGGCGATTATGTCGTGCTCAATGTCAGCGATACAGGAATCGGCATGACCGACGAGGTCAAGACACACTTGTTTGAAGCATTTTTCACCACCAAGGGCTTGGGCAAAGGCACCGGCCTGGGCCTGACGACCTGTCAGACGATTGTCCAGCAATCCGGCGGTTTCATCGACGTCTCCAGCGAGGTTGGCAGAGGCACCAGCTTCAGGGTTTATTTTCCGCGCGTCGATCAGCCAATGGATCCTGTCGTCAAAGCCCTCAGAACCGGACCGCTGCCGCGCGGGACGGAAACACTCCTGGTCGTGGAAGATGAGCCGTCCTTGCGCCAGCTCGCCCAGAATACATTGCAGATTCAGGGTTATGAAGTCTTGCTTGCCTCGAATGGCCAGGATGGCCTGCGCGTGGCAAGCGAACATAAAGGAGCGCCAATCCGCCTTGTCATCACCGATGTCATCATGCCGAAAATGGGCGGTAAAGTGATGGCCGAGTGGCTGAAAACGGCCTATCCCGGTCTCAAGGTTCTCTTCACTTCCGGCTACACCGACGACGCCCTCGCGAGCCACGACGTGCTGAATGAAAGCATCGAGTTCCTGCCTAAACCTTACACCCGTTCGACTCTTTCCCGGAAGGTTCGCGAGATGTTGGACGCGCCTTGAAATGCGGCCAAGGCAGGACAGTTGTGAAACGCTTTATCTGGAGCGCCGAAAAAAACTGAACACTCACTTGTCTGCGCAAACGGTGACTCCTATGTCGAGGCCGCAACGGAAGTCGGCTTTTAAAGTTCCGCTGACAAGCTGATCGTCAGAATTGAACCACCCCACCCTAACTGCTAACATCCACCTGAAGCAAATGATCGTGGGGTGTAGACCCTATTACGTTTATTCATGAAATCCATTATATTACGAATAATGAAAAAAATATTACTGATTGGTGCGATGGTCGGAATGTTGGGTTTTGGCAGCCAAGCGAATGCTGGTTTGCATATAAGTGTGGGAGTCGGAGGCCCCTTTTATGGTCCCTCTCCCTATTATTACGGCTGTCCCGGGCCTACGGTCTATTATTATGGTCCCGGATATTATCCGTGGTTTAATGGCTACTGGCATGGAGGGTATTATCGCGGACGCCATAGCTACCATGGCAATGCCTATTCCCATCATTAAACCGGACAACAAACAACAACCATGACAACTCTCCTTGAAAAAGAGTCGGGCGGTCCCACCTCGGTTAGGAATCGCTCCCCGCGCAAGGGTGTCCAAGCTTTGCATGACTGTGCGCACGGCGGTTATTCGGTTTGGGATTGCCCGCCTCCAATGGACTCCAAACGTCCAATCCCTGCTAAAAAGACACCCTGATGTATTCCATGGCAAAGGCTCACTTTGGACGCCTTTTTTTCCGCAGAGTGAGGATTTTTAGGCCGACAAGCGGGCCTATTTTGTGCCGCCGATCAACGGCGTTTGCGGAGGTGGTGCGACGCTGAATTGCCAGGACAGGTTGCCTGACAAGATAAAGGCAAGCAGGGCCATCAGAATAAAAATCCCCGAGACATAAAAAAACCAATTATGATGCAGATGATCTCGCGCCGAGCCGGGCGGGTTGCCGTCGCCGTGTCCTTCGTTGGGGTGATGATGGTGCTTGCTCATGAATGAAACAGGATCGGTAAGTTGAACAGGAACGCTAAGATGGCGGTTGCCATTCGTGCGCTTGCCCAGTTGCATGCTCAGCCAGTTCTTTGGGTAATTCAAAGGAATCCATAAGGTATTGGATCACCACGCCACGCCTGTCTTTCATTACAGTTTGACCGTCAGTTGCTTCTTCCGGAATGACTACTCCTCCTCTACGTAATAAATAGCCTGTCGGCTCATGTTCATAAAATAATCGAAATCCTAAAGTTGCAGTGCCATCTCGAACAATCCAGGCAACACTGTGATTCAAGCGCCCCGATACCAGAATGGCTATCAGTCTTCCTGCAATCAAGTAAGCTGCCAATAGTTCGTCTTCCATTCGCACAACATAAGCCCAAAGAATCCAACCGGCCATGGGGTAAATACCCCATGGCGATGAGTGCATTCCCGCGTAAGAATTATGAATCATGGACTCACTCTTGGCCACGGGCCACATTGCTTTGTGGCTCCTCATCGCGGGTTTGTTTTTTCCTCGATTGGCCCTTCTTGTAGCGTGGCTGGGAACAGGGATCTATCCTCCAAATACGCTTCCTGATCTTCTTAATTTTGTCTCGTGGCTGTTCTTCCCCCGTTTTCTGATGGCTTATTATATCTACGTCGATATGGGGACTCACAATCTCTGGTTCTGGGCGTACATTGTCCTTGGTGTTGCCGGATTTGTTGGAGAAACGGGTTATGCTCGCAGGCGGGTTATCCGCCGGACAACTGTGAGCCGGGATGGCACCACAACTACGACGGTTGAGGAAGAACAAGTGTGAGGTTGCCCGGTAATTACTTACGGTAACCGACGATGCCCACGAGCAGGAACGCGCTCGCGATCAGCGTGGTCGCGACCGGTCGATGGATGTAGTGTAGTCATCCTGCGCAGACTGGGGACTCCTTCAGTAGGGTATTGTAGTAAATGCAGCTCCCATGCTTTTGGGAGACTGCTCTTCTACAATAAGCGGAGAGGCCCGGTAGGCTCTATGGGGTGTTCACTCCAGTTGCGATCAAGCGACTAGTTTCCTAATTTTTTGGGTTCGATCCACTTATCTTTGGCAATCCAGCCGCTGCGATACATGTAATCGGAAAGTTCCGCCGTAATTTCCCGTGCCGTCCGGGCGGTATCTTCCGTCAGACCGTGAGCGACTCCGCCGGCACCGCCAGCGGCCATCCCGATGGCGGCGACTACAGGATCGGTCGCGCCTCCTGTAACAGCCCCGGGTTCCGCATTACTGCCTCCCGTCGTTGAAAAGGTAAGAAAAGGAATATTTGAATTTTGGTTCAAGTCATATACAGAGATGTTGGTTTCCATCTTGGTGCCACCCGCCCCAAAGCCGATGGCCCCCCGAAGAAGGCGGCTGCCCTGGTTGACTTTCGTAAATTCGCCCCGAATGAGCCACGCGTTTTCCGGTTGAAAGCCCTGGATCGTATTTGTGGAAACGGCGGGAATGAGACGATGGGTCAGATCCGTGACCAAGCCCGTTTGCATCATGGCCTGGAGATTTTGTTTAAACTCAACGAGTTCGGCCCCCTGCCGATCCACTTTGAATTTACCCTGGGCCACATCAAAAAATGCCACGTAAACTTTTTGCGGCATCTGCGGCGTGGCTTGCTCGGTATCTTTCTGCACGCTTACGGAAGCGCAGGAAGCCAAAGCGAGGATCAGGGCCGATCCGGTAATAGATTTTATAATAAGAGTCATGGCTGTTTTATGGATTCCATCTCAAATAGATTTAACGCGAATCGTTCGTCTCTACTGATTTGCGGGCTGCACCGTCGTCCGCTCGGTTGTCGTGGTGGTCGGATTTGCGGGCTGTACCGTGGTTTCTTCCGTTGTAGTCGAGGTAGTAGAGGTCTGGGGTTGATCGGAGGCGCAGCCGGACAAGACTCCGATGACGGAAGCCAGCGCGCAGGAAAGCAATAGTTTTTTCATAATTTTGATTTTATTTGCGGCGGAAGGTGCGCCTGCTTATGCAAGCGCACCCATACGCCCAAGTTAGGGGGTCGGAGTTGTCGTGGTCGTCGTCTTTCTCACGATGACTTTGGTGGCGATCATTTTATCGCCGTCTTGCGTGTAATAGACCGTGACGGGAGCGCCCGATTTTACCGTTTCACTCGAAACGGTATTGCCGTTTTCATCGACGTAGGTTGTCGTCTTTGAATAGGAGTAACTAACCGGAGTGGCTGATGTCGTCGAACTAACGACGATGGTGTCGGGACTGAACTGGCTGACGGTGCCATCCGATGTCGTGGTGGTGGTTGAGGTGGTGGTGGGGGCAGCAGTCTGCGCGGTGGCTATGTTGGCGGCGAACAGCATCACACCAAAAAAGGTGAGACTGCTCAGATTACGGATTGTTTTTTTCATTTCTATACTTTTTTGTTATGCCGTCACGCAGACGGCGGTTGTTGGTTGGATTGTTGTTTTGTTAACTGGTTCTCAGATGTTGATAAAAATCTGAGCTCCGCTTTTATCGTGGTCCCAATAGCCCCGATGGCCGTTATGCTGAACAAACGGATGATGGTGATGCTGGTTATCGAACCAACCCTTGTCGTCATGGTCATATGCCATGGTGCGACCCGCACCGACGGCAACGAAGAGAGCAACCAGAATGGATCGCACTAGATTTTGTTGGATGGTTTTCATGGCCTGAAGTAAACCTCAACAATCAGATGGACGCTATGGGGTGTTCACCCCCCCCTGTGCGTTTTTCATGGATTCAGCTCCAATTAATAGTCGAGGCTGGAGAAACGTGACGCAGCCTGCGCTTAAATCAGCCTGAGTGGCATGCCTATGGGGTGCATACCCCATAGGCCGGCCCATCATTCAAGCTTAGTGTGGCGTCATGATGCAAAATGTCATGAAACTGGTAACGAAAAGGAATCCAATGAAAATCTACTTATGCTTGGCGTTGTCTTTATTTATTGCGGGCTGCGGGGCCTTGTCTTCGATGTCTCTCACGCAAGCCAATCTCGACAAAATCCACGACGACATGTCTCCGGCGGATGTTAAAGCCATTCTGGGCGACCCTGCGGATTCCAAAACCGAGCCGATACCAATCATTGGAGGCACACAAACCATTTATACTTATCATGGCGGCTCTTCTGACGTAACGATCATTTTCAAAAATGATTTGATGAAAGAAAAGCACGGGACATTCGGTCAATAAGCATCGCCCCGCTATTTATTGGCAATCGTCGTGATGCTTGAAGGTGTGCGTGAGGAAGGTTTTAGTGGCGGTGTATGAAGTCACCGATCCTGCTCCGGTCATCGACATCTTTGATAAATTTAAAGCCGAATATAACCCGAATGGATCGCGCAATCTGCGTGATGACGTAGCGGGCATGACCGTGTCCCACGACATTTCCTTGAGCAATCGGTATGCGCCCAGCTTTTTCAATAAATCGCGTGGGCTTGTTCGCCTGCGCCGTTCAATGGGCTTGGCCTTTGTGAGCGCACGCCAATATTGAAGCCATCCTTCAAACTCTCGGCGCAGTTGCGGGTTGGAATTGGCCATCAAAGGCCATGAATTGATTTCTCTTGATTTGCTTGCGTAGTTTTGAATTTAGCCGTGAGCCACGGCGTTTTGGGCCATTTTTTAATACCGTCCATCGGCGCAAGATGGGGATAACGAAAAGCAAATTCCATGGGAGGCATTATGCCTGGGCTCCCTTTTGCAAAAATACCAGGCGCATATTTACCGGTTGCTTTCGAGGGATTACAGCCTTGGTGACTGCGCATGATTTCGCCCCACGGTTTAATTTCTCTGGCAAATTCGTAATGAAGATAAAGGCGCAACTCGTCTTCTGGACAGTCCTTAAAATTCCATTCAGCATTCATAAGTCCATGGCTTTCATGTGATTTTTTCTACCCCTCGATTGAAAATTTCCCAACCGTCGCACGATTCTTGCCAGCCGCAAGCGACGAAGCAGTCCTGTTTTGACCTCGCTTTCTTCGGAGCGCTTTCGTATCCTCTCAAAGCACGAGAGGCTAAATGTAGAGTTGCCGCCTCACCATGAGGCGGAGAAAGTTACCATCTGTGGTTGCCCTGTTGCCATCTGATGAGAAAGAGCGGCTGCAAGAAGTCCTGCGCGGCTCGTCTTCGCAGGCAGTCGAGCAGCGGAAGAAGAGAGTGCGCAAGGACTTGTGGGTGATTTTTGTCCTAACGGTTTTCGTGTTCATCATCGGGAATCACTTCGGATTTTTCGATTCAGCATTCCATTATATCGAATCGCACGATCGTGGGCTGTACTCATACTGGAACGAGGCAGCCGGTACACTGGGATTCGTCTGTCTCGCTCTGCTGGTTTTCTCCTATCGGCGGTGGAAGGAGAGCCGGGCGGAAACGCTCTCGGAAACGCAAATCTCCAAGGCGCTGAGCATCCTGCACAAGGAACTTGAGGAGCAGGTAAGGCAGCGGACAGCGGAGTTGGTCCAGACCAATGAAGACTTGCGCAACGAGATTGTCGAGCGCCAGCGGGCCGAAGCGATCATCAAGCAATTCCCCGCCATTATCGAATCGAGCGATGACGCCATTATCAGTAAAACCCTCGATGGAATCATCACCAGTTGGAACCCCGCAGCCGAAAGAATGTTCGGTTACATGGCCAACGAAATCATCGGCAAACCAATAACGCTTTTGATTCCGGCAGGCCGCGTCCAGGAAGAAAAAGAGATGCTGGCTCACATTGCCAAGGGAGAGCGGGTGCAGCATTTTGAGACCATTCGCGTCCGGAAGGATGGTCGGCGTTTCGACGTTTCAGCAACCATTTCTCCCATCAAAGACGTCGAGGGAAAAGTCGCCGGTGTTTCGATAATTATTCGCGATGTCACTGAGCGGAAACGGGTCGAGGCGCGTTTTCGCCGAATGGTGGATTCCAATGCGCAGGGCGTTTTCTTTTGGAACACGAAAGGCGAAATTATCGGGGCCAACGATGCCTTCCTGCGCCTCGTGCGTTATAGCCGCGAGGATTTGGAGGCCGGGCGCATCGCCTGGGCGGCAATGACGCCGCCGGAATACGCCGACCTCGACCGTCGCGGCCTTGCGGAAGTTGCCGCGAACGGAGTCTGCACGCCGTATGAGAAGGAATTCATCCGCAAGGACGGCTCGCGCGTGCCGATCTTTATTGGCGCAGCGGTTTTTGAGGACAACCCGGACGAGGGCGTCTGTTCCGTGGTTGATCTCACCGAGATCAAACTTGCGATGAAGCAAATTGTGGAACAGGCGGCGTTGCTGGACAAGGCACGTGATGCGATCCTTGTCCGTGACCTCGAAGGAAACATTCTATTTTGGAACAAAGGAGCCGAGCGTATGTACGGCTGGACGCGCCAGGAAATCGTTGGCCGGAATATGGGAGCACTTTGCTACGCTAATCCAAAAATATTTGAAGAGGCCAACGAGCTGGTGATCGGTCAGGGCGAATGGCACGGCGAACTCCAGCACCTCACCAAAGACGGACACGGGATCACCATCGAGGCACGCTGGACACTCATTCGAGACAACGATGGGCAACCCAAATCGGTGCTCGCAATCAATACCGACATTACGGACAGAAAAAAGATCGAGGCCCAGTTCATGCGGGCGCAGCGCATGGAAAGCATCGGTACTCTGGCGGGCGGCATCGCGCATGACTTGAACAACATCCTGGCGCCGATCATGATGTCCATCGACATCCTCAGAAGCTCGTCGGACAGCCCACAAACCACCCAGATTCTGGAAACGATTCAAGTCAGCGCTAAACGGGGCGCGGATATTGTGCGGCAGGTGCTTTCATTCGCACGGGGCCTGGAAGGTGAAAGAATAGAAGTCCAGCCCAAACATCTGTTGAAGGATCTTGAAAACATCATCAAGGACACCTTCCCGAAAGACATCCGGTTGCAGTTCTCCATTCCCAACGAGACATGGACGATTTTGGGCGATCCCACGCAGATACACCAAATTCTTCTGAATCTTTGCGTGAACGCCCGGGACGCGATGCCGAACGGCGGCAACCTGACCGTTGCCGTCGAAAATTGCATGATCGACGAGCAATACGCCGCGATGAATCTCCAGGCCAAGCCCGGACGTTACGTCAACATCAGCGTGACCGATTCGGGAACGGGCATACCTCCGGCCATTCTCGACAAAATTTTCGAGCCCTTCTTCACCACCAAGGAACTTAACAAAGGCACCGGCCTGGGCCTCTCAACGGTCATGGCCATCATCAAGAGTCATGATGGCTTCGTTAATGTTTACAGCGAACCCGGTCAAGGCACGACTTTTAAAGTCTACCTCCCCGCCATGGAAGTTTCTTCCGAAGCGCGGAAGGAGCAGTCGGAAGCCGCCAGTTTGCCGCGAGGAAACGGCGAGTTGATTTTGGTTGTCGATGACGAAGCCTCCATCCTCACCATTACCGTCCGAACCTTGCAGGCATTTGGTTATCAGGTTCTGACTGCAACGGACGGGGCGCACGCCGTGGCTGTTTACGCCCAGCACGAAAAAGAAATTGCCGTCGTCCTGACCGATATGATGATGCCGGTTATGGATGGTCCGGCGATGATTCACGCCCTGATGCGAATGAATCCGGCTGTCAAAATCGTTGCGGCAAGTGGTCTTAATGCGAACGGCAGTACAGCCAAGGCATCCGGGGCGGGCGTGAAACACTTCCTGATGAAACCCTACACGGCGGGAACCTTGCTCAAGACCATGCGGGCGATCTTGGACGAAGCTTGATTCGGTGTCGTGCTTTGCGGTTAAGAGTATCGTTACGTAATTAGAGCTTTAATTGCTTGCTCTTCATAGGTATCGGTCATCATCACCTTGTAGTGCGCTAGTAATGGTTACCGCCTTGACCGTCAACGAAACTGTCAACAAAGCAAGTGAGCGAATGTGGAAGAAAATGATGATGTTTTGGGCTTTTTACCTCTGAAAAATCGGCTTAAATTGGCCAATATCTCGCGAGGTATTGGCCGAATACCCACCCCTTCCGCCAAGCCTTGTCTAAGGCCTTGGTAATCAGGTAAGTTGCTGAGCATCAAGTATCGGAAAGCCCGCTATGTCACACATAGGGAAGGCGTTCCTCCGGCACAAGCTGCGGGATTCATTTGTCGCTTCCTTAGGGCCTTTTAGGGTTGGCCAAATTTATGGTGTTCATTCAACATTTTTACCCTAGTCATGTTGCATGTCGCCTACAACAGCAACCGATGCTGCCGTCGATTCCGAAAGCCTGCGCCAGTTCCAAACCCGCGCCGAACTACTTATCGCCGAGTTGTCCAAAGTCGTGGTGGGCCAGCAGGCGTTGATCCAAAGCGTGGTTCGTACAATTTTTTGCGGGGGCCACGGTCTGATCACCGGCGTGCCGGGCCTCGCCAAGACGCTCTTGATTCGCTCGCTGGCAAAGGCGCTGCACGTTTCCTTCTCCCGCGTTCAGTTCACACCCGATTTGATGCCGTCCGACATTACCGGAACCGATATTATCGAAGAAGATGAGGTGACGGGAAAGCGGCAGCTGGTCTTTCTTCCCGGGCCTATTTTTGCGAACCTGATTTTGGCCGATGAAATCAATCGCACTCCGCCCAAGACGCAGGCGGCCATGCTTCAGGTGATGCAGGAACATCAGGTGACCATCGGGACAAGAACCTATGTTCTGCCGGAGCCCTTTCATGTTTTCGCGACGCAGAATCCGCTCGAAATGGAGGGCACCTACGTGTTGCCGGAGGCGCAGGCCGACCGCTTCATGTTCGGCATTCCCTGCGATTACCCGATGCCTGCGGAAGAAGAGCACATGGTGCGAATGACGACGGCGGGCACTCTGCCCGAAGCCAGCCCGGTTCTCACCGCGCAGGAGATTCTTGAGGGGCAGCAAATTGTGCGCGCGATGCCCGTCTCCAACGAGGTTATCGCCTATGCCGTCAGGCTGGCCGGGTTTTCGCGGCCAAAAAATCCCGACGCTCCCGATTATATCAAGGAGATGGTCGCCTGGGGAGCCGGCCCGCGCGCCTCTCAGTATCTGGTGCTGGGAGCGAAGGCGGAAGCCGCCCTTTCCGGACGTGTCTGCGCCGATTACGAGGGCGTGCGCGCGGTGGCGCGCGAAGTCTTGGGGCATCGTATCCTGTCCAATTTCAAGGCGCGCGCGCAGAAAGTGGGTCCGTTTGACCTCGTGGAACGGCTGCTCAAGGACGTTTCCGAATAAACAAGAGCCATGCCATCTTCCAATTTCAACCTGGAGATGATAGGCGACGAAGATGATTTGCCGCTCCTGGCGCGAAGTATTGTCGAGGGCATGTTGACGGGATTGCATCGCAGTCCCTACGTCGGTTACGGTCACGAGTTCGAGTCGTACCGGCCTTATGCGCCCGGTGACAACCTGCGCTTTGTCGATTGGAAAGTCTGGTCTCGCACGGACGAGTGGTACGTGAAGCTGTTTGAGGACGAGACCAATTTCGTCGGACACATCTTCCTCGATGCCAGCGGTTCCATGGATCTCGGAACCGGCGGCGAACATAAGTACCGTTACGGACGGCGGCTGGCGGCGGCGCTGGCCTACCTTATGATCATCCAGCGCGATGCTCCCGGACTGGTGATCTGGAACGCCCGCGAGCTGACGTATCTGCCGCCACGCCATTCGAAACAACAGGTGGAAATCTGGGCGGCTCTCCCGCAGGGCCGGCCCCGGGGAAATGCCGCCCTGCCGGATGACTTGCGCCATTTGCTGGAGGGGATTACCCGGCGTGGCATGGCCGTGGTGATTTCCGATTTCCTGGCGGAAAAGGATGAGGCGATCGAACTTTGCGAAACGCTCCGGAATCATCGGCAGGAAGTCGTGGCCTTCCAGGTGCTTTGTCCGCAGGAATGCGATCTCTCTCTCGAAGAAGACGTCGTGCTGGTCGATAACGAAACCGGGGAGGAACGCGTCGTGCAACCGGACGAGGCGCGGGCGAACTACCAGGCGCTGCTGGAGGCTTTCTGCGCCGGCATCGAAAAGCGTTGTTGGGAGGTCGGAATCGATTATCACCGGCTCCGAACGGATGCGCCGCCGGAAGAGGCGCTCCGGGCTTATCTGCTCAAACGCGAGTCCACTTTCGTCGGCTAAGGCCGGGTTCTTGTCATGGCCTGGCTATACCCGCTCTTTCTCACCGGCATGGCTGCCCTGGCCGCGCCCGTGCTCATTCATTTGTTGATGAAGGCGCAGGGCCGGAAAATCCCCTTCAGCACGCTGCGGTTTTTTACCACCTCGCAGGGAACTCGCGGGAAGAAAAAAATCCGGCATTGGCTGCTTTTGCTGATGCGGTTGTTGATGGTGGCGCTTCTGGTGGCGGCCTTCGCGCGCCCGTTCTGGTCGGCCACCGGCTCCGGGGACATCCCTCCGCAGCAGCGGCGCGCCGTCGTCATCTTGCTGGACCGTTCGGCCAGTATGCAGGCGCAAGGTTCCGATCAAGCCGGCGCTACGCGCTGGAATGCGGCGGTGCTGGCGACGCGCAAGATTCTCGAAGGACTTTCGGCGACCGATCACGCCGCCATCGTCGGCGATGCGGAACAGGCTGAAGTCGTGGCTCCCTGGGGATCGCCCGGCATGGCGTTGGAATTGCTTGCGCCCTTGACACCGACGAACGAGGCCGGACGTTTGGCCGATGGGCTTCTCCTGGCTGGATCGCTGTTTGCCCATGCGCCGCCAGGTGCTCAACGGGAGTTGATGATCGTCAGCGACCTGCAAAAGACCGGTTGCCTGGACCTTGACTCCGTCTCGCTTCCGATTGGAATCCATTATGAGATAAAGAGAGTGGCGACGAGTCAGGCCTCGAATTTGGCGATCACCGATCTCACGCTGGAGGGAGTCGCCCCGCCCGTTTTGAAGGCCACGCTGGGAAACTTTTCTCAAGATAAAATCGAGGGCGCGCGCCTGGTCATCTCGGTCGATCAACAACCCTTCTCTCAAATAACCGTGGACATCGGGAAGGAAAGTTCCGTCCAGGCGACGCTGCCCAACCTGGCCCTCTCACCCGGCTGGCATGATCTCAAAATGGAAGTTAAGCAAAACGACGCCCTGGCCCTCGACAATCAGTTTTATGCCTCCGTGCGAGTTCCGCAGCCAATAACCGTCCTGGTGGTCGAGCAGCACCCGGAGGAAAAGATTTATCGGCGCAGTTCCTATTTCATCACGAGCGCCCTCGACCCAACGCCTGAAACGGGTGACACCCAATCGCCGGATGCGTCCTATAAAACGTTTGCCGTGACCACCCTAAGCCCGGAAGCCTTGTTTCGCGCTCTTGACGCGGATTCCGGCCCTCCCCAGGTCGTCGTTCTTCCTCCGCTCGCCGAGATCGCGCCGGGACTCGGTGCGGCGTTGAAGAGTTATGTGCAACGAGGCGGCGGCCTCCTGGTCTGGGGCGGTCCCGGGATCGGCATCCTCGACTACAACACCGAACTGGGCGACCTTTTGCCGGCTCATTTTGACGGCGTTGAGACCCCGGATGAAACCGCCCTGGATGCAAATTGGCAATTGGGTTGGTGGAGCGGCGAGTCTTCGCTTTTTCAAATGTTCCAGAAGCCGGGGCATGGCGACTTGACCCTGCCCAAATTCCGCCAACGGCTTAAATTGGAAGTCGGCCCCGGGGCCGAAGTGCTGGCAACGTACGACGATAAAACACCGTTTCTACTTTCGAGCAAGGTTGGACGCGGAAGAATTCTGATGATCAATTCCAGCCCGGACACCCACTGGTCCGATTGGCCCATCCACAAGACCTTCCTGCCTTTGGTCGATGAGATGACTCTGTTTCTGGCTCAAAATGAAGGAAGCGCATCTCTACTCCTGGCGCGTTCGCTTGCACCGACCCGCCATGGCGAATTCGACCTCGGGACCGATCGAGCCCACGAACAGGTGCGGATCGCAAGGCCCGACGGGAAAACGATCCAGGCGCAAACGGATGAATTGGGGATGCTGCATCGTCTTGATCTCGAACAGCCCGGGCCGTATCAAATCCGCAACATGCAAAACGAAGAACTTCAGCGTTTTTGCGTCAACTTCCCCGCCGTTGAATCCAATTTGGAAATAACGGATGCCCATGAGATCACCGGCATGCTACGCTTCCAGGATGTCGCCAATGACCCTTCCCATGCGGCAGATAACTTTTCCTCGCTTCAGGCCAGACGCGAGTTCGGTCCCTGGTTGATGCTCCTGCTCCTGCCACTTCTTCTTCTCGAATTATTCTGGGCCAACCGGTCACGCGCATGAAAGAGAACGCTTTGATCCAACCGAAGCCGGTCGCGCCGTCATCGCCGGAGCCATCTCTTGACGTGAGCAGGAACGCGCAAAAGCTCGCCCGTGCGGGTTTGGAAAAACAGTGGTTGAATCGCACGCGGATCATCATGCTGGTCCTTATCCTGACGGGTGCGGGCCTGTTGATTCCAGCCGCCCTGGATTATCACTATTTCTGGCCTGCGGCGGTGCGCTACCTCATCTCGGCCTGTTGGTGGCTTCTCGTTATCCTTGCCTGCGCAGCGGCGGTCATCGAATGGCGCCGGCTGCCCGGCAGGGAATCCGTTGCGCTCGATCTGGAGCGGCGACTCTCCAACCCCAGGTGCGAAGTCTCCACCGCCGCGCAGTACCTCGATGTGGCCGCCCAGGAGCCGAAAGGGATTGCCGATGAAATCATTCATGCGCTGCAACGCCGGGCCGCCATTCATTTGCAGAAAGCGGACTCGCCCTACCGTGCCTTGCAGTGGGCGTGGGGCGGCTTGCTTCTGATCGGGATCATCGCGACCGCGCTGGCGCTGGCGCTTTTCCCGTCATGCCGGATGGCGACGCAACGCATCCTGTTTCCCTGGACGCTTCCCCATTACACCACGGTTGAAGTCCGACCGGGAGATTTTGAAATCGCGACGAAGACCGATTTCGATGTCACGGCCCGGTTTGGCGGTCGTCTGCCAGTCGGCGCCGAAATCGAATGGGAAGATGCCGGCGGCGCATGGAAAACGGATCAACTGACGCAAACCGCGCCGGATTCTTTTTCCTGCAAGTTCAAGGATGTACGCGGCGATTTTACTTACCGCGTTCGCGGCAACGACGGACTCACCGCGGACTATCATCTGCGGGTCTACACGCCGCCCGAAATAGCCGCCATGGATGTGGAGATCATTCCTCCCGCCTACGCACAGATTGCTTCGAGTCATACAACTGACGGCAATATCACCGCCTTGCGCGGATCGGAATTGCGCTGGCGCGTTTCCTCGACCCTGCCGCTGGCGAAAGCCGAATTTCGCTTTAAAGAAGGCGCGCCCAATCTGAGCCTGAACGCCGAGGATCCCCAGACATGGCTTGGCTCCATCATCTTGAAGAAGAATGAGGCTTATCACGCCGCGCTCTTGGATCTCAAGGGCCGCTCCAATCGCCCGGATGATGGGTTTCATCTCGTGGCCCTGCCCGACGCTCCGCCGGAAGTCGAAATTCTTTCGCCCGAGCAAAACATCACCGCCGGTCCGCAGGACAAGATTACGATCAGCATTCAGGCGAATGATGATATTGGACTGGCCGAAGTCAGGATGGCCTCGCAAAAACCGGGTTCACCTCCCCAAAGCGTGGTCCTTGCCTCTGGAGACAAAGTGGGCCGACACGTCAAGACCGACACCACCCTTGATCTCGCGCCGTTGAACCTGCATCCCTACGACGTGGTGATGTACTACGCCGAGGCCCGCGATAACAACACGTACGACGGGCCCGGCGTCACGCGTTCGTCCGTCCATTTCATAACCATCGCCAACCCTGCCCAGGCGCCGGACACGGCGAACGGTGGCGGAGGCGGCTCGGGCCAGGAAATCAACTTGATGCAACTGCAGCGCGATCTGATCAGCACGACGGCGCGTCTGCCCGATTCAGCGAGTCGCGAAACCAAGGCCGACGTGGCCTCATCGCAGCACGAGATCAAAGGCTATGCCGAAATGGTCCTGAGCGTCTTGCAATCCCGGGGCGTTCCTCCCCAGGCGGTCTCCGCCATGAGCGCTGCCGTCGAGAACATGAACCAGGCGGAAAAGGATCTCAGCGCCGGCGACAGCGTTCTTGCGCTGGATCCGGAAGGGCAGGCATTGGCGAATCTCTATCAGGTCGCGCGGTTGCTGCCCAATCTAATGTCGATGCCGGAGGAAGGTCAGGAAGCGCTCACGATCAAGCTGGAAGACTTGCGCAAGGCCAAACAGCAGCAGGCCCAGAAGGAGATTTCCGAAGCCCTCGCACAGGCGCAGGCGCTCCTCAAGGCCCAACAAGCGCTTCAACAGGGCAAGACGGGCCAGGGCAAAAGTCCGGCAGATGATCCGGGTAATGATCCGGGAAAGGGTCAGGGCAAAAGCCCCGGTGAGGATCAGGGCCAGGGGCAGGATCCCGGTAAAGGCCAGGGAGAGGGGCAGGGTGGACAAACCGACTCGGCGGACGCTCCGGCGCAAGGCAATTCAGAGCTGGCCCGGCAACAGCAGGCGTTGGCTGACCTGGCACGTGAGTTGGCCCGGCGCCTCAGCCAGTCGGCCGGTGACAATCCGGGGCTGAGTCACCATCTGGGCGCCGAAGCTGGTATCGCCGCGGACCAGATGAGTTTGGCGGCGGTCGGACTCCGAGACGGCAATCCGCCCGGTTCCGAGGAGGTCACCAATGCCCAAATGCAGAGCGTCGAGGCCATGACCCGTGTCATCGAGTCCCTGGCACGACTTTCGGAAAAAGCGCCGGCCAAGGTCAATGTCGATGACGAAGGCGCTCCGCCTGAATACTCCGAACAACTCTCGCGCTATTATGAAAAACTTTCGCATGAAAAGTAAGCCCTGCCTCAACCCATGAACAACCAAGGCAGCTAATGCTGGCGTGGACTTACCGGCCTGGATTCCTGGTTCTCGGATTGGGTCTGCTCCTGGCCGCGGGTGTGGTGGCGACTCTCTACCTCGCGGCAAGAAAGCGCACGACCGGCCCGCGACTCGTGGCGCTCATCCTCCTGCGTCTGGGCTTTGTCGCCGGCATCCTGATCTGTTTGCTCGACCCGCACCTGATTCATGAAACCCGGGTCGTCCAACCCACGCGCCTGCTGGTCCTGATCGACACCACGCGCAGCATGTTGGAGCAGGATGAGCAATCCACCCGGTTGGAGCGGGCGCAACGCTGGTGGCAGTCGCAGAAGAGTTCTGGTCTGGCGCCCAAGTTGATGGGGTTTGACGAGAGCCTCCACCCGTTGAAGAGCGAAGAGACCTGGACGGCAACCAGCAAGGGCGGAACGAGTCTCGCCGCGGTATTGAAAAGCGCCTCCGCGCAACCGCTCGATGATCCCATTGGCGGAATTATTCTGGTCTCCGACGGCAGGGTCACCGACGGCGAATCCCCCCTGGCGGCTGCCCGGGCGTTGGAGGGGCAGGGCATCCCGGTATCCACGCTGACCCTCGGCCATGCTGATCCCAAACCTTTCCTGCAGATTCAGGACATCAGCGTCCCGCCCTCTGTTCCTTCCGAGACTCCGGTCAAGGCCGTTATCAGCTTTCAAACCGCGAACGTCCCCGGCGAATCGGGAATCCTGCGTATCAAATCCGGCGCCACTATCCTGGCCGAGCATGAGTTGAAGTTCAGCGGGGAAAACCAGACGGTGGAACTGAGCTTCCAACCTCCCTCCACCCCATCTCTGCAAATCTGCGAAGCGGAACTCGATCTGGCGAATCCCCGCCCCGGCGTCGCCCCGGAGATGCTCCCCTTTGCCCTGCGCATCGTGAATCCCACGATCCGCGTCCTTTATATGGAAGGCTCGCCCAATGGCGAAATACTCTACCTGCAACGATCGTTGCAACTGGATCCGCAAATTAAAGTGGACATCCTTCAACGCCTGCAATCTCTAAGCGATACCAACATCCTGGAAACGACCGTGAACCCGGATGATGGTTCGCTGATCTATGATGTGGAAAATCCGACCCACGGTTACCCGCGCACGATGGAACAAATGTTGCAATATGACGTGATCATCAACAGCGACATTTTCAAGGAGGCCTTTTCAGAGGATCAATTGAAGATGACGGAACGGTTTGTCGAGGAATTCGGCGGAGGTTTCGCCATGGTTGGCGGATACACCTCTTTTGGCCAGGGCGGATATAATTACACCGTGATCGACAAGATCATTCCTGTTGCCATGGAAAATGAAAAAGACATCCGCAACGAAACGTTCACGATGAGACCGACTCCCGAAGGATTGAACCATCCGATTATGAGTCTCGGAACGACCCCGGAAGAAACACAAAGAATATGGCGCGATAAAAGCCCCCGCCTTTATGGGTTCAATGCGGTGGACCGTCCCAAGCCCGGAGCCGTGGTGCTGGCCGATGTGCCGAACGCGAGCAATGAGAACGGACCCTATGTTCTCCTCGCCACACAGGAAGTGGGAAATGGAAGAAGCATGGCGTATACATCGGATACGACGCGCGCCTGGGGAGTCGACTTCGAAACAATTTGGGGCGAACCCATCGATCCCCAGCAGAGCCTCTCCGAGCAAAATTGCGATACACGCTACTTCCGTAAATTTTGGAACAATGCCATCAGGTGGCTCGCGGCCAAACGTCTCGCCCAAAAGAAGAATGTGGTTTTCACAATCGAAACGTCTAAACGGCGCGTCAACGCGGGAGACAACTTCACGGTTCATGTGACCTGGAAAGCCGCGACCTCTTCCGGTTCCGATTCGTCTCATCCGCCCGATTTTGTGGCCTTGCAAATCACGGATCTTGCCTCAAATGAAGTTGTGAAAAAATTATCGGTTCCCTTGCGTTCCGATACCAATGACTATGTAAGCAATCTCAAGCTGCCCCACTCCGGACGGTACTTTATCGACCTGGAGAATGCCGATAAAATGGCCCCCGTGTGCGCACCTGCCGTCATCACCTGCGACATGACGGATCCCGAACTTGCCGATACGCGCGCCGACCCCGCGTTGATGGCGGAGATTGCGAAGATCACGGGCGGCCAGGTGCTTTCCGAAAATTCGACGGATGAACTGCGTCTCGCCTCTCAAACGAACTCGACTGCCGGGCATATTGAATACCAGCAGGAATCGCTATGGGACCAAGGCTGGGTGCTTGTTGTGCTTGCAGGATTGTTGTTCACCGAATGGATTCTGCGGCGGTGCTGGTCGCTGATTTAGGATGCGGCGATTTTTGATGACGCCGGCTTCGCACGGGTGAATGCGAGGGAATCAGCGTGCTGTGAGCGATGTCATACTCTTTTTCTTGAGTTGGATGGCTAGTTCGGGGCATTTCCCGAGCTGTCCTTGGAAGGATCACCGTAGGAATGAAACCGGTTGGCGATCATACCGTCGGATACGCCCCGCTGCTTCAATGCCGCGAGCGCCAGCTTGTCAGCCTGCCGGGGATCCTGGGCGCGCGCGACGTTGTTGACAAGAGTTCCATCACTGGTGTGTCCTATCGCCACAGAAAAATAACCGGTCAAATCGCTCTGAAAAATGAGCTGGGCGTTGGGGACGCTCTGCCTTTTCAAGTCGTCCATGAGCACGGTGGCGGCATCGGCTGCCGAGATATAGTTATGGCCTCCCTTGGGAGTCAGCGAGCTTTCCGAATGCGTGAATGTTGAGCCGTTGGGCTTGACTTCAATCGCCACTGCGCAGCCGGCCTTTGCGGAAAGGGAACTCAATAGCAGCGCGACAAGAATGGTTAGGCGCGACATAAACATACACAGATTAAATCACGGCGCAGGGAGCACGACAAGAATGCAGCGATTTTGGGCGGGAGGCATCAAGTCTTTGGGCCTGGTTTGTCCATATCTAGAACCCGATTTTAACGCCAGCCTGGACGGATTGGCCGAAGTAGTTTTCCTGGCCAGCCTGAACCTCGTAATCGGTGAAGACGGTCCAGGTTTGATCGATTTGCGCATCGAGGCCCACATCGACCAGGGCGGAATCGCGGCTTGGGTTGGTCGTCTGAACGCTGAACGAGCCAACGCCGCCGCCGTTGAACTGGCTGGTGATGCCACGGCTCTGGTCCATGAACTCGTGCTGCCAGGTGGCGTCGAGGTGGGACATGAAGCTGACGCCGTAATGCGAGAACGAAAGGCTGATGCGTCCACCCAAACGGCTGCGCAACGAATCGGCGTTCTGGTCGTTGACGCTGAGATCGGCGACGGAGCCGCTTTCGGTGTAGCCGTCTACGGTCAGGTGCGTGTACTGCAATCCGGCGAGCGGGCCGAGCGTGAGAGCGCCCTGGTGGAAATCGTATCCGCCATCGAGGTTGGCGACGCCTTCATTGCCTTCCGGCGCGCTGGTCGCCGTCTGGCCCAGGAAACCGATGACGCGGTTTTGGGTGTAGGCGTTGTGGACGTAATCGCCGGAAAGATTGGCATACCAACCCTTGTCGGCGTAACTGGCGTAAAACCCGGGCGAGTAGCTGTCGACCGTGGCGGAACTGCCGTTGTCATCGAGCGTTACGTCGGTGTGGCCGTAACCGGCGGCGAGACCGATAAGCAAATTCGGCGTAAGCCGGTAATCGGTGCCGAGCGTGACTGACTCCGTGTTCTCGTCGAAATGCGAGACATCGGGTTGAGAGAAGCCTTGGGCGAGGATCACATTGCCCTGCACATAGAAATTCCACGGATTACTGTAGACCGGACCGACCTCCGATTTCATTTCCTTCGGGTCCTTCATTTCGACGCCGCCAAGCACCGGGGCCGAGCTGTCACTCAGTAATCCGCCCGCGAGCGGCGCCGCATTCCACGCCATCAGGCGGCTGTGGACCATGGCGAGCGCCGGGTCGTAGGAGGGATCGTTGATCGTCAGACCGCTGGTATCGATAGCTCCGTTGCCACCCACGAACGTGCCGTCCGGACCGCCGCGCTGACTCGCGAGATAGTTGTCCTTCTCCTCGGTTGCGAAGCTCGCGTTGTTGAATGCAACCGTACTCGTGAACTGGCCAAAGGCCTGCGGCGAGAGCTGATCAAGAAAAGTGCCGAGTGCTCCGGGGTTGGCCGCAAAAGCGTTGCCCAGAGCCACAATCAACGGGCTCGTCCCTCCGCTGGTGATCGTGTTGTTGAGGTTGCCACCGATAGCCTGCTGGTTCGGCGTCAGGCCGGTCAGTGGGAAAAAACTGGCAGCCTGGATGATATTCAGGAGCACATCGTCCGGGATCGTCGCGTAATCGAGGCTCGCCGTCAAACCACCCTCGAGACTGACTGGCGTTAGCGAAGCAAAAGCGCCGTTGTAACCCGCAGTCGTGTCGACCAGGGTGAAGGTGTAAGTCTTGCCCGGGCCGGGAGTCGACGGCACGATGAAATTGGCGAGATCGACCGTGAGATTCCCGCCCAGCACCGCCTGACTCTTAGTGCTGTTGGTGACATCAAGCAGGTCTGCGGTCGCGGCCTGACCGTTCCCGGTCACGTTCAGATAAAGCGTGCCCGCGGTTTGTGCGTAGCTGTCGACTGAAATCGTGTGATTGCCATTGCCCACGGTCAGCGTGCCGCCGTTGACCTGGACCAAGCCGGTTCCCAAGGCATTGGCATTACCCACCACCAAGGTCCCTGCGCCGACTGTCGTGCCTCCGCTGTAATTATTGTTGCCGGAGAGGACCTGTTCGCCGGTGCCGATCATATTCAGGGCCACGGACGACGAGCCGGAACCGGCGGGCGACTTATTATCGATCTCGCCGGCAAAGCTGTAGTCACCCGAACCCGCGATGCTAAGCGTGTTGCCACCGCCGTTGATGTAGGGAGTGATCTCGGTGCCGCTCGTTCCATTCAGACCGGCGATGGTTTCCGTCGTCCCTTGATTGCGGAAATTAAACAGGCCGTTGCCTGAGAGAGTGACAACCGCCGTGGTCGGCAATTGGCCCGAGATGTAGTCCTCGACCGTGCCGCTGATGTCGAGATTGCCCGCCATGGCGGGTCCGGAGGTTTTCGCGATGTTGAGGACCGCGCCAGCCGACACCGTGGTCAGACCCGTATACGTGTTGGCCGTCGAGCCGGTCAGGAACCCGATAGTATTAGGAGCCACGGTAAGGCCGCCCGTGCCGGTGACTTGACCCGAAAGCTGAACGTTCCCTCCGCCGCCCAGCGTCAGGTCATTGGCACCCAGAGCGACAGTTCCAGAAACGAGAAGGAGGTAAGGGCTGCTCACGTTATTCACCGAGGCGTCCGCCGTCAGCGTGACATTGCCGCTCACCTGGTTGTTGGGGAGGGAGTCATTGCTGAAAATGGCCCCTGCGCCGCCCGCGCCCGTGCCGCTGATCGTGATAGTGTTCGCCAGGTTGACTCCGCCGTTAAGCTGAAGCGAACCACCCGAGGAAACCGTAACGGCGCCCGTTCCCAGCGCGGTGTTGCTTTCCGCCTGAAGCGTTCCGGCGCTAATCGTGGTGCCACCGCTGTAGGTGTTCGCGTTGGTGAGGGCAAGCGTGCCGGTGCCGGTCTTGGTAATGCCGTAGCTTCCGCCCGACTGGCTGATGACGCCGCTCTGGGTGGCCGAATCCGTATTGTCCACTTCCAACGTTGTATCTCCCATCAGGACAATCGGATTGGCGACGTTATCCCCGTTCGCGTAAACCATGGTCGGATCGATCATGGTGATGACGCCGCCGCCCAGAGCTTGGCTGCTGCCCACGACCAACGTCACGCCGTCCTGCAAGGTTGTGCCGCCGGCATAGGTGTTGTTGCCGTAAAGATAAACCGTTCCATTGGGATTCGTGGAGGAGCCGAGAACCAGTCCCGCACCTGCCGCCGTGCCCGCCGTATAGCCCTGGCCTGAGGGCAGGCTTGACGCGCTGTCATCGGCGATATCGGCGCCGGTATCGCCCGACGCGCCGATGGTAACGGTATTGCCCGTACCTGGCGCCAGGGTCACTGAGGAACCGGTCATCATGAAGATATCGGCCCCGGCCGCCGCGCCGTTGCCGCCGCCGTCAGCGCCATGGCCCCCCGTCACGGTGTTGCCGGAAATCGTGCTGTTTCCCGTGACGATCACCGATCCGCCATTCTGCACAAAGAGGCCTCCCCCCAGGCCCGCTCCGCCGCCGCCGTAGGCATTGACAAAGGGGCTGCCTTGACCGCCGCCCACACCACCGAAGCCTTGGTTGCCGCTCGCGCGACCGCTGCCGCCGCCGCCGAAGCCGCCAGCGCCGCCGTTATGGCTGTAGCCGCCGCCGCCGCCGAAGCCGCCCGTATAGCCGGTGCCGGTGCCGCTATTGTTAAAGCCGCCGCCGCCGCCGAAACCGCCGGAGCCACCGTTGGCGTTATTGGCATACAAGCCGCCGCCACTAAGGTTTGTGCTGCTCCCGCCTATCCCGCCGCCGCCGCCAGAGCCACCACCCTCGATGCCGGTGCTGCCACCCGCAGCGCTATTCCCGGTCACATTGACGTTGGTCAGGGTAAGTGTGACGCCCGCGCCGACGAACGCGCCTCCGCCCAGCCCCGCCCCGCCTCCGCCGTAACTCGTATTACCGCCTTGGGACGTGGCGCCGGAAATCGTCAGGTTCTCGATCGTGACGGATTGCGGCGTCGGCACAGATACCCCGCCCGTAGCCGTTTCATTTTCCGGTGAAGCGAAAAAGAGCGCATTGCCCCCGCCGGTCAGCGAGTTTCCGCTTCCATTGATGGTCAGAACCGCGCCGCCCGTCGGCGCGTTGATTGCGCCCAGAAAACCGGAACCGGCGTTGTAACCGGGTGTTGAATAGCCGGCGATCGAGATGCTGTTTCCAAACGTGATGGTCTGATTGGTCGTCCCAGGTGTGCCCGAAGTATTAAGAGTAGTCTGAAGACCACCGGCGGTTGTTACCGTTTGTCCATGAACTGCAGGCAACATGGCCATGGCGGAAAAGGCGATGCCGGCCAGGTAAAATTTGGAGCGGCGATAAAATGACGATGGATTGTGTGTGTAGTTCGATTTCATAGCTCTTTTCCCATGATGTCCTCGAAAGAGGACCAAGGCTTGTAAGGTACAGCTGCAAGGCAAGATAAAGCAATATTTGTAAAATAAATTTAAAGACGACTACTTCCCGGCAAACGGTGGGCAAATCTACCCGGAATTCAAAACCATGGCGGAGCTGGACGAGCTCAACGAAAGAAAACGGCACGAGAGGGAAGCAACGTCGAAGCCAGGCGCGTCACGCACTCATGCCCTTCCCAAAGATAACGTCTTGCCCGGGCTCCAAGTGCTTCCGATCAACATACTCTTCTGAAACGGCGGGACCCCCCATTCGTTGCGGTGCAATTGTCCCACAATCAGGTCAACGGCGGCTCGGCCGACCAATTCGTTATTTTGATTCATTCCCGCCCAATCGAGGCCCGGAGACTTGTCCAGATGCACCAACCCGACGTCGTTGGGGATGCGCAGGCCCATGTTCTCGATCCAGTCCTTGATTTCCAGATGGAGAGTGAGAATAACGTCGGGCCGATGCCGCTTGATCCAAGCCTTGAATTTTTTCTCGGCCAGCGGATCAACATCCAACCGGTCGAACGGACATATCGGCAGCCTGCGCTTGGTCGGTAATTTAAGCTGACCGGCGCAAAACCCGCCTGCGAACCGCCATTGCAATGATTCGTCGAGTTCTTGATTGATGCAAAGGCCGGGACGTTGGTGTCCGAGTTTCACAACCGTGTCGATTGCCTGAATGGCCGTGGAATATTGATCATTGGCCACAAAGCTCAATGCAGGGCTAACGGGCTTTCGCCCGATGATCACGACGGCCGACCGTTGCCAGACAGGAGCAAGCTCCGGCGGAAGCATGGCGGGTTCCGAGTAGATCGTAACCGCCAAGCCTCGAATCGAACGGGTGTCGAGGATTTGAATCAACCGCGCGGGCGAAAGTTCCGGGCCTGTCCATGTGAAATGATCGACGCTGTAGCCAAGCGATTCAGCTCGCATCTCGCATGCGCCAATCCATTCCCGAAATGTTGGAATGTCGGTGACCGGCTGGGCCCCAACTCCAATGTACAGAAATCCCAACGTGCTTTGGTAGGGTGTCTGTTTCTTGGACCGTAGTTGGGCGAAAAGATTGGCGACCACAGGGTCCGACCTGTACCCCACCTCAGCGGCAATGCGCCGAATGCGTTCTCGAACTTTGCTCGTAATCCGCGGATGTCCCCGCAAAGCCAGGGAGACGGTCGCATTGGAAACCCCGGCTAATTTCGCTATCGTGCGAATGGTCGGTGTTTGGGCCATCCTTCCCATCATGATCGAAACGGATGAAGGGTCAATCTCGCAGTTAACGATTAACTGGTCGGGTGATCGCCCTTGTTAACTCTAAGGAATAGAGATAATGTCATGCCTATGCGCCAAAGCGGCAATTGCCTCGCCATATCGGCGGCTGCCATCGCTGGCGTCCTTGCGGCCTAAGATTACTGGCCATGATCAAGCCTCGCCTGAGTTTCCTCGAGATTTGGAACATGAGCTTTGGGTTTCTTGGCATCCAATTCGGCTTTGGTCTCCAACAAGCGAACATGAGCGCGATTTACGCCAAGCTTGGCGCCGAGCCATCAAAAATCCCGATCCTTTGGCTGGCCGGCCCAATGACGGGGCTGCTGGTGCAGCCGCTCATCGGTTCGATGAGCGACCGGACGTGGACGTGGCTCGGGCGCCGACGCCCCTACTTTTTCATCGGGGCCATCTTTTCGAGTCTCACCCTGCTCTTCATGCCCGATGCTTCCGCGCTTTGGATCGCCGCCACGATGCTTTGGGTGCTGGATACTTCCATCAACGTCTCGATAGAACCATTCCGCGCTTTTGTTGCCGACAAGCTTCCGGCCGAGCAGCGCACCATGGGATTTGTTGTGCAAAGTTTCTGTATTGGCGTTGGCGCGGCGATTGCGAACGCTTTGCCTTCGATTTTGGCCCATTTTGGAGTCACCGGCACGGCCGCCAACGGAGTGCCGCTTACCGTCGAATACTCCTTCAAATTGGGCGCGCTTGCCTTCATTGTCGCGGTACTCTGGACCGTGGGCTCGACCAGCGAGTATCCTCCCGAGGATTTGGCCGAATTTCGGCGGAGAAACCGGGAACACTCCGGCTTCCGTCTGGACCGGAAATTCCTGGCGATGGGCGCCGGAGTGGGAACGATCCTGGGAGCCTTGCGCGGCGCGTTGGTCGAGCATCAATTGAGCAGTTGGCAACCGCTGCTGGGTGCGATCATCGGTGGGGCCATCGGAGCCGTCGTCGGCAGCCCGGAGATATACTCCGCCTTGCGTGAGATGCCGACCACCATGAAGCGCCTCGCGGCGGTCCAGTTTTGCACGTGGATGGGTTTGTTCTGCATGTGGATGTTTTTCACCCTGGCAACGGCCCAACAAGTGTTTGGCAGCCTGGATCCCAAGTCTCCGGCGTTTGATGAGGGAACGGCGCTGGGCGGGGAGACTTTTGCCTGGTATTCAATCGTTTGTTTCATCGTGGCGTTTGCGCTCCCGCCGCTCGCCGGGGTGACCTCTCGACGGACGGTTCATACGCTGGCGCTCGTCGCCGGCGGAGCGAGCCTTCTTTGCACCGGGCTGATTCATGACCGCATTCTCTGGCAATGCACGATGCTCGGTGTTGGGATTGCGTGGGCTTCTATTCTCGTCATGCCCTACGCGATCTTGGCGGGAGCGCTGCCCGCCGCCCGTATGGGAGTCTATATGGGAATATTCAATTTCTTTATCGTGATTCCCGAAATCGTGGCCTCCCTTGGTCTGGAACCCGTGATGAAGGAATTCTTCGGCAACGACCCCGTGAAAGTCGTCATGTTGGGGGGGGCGTTTCTTCTCGTCGGGGCCATGCTCATGCAATTTGTTCCTGAGGCGGCCGAAACGTCTGCACTCGAACCAAGGCCCGGTTCACCCCTAAGCCCGACGGAGGATGCGACCAGTTCGCAGGCATCAGCGGCTTAGCCAATCGGCGAATGCTGGATTCTCTCGTGAAAAGGTTGTCTCCCCTATCGTCCGTCTGCACCGGGCTTTGCGTCCTGCTGATTGCGGGGTGTGGCGCTCGCAAATCGTCACAAGGGGACAATACCAATTTGCCGATACCGCCGCCGGCGAAAACCTGGACAGATATTCCGGTGGCAAATCCAAAGGACCGCATCATCATCCACTACCACCGGCAGGACGAAGCTTACGCCGGCGTCAATCTGTGGACTTGGGACGGCTACAACAAGAACAGCCCGAGCCCGAATTATTTTGTTCCGGCAGGACAGGACCGTTTCGGTTCCGTCTTTGAAATCGACCGCGCGAAATATGGCGAGTCAGATAAAATTGGGCTGATCCCGCGCATTGGAAATAACTGGAACCAGAAGGATGGCGGAGACAAGTTCTGGTATCCTGCGCTCGGAAATGAAGTCTGGCTCGTCTGCGGTCAGAACGAAGTCTACTCAAACGAACCCGACATCTCACCCAAGATTGAGCTGGCGTTTATCGACGCTCGTGACCGGATTGTTTTGCAACTTAACGCGCCTGCGCCGACGGATGTTGAGGCTGCTCTTTTTGCCGACGGTGACCTGGCCCACCCCATGGCTACGGCCACGCTGCTCCAAATTCCCGCCAATTCCGGTTCATCGCCTTCCCTTCGTTTGGCTCTGGCTCTCTCCGCGCCTCTGGATCTCGCCGGGAAAAAATATTGCGTCCAATTGAAAGGCTTTGGCCGTCCGGTAGCCTTGGTTCCCCGTGGAGTACTCGACGATCCCGAACTATATTTCGACGCCGACGCAAAACTTGGTGCAACGTATTCACCCGCTTCCACCACGTTCCGTCTCTTCGCTCCCACGGCAACCGGGGTCAGTCTCGTGCTCGACGATGAGGCGACCGGGACAAAAGGCCGCTCGACCCAGGCGCTGAAATCCGAACCCAGGGGAATTTGGGACCTGACCGTTCAAGGCGATCTGCGCGGAAAATTTTACGCCTACAGTCTCGAGGGGCCCGGCTTCGATCCGAGCCGGGAAATCGTCGATCCCTACGCGGTCAATGCCGTGGCAAGCACAACGCGCGGGCGCATCACCGACATCGCCGCGCCTCTCCAAAAGGGTCCCGGTCTTGCCGCCGCCACGGATCATGTGATCTACGAAATGCATGTCCGCGATTTTTCCATCGACCCAAACTCAGGTGCTCAACATCGTGGGCTTTATCTCGGGTTCACAGAACCGGGAACTCATCTTCCTGGTGATGCGAGCATCCGCACGACGCTGGATCACCTGGTGGAGCTTGGCGTCACCGATGTGGAGCTCTTGCCGGTGGCGGACTTCAAGAATGACGAATCGTCTCCGACTTACAATTGGGGCTATGACCCGATGGAGTATTTCTCGCCGGAGGGAATGTATGCGACCAACCCGAACGATGATTCCCGGGTGCTTGAACTTGCGGCGCTGATCGAGGCCCTTCATTCCCGTGGCATCGGCGTCATCATGGACGTGGTTTATAATCACACGGCCGATATCGCCCCGCTATCGTCCATCGTGCCGGGATACTATTATCGTCATCTCGACAACGGCG
This sequence comes from Methylacidiphilales bacterium, assembly GCA_035948935.1. GTDB lineage: Bacteria > Verrucomicrobiota > Verrucomicrobiia > Methylacidiphilales > UBA1321 > JABDGH01. The sequence continues at coordinate 20,682 of DASZIP010000013.1, read as the reverse complement.
CGCTTGCCAATGGATCCCGCTGCGGCAACGAATTCCGCACCGAGGCCCCGATGGGGCGCAAGCTCATCCTCGACTCTCTCAAGTTCTGGACGAAGCAATACGGCATGGATGGGTATCGGTTCGACCTGATGGCGATCATCGATCAGGAGACCATGAAGGAGGCTGCGCAGGAGTTGCGGGCCATCAATCCGAACATCATTCTTTACGGTGAGCCCTGGGTGCCGGCGTTTTCGCCCCTGTCGGACAAGAGCGACAAATCGGCGATACGCGCACTGGAGCCCATCGGGGCATTCAATGATGACTTTCGGGATGCGCTGCACGGCCGGCCGGCGGACGCGTCCACCGGTTGGATGCAGGACGGTTCACACCGCGAGGATCTAAAGAAAGCCATGCTCATCAGCGACTGGTGTGCCACACCCGGACAGTCCATCAACTATATGACCTGCCATGACGATCTGACCCTTTGGGACAAACTCAAAATCTCGATGCCGGGAGCCTCCGACGAACTTCTGGCCGGGACAACCAAGCTGGGTTTCCTGGCGCTTTTGACGTCGGAAGGTGTTCCTTTTATCCAGGGCGGCACGGAATTCTCCCGGACCAAAGGCGGCGACAACAATTCGTACATTTCTCCCGATTCCGTGAATGAAATCGACTGGTCTTTGAAGAAAGCGAACTCCGGGCTGGTTGCGTATGTGCGTGACTTGATTGCGCTTCGCAAGGCGCATCCGGTCTTTCGCCTGCGTACCCGTGTCGATGTCGTCAGCCGCTTGAGATTTGTGGATGTGCCGAGCGACAAAGTCATCCTCTATACCCTCAACGGCGCCAATCTTCCCGGCGAAACGTGGACGAGCACGTGCGTCGTTATGAATAGCGACAATTCCGCGGCCGTCGACGTGGCGCTGCCGGCGGGCACGTGGTCTCTGGCCGTCGATGAGAACGGCGCAAATGCCGGCGAGCCCTCTTTCTCCGGTTCCGTTCATGTTTCGCCGAAAACCGGGCTTATCCTCTGGCAGCGCGGGGAAGTAAGCTCTATCGACGGTCCGGGGCATTAAGCGGGACAACCATCGGGTGCTCGTCCAAGCCGGTTCCCTCGCAAACCCCTTTCTCCGTCACCACTTGCACGTGAACGCTGCGCGGAGGGGGCAAAATGGCCTTCCGGGCCTTAACGCGAACGACTTGGGAATGCCCTGCGCCCACGAATTGGCTGCCCATGCGATTCCAAGTTAACGGATAAACAGTATTGCTTTTGCGTTGCATGGCGCTAGGGTTAGAGTGGTTTAAGACATGCCGCTATCGCTTCCATTTCGCGCGCAAGGCGCTGCTCGTCTTCGACTTGAGGACCCATCTGGGTTCAGCCTCACTGAGCTTCTCGTCGTCATTGCCGCGACCGCTACTTTAGCCATACTGGCCGTCCCGAATCTCGCCTCACTTCAAATCTCCGGTTCAACAAATTTGGCGGCGGACGAAATCACCCAGGCCATGCAAGTTGCGCGGGCTTACGCCATCTCGCATGACACGTATACGTGGCTGGGTTTTTACGAAGAGGATGCAACGATGCCTTCCGCGAATCCGGCCCAGCAAGGTGTGGGGCGGGTCATCCTTTCCATTGTGGCTTCCAATGACGGCACCGCCCTTTACAGCGCGAGTTCGACGCCTCCGATTTCGATTCCGCCGACCTCTCTTGTGCAGGTAAGTCCCCTGATCCGTGTTCAAAATATTCACCTGGAAAGTTTTTCGAACGGCACTGGAACCGGCATCACCTTTGACACGCGGCCCGCGCTCAGTTCGCCCAATGCTCAAATTGGGGGCAGCGCAGTACCGAACAACGCCTATCCTTCCTTCCAATATCCTGTGGGACAGGCGTCGTCAGCCCAATACGTCTTCAACCAAGTGCTGCAATTCAGCCCACGGGGCGAAACCCTTGCCAGCGGCATGGCCGGAGCCATGACTCCCTTGATAGAGGTCGGATTGCAACCCACCCACGGTAACGTGCTTTACGCCACCAGTCCGAACCTGGTTGCTTTGCAGATTTCCGGCATTTCGGGCAGTATTATCTCCTATCGCAGATGAAAGGCCCCGGGTTCATTGGCGCCGGACGGGGGTGGTTGTGTCGCCCTCCGTCCGCGTCTGGATTTTCACTGGTCGAGCTTACCGTAGCTTTGGCCGTGGGGGCCTTCTGCCTGATGACCATCATGGCGCTTCTTCCCGTCGGCTTGCAGAGCAGCAGCGTCTCGAGAGGTGATTCTGTGGCGACCAGCATCATGAACGCTGTCGTTTCCGACCTGCGCGCCACGGGCCCTACGTCTCCTTTGGGCTCGTCCACAACCTCACAGGAATTTGGCATACCGATTCCGGCCAGTGGAACGACCTCTCAAACAACATTATTTTTCACCAGTGACGGTGCGAGTTCATCCGTCGCGAACGCGAACTCCACCTATCAGGTCACGATAACGTTCCTTTCGACCGCCGGGGGCAGGGCCGCCACTCCGGCGGTTGCCAAGGTGACCTGGCCGGTGAATGCAACCGCCAAGGCCAACGCGAGCTCGGTCGAAACGCTCGTGGCTCTGGACCGAAATTAGCGCCATGTGCCCGCCCGCCGACAGACGAAAAAGCCGGGAGCGTGGAGCCGGCTTTAGCCTGGTCGAACTTTTGGTGGCTGTCTCGGTGTTTGCCTTGCTGCTCGCATTCACGAGCCAACTGTTACTGACCGCTTCCAGTCTTGCCAAATACGACAGCAAGCGCATTGACACGGATACGCAGGCGCGAGCCGTTCTCGACCGGCTCGCTATTGACCTGGCGCAAATCGTCAAGCGATCCGACGTAAGCTACTACCTGAAAAGCTCCGCCTTTCCCCAGACAGGCAACGATCAGATGGCCTTCTATAGCAATGTGCCCGGCTATTCGGGTGCGCCTGCAAGCCCTCTTTCACTCGTCGCCTATCGGGTGAATCCCACGACGATGATGGTCGAGCGCCTGGGCATTGGACTCATTTGGAATGGCGATACCGGCTCCAATGCTCCCATTGCGTTCCTGCCGCAGACAATCCAGGGCCTTTGGCCCCAGGCCACGAATTCCAATTCCGATCCGGATTATGAAGTCATCGGTCAGGATGTATTTCGTTTCGAATATTACTACCTCTTGAAGGGTCAGCTATTGGATAGCGGCTCCCAGGAAGCTCCCACCTACAGCGTCACGCCGTGGGATACGCGGATAGCGGGTCATACTTCAGTCAATGGGCTCTGCGATGTCGCGGCTATCGGGGTCGTGATCGCCGTGATTGATCCAGCGAGCCGGAATCTCGTTTCAAATTCCGCACTCTCCAATCTGGTCGGGCAAATGAATGATTTCGCCGCCACCATGCAGCCGGGACAATTGCAGACACAGTGGAACTCTGCGATTGTGGCGAGCAACCTCCCCCCTGCCGCAACGTCCGCCATGCGCGTCTATAGCCGACTCTACTACCTGAGTTCCGCCAGCCCATGAACAGCCCTTCTTGGTTCCCAGAGAACGGACGGCGCGAAGGTTTCGCTTTAATCGTGGTGTTGAGTTTGATCGTCCTCTTGACGCTTGTGGTCATGATGTTCCTGGCGCAATCGATGTCCGCACGACAGCTTTCCCGCGGAAGTCTGCAGCAAAGCAAAGCCGATCAATTGGCAGTAAGCGCCCTGGACATTGTCACGGGCAGCCTGAAGCAGGAAATCGCGGCTGCCACGAACTCAACCACAGTAACCTTCAATACCGGGCCTGTGTCCTACTCGGTTTATCGGCCGAGCTCGAACGCGAGCATCCTGCCTGCGCGCTCGGGAAATCCCGCAGGCGTGCCCGATCCCATTCCCAACCTGGTTCGCCGCAGTTGGAGCGGTGACTCCAATCTGCCCTTTCCAAGCAATGCGTCCGCCGTGAATTCGGCAACGGACGTCTCCTACAACGGACGCTCGATCACATTCGCCCGGTGGAATAGCCATTACCTGATCCCCCGCCCCAACGGTGCTGCGGATACGGATGCCACACCAATCTCGGGCAGCGGCGGCTTCACCGCTCCCGATTGGGTGCTGGTGACCGATACGGGCGGACCGACCGTGTTGGCAAGCCCGAATTCGTCCGTCATCGGCCGTTATGCTTATGCCATCTATAACGAAGGCGGGCTCCTCGACGTAAACGTCGCGGGGTACCCTTCCAATTCCACGGTGGCCGAATACGGAGACAAACCTCAGCTGGCCTACGCCGACCTGACCCAAATTGGCCTCGCAGCCTCCGACGTTGACAATCTGGTGGGCTGGAGGAATTACGCCTCCGTTCAGCCAAGCGGCAGCTTTGGCAGCTTTTCCATCACGACGGCTTCGCAACTCCAGAATTTCTACAATCTTATAACCAACAACGTGACGGGATTTCTTTCCGTCAATACCGCCACTTGGAATGGCCTTACCGACCAGGCATTCATCAATCGCCAGCAACTGCTGCAATTCCGCTTGCGCGAAGGTTTCCCCGCCACGGCGCTTCAGTACTTGGGAACATTTTCGAGGGACGTCGCCGCGCCGAGTTGGACGCCCGCCACGCCCGCTGGCAGCACGATCGACTATGCCTCTCAAAAGGACGCGGGCGCCTCTGCGAACCGCGATGTCCTGGACGTTCGCGTCACGAGTACTTTCATGAGGGCCGACGGGACCACGGCGCAGATTGGTGAGCCGCTGCTCAAGCATCGCTTTCCTCTCAATCGCCTGGCTGGCCTGAGCTACTCAGGCATCAACACGACGGGGACGACGACACTCCTCAATGGCGTACCCTCCGTCGCGAGTGCTGCCACCATTCAGCGTGATTTCGGCCTGGTCTGGAGCACGGACCATTGGAATTATTGCGGCCCATCCGGCACGACGATTTCGTCTTCCATCGCCCTGCTGGGATCGATTGGAAACAGGGAGCCGAATTTCTTCGAGCTGCTCAAGGCCGGCATTCTGAGCGGTTCGCTTGGACGCGATGCCGGTTCGAATGGCACCTACTACGTCGATTGGGAAGAGGGGCCAGCGTCGGGCGTCCAGACATCGGACCAGAACATCGATTTTCAGGTCATCCAGCTCGGGGCTAATATCATCGATCAGTCCGACACCGATAGTTACCCGACGGAAATTCACTTCGCTGATCCGAATAACAGCAACGCGGAAACCCCCTTTTATGGCATCGAGAACCTGCCGTATATCCAGCGGATCTTCGCCCGAATGCTGGGCAATTACACCAATGCGTCCGCTTCTCCACCCCAAACAGGGATCGCGGGCTGGTACATGGCGGAGCTTTGGAATCCGCATCAAAATTCCGGCTACACGGATACTTCCTCGATTCCGACTCAGTTCCGCTTTATTGGCAGCGGCCCAACTGCGATGTTCGTGCCCGGCCCTCCGGTGGTCAATTCCACCTCCATCGACTTGGCCAATTCCGGCTATCTCCAGTTCACGGTCAATCCCATAACCTCTCCGACCCTGTACCGTGATCCCACGCTGCTCACCACCGGCTCGGTTGCACCGGCCCCGACGGTCGTCTCGGGCACCAACGGCCCCGACGATGCTTACGGCAACGGCGTGCTCTCCGGGCTCTACTCGGGACTGATCGTTCCTCCGTCCTCCAACCCCAGCGGAGGCATTCAACCGCAGGGTTGCGATCTGATGCTCCAGTATCAAACCCCCAGCGGAACCTGGAAGACCTACCAGTTGATGAAAAATCTAACGGGTGGTCACGACTGGAATCCCGCCGTGGTGAATTTTTATTACCAGCACGCCGATCCTCGTACCGACCGATTCGGAACAAGCCTGGGCCAATGGACTTTCGGTTCGCCTCCCACTAATCCGCCCGGCAGCAGTTCTAGTCCTCAAAGCATTCGCCCGGATACAAGCCCCGGGTGGAACGGTTACGACTTTTTTCCAAGGCCGAGTGCCGGCTTTATCTATCCCATTTCCAGTGACGGCTCGATCTTCGATAATTTTTACATTGGAACAGAGAGCGATAATGTCAGCACCTCCAATCCCGCCTATACGGACCCCGACGGGGTCATGCGGTCCGGTGAAGGTTACTACGCCAGCTCCAACGCCGGCGATGGCACGGATGGCCGGCCGATGATCCTGGGCAACACCGGTAGCCGTCCGATTATTCTGAATCGGCCTTTTCGCAACGTGGGCGAACTCGGCTACGCCTTTCGCGATGATCCCTGGCGGAACATCGATTTCATGTCTCCGAACACGGGAGATGCCGGCCTGCTGGATCTTTTCTGCATTCAGGAAGAGGAAAACACGAATGGCTTGGTGGCGGGAAGCGTGGATTTGAACACCCGTCAAGCGCCTGTCCTGCAGGCCATTCTTGCGGGCGCGATGAAGGATGAAACCGGCGTCGAAAGTCCGCCCGCAGTCCCGAGCGCCGATGCCGCGACAATCGCCAATGCCCTCGTATCGTGGACGACCAGCGCAAACGCCTCCGAAGGTCCGTTCCTCAACCGAAGCGAGCTCCTCACCAAAGCCTCCGGCGTTCTGGTTTCGGGCTCCTCATCCTCAAGCGACCAACAAATCAAGATTCGGCGTGAGGCGGCCCTGCGCGCGCTTTCGGACGTTTCCACGGTGCGGACTTGGACCCTGCTGATCGATTTGGTCGCGCAGACCGGACATTATCCTCCGGGCGCGACAACTCTGGCGCAGTTCGTCGTCGAGGGCGAGAGACGTTACTGGCTGCACATCAGTATCGACCGTTTCACCGGTCAGGTGGTGGATCGTGTCCTGGAGCCTGTTTATGAATAGGGTTTGTTGCTTCAACGCGCTGCTCCTCGTGGCGCTGTCGTTCACCGCGCAAGCTCAAGGTGTTGACGGGGCTTCCGCCGGCGGGGTTCCCCCAACCCCGCCTTTTGTCGCTCGCGCACCCGGCGAATCTTCGTGGGTAATCGAGATCAACCCCATCGCGAAAGGTCCGCCGGCCGCCTGCACCTATCCCAATCTTCCCCCGAAATATCTGAAGCAACAGCTTTGGCTAAAGTTGGGAAATGTCATGAAATGTACAAGTGAGTGGACCGACGGCACGCAGACGGAAGACTGGGTCTTCGGAAAATCGAAAGCGTTTCAGAGTCCTCAAGACGGCGGTATTCACCTTTTCAATCCACAACTCAACGGAACCTATCACGATTTCAGTGCCAGCGATTTTGAAATGCTCGACTGGATTGACAGCAAGGACTATATCGGCACGGCCACTTACGCGGGTGTGCCCTGTTATCATTTCCGAGCGCAAACCTTGCTGAAAGCCGGCGCCCTCGGCCCCGGCGCACATGGCCTCACCTCCGCCCAAGTGCACGCCCCCATGTCGGCAACCGACGCTTACATTGCCGTGCGGACTCACTTGCCTGTCGCCATTATCGACGGCGACGGAACTTACCTTTACCATTTCAAAGAGTCGCCTCCATTTAAACCTGTCATTCCTAAAGCCTACGCGGCGCTTTTGCGTGCACGTCATGGCTGAAAGCGATCATTTTCGAGAGTAAGACTCGCATGGTTAACTGATAACCTACTTTCCCCTAGACGACGATAGTTGTAATCGAATATATTCCGTGGAAAGAGTTCTGAAAGTTCGTACCGATGCAAACTTAAGAAGTTTGACCAAGCAATACAATTGACCATAAACAAATATGAAACAACACAATCAACTCATATGTAGTCTGGCTCTCCTTATCGCCTTGGCGTCGGGAGTCTCCGTCAACGCCCAAATCGTAGGAACCTACGGCTACGGCATCGAACTGCTGGGCACTGGATCCGGAGCCCTCTACAATGGACAGCTAACGCTTTACGCCTTGGATCAGGGCGGCGGGACCGATTTGATCCCGTCCGGCTCGACGGCCACTTTGTCCACGGCGTGGAATGATACGAGTACTGCTTCGAGCCCGACCTTTAACTTGGGCACGTTCACGAGCAGCGATTCGCTGACATTAACCGGCGGCTCGCTACTGACGTTTCAAAACAGTGGCGCCACTGTCAACACAGGTGATACTTACCTGAACTACAGCGTGAGTGCCGTTGGATCTTCCGACTATGTTCCCGGCGTGAACCTTAACGTTGTCGTAACGGACGTGGGCTCTACTACAGGCAACACGCGCTTCTCGACTGAGGCTCAAAGCATCAATCTCCTCGCCGGTCTGGCCCCCGGCACCTACGAGCTCCAGACGTACGGTTATGCGGATTATAGCGCCCCAAGCGGCGGTGGACAACTCTATGAGAATAACGGACGCTCGGACTTTGGCGCCGAGTTTACCGTGGTAACGGCGCCTGAGCCGAGTACCTGGGTTCTGATGCTGGGTGGAGGCTTCGCGCTCTTCTTCCTCCGGCGGTTCCGCCGCGGCACGAACTGATCCAGGTTGTACAATTCAGGGCCTTGCGCGGCCGTATTCCAAAGGTGCGCAAGGCCCGCCATTGTCATCGAGCCGGCGTGGACGAGCATTCCAAAAGCAGTACTGTAAAGTATGAAAATAAAATTCTCGCGTGTTGAGCGCTCCGCCGGCCAACGCCAGTTTGTCACCCTCCTATTGGTTTTAACGCTCACAGCGCAGCATCTTTGTGCGGATAACTCGCAGAATGCCGGCTCCTTGCAGCCGCAGAAAACGGATAAAGGAATCGTCTTTAAGTTTTCTTCGCCGGGGTCGAGTGCCGTCTATCTGGCCGGCGATTTTAATAGCTGGGCCAACAATACGAACGGGGCCATCTCCGATCCTTCCTGCAAAATGGCCGGACCGGACGCGCAGGGTGTCTGGAATATCGTGGTCAAGCTCGATCCCGGGACGCACGCCTTTAAATTTTGCGTCAATGGAGATGCCAAGACCTGGGTGACGCCGGACTGGGCGAAGGATTTCGACAAGGATGGCAACGCCTTGATTTACGTGACCAAGGCCGGGGAACCGTTGCTTCGGAATCCTGTTAATTCCGATTGGCAGCCGAAGCAGAGCTCGGGCTCGGTCACCTTCAGTTTTTATGACCCCGCGGCGCAGTCCGTTTATCTCGCAGGAGACTTTAACAACTGGGCCGAAAACCAAAATGGTCTTGTCACAAATTCCAAGTATCTGATGAAGAAATCGGACGACGGCGTTTGGCAGGCAACAGTCACCCTGCCACCCGGAAAACATCTCTATAAATTTACCATCAACGGCGGCACGTGGTCCCCTGATCCCAATGGTGCCGGCACCGACGACCAGGCAAATTCCATCATCCAGGTAACGAAATAACGAATGGCTGTTCTCAATCTCCCGCGCCTCGCGGGCACGCTGGTCCCGGTCTTCGCGCTTCGGCATGATGAAGATCTTGGAATTGGAGACACGCGAGCCGTTCTCGACGCGATAGAATTTTGTTCCCGGCAGGAACTGGGCTTGCTTCAGCTCTTGCCGATCAACGAGACTGGTGGCGACAACAGTCCTTACAACGCCATCAGTTCCATTGCGCTCGATCCTGTTTATATTAGCTTGGATCCTCAGAGCGTGCCGGGACTCACGGCCGAGATGCTGAACAAGGTGGTCTCTCCGCAGCGAAGGCAGGAGCTGCAAAAGGGGCCGGTCCAATATGAGCGGGTCAAGCGGCTTAAATTGGAGATCCTTTTGCTGGCATACAACTCCTTTCAGGCTGGAGAAGCAACCACCGTTCTGATCCAGGAGCTGGAGGCTTTCAAGAGCGAACACCAGGCTTGGCTGCCGACGTACACCCTTTTTCGTGCGCTCTTAAGAATCCATAACAATTATCCCCTTTGGACGGAATGGGCATCGGAGCACCAAACCCTGGCGGGTGCAGAGCGCTGGCTGTTGCGATTGGGCGAAGGCTTGGCAGTTTCCCGCGAGAGGGACTTCCTTGCCTATTTGCAGTGGGTCGCCTTTCGACAATGGAAGGCGGTGCGCTCTTTTGCGGAGCAAAAGAAAGTCTATCTCGTCGGGGATATGCCCTTCGGCGTGAGCCGCTATAGCGCGGATGTTTGGGCCGAACGCGATCTATTCGATCTCAATTGGTCGGGAGGCGCGCCGGCGGAAAAACTTTTTGAGTGGGGGGAATTTGTTCGAAAATGGGGACAGAATTGGGGCATACCGATTTACAATTGGAAAGAACATCGGACTCAGGAATACACCTGGTGGAAACGGCGAATCCGAGCCACAACGTCGATCTTTCATGCCTTCCGTATCGATCACGCGCTCGGTTTTTTCAGGCTTTACAGTTTCCCATGGATTCCTCAACTCAATGACGAGTTTCTGCACCTGTCCCCGGAAGAAGCTGCGGCAAAAACGGGAGGCCGCGTGCCCCAGTTCTTGCCGCGAGCGGATGAACCGCTTGCGAATGCTTGTCTCAATGCCGCCGACGGCGAACACCTTCTCCGCATCATCAAAGAGGCTGCCGGCGATGCCGCCGTTATCGCGGAAGATTTGGGCCTTGTCCCCCCCTACGTTGCTCCCGTGCTGGAGAAGCTCCGCATCCCCGGATTCTCTCTTCCTCAATTGCACATCGATCCTGAGACGGATTGTTTTATCCCCAAGGAATCAATGGCCGAGATCAGTGTTGCGACTTGGGGTACTCACGATCATGCGCCATTAACCGAGATGTATCGTGAACTTTTTCAACGGTTCCGGGAACACGACGGCGATCATGCACGGGAGGATTTGAGGCGCTTTTTCGGCTTCGTCGGCTGGGAAGAGACGGATCCGCCGGAAGAGATGGACGATGATTTGCTTGCGGCGTTTACCCGTGCGCTTCTCGGGTCAAGGTCCTGTTGGGCGGTACTCACGATTTGCGATGTTCTCGGCATCGACATGCGTTTTAATGTGCCTGGCACCACTCGCGACCATAACTGGACGTCTCGGCTGGAAAAACCGTTAAGCCAGTATCAACACGATCCTGTTTTCGGACCCAGGCTCCTTCATTTACGCCAATCGATCGCCGCTTCGTCACGAAAACCAGTATAAGGGCCTGCCGACCACGCATCGAGAAAAGCGGAGAAATCAAGGCTTTTGAGTACCGCCGCCGGCCGGCCTCTCGTTAGGGAGGCCATGACCTCCAATTGTAAGATAAGCCGGTTCAGGGCGCCGCCAGCGCCTTCGCCACCTGCCCGGCGAGATCATCCTCCGCGTTCATCGTGATCACCTTGCCGTCCTTGCCCACCAGCCACATCGCCGGAATCGCTTCGATGCCAAAGCTGCTGCTCACCGCGTTTTTCCAGCGTAGCCCGTCAAAATATTGCGGCCAGACCATTTCGTGCCCCTCCGTGTAGGTGAGCATGGCGGCCTTGCTCTCGTCGAGCGAAATCCCGATCACCTCGAAGCCCTGGTCATGATATTTCTTGTAGGCCATCACCACATTCGGTATCTGGCGGACACACGGCCCGCACCACGTCGCCCAGAAGTCGATCAGCACCACTTTCCCGCGCATTTTGGAAAGATCAACCGCCGTGCCGTCCACCGCGGTAAATTTCAAATCCATCGGCTTCGATTGCAAATCCGCCAATTTTTTTTCCATGGCTGCCATCTGATTGGCCATCGCGGCGATATCGGGCTGGGGGTCCGTGGCAAGTTTTTGCAAAAGCGCCTGATACTGTGCGGTGTCCGTCGACATCTTGAGCATGGTTAATTCCCGGTTGCGGAGGCCGACGATCACGGGACTCTTTCCGTCAAGGGAATAGGTCCCAAACTCCTTCTCGAAATCAACAATCTTCGCATCGGCGGCTTCCCAATTCGCCGCAATGTTGTCCGGGCCGCGAGGCTGCGTTGGAATTGCCGTGCCATTCGCCACTCGCAAAGCCTGGTAGATTAATGAAACGCTCATCGCAGCTCGCATTGCCTTCGGAGCGGCTTTATTTCCGGCAATTTCGGCCATTTCCCGCAAGAGTTGTTCCTCTGTCGGTGCGATGTCCAGTTGGATTCCAGGTCCTGCGGAAAGAAATCCGGTATCGATCACCATCATCTTCGCGTCCCACACATGCGGATCGTTGGGATACTCCTTAGCCATGGCGTCGGCACTGGCCCAAATTTGTAAAAACACATTTTTGAACGCCGGATCATGCTTTTGCATAAGGGACGAAAGGTTGTGGCGTTGATCCTGCATATGCGCCCACAGCGCATCGGCCGTTTTATACTGGGACAAATCATCCGTGGCCGTAGTGGTCGCTGGTGCTGGTGCGGGCGATGGTGCTGACGGTGCGGGGTCTGCGCCCAAGGCGAGGCCGGAGGTCAGGAGAAAAACGCAGAGGATTGATTTATGCATGGTATTGGAACGAACGAGGATTTTTGAGAGGCCGAATCGATAATGTTCTCATTTCTCCTCCTTCTTGACAATCCGAAAAGGCCTCCCGTTCACTCAAGTCATGCGCCGGGCATTCTCGGTATGCAATACACCGAGGGCGACATCCCCAAGCTTATTGCCTGTGGACCGCTCCCTTCCCGGTACGGCTTTATTTATGAGCAGGCAGAACCAAATCGGCATTATTCAGTTGCTGAGGCGAACTGCTCGCCTTGACTTCTTCTTTGGTATTCAGCGTGTACTGCTGATAGGTGTAGAGGCTCGACCCGACTACAAAGCAGACGAATCCCGCGAATAATCCGCCGAGCATCCCGCGCCCCAATTTCTTCTCCGCTTTTCCCTCGTCGTTGCCTGCGACCGCCCCGGAATGCAGCAGTAATTCGGCTGTCGTCATGCTCAACAAACAGTACCCGATAAAATAATAGAGACCCAGGCAGGGGATGGATTTGGTCGCTTCCTGCGCTTTCAGGGCAAAAAGAGACAGGAACACCCCGGCCACAAAAACATCCGCCATGGACCACTTGCCGATCGTATGCAGCAGCTTCCCGATCTTGAAATTGAGGGTCTTGGAACCGGATGCCGCGACAAAAAACGTGAGAAAGGCCTTGGTGAGCGGCGTCACAATGCTGAAGAGCAGAAGAAACCCGCCGACGACCCAGTGATCGGTCGTGAGTAGCTCCCAAATAATAGCGGCAATTCCCCGCACTTGATGTTGCAACACAAATTCCAGGTTGCCCGAGGCCATGGGGATGCTCGGGGCTGTCCAAATCACCATGGCCGGAGCGAGGACGCCGATGACAAAGAAAATCACGGAGACGGCGGCCAACGAGAAGAGGACGGCACGCGTGGTAAAACTGCGCGCCAGGGTAATGACCGTGACGACGTAAAACAGGCTGAGACTTAATAAAAACCAGGACCACCACGCGGCGACGGACGATTCCTGCCGGACCATTTTCAAGAGGTGCCTGATGTCCGAGCTGAGCGCTTCGGCGGATGCCTCATGTGAAGGAAGCTCGAGTTCATGCTTGATGGGCGAGGACAAAAACATGCCAAGGAGGGGATGCTCCCTGCTATAGCGCTCGAGGGCTTGCTCGCCCTCATTTTTCATATTGTAGGTTGTGAGAATTTGTTCAATGGCACCGGTGGAGGCTTGGGTGCGGGCGATAATGATCCAGGCGGAGAGAATCGCTCCCATCGCATAGAGGAGGGCGAGCAAGATGAATATTTTTTTGCGGGTGAACAAAGGAGAGGGCAATTGTTCCAACACAGGTGAATCGGAATTACAATTCATTCAAGCACACTTCAAGCTTCGAATTTACGGTTTTTATTACCCGGGAAGCTTCGCAGCCGATGGCTTAGAACCACGCTAAGTTAAAAGCTTGGAAGCCCATGGGCAAAACGATGGGTTAAACCCGATCCTCCGCGTGGGCCAAGGCGAACCGCACCAGTTCCGAGCCGCTGCGCAAACTTAATTTCCGCCGGATGTTCCCCCGGTGCGACTCGACCGTCTTGCTGCTGATACCAAGTTCCTTCGCCGTTTCGCCCGTGGTAAATCCTTTCCCGATCAACCGGACGATTTCAAATTCCCGGTCGCTGAGTTTTTTTAGAATCGGGCCGGGACTGTTTTTCTGAGAGACAAAAGCCCCCAGAAGCTGGGTGGAGAGATGCTGGCTCAGGTAAATTTCATCTTTAAGCACGCGGCGAACCGCGGTCAGAAGATACTCGGTCGGCGCCTGTTTCATGACGTAGCCCTTCGCGCCCGCGCGAAGGGCGCGTTCGGCGTAGAGGGCCTCGTCATGCATCGACAGAACCAAAACCCGGAGCGCGGAGAAGCGGGCCCTCAGTCCCTTGATCAACTCGATCCCGCTGGGGCCGGGCAGGGAAATATCGACGATGGCGAGTTCCGGGGCCGTCGCCTCGATTCGGTCGAAAGCCTTGCGAGCGTTTTCGGCCTCGCCGCAAACACTCAAATCCGATTCAGCCTCCAGCAGCCGCCGCAAGCCGTCCCGGAGAATGGGATGATCGTCGACGAGGAAGATTCGCCTTTTACTTTCCTTCGGCCCCGATTTTGGTTTGGTTATCACTTCCATAAATGTACCATATTAAATGGAAACATTTGGACTGAAGAGACATTTGATCGCGGTTTCCTTGGGATACTGGCGTTTGATGGTTAATTCTCCACCCAGCACATTCGCGCGATAACTCATGATATGCAGGCCGAGGCCCCGTTTACGGGCGTTCCGCGGAGGGTTAAAGTCGAAACCGTTATTAGTGATGGTCAATTCGGCCGTGTTTCGCCGCCTGCATAGTCTGATGACAATCCGGCTCGGTTTCCCATGTTTGATTGCATTGTGAACCGCTTCCTGCGCGATCCGAAAGACATGGATCGCCACATTCTGGTTGGTGATCGGAACGGAACGCGGGCAAATAAACCTGCAATCAACGCGATAGAGCCGGGAGGATGACAGGGCCAAATCCTTCAGGCTTTGCATCAAGCCTTGCGCGTCCATCGCCACCGGCTGAAGGAATTTTACCAGGTCGCGAATCTGCGCCAGGGCGGCCTCCGTAAGGACGCCGATTTTTCCCGCCTCGTCCGCTTCTGTGGCGTGATCCCGGCCCAGCCGCGACTTCAGCGCCTTGACCCGGTAGCCAATCGCGGCCAGTTCCTGCCCCAGGCCGTCGTGTAGATCGTGTGCGATCCGTTGTTGTTCCCGGCTGCTGATGTCGACGACTTGCTCCTTGATGCGCTTGCGCTCGGTGATGTCAATGAAGAGCGCAACAACCGCGATCATCCGTTTCTGGGCATCATATACGGGACTTGAACTGACCTGGAGAATGGTCCTTTCCGTTCCACGTTCGAGGATCATCTCCTCGTATGGGACGATTTCTCCCTTGCGCAGGGAACGCTCCATCGGCAGGTCGGGGCCCCGGTAAATGCCATCGGTGACATGGCGCGCATGGATCTTCCGGAAAAAAGTGATATGCACCGAAGCAGGCAGCTTCCTCTTGAGAAGCGATTGCAGGCTCTCGTTGGCCAGAAGAAGCTTGCCGCTGGGAGCTTCAAAGACCGCTACGCCCGTTCTCATTTGACGAAGGATCGCCTCAAAAAGAGATCGTTCTTTGGTCAATTGCCGGGAGAGGGTCGCCGTCTCTTCCTCAGCCCGTTTCCGGGCGGTGATATCGGCCATCGTCAGCAGGATCAGCGGCGGCTCCCCATTTTTGCGGGCCATGAATCGCGCATTGATGAGAAGAGAGCGTTCCCCGATCCGGGGAAAGCGTTCGGTGATTTCAACGGGGCGAATTTTTCGGCTGTGTTTGAACGCCGCCTGAAGCAAGCGCCGCACCTCGGGCATGTCCCACTGGCTTTTGTCGAGGGCGAAGAGAGAGCGGTTCTCCGTCTGCCGCGCGTCCGTCTCGAACAACCGGTAATAGGCCGAGTTGGCGCGTTGAATGATGAAATCGGCATCCAGCACCAGCAGGGGATCGAGGACCGCTTCCACGATGGCCTCGGCGTACGTTTTCGCTTCCTCCAGTTCCATGCTCGCGCGCTTGATCGTATTCTGCTTGTAACGCCTGAAGTCGACCGAGGTCCGGTTTTTTTGCATCGTGAAAATGCGTTGAAGTTGCGCTTCCTGGCTTGCTTCGACTGGATGGACTCCGTTTGTGTGGGGATGCCGGGCGATGCGCCTCAGCTCAATCGCCACGATCGGGAATGGATTGGAGGAGGCCTCAGGGTCCGGATCCACGATCTTCGGAAATGGGACGGAAGGAACCCTAGCTTGTTCCCTGACACCCGACTTGCCATGCGCTCGTGAACTTCGAGCCTTCTTCATGATCGCATCTTGGCTGGAACGCCTACAAAAGGAAATTAGAATTGACTCCGTTTCATCATGAAAGCGTTTCATTCCGGTTTATCTGTTTTTCAAAGTCCGCGAAGCCATTCGTGAGATGTAAGTAGTTACGCCAATCGTCGTGATCAGTCGGGTCATACCTCAAACAAAGCGATAACTTGCGCATTGTCATCCGGTATCCCGTGGCCAATATCCGCCGCATCATCGCGCGCCACGGCGGACGCACCTGGGCCGAGGGCAAAATCGGCGGGGGCGCCGCTTTTTATTTCTCGCTGCCGCGTTGAGCGGCCCGCCGCCCCGGTTTCCTTGCCGGGCCCGAAATACGGTTGCCAAGCCCCCGGTCGGATCATATCGTCCGCGAGGGTCGCATGGAAATCATCCCGTCCAAACCTGGCACGAATCGGGTGCTCAGGCCGATCCTGGCCGGTGCCGTCGTGCTGGCCTGCCTGCTCGCGCTGATTCTTGTTCTTCAGGTTCACGGACTCTATCGCAATTACGCCTATTACATCACGACCGGATCGGAGTCACTTCCCGTCTATTCCATCTGGGAAGTCCAGGAAGGACATCCTCTCTACCAGTGGCCCTACAAGGATTTTTATCAGCTGACTCTCTACAATTTCGGATTCTACTACAGCTATGCCTTTGTCCTCGGTTTGTTCCACATTCACGGCCCCGAAATTTTGCTCTACGGCAGGCTGCTGACCGCTTTCCTCAGCCTCGTCGGCGTCATCGTCCAGACCCGGTTGATCAAAGCGGCCCTCTGCCGCCCGGTTTCGGGCCTTGAAGAAGCCGCGACCTGGCTTATCAGTTTCTGCACATGGTTCAACTCGTACCTGCCGGGGTACTACGATCTGTCGGTCCGGTCCGACGTGCTTGCGGTGCTCCTCTGCGCCATGGCGACCCTCTTTTTCCTCCGTTATCTCCGGGGGGAAAAAGGAATGTGGCTGCTCGCGGCGGCGCTGGTCTGGATCCTCGCCTGGTGCGTCAAGCAGTCCTCGATCTTCTCTCTTATTGGCGTCGGCTTTTATCTGCTGCTCTTCCGAAAATGGAAGGCGCTGTCGATCCTGGTTCTGTTGTACGGCCTCGCCACCGGGTCGATTCTTCTCCTCGGGTCGCCCGAATATCGATGGAATATCCTGACGGCGCCCCGGGTCGATCCCTGGACGCTTTCCACCGGACTTCTTCTCCTCCTGCGTGGCGTCGCCTACTCGCTCTTCACATGGTCGGCTCTTTTCACCTTTCCGCTGCTCCTGAAAATCGAAAGCCGCGCGGAGCCGCAGGGAAAACTTCGCAATCTCATCGACAGGATGCGGCCCGGCGGCGATCTCTCCGCCATTGCGGTTCTCGCCTGCATCGTCATCGCCGGAGGTCCCGCTGCGGCGCTGACTCTTTGCCGAAAGGGCGGAAGCCTCAATTACATGTTCGAGGTTTTCGTCATGGCTTCCTCTCTCAGTTACATTCTTTTTCTCCGGCTCGGCTCCCGGTGTGAGGCGCCGGCGGCCCGGCGGCTCGGTTATCTCGCCGGCGGACTTCTCCTCTCGATGTGCGTTTTCCCCCTGGCCCAGATCGCACTCCAGCGCATCGGTCCCATGGAGCGGGCTTCCCGGCAGGATTTCATCGAGAAAAGGGAATTTGCCAGTTTCCTGATTTCGCTGCCCAAGCCTCTTTTGATCAGCGACGAAATTTGGAATCTCCCCTGGTTCGCTGGCGACAATCACGGGCCCCTGGTCAAGCTCGATCCCATCTGGTACCCGGACGCCCTCGACAAGGGCCTGATTCAGGACGGCGGCATCGACGGACTCATCCGGCGGCACTGGTACGCGTCGATTTATGTCCAAAAGAATTCCGACCTCTATCAAACCGCGCTCGACAGCGGCTACCGGCCCGCCGCGATTTCCGATCCATATACCCGCTACAAGGACTCGCTGGGCCGCCCCGTCGCCGATTGTGCTTTGCTCCTGTTTCCGGGCCGTCCTTGACGCGCCTTTTCAGGGTGTCGGTTGCGAACTGAGCGAACGGGCGAGGTCGAACTCCTTCTGTGCCTCGCTGAGCCGGCCCAGATTTTTCAGAGTGATGGCGAGATTGTAGTGGGCAATGGCGAAATCGGGATTGATCCGCAAAGCCTGCTGGAACTCGACGATGGCGTCTTCGGGCTTGTTTTCACGGCCCAAAAGATTGCCCAACCCATTGTAGCCCGCGGCCGATTGGGGATTTAATTTGAGCACGGTCCGATAATCGTCCTCCGCTTCGCTCAAGCGCCCCAGCCTGGTCAGGGCCAGCGCCCGGTCAAAATAGACCTCGGGATCGTTCGGTTGGTCCTTGATCAACTGATCAAAGACATCGACCGCCTGGGCGAGGTTGTTTTCCCGCAGCAAAATGTTGCCGAGGTTGAACCGGGCTTCGACGAGGGAGGGGTCGAGATCGAGCGCGATTCGAATCTCCTTCTCCGCCTCATCCAGGCGGCCGAGTTGATAGAGCGCGCTGCCCAGGTTGCTGTGGGTCGCCGCATGGCCGGGAAGGAGTTCTTCGGCGATCCGATATTCCGCCACGGCTTGGTCCATGTTCTTTTCCTCCAAGTCGAGATTTCCCAGGTTATAGTGGGGCGCGTCCATGTGGGGATTGAGCTTGATCGCCGTGTCCTCTTCGGCGCGGGCGTCATCGCTTCGCCCCATATCGTCATAGACGACGCCGAGGTTGGCGTGGGCTTTCGCGTTGCCCGGCTGCAATCGAATCGCTTCTTCCAGGGCCCCGGCCGCATTGATCAGGTCGTTCCGCTCGAACAGGTAGATGGTTCCAATATTTTCATAAATATAATCGAGCGCGGCGGTCTTGGGCAGATCGGCGGGGCCTCCGGCCAAAGCGACATCATCGCGCCCCTGGCCGACAAGGCTCCACGCGATATAATGGTCCGCAAAAACGCCGAATTTATTAAGGGCCAGCTCGTGCTGATAGAGCGTCAACCCGTTTTGCCAGAAGCTCACCTGCCGGGCCGTCAAACCCGCGTAAACGACAAGAACCGCCGTCGCAAGCGCGGGAGCCGGCCAACCGGGCAGTTTCCTCATCAAGTCGTATCCTCCCCAGGCAACCATGATCCCGAGCCCAATCGAAGGCAGGTAGGTGTAGTGGTCGTTCATCGCGTGGATCCCCACTTGAACCAGGCCGTTGACCGGAAATAAAACCCCCACGAACCACAACCACCCCACCAGCAGATACGGTTCGGTTTTGACCCGCCAGACGACCAGGGCGCTGATCACCATCAGGATGAGGCCCGCCCCGACGGCCACGAAGGGTTTCCATACGGCGTACGGATAATAGTAGCTTAAATCCGACGGATAGAGAAAAAGCCCGATGTAGCGCACGTACGAGATGAGGCAATTCTCGATTCGAAGCGTGAGAGGCACGACCGAAAAAGAGGCCGTGGCCGAAAAATGGCTTTGCGCCTGAAAAATAAGCAACGAGGGAACGATGGCAAGGGCCAGAAAGGGAAGTTTTTCCAGGATCAGACGCCGCCAATCGAAACGACGCGGGGAGCCGGCTCCCGATCCATTCCATGGCGTTCGGCCCAGCGGCCAAAAATCGAGCAGAACCATGACAAAGGGAAGGGTTATGCTCATCGTTTTGGAGAGCAAAGCGAGGATGAAGAGCGCCCCGACGACCGCGTATCGCGGGATCGTCGGTTTCTCCGCGTAACGGATATAAGCCCCCAGGGCCAGGATCCAGAAGAAGCCGCTCAAGACGTCCTTTCGTTCCGCAATCCACGCCACCGATTCGACGTGGAGCGGATGGAGCGCGAATAATCCGGCCGCCAGGGCGCTTCGTCCCATGGCGCCCGTCATCCGTTGAAGCGCCAAAAAAAGCAGGACCGAATTGGCGGCGTGAAAAAGCAGGTTCGTGATGTGATAAGGCCCGGCCGCGGGACCCCAAAGCTGGTAATCAATCTGGTAGGAGAGCCAGGTCAGAGGCTGCCAGTTACCCGCCCATTCCGTCGTGCAGGCCCACCAAAGCCCGTGCCACGAAAGCCCCGATTTCACGTCCGGGTTGTGCGTGATATACTGTGGATCGTCGTCTGAAAAAAAATCGAAGGAATAGACCTGGGCATAAACAATCGCCACAGAGGCGATCAGCCCCGCGCAGAGAAGGAGGCGGACGGTCTGTGGCGTGAGCCGAAAGGGAGAGGGAGCCGCATGAGCCGTCTTCTTTCTACGCTTCATGTTCATCGAGGCTCATCTCATACGTTCACAGTTCCATAGTAAAGGAAACGCCGGAATTACCCAACTGTAATCATTCCGGCTTGAACATCGCGGTCATCGCCGGGTCTATCCCTTTGTTAGTTTCATTCATTCCTCCCCTGACCGGGCGGTGGCTCTGTTCGAGTTGCCGCCCGGTCTTTTTTTGAAATGGGTGGACAACCCCTGGGGCCTGTTCACACTAAAAGGGGTTTGTCCCAGAGGGACATCCGAAAGTAGCCCGGCGATTTATCGCCGGGTATCGGTAAAAGGAATTGCCCGTCCCGTAGGGACGGATGAACGAGCACCCGCGCAAAATGCGTTCAAGCG
>DASZIP010000012.1:0-205036 GCA_035948935.1 Methylacidiphilales bacterium | reverse complement strand
GCTCCGCAATTCCCGGTATAGGCGGCAATTCGCGCTGGCCGGGCACGGGAGGCAGCGAAGGCATGCGCGGTCCTGCGTGCCGATCGACGTAATCGAGCACCTCGCCGAGCGGCAGCCATTCCTTCAGGCCGGGCGCATGGGCCAGGTATTGCACGGTGAAGTCACGGCGCGCCAGACCGTCTTCGACCTGCTCACGGGTGAACGGCCCCCAGGGGACGTTGTTCTTCAGGACGGTGATGCCCAGTGCGGCCATGCTAGTCGTGACTCTATTTCTTTTTCTGGCGCGAGAGCACCGCCGAGCGCGTCCGCAACCGCAGCGCGTTGAGCCGGATGAAGCCCGTTGCATCGGCCTGGTTGTAGGCGCCCTGATCGGCTTCCATCGTGGCGACGTCGGGGTTGTAGAGCGACAGCTTGCTCTTGCGTCCCGCGACGATGAGGTTGCCCTTGTAAAGTTTCAGCCGCACGGTGCCGGTGACATACTTCTGGCTTTCCTCGACTGCCGCCTGGAGGAATTCCCGTTCCGGCGCGAACCAGAAACCGTAATAGACCAGTTCCGAGTAACGCGGGATGAGCGAGTCGCGCAGGTGCATGACTTCGCGGTCGAGCGTGAGCGTTTCAATCTGCCGATGCGCAAAGTGGAGGATCGCGCCGCCGGGCGTTTCATAGACGCCGCGCGATTTCATCCCGACAAAGCGGTTTTCGACGAGGTCGACGCGACCGATGCCGTGTTTGCCGCCGAGCTTGTTCAAGGCGCGGAGCACATTGGCCGGGCTGAGTTTTTTGCCGTCGACGGCGACGCAATTCCCGGCCTCGAAATCGAGTTCGACGACTTGCGGCTTGTCGGGCGCTTTTTCGGGCGAGACGCTGAGTTTGAACATGTCGGCGGGCGGCTCGACCCACGGGTCTTCGAGGATGCCGCTCTCGAAGCTGATGTGGAGGAGATTGCGGTCGCTGCTGTAGGGCTTGGCGGCGCTGACCGGCACCGCGATGCCCTTCGATTTCGCGTAATTGATGAGGTCGGTGCGGCCCTTGAATTCCCAGTCGCGCCACGGGGCGATGATTTTGAGATCGGGCGCGAGGGCGGCGAAGGTCAACTCGAAGCGGACCTGGTCGTTGCCCTTGCCGGTCGCGCCATGGGCGACGGCATCGGCCTTCTCGAGCCGCGCGATCTCGACCTGCCGCTTGGCGATGAGGGGCCGCGCGATGCTGGTGCCGAGGAAATACTGGTTTTCGTAGAGGGCGTTGGCGCGGATCATCGGGTAGATAAAATCGGCGGCGAATTCATCGGTGAGGTCGTCGATGTAACATTTGGACGCGCCGGTCTTGAGCGCCTTTTTGTCGAGGCCGCGGAGTTCCTCCTCCTGGCCGATGTCGGCGCAAAACGCGATGATCTCGGCGTCGTATTTTTCCTTGAGCCACGTCAAGATGATGGAGGTGTCGAGTCCTCCCGAATAAGCGACTACAATCTTCATCTGCGTTTTTTAAACGGAAGCAGCCAAAAGAACAGAAATTCTTATTATTCGATAATCGTCCGTGCGCCCTTGGATGCGTGAGGAAGAGCCTGCAAGACGGCCGACATGAGAGGCCGGGTGTCTTCGATCCGGTTACTCGGAGCCCGAAGCACAACAATAGCAATCGCATAAATCGACAGGTCTTGCTGGTGAACCATGTTGCTGTCCATCGTCAGCAGGACATCGAAGCCGTTTTCCGTCGCTTTTCGCAGCAAGGCGCCATTTTGGATTCCGGCCCAACCCAGCAGAGGGACAGATTCAACGTCATGTCCCGGCAGGTCGCGTTTCAACCTCCAGTTGAGATTTTCATCGAGGAGAACGCGCATTTAGGAAAGTGCCAATGCATGGGCCTTGGACTCTTCCAACAGGGTGACAACTTGCTCGCGCTTAACGCTGGGAAAGCCGTCGAGGAAATCCTCGATGGAATCACCCGCTTCAAGATGGTCGAACAGGCTCTTCACTGGCACGCGTGTGCCCTTGAAGACGGGCTCTCCGCCGAGAATTTCCGGGTCTTGCACGATGACCTTGCTCACGGGATCAATCTAATTGATAGAGGGGCCGTTGGCGAGCTTAACTGCGTGGCTGACCGCTTCGCCGCCGCTACAATCACAGCTTCGCGCTTTTCCACTCCAACTTCCGCCAGCGGCCGATGAGGTAATCGATGGAGAAGGCGCCGGGGCCGAAAATCAGGACGACCACGGCGGTTGCGAGGTAGGGGAAGGCGGTGTCGCCGCAAAATTTGTCGGTGTCGAAGCTGAGAAGGTCTTTGAGGCCGTCCTGCTCGGTGGTGATGTAGGCGACGATAAAATTGATGGTGAGCGGTATGGCGGTGAGCCGGCTCAACAGGCCGAGAACCAGGAAGAGACCGCCGAATGTTTCGGTGAATCCGACGAGCCAGGCGTTCTCGACCGGAAAAGGAATGTTGAGGTCCTTGAAATAGGCGATCGGTTTGTCGATATGCATCAGCTTGCCCCAGCCGGCCTGAATCAACTGCCCGCCCCAGACGACGCGCATGAAGAGGAGCAGCGGCGACTGGAGATGGTTGCCGACGAAAACGAGCAGGTCGTAAAGGCGGGCGATGCGGGCAAAAAGAGGGTTGGTCGGTTTGGACATATAGTTTTGATGATTGGGGACGGGACTTTATTCCGCGCGGCAAAACCAGCCGAAGGAGGCCCATTGCGCAAACCAGTTCTGGAGAGTCGCGCCGAAATTTTCGTCGGCTTTCCGGCGGCGAAAGGCGCGTTCGCACGCGGCCTGAAGCGGCAGCCCCTTTTGCAAGGCGGAGCAGATGAGGTAGGCCTCCGGTTCGAGGCGCTTGTACCAGACCGAGTTTTCGACGCGATGGACGGCGAGGATGATTTTTTCCGGCCTGGGACGGGAGACTTTTTTGGTCCTTGTCGATTTCCTGCGATCATCGACGGCGTTGCTCGCCTCGCCCTTCGGTTCCCCGCGCCGGCGCACGGCGAGGATGAAGTTGTCGACGGGATAATCGCAGTCGAGGAAGGTTATATAAGGCTGAAAGGCGAGGCGCAGCCTGGCGGGGTCGCGGCCGTCGAGGAGGGCGTCGATTTCGAGCGGCGGGAGCGCCTCGCCGTCGAACGCGACGATGTGCGCCCATTCGAGGCGGACGATGTCCCGCGCGAGCGTTTCGTGCGGCGCGACCCACTCCGGCTCGTTGCGCAGGAATTTTTCGAGCCGGTTGCCTAGATCGCGTAGCGCGTGGGAATTGGACGGATATTTCGTGAGATAGGCGACGGACAAGTCATGGAAGCGCTTTTCGCCGATCACGGTCCGCAGGCCCGGAAAATCCTCGTAAAGGCAGTCGAGCAGCCGGAACCAATACTGCTTGTTGTAAATTTCGAGGCGCTCGAAGGAGCTCAACCGGTCGTTCGGCTTGATGAACGCGGCGGCGGCCTTGCGCGCCGATTGGCCGTCGACCCATTTCGGCTCCATGCGCCGGGCCGCCGTCAAGGGACGCATGATGCCCGCGGCGAACGCGCGCTGGATGGCACGGAGAGCCTTGCCGGGTCCGGCGGGTTTACGCGACAACCGGCTCATGGAGCAAATCCTTGCAGAATTTTGCGGCCTTCAACGCCTCGCGGTGGACCTCGTCGAAGGTGGGAATCCGGTCGTCCCATTCAAGAAGAGTGGCGGTCGGCCCGGCGAGCTCGATCGCGCGGGCGTACATTTTCCAGACCGGGTCGAGGACGGGATGGTCGTGGGTGTCGAGGATGTACTTCTCGAATTTCGAGTGGCCGGCGATATGGATCTGGCCGACGCGATGGTGGGGAATGTATTCGAGATAATCGCAGGGATTGAAGTTGTGATTTTGCGACGAGACGTAAATGTTGTTCACGTCGAGCAAAATGCCCGCGTCGGCCTTTTCGACGACCTCGCCCAGGAATTCCCATTCGGTCATTTCCGAGGCGTGGAACTCGGCGTAGCTGCTGACGTTCTCGACGAGGATGGGGACTTCGAGAAAGTCGCGCACCTCGCGGATGCGTTGCGCGACGTGGGCGGCGGCGGCGAAGGTGTAGGGCAGCGGCAAAAGATCGTGCGTGTAGCGGCCGTCGACGCTGCCCCAGCAAAGATGGTCGGAAAGCCAGGGGGTGTTGGTCCGTTTGACGAGCCGCTTGAGTTTGCGCAAATGCTCGCGGTCGAGACCGTCGGTGGAACCGAGATACATCGCGACGCCGTGCTGCACGACGCGGTATTGTTCAAGAATCTGATCGAGCACCCGCAGCGGGCGTCCCGCGTCGACCATGAAATTTTCCGAGATGATTTCAAACCAGTCGACCGCCGGTTTGCGCGACAGGATGTGCTGGTAATGCGGCACGCGCAGGCCGATGCCGATGCCGTAATTCGTGAAATTATTGAAACGATTCGCGGGCATGGAGGGGAGACGTTAAGGCAAACGAGAGGCCGGCTTCATCCGATGAAACCGGCCCCTCGTCCAAATGCGACGCAACCGGATCAGGTCGTGCCGTTGGTTTTGCAGCCGCCCTTGCCCTTGCAGGTGTTCTTGCCTTTGCAGCCCTGGTCGCCGGTCTTGCATCCGCCCGCGCCTTTACAGCTGTTCTGGCCTTTGCAGTCGTGCTTGCCGGAACTGCTGTCATCGGCCAGCTGGCCTTTGCCGATCAAGGCGCTTTGATCGGAGCCGCCTGTGGCGGCCGCGTGAAGACGCGCGGCCGAACCGGCCATCAAGCCGGTAATGGCGACCGTCGCAAGCATGGTTTTGGTGGTTTGAAGGAGACGTGGATTTTTCATTTGTGCCTTTCTTGTTTCTCAGCGTGTTTGGATTGCCTTCTTTCGCCCGGCGCCCGGCCGGGCAAAATCAGCCGTCATCGTGTTGGACGAAGAAGTTTGCGGTTTATTCCCGGGATGCTCCGTCTTTTAAGAAAAATTACGGGGACGGGCTCTGGTTCGTAATCGTCTTCTTGCTGGGATCGTCGGACCAAATGGGAGCCTGAACGCCGGCGCCTCCCTGATTGCCCAGCAGGCTGGAGTTGGACCCCGTGTCGGGGCTGTAGTCCGTCATGCCACCGCAACGGGTAAGCAGCACCAGCGCAAGAATGGGAAGCGCCCAACGCATGTGTTGGAAAGTTGCGCTAAAAATCCGCGACGGTCACGTCGAAAAGTGCTCCGCACGGCAGTATTTTTTCGGCGAAGCTTTACTGCCCTCCGCAGGAGCGTCAAAATCGAAGCCCATGACCTCCGCCGACCTCGACCGAAACCATGTCTGGCATCCCTTCACGCAAATGCGCGACTGGAACGCGCCGTCGCACACGCCGCTTGTCATCGTCGAGGGCCGGGGCGCGGTGCTGAAAACCGAGGATGGCCGCGAATACCTCGACGGTAATTCGTCGATCTGGACGAATCTCCACGGCCATCGCCGGGCCGAGATTGACGAGGCGATCCGGGACCAGCTTGGCCGGATCGCGCACAGTTCGTTTCTCGGGCTGACGAACGACGCGGCCCCGCGTCTTGCCCGCGAGTTGGTCGAGACGGCGGGACTCGACGGCGCAAAAGTCTTCTTTTCGGACGACGGCTCGACGGCGATGGAAGCGGCGCTGAAGATGGTTTTTCAGGCGCGGATTCAGCGGGGCGAAAAGAAGCGCGCGGTTTTTCTCTCGCTGGCCAACGGTTATCACGGCGACACGGTCGGAGCGATGAGCGCGGGCCACAGTCCGGTTTTTCACGCGGCCTACAAGCCGCTCCTTTTCGAGACGAGGGAAGTGATGAGTCCGGCCTGCTACCGCTGTCCCCACAACCGCGCGGAGCCGGTGCGGGGTACGGACGCGCGGCCGTCGCGGCGATGCGAATGGGAATGCGTCGGCGAACTCACGGCCGCGCTCGACGGCCTGGGCGAAAGCGCCTCGGCGCTGGTGATGGAACCGCGCGTGCAGGGCGCGGCGGGAATGACAATGCATCCGCACGGCTACCTCGAAAAAGCGGCGGCGGCGTGCCGGGAACGGGGCGTCTGGCTCGTCCTCGACGAGGTGATGACCGGCTTCGGGCGGACCGGCGCGATGTTCGCGTTCCAGCACGAAAACGCCGCGCCCGATCTGCTCGCGCTGGCGAAGGGGCTCACCGGCGGCTATCTGCCGGTGGCCGCGACGCTGGTCTCGCGCGAAATTTTCGAGGCGTTTCTCGGCGAGTTCGGGGAACTGAAAACTTTTTTTCACGGGCATAGTTACACGGGCAACGCGCTCGGCTGCGCGGCGGCGCTGGCGAACCTCAAAATTTTCGAGACCGAAAAGACACTGCAAAACAACGCCGTCCTGGAACAAACGCTGGCGAAGTGCGCGGCGAAATTCTGGGAGCATCCGAACGTGGGCGACGTCCGGCGGGAGGGCCTCATTTGCGCGATCGAGATCGTGCGCGATTTCGCGACGCGACAGCCGTTTCCCTTCACCGAACGGATCGGCCACCGGATTTGCGAGGCGGCGCGCACGCACGGCCTGCTCACCCGGCCCGTCGGCGACGTCCTCGTCCTCATGCCGCCCTATTGCGTGACGGAAAACCAGATCGCGCAGATGGTGGAAGCGCTGTGGCGTGGGCTAAATGAGGTTTTGCCGCTGGAGGGTCGCCTTCAGGCGTGCCTGCCTGCCTGAAGGTCAAGGCATGGAAGCTGGCGTCATCGAAAAAGATGCCTGTCTCTTTTCCTCTATAAATCCTGGCCGACGGCCTGGAGCTGCTGATACTGCTCCAGCGCGTGACGCAGAAAAACCACGTTCGCCTCGATCTGCTTGTCGAGGTCCGCATGGTGCGGCGTCTCGAACACGATCTCGAAGGGACGCGGACGCGCTTCCGGCGCCCCGCAAAGCATCCCCGGATAACCTTTCCCGATCAGCCCGTTGCGCGCCGTGAAATGATCGATCGTCGCGTCCCGATTCCGCGGCAGGATATCTTCCGCCGCCCGCAAGGCCGGTTCGACCACATGCCGCGTCATCTCCGCCCCAAGGGCGAACGCGTAGATGCCCTCCGACTCGTTGTCGGCATGGAGCGAAATCAGGCCGTCGAAGCGCAGCGTCCGGATTTGCCGCTCCAGCAACTCCACTTCCGGCTCGCGCGAGCCGAGCCAGAATTCCCGGTTCAAATCGCGGCCGCTCCGCGAATGGCGCGTGCCATCCTCGAAGCCCGAGGGATTGCAGAGCGGGTAAAGGTAAATCTCATAGCCCCGCGCCAAGCCGGGATTTTGCGCCAGTTCCCGCACAAAACGAATCGCCGCAAAAACACCCGCGGCCTCGTCGCCATGCACGCCCGCAAAAATGCCGACCCGAAAATAATCGCCGCCGCCCCGCGGTCCCACGAAAAGGACCTGCTCCAGAAAATAGTCATCCGGCCCGATGCTCCACGAACCCAGCCTGGTCGAGAGCCACGGTGCCCTCCCCTTTTGAAGCGCGGCCAGCGTCTCGCGAAAATTCTTTCGGCCTGCTTTTTCCATGGCGGAAGGACTCCTCGATTTGGGTCGAGTCTCCCCGATTCCAAGAGTGGCGGCAAGTCGATGCATCACAACTTTTTTACAATACCCTATAGGCATTGTCTAGTTTATAACTCGCTACCATTCTAATGCTCATCCGCACCTTCCTGAAGTGGCAGGCCAGCCCCTCAAATTATCCGGCTTGTCATTTGCGCAGATCGGACCCTATCTCTGAGTGGATGGAAGTTGTGACATTTGCCCAAGCGAACCTTCTGACCTGCACACCCCTTAAAAGCCAAAGCTTGGGGGTGCCTCAGAGATTACATCAGACGGCCTTTGTTGTCGATATTGCCGGGAGGGTACGCTTGGTTAGGCCGCTTGCAACACCCGGTAGGGTTGAATATTCGCCAGAAAATCGGATGTCCTTTCCGCCGTCTGCAATTCGTAGCGGGCTTGCAGGTTCAGCCAGAACTGAGCCGAGATGCCGAAATACTTGCCCAGGCGCAAGGCGGTGTCCGGGGTAACGGCACGATTCCCGTGAACGATCTCGTTAATGCGCCGGGCCGAAATGCCAATGTCCTTGGCCAACCGATATTGCGAGATTCCCAGAGGAATCAAAAATTCCTCGTTCAGGACTTCGCCGGGAGTGGTAAGCGGAAGCAGATTCTTTTTCATGGCTGATCTTTCTTTCAATGGTAATCGACAATCTCAACGTCATGCGGGCCGTCCGCTTGCCAGCGGAAGCATACCCGCCACTGGTCGTTGACCCGGATGCTGTGCTGCCCCTTGCGTCCTCCCTTCAACGCCTCAAGGCGGTTGCCGGGAGGCACCCGCAACTCTTCCAATTTCATCGCAGCATCCAGCATCTTCAATTTCCTTTGCATGACGGCCAGCAAGTTGCCGGGGAGGCGCCGGGGCCGGATACCCTCAAAAACCGCCCTCGTTTCGTCGCACCGGAAACTCTGGATCACGGGAAATAGTAACGCGAGACGTTAATAGTTGCAAGGCTTCTCTCGCTAAAACGACCGTTGGCGCATTATGCCGGAAAAAGACGAACTTGTTATGCAAATACGTTATGCGCTCGACCGTCTTAAAACATAACTCTTTGATAATAAAAGAAAATGGGCAGAACAGGATTCGAACCTGTGAAGGCAAAGCCAGAAGATTTACAGTCTTCCCCCGTTGGCCACTTGGGTATCTGCCCGAAATCGGCGCGCGGCGGACGAACCATCGCGAGTTGTCAAGAGTATGCGAGTTGGCGCGGGATGAAAATGCTTTTTTGCGGGGAAACGGCCGATCGCCCTTCAGAGGCCCGTGTTGATGACCGAAAAGGGGGTCGAAAAAAGCGTCTCGCCAAACTGGGCCAGAAAGCGCCGCTCAAGATACCACGAATTTTCGGGCGACCTGGTCAGGGCAAAGACGGCGCTGCCGCTGCCGCTCATGAGGGAGTCGAACGCCTCGGGTTGTTTCTGGAACCAGCTTTTGACCACGGGCAACCACGGATATTTCGAGAAGGCGGCCGGTTCGAGGTCGTTGCGAAGAGTGAAGTCGGCGAAGGCGCGGCCCGATTCGCCCTGGGCGGGATTCTGCGCGTAGGTCTTGTAGGCCCAGGGGGTCGAGACGCCGAAGCCGGGATGGACGAGGAGGCCCTGGCAGCTTTCGCTGAGCCGGACCGGCTCGATGATCTCCCCGCGGCCGCGGCAGACCGCCGGCGCGCCGTGGATGAAAAAGGGGATGTCGCTGCCGAGTCGCGCGGCGAGTCCGGCCAGCCTGGCGTCCGGGCAGCCGGTTTGGGTTAAAGTTAGTGCACGCAGTGCAAGAAGGACGGCGGCGGCGTCGCTGCTGCCCCCGCCGAGGCCGGCGCCGACGGGGACGGCCTTTTCGAGATGGATGCGGACCCCGGTGGCGAGGTTGAATTCGTCGAGGAAAAGCCGGGCGGCGCGGACGGCGAGATTGTCCTTCGGATCGGAGAGGGCGGGATCGGAGCAGGTGAACTGAATGCCTCCGTCGCCGGAGGGGATGAGGTCGATGTCGAGGGTGTCGCCGAGGGAAATCGGCGCCATGAGGGTTTCGAGTTCGTGATAGCCGTCGGGGCGGCGGCCCAGAATGTGGAGATAGAGATTGATTTTGGCGGGAGCGAACTGTTTCACTGCCTTGAGGCTATCCGAACGACGATGACCGACAAACTGATTCTTGCCCTGGATGTGGATGGGGCCGACGAGGCGCTGGCGCTGGTGCGGCTGCTGAAGCCGTGGCTGAGCCTGTTCAAGGTGGGCAACCAGCTCTTTACGCGGGAGGGGCCGGCGTTGGTGAAGGCGCTACGGGCGGAGGGGGTCGATATTTTTCTCGACCAGAAATGGCACGACATTCCGCAGACGGTCGCGCACGCGGTGAAGGCGGCGGCGGCGCTCGATGTGCGCTACGTTACGGTGCACGCGAGCGGCGGACTCGAGATGCTGCAGGCCGCGCAGGAGGCGGTGAAGGGGAGCCGCACGGAAATCCTGGCGGTGACGGTGCTGACGAGCCTCGACGACGGCGCGCTGCGGCAGATCGGCTTCGAGCGGACGGCGGCGGAGCAGGTGGTGCGGCTCGCGCGGCTGGCGGTGCTCGCGGGTGTGCAGGGGCTGGTTTGTTCGCCGCTGGAGATCGAGCTGATTCGCGAGCAAATCCAGGAGCCGGTGAAGCTGGTGACGCCGGGCGTGCGGTCGGCGAAGGAGGGCGCGCAGGACCAGAAGCGGACGCTTTCGGCCGCGGAGGCGCTGCGGCGCGGGGCGAATCATCTGGTGATCGGGCGGCCGATCACGAAGGCGGCCGATCCGGTCGCGGCGGCGCGCGAACTCATCACCGAGTGTCATTTACTTTGAAAGCTTCGCGCAGATCGGATAGCGACCCAGGGCCTGTTACATCTGGTTTGCCGGTATCGATAGATGGACGATGGGCAGGTTAAGCCAATGGAGCGATTTTAGAACGACCATGGCCGTCGCGGCTCCCAGCAAAAATACGATAATCAACCAAGAGAGAAATTCCCGGTGATTCGCTTTCCGGGATGTCTGGCCGCAGCAGGGGCAAAGACCCTCTTCTTCATCCCAAGACTCACCATTTTGCCGGAGAAGAGCCTTCCCTTGTTTTTTGCCGACGACCGGAGCTTCCATGGAGCCAAGTCCACTCTTTTTTCAAAGGAAAGGCAATTACAAAAGCGGCAAAAATTTGCCGCTTTGCTTGCGCCGACAGTCTGATGCTTTTGGGGATGAATCCCCGCGAATTTGGCCAGAGAGTTTATGCCCAAAGAATGAAGAAAAAATGGACGCAGATCATGTGTGCGGATCGGGCTGCAATCAGTCTGCGCAATCTGCGGATGATCGAATCTTATCAGTCATCACCCACGCTCAGTACCGTTCAAAAGCTTGTTGTCGCGTTTGGTTGTTCTTGGGACGACCTCTTAGGGAAGCCGTAACATTTGTCATTCTCTCGTTCCCAAGTTTACCGCCCTCCGCAGGAGCTTGGGAACGCACTTGCTGGCTCCGTTCCAGCGGGACGGTTGAAAACCTTCTCAGGCCATTCAAGTCGGATTCCACCCATCAAGCGTCCCGCTGGGACGCAGCGTTTTGCGTTGCGTTACCCGGCAATGAATTGCCGGTCTACTCTCTGGCGTCCCTAACGGGACGCGGATGGCTGCAATCAAGAACCTCGCCGCAAGCAGCGGGGAATTGACCCGAAGAAATTAACCTTGGTGTTAACAGACTCCGGAGCATTTTAACTTATCGAGCACATGATCGGAATTCGTGTGCCGGGGAGATCGCTTCCTGTCGCCTTCGGCGACCCGGGCAACAAGTAGCCCGGGCCACCCGATGCAGTGTGTGCACGATACTCAAATTTGTGCTAACGCGTGACGACGTCTCCCAATTCGACAACTTCCAAATCTTTTCCCTTCACGCGGGTGAGCTGGTGGAGGATGTCGTCGTTCCAACGGTCGTCGGGCGCGCCGCTGACGAACCAGTCGCCGCCGTTGTCGGCGAGGATGAGGCCGTAGGTTTTGAGGGCGACGAGAATGACGCGGACGTCGGGGTCGAAGGAGCTGATGTCGAAGTCGCGCCGGAGCCGGATGCGCGCGCCCATGGGGAGGAGGTTGGGATCGTTCGAACTGCTCGCCCAGTGGGAGGCGGGGGAGACATAGGCGCAGCGGGTGCGCTGGACGCTGAAGCGGAGGGCGTGGGCGATGAGGCGCTTTTCGTGGACTTCGTCGTAGCGGACGAGGCCGGGAAAAACGGGCAGCCCGGCGGCGTCGGCGGAGGTCCAGCCCTTGGGCCGCGCGGCGTCGGTTTTCAAATCCCAGACCGCGCCGCTGCCGGCGTGCCAGCCGCCGGGGCCGTTGACGGCCTGCCAGAGCTCGTAGAGGACCCAGCCGTCGGTGTCGATGAGGAGCATGTGGCGGTCGCCGTCGGTCGCGCCGGGGCCGCCCTCGATCAGCGGATGGGCCGGGATGGGGTAGGGGCCCTTGTCGCTTTCGTCGGCGTAGTCGAACGTAACGCGCGTGCGCGGCGTGTTGCGGTTGACGAACTGAAACGGGATGCCGTTGATGCCGGGGCCGAAATCGGGATGGAGCGGTTTGTCCGGGCCGATGGCGGCGATGTAGGCGGCGGAGTTGGGATCGACGGGGCGTTGCGAAATGTCGGCGTTCCACGGATTGTCCTTGGGGAAGACGGTGTGGCGGGCAAAAATCGCGCCGGCTGAAGCGGGAGAGGCGGGCGTCGCATCATCCGCGAAGGAGAGGGCGGTCAGGCCCACGACCGCGCCCGTCGCCGCGAAGAGGAGCTTTTTAAGAAGTTGTCGCGGAGTCATGACTTGCTTTTTTGTTAACCGGGACTGTTTCAGTTTTCCTTGTTTCTCTCGTTCCCAGGTTTACCGCCCTCCACAGGAGCTTGGGAGCGCACGTGCCGAGGCAACTCGCGTTGCCGATCTCAACGCGATAACCTTCGGGCGCGAGTATAAGGTGGAGAATCAAATGCGGCAACAGAGTTGCCCGGACAATCGCGTTCCCAAACTCCTGCGGAGGGCGGCAAGTTTGGGAACGAGGGAAGAATACGCCGCCAGAGAATGCGCCATCGGAGGATGCGAGATCGACAAAGGAGGGAAAACGGGGAGACTTTGGTTGCTCATTTTCATGGATTCAAGCGTTACACCTCTTGCCGCCAAGGCCGGGGAACGAAGCAATTGGGATATTCTTTCGTTCCTGCGCTTTTTTCTGGCCCTTATTGTTGCCGCGACGCACCTGAGCGAATATTCCCCGCACCCAGGGCCTTTCCGATGGCTGGCGAGGATGGGTTCTTTCGAGGCGATCCTGGGATTCCTTCTGATCAGCGGCTACTCGATCGGGAGCTCGATCCAAAAGGAATCGCTCGGTTTTTTCCGCCGGCGCATGTTGCGGATTTATCCGGTTTATATCGCGGCGATCGTCCTGACGTGGCTGGTCCACCGCAACGCCCTGACCGGGTCTTTTGCGTGGCTGCTCCTGCTCAATCTTTTTTTTCTCGGCCAGCTTGTGGTGAGCTACACCTATGTGTGGGCGGGATGGAGCCTTTGCCTGGAGGTCTGGCTCTACGCTTTGGGGCCGGTTTTTCTCCGGTGCCGCGCGCGGACGCTGGAGGTTCTGATCGTCCTGAGCTTTATTTTCTATGCGTTCTATACGTGCGGGCGGACGCTCTTCCACTGGTCGTATTACAGCGCGACGATCGGCGGGATCAATCTTCCGTGCCTCGCATTTATCTGGATCACCGGCTTTTATCTGGCCACTTCGCCGGGCGACAAGAGACGTCCGCTTCACTTCGCCGGCTGGCTCTTTCTGGGAGAATTTCTTCTCGATTCGGGAATCCAGTTTTTCTACCGGGTGAAGCACCGGGACTGGCACGATTTGGTTTTCAACGACCTGACGGGCTTTCTCTTGCACGCGATTCTTCTCACCATGATTTATATGATTTTTTCGGGGGTGATTTCGCATCGATTTCACTTCAATCAGATCCAGCGCCGGATTTGCCGTTTTCTGGGCGACATTTCCTATCCCCTTTACCTGGTTCATCTGCCCGTATTTATTTTCATGGCGGCCTATACGCAAAACGCGGCGCTGCTGATCGTGTGCGCGCTTGCCATGGCGACTGTCGTCTATTTCTGCTGCGACTTCTACAGCCGGCGGCGCAAGCTGACATAGGAGGCGTTGTCGCGCGGCTTGGCGCGGATGTTTACGGCGCTTCGTAGACGCATTTGCCGCGATGGTAGGTGGCGAGGAGGTAGGGCGTCTTTTCGGGTGAGAGGAGGCAGAAGTCGGCGGAGTTGCCTTCGGCCAAGCCGTGGTTGAGACCAAGCAGCGAAGCGGGGCGCGTGGAGAAGGCTGTCCAGGCGTCCTCGAGGAAAAGGCCGGCCATGCGCTCGGCGAGAAACGCGCCCTGGAAGGGCGTGAGGGTGGAACCGGCAAGCCTCCCGGAATCAGGAAGCCGCGCCGAGCCGTCGGCGCCGACTTCGACCTGGACGTCGCCGAGGGTGTAGGTGCCCGGCTTTTTCGCTCCAGCGCCCGGCGCCACGCCCGCGCCCGCCATGGCGTCGGTGGTGAGGAGGAGCCGTGAAGGATGCGCCTGCCCCAGCGCGCGGGCGAGGACGCGGAAGGCGTGGGGCGGGAGATGGAGTCCGTCGGGAATGAGCGACGCGAAAAGTCCGGGCTGGGCGAGCGCGTGGAGAATGACGTTCTCGAATTTCGGGACGGTGGCCGGCATCGCGTTGCCGAGATGGGTCCAGCCGATGGCGCCGGCATCGACCGCGGCGCGCAACGTTTCGCCCATCGCGGCGGAATGGCCGAGGAAGAACTGAATCTTTTTTTCCACGCCGGCGCGGATGACCTGCGCGGCCGCTTCGGGATCGATCTCCGGCGCGATCGTGATAAGCTTCAGCAGCGGGCCCGCGATGGCCCACCATTCCTCCAGCAGGCGCAGGCCCGGCTTTTGCATCCACTCGGCCCGATGCGCGCCGCGATAGCCGGGATCGGGATTGAGCCATGGGCCTTCCATGTGAAAGCCGAGGCAGTTGCGCGGATCGAGGTTGATCCGCCCGGAGAGATCGGTGAGAAGCGCGCGATAAGCCTCCCCGGTGCTCGTGATGAGCGCGATGAGAAAGCCGGTGCAGCCGTGCGCGTAGAGCTGCTGCGTGGCGTGGCGCCAGGCGGCGTCGGATTCGATGGGGCGGTTGAAATCGACGCCGGCGAAGCCGTTGATCTGGATGTCGACGAGACCCGGCGCGATCCAGGGGAGATCGAGGAGGTCCTCTTTTTCGGGCGTGATCTTTTTGAAAACATGGTCCTCGATCTCGACGTGGCAGACCCGGCCGGAAAGGGTTCGCGCGGTGATTTTCATGAGAGGGGAACGGTCAAACGAGCAGATTTACCAAATTAAACGGAATGAATGGAGTTTTTTAACAGGAAGACATGAAATCATGAAATACATGAAGAAGGCAGGGGAGTTTTGACCGAATCATGCCTCGATTTTGTGCGGTTCGCGGGTGAAGCGGATGAGAACGCACCAGAGCGCGGCGCCGGCGATGAGGACGACGGGGAGAATCAGGACCGCCTTTTGCAGATCGCCGCCGTAATGGGCGGAGAGATTTCCCACGACGGTCGGCGAACTGAAATCGCCGAAGAGATGGATGACGAAGGTGCAGACGGCCATCGCGCTGGAACGGAGATGGACGGGGACGATTTCAAATATTTCGCTGGCAATGGGACCCGTGGGCAGAAAAAGAAAAAACATGCTCGTTCCAAGACCGACGAGGGAGAGTGTGGCATTTCCGACCAGCAGGGCAAAGAAACAAACCGGCGTGGCGGCGATCATCGAGAGGGCCATGACCCAGACGTAGCCGGCGGGCGTCCGCCTGCGAAGCGCGTTGGCGAGAAAACCGCCGAGGAGCGTCGCGATGAGCCCGGTCCCGGCGAGCATGGCGCCGAAAATGGTGGAGGAGTCGTCCAGGGACAATCCGTGGATGCGATGGAGGAAGGTCGGCCCCCAGACGCCGAACGCGCCGATGGAGAAGGTCTGCGCCGCGTAGCCCCAGACGAGAAGGCTGTAGCGGCGATTCAGGAAGAGCCCGGCGATTTCGCCCGCGCGGGCGCGGGGGACGGCTTCTCCCGCGATGCCGTCGGACTGGCCCCGGCGCGGTTCGCGGAGCAGAAGAAGGCTGAGCGCGAGGAGAAGGCCGGGCAGTCCCGCGTAAATGAACGCGCCGCGCCAGTCGCCATGCTGCGCGAACGAGCCGCCGATGGCAAAGCCGATGGCCGAGCCGAAGGGGATCGCGACGTAGAAAAGGGTGAGGGCCGTGTTGCGTCGGGTCGCGGCGAAGACGTCGGATATCCAGCTCGGCCCCATGGTGACGAAACAGGCTTCGCCGACGCCGACGACCATGCGGATCGCGAAAAGCTGGAGGAAGCCGTGGGCCAGTCCGCTGCCGGCCGTGGCGAGGCTCCAGACCACCACCCCGCCGAGCATGAGATATTTTCTCGGAAAGCGGTCGCCGAGGTAGCCGAAAAGGGGCGCGGTGACAAAGTAGCCGAGCATGAAGGCCGAAGCCGCCCAGCCCGCGTCGCCGTCGCTGAGGCGCAGTTCTTTTTGCATGGGCGTGAGGACGGCCGACATGACGTAGCGGTCGAGGTAATTGAGCATGTTCAGCCCGGAGAGAATGGCAAGGGCCGACCATGCCGCGGCGGGGTTGATCGGGAGGGGCGCGGAACGCATGCGGCGAAAAGTGTCGGCGATTTCGGGTGGGGACGCGAGTCCCTTCGCGACCCTCAAATGAATGGTGCCGGGACAAAATAAAACTTTCCCTTGCGCGACGGCAAACGGCGGGTATCGATTGCGGAAGCGTTTTAATCCGAACGAAAGGCCTTCCATGAAACTCTCCGGCAAAGTCGCACTCGTCACAGGCAGCAGTCAGGGCATCGGAGCGGCGATCGCGGTCCGGCTGGCGCAGGAAGGGGCCGACGTGGCGGTGAATTATCATTCGCATCCGGAAGAGGCCGAGGCGGTGAAGGGGCAGATCACAAGCCTGGGGCGCCGTGCGGTGGCGCTCGGCGCGGACCTGGGGATGGTCGATTCGATAAACAAGCTGGTCGGCGACAGCGTGGCGGCCCTCGGCCGGCTCGACATCCTGGTCAACAACGCCGGGGTGGAGAAAAACGCGTCGTTTTGGGAGGTGACCGAACGCGACTACGATTTCGTCCTGAACACGAACCTGAAGGGGCCGTTCTTCGCGACGCAGGCTTTTGTGAAGCATCTCCAGGGCCGCAAGGCGCCGGGGAAGATCATCAACATCAGTTCGGTCCACGAGGACCTCCCCTTCCCGCATTTCACCGCTTATTGCGCGAGCAAAGGCGGGCTGAAAATGATGACGCGGAACCTTTCGATCGAGCTGGCGCCGTTCGGAATCACGATCAACAACATCGCGCCGGGGGCGATCGAAACGCCGATCAACACGGCGCTGCTCAACGACCCGGCGAAGCTCGGGGCGCTGCTGGCGAACATTCCGCTCAACCGGCTGGGCAAACCGGCCGATGTCTCGTCCGCGGTCGCGTTCCTCGCCTCGTCGGAGGCCGATTACATCACCGGCACGACACTGGTGGTCGACGGCGGTTTGACGTGGAATTATTCGGAACAGTGATCCCCGAAGTCTCGGACCCCGGCCCGACCCATTCAGGGACAAGTCAGGCCACTTTGAAAAGTAATTTGGTAAAAACAGTTCCGTCATCCTGAGCTTGTCGAAGGATCAGTTCGGTTTGCCTTTTTCAGAGGGGCTGAACTGATCCCTCGACAAGCTCGGGATGACCGAAAGGTAAAGACCAGATTTCATCCCAAAGTGGTCTTTGTCATATCCCCGGGCCGGTTCAACGGGCCGCCATCGCCCTACTCCCCCGACCAATAAACCAGCCGCCCGCAATTGTCGCAGGCGACTAGACTCTCGGCGGCACGGGCCGTCAGAATCGTCTGCGGCGTCAGCTTCATGTGACAGCCGCCGCAGGCCCCATGGCTAACCGGCACAATCGCCACGTCCTTCTTGCTCTTGAGAATCCGCCGGTAACGCGGCAGGACATCCTCCGGCACCACCTTTTCCGCCGCCGCCTGTTTTTCCTCCTCGGTCATCAACTCGGCGGAAAGCGCCGCGGCCCGCTTTTCCAGATCGGCCTTTCTGTGCTTGGCCTTTTCCTGGAATTCGAGCAATCCCCTCTGCGACTCGGCCACCTCGGCGAGCCCCTTGTCGTAGGCCTCCATCAGTTCCAGCTCCGAATCCTCCAGCGCTGAAATCTCCTTCTCCGCGTGCTCGATCTCATGGTTCAGCGCGGCGAACTCCTCGTTCTTGCGCGTCTGCTGCTGCTGCGACTTGTACCGCGCGATCGCCACCCGCTTCGATTGCACGTCGAGATCGATCTTCTTCCGGTCCGCTTCGATCTGCCGCGTCCGGTTCTTCAGCTCCTCGAACTTCGCCGTGCGCGCCGCGACCTCCTCCTCCACCGCGGCGATCTGGCGGGGAAGCGAGCCGACCTCCGAGGTCAGCGCCGCCACCCGCGCGTCCCGTTCCTGCAAAGCCAGAAGCGCATCTACCGTTGGATTCATCATTGCGTCCGGCAAGCTTAATTGACCTCCGCCCCGTCGCGAAGCCTTTTTCCTCTATTTTTCCGGATCATCGAAAAGTGTTGTTTCCCAGTTCCGTCGTCCTTCCCCAGCCGCGGCAGCAAGCCGCGCCCTGAGCGAAGTCGAAGGGGGAAGGCGAGCGGAGGATTTACTTTTCCGGTTGCGGTTGGCCGAGTCGAGTCGAAGGACCTTGATGGCATTTTCGGAGACGCCGGGCATCAAGGCTGCGTTTCCGTCCAAGACAAGGAGGCCAGGCAGCCGCTGGTGGCAAAGGCTTTGTCCGCCTTGAATCATCGGGGGTAAAAGCAGCCGGGTCCTTCGACTCAGGCTCGGCGACATCCTTCGGGCAAACCTATCCCCCGCGCGCCTTCGCTCAGGATGACGGATTTTAAAGAGACGCTTTCGCAGAGCTTTCCTCCGGGACGGGCGACTCCGATTTCTGGACGACCCGGCGATCAATCGCCGGGCTACTCTCATCCGTCCTTCTCCGCTTTCAATTGCCCCTCGCACCATCCCTTCAACTCCAGCGCCTTCTCGTGGTGAGGCTCCAACTCCAGCGCCTTCTCCAGGTCGGCCAGCGCCTTCCCGTAATCCTTCTTCTCCGCGTGGCAGCAACCCCGCAGGTAATGGGCCAGGGCGATATCATCGTCCACCTCGATGACAAAACTCAAATCCCCGATCGCCTGCGCCAGATAACCTCTTTCCCGGTAAATCGCCCCCCGCACGAAATGGGCGTACATGTCATCCGGGTTGAACTCGATCGCCTTCGAAAAATCGGCCACCGCCAGGCCAAGCTCCCGCTTGTGCCAGTAGGCGTGTCCCCGCGCGTAATAATAATCGAGGTCTTCCGGACTGATCTCGATCGCCCGGCTGTAGTTCCGGATCACCTCGTCGTCGTTGCCTTTCCGCATGGCGCCGGCGCCCTTCACGACATAGGCCAGCGAGTGCACCCAGTTGATGAACGACCGCATAATCAAATTCCTTACGGTCGTTTCATGGCGGCCAACCCGGCCCGTTTCGCGACGCCAGAATTTTCTCCGTGTATTTCGCCAGCAGGTCGAACTCGAGGTTGACCAGATCGCCCGCCGCCCGTTCCCGCAGCGCCGTCACCGCACGCGTATGCGGAATGATCCACACCGAAAATTCATCGCGCCCCACGTCGGCCACCGTCAGGCTGATCCCGTCCACCGCGATGCAACCCTTCGGCACGAGATAAATCGCGTGCGCCGGATCGACCCCGATCCGCAATTCGTAGTCCCGCCCCTTCTGCTCCCAGCCGCGAATCACCCCCGTCGCATCGACATGCCCCGTCACGAAATGCCCCCCGTAACGCCCGTGCGCCGGCATCGCCCGTTCCAGATTCACCGCCGCGCCCGGCTTCGCGTCGCGCAGATTCGTCCGCGCCTCCGTCTCCTCCAGCAGATCGAACCCCAGTTGCGCGCCTTCGACCGAAGTCACCGTCAGGCAGCAACCGTTCAGCGCCACGCTCTCCCCGATCCGCGCACCCTCCGCAAGAGGCCCCGCGTCGATCATCAGCGAAGGGGCAATCCCCTTCGGAGTCTGCAACGCCATCAGCCGCCCCGTCCCCTCAACAAGTCCCGTAAACATAAATCAAACAAACTTCAGGAAAAAAAAATGTCGAGTTATTTAGTGTGTTACACGCAGGTCGTGGCGACAAATCGGCACACTTGATTACAAATTAACTTACAAAGTTAACACGATTGCCCCAAAATAGTTGACTAAAATCGCTAATCTTATGCACACACGATCCGAATAATAACTACAACCTAGTTAAAATACCCGTAAATTCAACCCTATGATTACAAATAGTACCACTCTTCAAAAGGAAAAAGAGCCCGTTCCGCCACTCGTCAAAGTCCGCGATGTCGCCAGGCTCCTCTCCGTCTCCCGAAGCACCGTCCGCAACCTCATCGACAGTGGCGAGTTGGAAGGGTCGAGAATCAATCCCTGCGAAAAACGGCG
This sequence comes from Methylacidiphilales bacterium, assembly GCA_035948935.1. Classification (GTDB taxonomy): domain Bacteria; phylum Verrucomicrobiota; class Verrucomicrobiia; order Methylacidiphilales; family UBA1321; genus JABDGH01. Next base: position 184,964 of record DASZIP010000012.1, on the reverse strand, counting down.
CAACCATCTGCGAGTCACGCGGGAAAGCCTCCTCAAATTTTACAGAAACCGCTTCGGCCATTCGCTCACCCGCGCGCTCGCCAATCCCTTTGAATCGTGACGCGGCCATGACGCCCCTTCCCCAGCCCTCCGAAGCCTCCGCTCCGGCCATCCAGACCCGCCGCCAGCTCGACGCCGTGTTGGAAAACATCGGGCGCCTGCAACGCGAGCGGGACGAACTTCACCACGCCCAGGAAAACGAAATCGCCGCCGTCCGGCAAAAATACCGCGTCCCTCTCGCCGAGATGGATCACTATCTCGATTTGGAAACCGGCTGGGCCGAATCGTGGGCGCGGAAAAATCCCGGCGCGTTCGCCGCCGACCGCTCCCTCGCCTGCGCCCACGCGACCATCGGGTTCCGCGCCACGCCGCCCCGGATCGAACGCGCCAGCCGCCGCTGGACCTGGTCGCGCATCGCCCGCACCCTCGCCGGCCTCGCCTGGGGCGCCCGTTACCTCCGCGTCCCCGCCCCCGAAGTCGACAAGGAGGCGCTTCTCGCCGACCTCGCCCGTTTGTCCCCCGTCGAGCTTCGCGACGCCGGCATCAAGATCGTCCAGGGCGAAAGATTTTTTATCACACCCCACGAACAAACCGAAACCACCCCCGCCAACGAACCCGCCTGGCGGGAAGCCGCATGATATTTCTCCGAACGGCGTCGCAGGACAAAGTTCCCGGAGAACACGCGGAAACCCCGCGAAGAAAAATTCTCTCCTCAACCCTTTTCACTCCTCTTCGGCCCGCCGCACAAATGGGCCGTGCGAAACCTCTCATCAAATAAAAATCAACCATGAACTACTCCCTCCCCAACAAATTCACCCTCGAATCGCTCCGCCTCGAAGCCGTCACCGTCTGCGTCGGTTTCGACGACCTCCTCGACCTCACCCTCCCCCTCAACCATCCCCATCTCGACACCATGATCGTCGTCACCAGCCACGACGACCGCGCCACCCAGAAGGTCGCCAAAAAGCACGGCGCCATCTGCGTCCAGACCGACCTCTTCACCAAAAACGGACGCCACTTCAACAAAGGCGCCGCCATCAACGCCGGCTTCGGCCGCTTCCAGTACCACGGCTGGCGCCTCCATCTCGACTCCGACATCATCCTCCCCGACAACTTCCGCCGCGTCCTCTTCAACCACACCCATCTCGACACCAACTCCATCTACGGCGCCGACCGCATCGACATCGTCGGCCTCGGCCAGCTCCGCCAACTCTGCGACCGGTGGCAAAAATCGCCCCAGGCCGCCTGGAGCTTCCTCCTCAACCCGGTCCACCAGCACCCCATCGGCTCCCGCTACGTCGACACCCTCCGCGGCTACGTCCCCATCGGCTTCTTCCAGCTCTGGCACGCCAGCGCCCAGAAGGACTACCCATGGTCCCTCGGCACCGCCCAGCACGACGACATCCTCTTCGCCGAGCAATGGCCCCGCCCCAACCGCGTCCACCTCCCCACCGTCATCACCTACCACCTCTGCTCCCAGCCGCCCGTCCTCGGCGAAAATTGGGACGGCCACCGCAACCAGCCGAGGATCGGCTGGAACATTTCCATTTAAGACATCACCATGCCCGCCAAAATCGCATCCATGTAAAAAAACCCTCCCCACCGGTTGAGGTTTGCAAACAGGCCCGTATTGCCTAAGTTTCAATTATGGAATTGCCAGTCCGCCCCTCTGTCTTTCACAGCCGCGACGTCATCTCGGTAATTCTCGGCGGCGGGGCCGGCACGCGCCTTTTCCCGCTCACCAAAGACCGCTCGAAACCGGCCGTGCCCCTCGCGGGCAAATACCGCATCGTCGACATCCCCATCAGCAACTGTCTCAACTCGGGACTCAAGCGCATCTTCCTCCTCACCCAGTTCAACAGCTCCTCCCTCCACCGCCACATCCAGCAGAGCTACCAGTTCGACGACTTCTCCAACGGCTTCGTCGAAATCATGGCCGCGCAGCAGACTCCCGGCAGCGACGCCTGGTACCAAGGCACCGCCGACGCCGTCCGGCAAAACCTCCAGCACTTCGGCAACTCGGCCCACAAATATGTCCTCATCCTCTCCGGCGACCAGCTTTACCGGATGAACTTCCGCGCCGTCCTCGAGCAGCACATCAAAAGCGGCGCCGACGTGACGGTCGCCACCATTCCCGTCAGCCGTTCCGACGCCCGCTCCTTCGGCATCATGCAGATCGACGGCGAGGAACGGATCACCCGCTTCGTCGAAAAGCCCCAGGAAGACCCCCTCCTCGACACCCTCCGAATGGACGGCTCGATCCGCGACAAACTCGGCATCTACGGCGGCGACGACCTCCTCCTCGCCTCGATGGGCATCTACGTCTTCAACCGCGACGTCCTCGACAAGGCCCTCGCCGGCAAGCATGTCGATTTCGGCAAGCACATCATCCCCAACCTCATCAGCAGCGGACGCCTCTTCGCCTACGTCTACCAGGGTTATTGGGAGGACATCGGGACCATCAAGGCCTTCTACGACGCCAACCTCGACCTCGTCAACGAAGTCCCCAAGTTCAACTTCTTCGACACCCAGGCCCCCATCTACACCCACGCCCGCTACCTCCCCGCAAGCAAGATTGTCCGCGGCCACATCGAGCGCGCCGCCATCGCCGACGGCTGCATCATCGTCGATGCGAAGATCGAACACTCCATCATCGGCATCCGCAGCCGCATCGAAACGGGCGCCTCCGTCAAGGACTCCATCCTCATGGGCCTCGACGATTATGAAACCGCCGAGGAAATCCAGGCCGGGATCGCCCGCGGCCTCCCCATGCTCGGCGTCGGCAAAAACACCCACATCGAGCGCGCCATCGTCGATAAAAACGCCCGCATCGGCGACAACGTCCGCATCTCCCCCGAGGGCAAGCCCGAGAACCATGACGGCGACAACTATTACATCCGCGACGGTATCGTCGTCGTGCCCAAGGGCGGAATCATCCCCAGCGGCACCGTGATTTAAAGCGGTGGCCGCCGCGCGCCGGGCGGCGGCGCCTTCCTCTCCATGCGCGGGCTGCCCGCCGCGGTTGGCTTGAATGGCTTGCGTGGCCTATCTTTTTAGTCCAGGCAGCCCATCCAGGTTTTCCAGAGCTACCGCCTCGAGTTTTTTTGTGCGATTCTTGGCGTATGAAAACAACGGCGCGATCACCAAAGAGTAAAGAACACCGGAGCAAGCTCCGGGGCATTTTGGGATGGCCCGGGCCACTTGTTGCCCGGGTGCCCGAGCGCGGCATCGCGAGGGCACAGGAGGTCACCGGAATCGGGACATCGCCTGCCAACCTCCTGTTCGCGCGGAATGTCTCCACGCCAACCCGGACAAGGAGTTGTCCGGGTCCCGCCGTGGCGGGACAGGAAGCGAAGATTTCGAGTGCGACGGTCCCGGACCGCCGCTACATTCCGACCATCATGAGCGATCCCGCCCCGTTGCAGAAAACCGCGCTCTTCACCGCTCACCAAAAGCTCGGCGCGCGCCTGGTCGAGTTCGGCGGCTGGCTCATGCCCGTCCAATACACAGGTATCGTCGACGAGCACAAGGCGGTGCGCGAAGCGGCGGGCGTCTTTGATATTTCCCACATGGGCGAGTTTTTTATCAGCGGCGGCGGCGCGCCCGGTTTTCTCAACGGCTTGCTGACGAACGATGCCGCAAAGCCGGGCGTCGGCCAGGGCCAGTACACGCTGATGCTCAACGAACGAGGCGGCGTCATCGACGACCTCATCCTTTATCGGCTCCACGACGCCGAATTTTTGCTCGTCGTGAACGCCGCCAAGATCGACGAAGACCGGGCGTGGATCAAAAAAAATCTTCCCGCAGGCATAAGTTTTTCCGACAGGAGCGATGCAACCGGCGCGCTCGCCCTGCAAGGCCCCAGGGCGCTCGAAATCGCCCGCGCTTTTCTCGGCGCGGCCTGGCCCGAGCCGAAGCGGAACGAAATCACCAGCCACTCATGGAACTGCCAGCCGATCCTCGCCGCCCGCACCGGCTACACCGGCGAGGATGGTCTCGAGTTTTTCTTCGCCGGCGAAATCGCCGAAAACTTTTTCTTCGCGCTGCTCGAAGCGGGCAGGCCCTTCGGCCTCAAGCCGTGCGGCCTCGGTGCGCGCGACACGCTGCGGCTCGAAGCCTGCCTGCCGCTCAACGGCAACGACCTTTCCGAAAAACGGACGCCGCTCGAAGCGGGCCTCGGCCCCTTCGTGTCGCTGACGAAAGAGGCGGTTTTTCCCGGCAAAGACATTTTGCAAAAGCAGAAGAGCGAAGGCGTGAAGGAAAAGCTCGTCGCTTTCCGCCTCAAGGAAAAAGGCCCGCCGCCGCGTCCCCATTACGCCTTGTTCCAGGGCGACGTCCAGGCCGGCGAGGCAACCAGCGGCGCGCCGTCGCCGACACTCGGATACGGCATCGGCCTGGCTTATGTGAAGACCGCTTGCGCGGAGCCGGGGACGCCCCTCGAACTCGAAGTGCGCGGCGCGCGCGTGCCGGTCGAGATCGTCAAAAAGCCCTTTTACAAACGCAATTCATAAGACAATCTCCAGACCTCCATGAGCAACATTCCCGAACAACTTCGTTACGCCGCCTCCCACGAATGGATCAAGGTCGACGGCGACATCGGCACGGTCGGCATCAGCGACCACGCGCAGCATGAACTCAGCGATGTGGTCTATGTCGACCTGCCCAAGGCCGGCGCGAAGCTCGCAGCGGGCACGGTTGCGGCGGTCGTCGAATCGGTCAAGGCCGCCTCCGATATTTATTCACCGGTGAGCGGCGAAGTCGTCGAGGTCAACGCCGCCCTGCTGAAAAAACCGGAACTGGTGAACACCGATCCCTACGGTGCCGCGTGGCTCTTTCGGCTCAAGCTTTCTGTGCCGACCGAGCTCGCCGCGTTGAAGGACGCCGCCGGGTACAAGGCGCAGGTCGGGGAGTAGCCTGCAGCGGTGGCCTCGACAGTGAAAGCTTCTCTTTAAAATTCCGTCGTCCTGAGCGAGGGCGAGCGGAGGATTTGCTTTTCCCGTTGCGGTTGACCGAGCCGAGTCGAAGGACCTTGGTCGCATTTTCGGAGGCGACAGGCATCAAGGTTGCGCTCCCATCCAAGACAAGGCGGCGAAGCAGCCGCTGGCAACGATGGCTTTGTCCGCCTTTGGTGATCGGGGGATAAAAGTCGCCGGGTCCTTCGACTCGGACTCGCTGCTGCGCAGGGCAGTAACAGCTTCGCAGAGAAACTACCGCCGTGCGCAGCACCTCGTCCTCGCTCAGGATGACGGATTGAGGAAAGAGAGCTTTCCTCGTTCCCGAATGGAGTTTGGGAACGAGGGATGAAAAGATTCTCAAACGACAGCACCCCGGCAAGGGGTGTCAGAGTTCTGCGACCCCTGCCGGGGTCGGTTTTTCGGGAATGCCTACCGGTGGTGGCGACCGCTTCGCGGTCTTACCACCGGCTACGGTTCTGTCATCCCTTCGGGATGCTCGGCGATCTGCCACCGCATACTTGCGGCTATAGTTTTACTTATTACGCTCTAGAAAGTGATTAACTCATCCTCGGTGATGACGCTGCGGAGCGCCTGATCGTGCGCTTCGCGGGGAACGAGCGGAACCTGTTGCAGGCTGAACATCAGGCCGATGCAGGGCAGGGCCGGTGGCGCCAGGCTGAGAAAATTATCGTAGAAGCCGCCACCGCGCCCGAGCCGAAAGCCTTCGTCATCGAAAGCCACGCCCGGCACGAAAACGCAATCGAGTTCCGAAATCGGAACGCGGCGGCAGCGAAGCGGATCGGGCTCGCGCAGGCCCGGCGGACCAGGCTGCCCCGGCACAACGACGTCGTCCCAGCTCGCGATTTCGTGCCAGTCGAGTTCCGGCGCACCGCCCCGCTTGATCATCAACGGCAGGACGACCCGCTTGCCTTGGGCCCAGGCTTCCTCAATGAGCGGGTGGATGTCCGGCTCCGAGGGCAGCGGGGCGAAGAGCGCGACGGATCGGCTTTTGAGAAAGGCGGGCTGGTTCGCCGCCGCCTGGCAGATGACGAGCGAGGCCTCGGCGTGGAAGGCCGGACCCATCCCGCGCAGGCGCGCGCGCATCTCGCGGCGCAATTTTTCCTTGGCGGATTCGCCTTTCCTGTTGTCGCTCATACTAAATGACCCGGCTGCAAGCAGCGGGGTATTGGGGATTCGCTTCCTGTCCCGCCACGGCGGGACCCGGACAACGCAGGCACGCCTGTCGTTGCCGGGCCACCCGAAAAGGCACCGTCGCCCGGGAGACCCGTCCCTCGGCGACGGCTACCAGCTGCACGCCGCAAGCGGCAGGGAATTTACCCTGAGAGATTAAAAAATCACGTTTCATTATTCGGTACTCCGCTCCAAGATGCACGAACGGTTGCGTCGGCGCGAGCCTGGTGCACGTTGTAAAATAGAAATGGTTGTACCTCATCAAAAACGGAAGAGAAGAGCAAAGCCGGCCGGTCGTTGGAATGAATTCATCACCGAAGTGCTGATTCCTTCTTTCTTCGTGCGCAAGTCGGGCGTGGAGAATCGTCCCGTCTTCCCCACGCTCCAGGCCGGGCAGTTGAGCATCACCTGGATCGGTCACGCGTCCTTCCTCATCCAGACGCCGCGCCACAATATCCTGGTCGACCCCAACTGGGCCAACTGGCTCATTGTGATCAAGCGGCTCAAGCGCGCCGGGCTTTCGATCCACGACCTGCCCAACATCGACCTGGTGCTGATCACCCACGCCCATTTCGACCACCTGAACCGCCGTACGCTTCGGGCGGTCGCGGCGCGGCAGCCCATCGTCGTCCCGTCGGGCGTGGCGAGTCTTGTGCACGATCTCGGTTTCGAGAAGGTCCACGAAATGAACTGGTGGGACGAATGGGAGTATCGCGATCTCAAGGTCACCTTCACCCCGGCGAAGCATTGGGGCGCGCGCGTGCTGCATGATCAGCATCGCGGCTACGGCGGTTTCGTCATCGGGTTCGAGGGGCGCCAGGTTTATCATTGTGGCGATTCGGCCTACTTTTCGGGCTTTCGGGAGATCGGACGCCGCCTCGCGCCGGAGATCGCGCTGCTGCCGATCGGCGCCTACGAGCCGCCCTCGGGCCGCGACGTCCACATGGGGCCGGAGGAGGCGGTGCAGGCGTTCCACGAGCTGAAATCGAAGACGTTTGTCCCGATGCATTTTGGGACCTATCGGATGAGCTACGAGCCGATGCACGAGCCCGCGCAGCGGCTGATGCTGGCCGGGAGCAACGCGGGCATCCTGCAAAAGATCCGGTTTCTCGTCGAAGGAATGCCGCAGGTTTTTTGATGGAGGGGCAGACTCTGTCCTGACCCTGATTATTTCGCACAGAGGGCTGAAGAGGCGGGGGAAAGAGTGGGGAAGAGGTTGGGGGAAAAGGCAGGCTGAATTTTGACGGAATTTACCAAATTAACGGAATCGGGGAGGAAGGTTTCGCACAGAGGGCTGAAAAGACCACGGAGAATGGGCAACGAAGTTGCGGGGACAAGCGCGTTCCCAAGTGCAGCTTGGCGGACGGCGGTAATTTAAGCGGCGGTCTATGAACGTCGCTACGGACTGCACCGGCCGCCCGGCGTGCGGCGGCTACCGGGGATCGCTTCCTGTTTCGTCTCGAAGTTTCGAGACGAAACCCGGACAACGAGTTGTCCGGGCCACCCGAGGCGGCTACCGGGGTACGACGGCGGCCTACGCCCGGCCCAGATACTTGCCGTCGGTCGTGCTGACTTTGACGAGTTCGCCTTCCTTGATGAAAAGCGGGACCTGGACCTGCAGGCCGGTTTCGAGCACGGCGACTTTCTGCACGTTGTTCGCCGAGTCGCCCCGGACGCCTTCGGCCGATTCGACGATCTTGAGCGTGACCGTGGCGGGCGGCTCGATGTCGGCGGCCTTGTCGTCGGTGAAGACGATGTCGCAGGCGAGGTTCTCGGTCAGGTAATTCTTCACCTTGGCGACGAACTCCTCCTGGAAGGTGATGTCGTCGTAGGTGACCGGGTCGATGAAGTGGTAACCGGTGTTGTCCTTGTAGCTGAACTCGTATTTCTTGCGGCTCATCGGCACGACTTCGAGCGATTCGTTCGAGTTGAACCGTTGGACGAACGATTTGCCGGTGCGCATGCTGCGCAGCGTCGCCTGGACGAACGCGCGAAGGTTTCCGGGCGTGCGGTGCTGGGTTTCCAGGACCATGCAGATGTCGCCGTTAAACTTGATGGCCTGTCCTTTTCCGATTTCGTTCGCGTTTGGCATTGCAGTTAAATGAGTAGTGAGAAGTAGAAGTTGCCCCGGACGTCATCCGCCGGAAGGCTGAACCTACCAAAAAATCAACCAGAGACAAGCAACGATTGGAGATTGGAGGGGCAACCTGGCGCGCGCGCCAGCTATTCCCCCTTCTTGGGCGCGCGCTTGCGCGCCGCGCCCTTCGCCTTGATGACGTGCTTCGGGATCACCGACTTGCCTTCCGCGTGACCGTTCGCTTCCGGGGTGGTCCCTTTTTTGGCGAACGGCTTCCTCCCCTTCGCGCCCTCGGCGCGCGGTTCAAATTCGAAGGAGGTCTTTCCGTCCGCGCCCATGACGAGATAAGCCGAGAACTTGCGGCGGGTCCGCTGGGAAACAAAGCCCCGCAGGAGATCGGTCTTCTTTTGGGTGAAAAGTTTCTCGACCTGCGCGCGGTCGATGTCCTGCATCAGGATTTTCTTGCCGATCTTCATCTTGCAGGTCGGCGTGTCGCCGAAGGAGTTCTCGCACGCAAAGGCCATCATCGTCTCGAACACGCGTCCGCCGCAGATGGGACATTTCCCCATCGGTTCCTGCACGTTGACGTCGAGCGCCGTTCCGTCGGCGTTCATCGGCGTGTTGTCAAAAACAAATTCAGTTTCGCCCGCGGCGTTCAGTTTCAGCGCGGCGGCGAAGGGACGCCCCAGCCGGCTGCGAAAACCTTGCAGCGGACCGATGAGGCGCTTTTCGAGCAGATCCTTGGCCTCGAGCGGTTCGAGCAGGCGCCCCGCGATCACTTTCCGCAGGACGACCGATTTGTCCTCGGTCTGGTAATTGCGCAGCGTCTCGACCATCGGCTTGCCGTTCGGGGCGTTGAAGCCGAGGGGCTTCGCCTCGAAACCCGATTCCTCGAAATTTTTGGCCTTTTCGACGATGGTCTGGGTCAGCCCGACGATCTCCTTCATGAAATGGCTCCGCGCGAGTTCGCCGCGCTCCATCTGCTTGAGTTTGTATTCCCACTCGCCGGTCATTTCGGGCGACGCGAGCGCGGGGATGTCGACGGCGTGGAGCAGTTCCATCAGCGCGGAGGCCTTCGGCGTGGAGATGATGTCGCGCCCCTCGCGGCGGAGATATTCCTCGGCGAGCAATCCCTCGATGGTCGCCGCGCGGGTGGCTGGTGTGCCGAGGCCCTTCGCCGCCATCGCCTCGCGCAATTCCTCGTCCTCGACCAGCTTGCCAGCGCCTTCCATCGCGCTGAGGAGCGTCGCCTCGGTGAACTTCGCCGGGGGCCGCGTCGCGAGCGCCTCGACCTTGATCTCCTCGGTCTTCACCGATTCATTTTCCTCGACGGGCACGAGCGCGGGATCGTCCTCGCCCTGCTCCTCGCGGCCGTAAATTTCGAGCCAGCCGGGGAAGATCAGGATTTTTCCCTCCGTCTTGAACGGTTCTTCCTCCACGCGCGTGATGCGCGTCGTCACCTCGAATTCCGCCGCGGGATAAAAGACCGAAAGGAACCGCTTCGCCACCATGTCGTAGACTTTGCGCTCGATTTCGTTGAGCTTGTCGGGCGATTCGAGCGTCGGCGTGATCGCGAAGTGGTCCGAGACTTTCGCGTTGTTGAAGACGCGCTTCGTCGGCTTGACCCAGCCCTCCTTCAAGATTTTCGAGGCGAACGGCCCGAGATGCCCGCCCTTGAGGTTGCGCAAGACCTGCTTGACCGTCTCGATGTAATCCTCCGGCAGCGCGCGCGAATCGGTCCGGGGATAGGTGAGGACCTTGTGATGCTCGTAGAGCCGCTGGGCGATTTGGAGCGTTCCCTTCGCCGAAAGGCCGAGCCGCCCGTTGGCCTCGCGTTGCAGCGTCGTCAAATCGTAGAGGAGCGGCGAGAGTTGGGAGGCCGGCTTTTTCTCCTCGGTGACAACTCCTTCTTTGCCGCGGCATTTCTCCTCGATGGCGCGCGCCGCCGCCTCGGTCCAAAGACGCTCCGGCCTGGCGTCGGGATTATCCTCGGGCTTCTCGAAGTCTTCCTTGAACCAGCGGCCCGGATAGGCGCCCGCCTTCGCGGCGAAGGTGGCGTGGACCTCCCAATATCCCTTCGGGACGAAGGTTTTGATTTTCTGGTCGCGCTCGACCACGATGGCGAGCGTCGGCGTCTGCACGCGGCCGACCGGCGTCAGTTGAAAGCCGCCGTTGCGCGAATTGAAGGCCGTGAGCGCGCGCGTCCCGTTGATCCCGACCAGCCAGTCGCTTTCCGAGCGGCACACCGCGGCGCTCGCCAGCGATTCGAGTTCCGCGCCCGGCCGCAAATGGGCGAAGCCGTCCCGGATCGACGCGGGCGTCATCGATTGAAGCCAAAGCCGCTGGATCGGCTTTTTGCAGCCCGCGAGCTTCACGATGTAGCGGAAAATCAACTCGCCCTCGCGGCCCGCGTCGCACGCATTGATCAGGTTCGTGACGTCAGCCCGCTTCATCAGCTTTTTGAGCAGCCGCAGGCGCGCCTCGCTCCGCTCGATCGGTTTCAGCGCAAATTCCTCGGGAATGACCGGCAGGTTTGCAAAGCTCCACTTCCCCTTTTGCTTGTCCAATTCGCCCGGCAGGCAGAGCTCGACCAGGTGTCCGACGGCCGAGGAAAGGACATGGGAATCGCTCTCGTAGTACGACTCGTTGCCGTCGGCGACTTTCTTGAATCCGCCAATCGCCTTGGCGATATCGGTGGCGACGCTTGGTTTTTCTGCAATGATAAGAGATTTTGACATAACGACTTATGAATGCGGGCAATTCGTTCGCCCGGCGGCCGGGCGCTCCAGCCTCCTTGAGTCCAAGCCGTGCAACCTAGAAGACGCGCCCTGCCTTGGCAACCCGGTTTTTTAAAATACGACCGGAAAGAGGGGGGATTTTTGACGGAATTAACGGAATTTTTTGGGGAGGAAGGCAGGACCAAATTGCCAAATTTTCCAGATTACCAAATTGGAAAAGGGGGGGGAAATTGGCGGAATTATTGGAATTTTTTTAACAGGAAGACATGAAATCATGAAAACAGGAAGGAGGCAGGGGGAAATTTGACGGAATTAACGGAATTTTTTTGGGGAGGAAGGCAGGACCAAATTACCAAATCTTCCAGATTACCAAATTGGAAAGGGGAAAAAAAATTGACGGGAATTAATGGATTTTTTTAACAGGAGGAAGGCAGAGGAATTTTAGACAGGAGGAACAAGGAGGACATGAGGGGGCATGGAAAATTTTCAAAAGTAGACATGGGTCGGGTGTCTACTTTTGATGTGAGTTCTAGGAGATGGAGGCCCGAACCTGCTCGAGCGCGTTGATGATCGGTACGTAGAGGCTCCGGATCTGGACGCCCAGGAAGCTCAAGACAATGATCGACAGCACGGAGATGAACGAGAGGATCAGGGCGTATTCAACCAGAGTCTGCCCTTTTTTGCTCCTGAAACGGGAAAACGGCGTGCCCAAGCCGGTCATCGATCGACCGATCGTGGACTCTTTCGCTCCTTCCGGTCTCTTCCTGTTCATGGGGAAGGCCTTTGCTAGCAAATAACGTTTCTGCTGTAAATAGTCCTTAAAGCGATCACGAAGTCCGCACAAACACTTTGCCGGGCAACTGGCGCACCAGTTTCCTCATCTCCAGGCGGAGCAAAGTCGAGGAGACCGTGCCCGAAGGCAGGCCGGTGATCCGGGTGATCGCGTCGATGGGCGTTTCGTCGAGCTCGATGGCCGCGTAGACTTTCTCCTCGTCGCCGGTCAGGTTGGCGGGCGGGGGACGGGGCGTTATCACGCTTTCCTTCGGGATCAGGAATTCGAGTTCGGCCAGGATGTCCTCCACGCCCTCGACCAGCTTCGCGCCGTCCTTGATGAGCTGATGGCAGCCCTGCGCGAGCGGATTGTCGATCCGGCCCGGCACGGCGAAGACCTGCCGCCCCTGGTCGAGCGCCTGCCGCGCGGTGATCAGGGCGCCGCTTTGCCGGCCCGCCTCGACCACCAGGACGCCGAAGCTCAGTCCGCTGACGATCCGGTTGCGCATCGGGAAGGTCCGCTTGTCGGGCGCGGTGCCGAGCGGCAGTTCGCTGACGAGGCAGCCGCCCGACTCGACGATCTTGGCGGCGAGCGCGTCGTTTTCGGGCGGGTACATTTTGTCGAGCCCGCAACCGAGCACCGCCCAGGTCATCCCCTTGGCCGCCAGCGCGCCGAGATGCGCCGCGGTGTCGATCCCGCGCGCCAGGCCGGAAATCACCGGCACTCCCGCGTAGGCGATCTGGTAGCTCAGCTTTTTTGCGGTTTCGAGGCCGTAGTGGCTCGTTTCGCGCGAGCCGACCACCGCGATGCCGCGCGGCCAGGTCTCCGGTATCTTTCCCTTGATATAGAGCACGAGCGGCGGATCGTAAATTTCGCCCAGGCTCGCCGGGTAGGCCGCGTCGGCCGGCGTGAGGATGGTCAGGCCCAATTCCCCGACCCATTTGCGTTCCTTCTCGAAATCGATCGTCTCCTTCCACGAGAGGAGTTTCTCGACAAGCTCGGGCCCGATTCCCTCGACGGACCGCAGGTCGGCCCCGCGCGCGGCGAGCGCCAGATCGAGCGACCCGAACCGCTCGCGCAGCCGTTTCGCCCGCATCGGCCCGATGCCGCTGAGCAGATTCAGGATGAAATAAGCCTCGGATTCGGTCATAGGTGCGGGTCGGCGCCAAGCCAGCGGCAATAGAGCTTGTAGAAAAAGAGCATGAAGCCGGTGATGATGAGAAATCCGAGGGTGAAACCGGCGACCGTCCACACGATATTCCCGAAACTCCAGATGAAGCGCGAACCTTTCATGACGTGGACGCCCTTGAGGTCAAGCGCGTCGATCGCCTTCACCGCCTGATCGATGTTGGCGTCCTTCGTGGTGGTGACGACGACGCCGTCGGAACCGACGGCGGCGGCGGAGAGGCAGTTGAAGCAGGTAAACAGCACGCCGGCGGTGAGCCCGGCCAGAAGGAAGGCGAGTAGTGAGCGGTTCATGGGATCTTTTTATTTCTGTCGTTCATTTCATGCGTTCATGCCAATGGAGAATCTATTCGTAGCGCAAGGCTTCGATGGGGTCGAGGCGGGAGGCGAGGACGGCGGGCCAGTAGCCGAAGCCGATGCCGACGGCGACGGAAAAGCCGCAGGAGAGAGCGATGGAGACGAGGGTGGGGTTCATCCAGACGCCCTGGAAATAACCGATGATGAGGGTGATGATCCAGCCGGTGGCGATGCCGAGGAAACCGCCGCCGAGGCAAAGGGTGACGGCCTCGATGAGGAATTGGGCCTGGATGTCGTGGACGCGCGCGCCGAGGGCCTTGCGGAGGCCGATTTCGCGGGTGCGTTCGGTGACGGAGACGAGCATGATGTTCATGATGCCGATGCCGCCGACGACGAGGGAGATGGCGGCGACGCTGGCGAGCATGATCGAGAGGGTGGTGGTGACGGCGCTGAGCGTCTGGGCAATCGCCGCCATGTTGGAGACGCGGTAGCTGTTGCTGGTGACGCCGGGAATGTGGGGCCATTCGTCGGTGAGGTCCTGGAGTTTGTTCATCGTGTCGTTGAGGACGGAGGCGTTGGCCGCGCTGGTGTCGATCCAATCGACATACTGCTTGCCGAGGACGCGGTACATGGCCGTTTGAAGGGGGACGATGACGCGGTCGTCCCTGTCGTTACCGTTGCCGTCGGAACCTTTCGGGGGCAGGACGCCGATGACGGTGAAGGGGATGTGCTCGATTTCGATGGTCTGACCGACCGGGTTGTCGGTTCCAAAAAGGCCGGTGAGGACGGTGGTGCCGAGGAGGACGACGCGCGCGCGCAAGCGGCATTCCTCGAGGGTGAAGAAGCGTCCGTACGTCGGGGTGGCGGAATAAATCTGCTCATATCCGGGCATCGATCCAAAAAGGATGGTGCTGACGTTGTTGTGTCCGTAAACGGCCTGGACATCGCCGCGGACTTCGCCGGAAACGGCGGCGATGGTGGGGATGCGTCCGTCGATGTGCATGGCCTCGTCGATCGTCAAACGGCTGATGGCGCCCGCCTGCTGATGGACGCCGGCGGTGTCCTGCGGATTTGGGGAGATGGCCAGGCGGTTGGAGCCGAGGGTGGCGATCTGGCGTTCGACGGAGAGTTCGGCGGCGTGGCCGAGGGCGAGCATGACGATGACGGCGGCGACGCCGATGATGATGCCGAGGGCGGAGAGGCAGGTGCGCAATTTGTTGGCCCAGAGGCCGCGCGCGGCCTGCTGGAAATTGAGCATGAGAAGGTTCCAGTGGAGTTTTTCCGACATTTCGAGTTCGGGCGCGGCCGTGATGGGGCCGGCGCCGGTGGGGGGGCGGATTTCCGGCGCGGGGAGCGGGCCGTTGCGGGACCTGCGGACGTCCTCGATGATCTCGCCGTCGTGGACGCGGATGGTGCGGTCGGCGGCGGCGGCGATGGAGGGCTCGTGGGTGACGAGGACGACGGTGAGGCCTTCGGCGTGGAGTTCGCGGAGGAGGGCCATGATTTCGGCGCCGCTGTGGGAATCGAGGTTGCCGGTCGGTTCGTCGGCGAGGACGACGAGGGGCCTGCGGACGAGGGCGCGGGCGATGGCGACGCGCTGCTGTTGGCCGCCCGAAAGCTCGTTGGGCTTGTGGTGGCTGCGCGGGCCGAGGCCGACGCGTTCGAGGAGGGCGGCGGGATCGGCGGAGGGGCGGTCGCCCTTGGCGTAGATGAGGGGAAGCTCGACGTTGTCGAAAGCGGTCATGCGCTTGAGGAGATGGAATTGCTGGAAGACGAAGCCGATGGTCTCGGAGCGGAGCCGGGCGATTTCGTCGTCGGGGAGTTTCGAGGTGTCGTGGCCGCCGATGCGGAGGGCGCCGGTGTCGGGCCGGTCGAGGAGGCCGATCATGTGGAGGAGGGTCGATTTGCCGGAGCCGGAGGCGCCGACGAGGGAGACGAATTCGCCGCGCTCGATGCGCAGGGAGACGTTGCGCAGGGCGACAACGGTGGTTTCGCCCATGAGGTAGGTTTTGCTGATGTTTTCGAGGACGATCACCTCATTCTCCTGAGGTTGCCGGGGAGGAAGGAGAAGCCGTTTTTCTCGGCTTCCCCGACGGTGAAGACGCGGCGGGCGATCCAGTCGCCTTCGTTGAGTCCGGAGACGACTTCGGTCCAGGTGCCGTCGCTCATGCCGACCTTGATGCGTCGCGGGACGAGCGGCTGGTCGGGTCCCGGGACGAGGAGGACGTCGCCTTCGGGGGTGATGGCGTCGGTCGGAATGCGGAGGACGTTTTTGCGGTCGGAAATGAGGAGAAAGGCATTCGCGTCGAGACCGCTGCGGACGTAGGAGGGGGTGGAGTCGAGGAAGATGTTGACGAGGTAGGTGGTGACGTTGTTGACGGTGGTGGCGTCGTAGGCGATCTCGTGGACTTTTCCGGTGAGGCGGGCGTTGGGATAGCTGTCGAATGTGATGTCGACGGGCTGGCCGAGCGAGACGTTGTTCAAGTCGGTCTCGTCGACATCGGCCTGGACGATGAGGTGGTCGGACATGGTGAAGACGGTCTCGGCGGTGACGACGACCTGGCCGGGGACGACGGCGGTGGAGATGATGTGGCCGTCGAGCGGGGCGATGAGGGGCGCGGGCTTGTAGATGTCCTCCCAGAATTTGACCTCCTTGCCGCCGGCGGCGCGCGCGGCGTCCATGAGGGCGGCGCGGTCGGTGGAGCTGATCCAGGCGAGGATCTGGCCCTGCTTGACGTCGGCGCCGTTGGCGACCTCGATGGAATCGATCCGGCCGGGGATGGGCGGGGTGACGGTGAGGCGGTGTTCGGGTTCGATGTCGGCGCTTTCGCGGAGGGTGACGCGGAGGGGGCCGCGCCCGACCTTGATGTATTCGTAGGAGGGTTGGTCGGCGTACCAGTCGAAGACGAGCCAGGCGATGACGCCGGCGGCGAGAAGGAGGCACACGGCGAGGGCCGGATATTTCCATTTGAGGTTATGGGTTCGTTTCATGGAATGGCTCCGAGTCCGCGGGCCTCTTCCCAAGCCGCTTCGGCGATGACCGCGGAGAGTTGGGCGGAGAGGAGGGTCTGTAGTTGACTGACATAACTTTCGGTAATGGTATTGAAATCCTGGAAGGACATGAGGCCGTTGCGGTAGTCGGCCTCGGCGATTTTGTAGCGGAGGGCGGTGGCATCGAGGAGTTCCTTCTGGATGCGGACGTTGTCTTCGGCGTCGACCATGTTCTTGAACATCTGGGCGAGGGTGAGGGCGGCGTTGTTGGTGCCGGAGCGGAGATTGTCGAGGGCCTGGCGCAGCGAGGCGTCGGCGGCTTTGACGTCGAAGTAGGTCGCACCGCCCTGGAAAATGGGATAAGAGACCGAAAAGCCGGCGGACCAGCCGTGGTTCTTGAGGGGGAATTGCGAATCGGAGCGGTAGGCGGCGGCGTTGGCGGTGACGGTCGGATACCAGCCGCTGTTGGCGACAGTGACGCCCGCCGCCGCGGCGTCGACCTGTGCGCGCTGCTGGAAATAGGCGGGGGTGATGAGGGCGAGTTTGTTGAAGTCGGGCATGACGGGGAGGATGTCGGTCTGCAATTCACCTTCGGCGAGGACGGGCGCGGGGAGGTTCCGCCCGATGTAGACGCCGAGCTGGATGCCGGAGAGGTCGCGGGTGCGGACGGCCTGGTCGAGATTGTAGACGGCTTGGTCGAGGTTGGCCTGGCTGAGTTGCATGTTGCCCTTGTCTTCGCTGCCGCCCTCGTAGAGGAGCCCGACGAGGCGGGCGTTTTTCTGCTGGATATCGATGACGTCCCGGCTGATTTTGATGAGCTTCTGGGCGTAGATCAGTTGCGCGAAGGCCGATTTGAGGTTGAAGCTGACGACGGCTTTTTCGCTGTCGAGGTTGGCGAAGGCGAGATTGAGCTGGGCGCGGGCCTGGTCGATGTTGCCCTTGGTGAGGAAGCCGTTGAAAATGGTTTGCGAAAGGGAGAGTTGTTCGCTGTAGGAGGTCGAATAGACGTAGGGGGAGTAGAGGTTGGCGCCCTGGTAGCCGCGGGTGTCGCCGAAGGAGGCGGTGATCTGGGGATAGAGCGCCGAGTAGGCGCCCATGTGGACGGCATCGCTGTTGAGGACGGCTTCGCGGGACGCTTGCAGGTCGGGATTTTCCCGGGTCGCCAGCCGGACGCAATCCTCCCACGTCAGTTGCGTGCCCGGCACGGCGGGGGCCGTTTCGGGCGCGGGATCGGCGTGAAGGGCGCACGCTCCCCCCATCATCATTCCGACCGCCGCCATGCGCCAAGTCATCATAGTTCTTAATTTGCAAAATCGTCCCGACCGCTTTTTACATACAGGCTCGGTAGAATAGTAAGCTCTAGATGGTAAAGCGATGATTTGCGGAAAAGTTGCTCTGCTGTAATAGAGCGGCGGCGGATCGCCGCCCATCCCGAAGGAGATATCTGCCAAACTCGTTCTTTCCTCAATCCGTCTCGTTCTTTCCTCAATCCGTCATCCTGAGCGAGGCGAGCGGAGGATTTACTTTTCCCGGTGCGGTTGGCCGAGCCGAGTCGAAGGACCTTGGTGGCAAAGTCTGGTCGTCAGGCATCAAGGTTGCGCTCCCGTCCAAGACAAGGCAGCGAAGCAGCACTGGTGACGAGGTTTTTGTCCGCCTTTGGTTATCGGGGGATAAAAGTCGCCGGGTCCTTCGACTCGGACTCGCTGCTGCGCAGGGCAGTAACAGCTTCGCAGAGAAACTACTGCCGTGCGCAGCACCTCGTCCTCGCTCAGGATGACGGAGCTTTTTTTGCGAAGTGGCACTTTCGCAGAGGTCTCCGAAGGGATGGTAGCAAGCCTCCGGCTTGCTTAAAATGCTTTACGAGCGGCAGTCGGTTCATGCGGAGGGGACCAGGTCGTAGAATTTTCGGAAGGAGACGTTGAGGGATTCGAGGAGGTATTGGTGTTGTTCCTGGAGCGCGAGGATATGGTTGTCGATGAACTCGAGCTGATTCTCGATTTTTTGCCGGGATCGATCTTCCAGATCGGCGATAAGCGACTTCAGCGGCAACTCATCGACCGGCTCGCGGCCGGTCGCGCCCGGCATCCAGTCGAACTCGCGGAAGCGGCAGGCCAAAACGACCTTTTTCTTTTTAAGGTCGGGAAGGTCCTCCCATTGGCGGTGCGCAATCGTGGCAAGTTCCGCCGTGAGCAATTCGACGACGTCGTGCAGGAGGCGGGTTCTTTTGTTGGGGTCGTCGGTTGGTGATGGCAGGGAAGGCATTTCTATCCCAGCTATCGGAATGAGCCAAAATAATATTAGGAATTGTTTATAAAATAGACTTGTACTGCATTTAATCGAACGGAGATAACCTTAAGAGACTGCGATGCGGCAGCTTTCACTCTCGTACCCAAGTTTCACTTGGAAAGACACTTGTCTATTAAAACCACAATACGGGGCGACGGGTATTTATGTACCAAACCCATGAAGACTCGCTTTCCAGAGGAGCAAGAATTATATGGATGGCTGGAAAGGCCGATACGGACACCTCCGCATCTTGACTTTCGCCTCTCGCGTCATTCCCCTCAGAGAAGATTCGCCATCAGCGCCCCGCTGGCTTAGATAACTTTCATGACCACACCGGCGCGCGCGCGGCTTTGGCTTCCGCCGATTTCCCTGGTGGCATGCGCGCTCATCACGGTGCTCATTTCCTGCGTCCGGCACTTGAGCCCCCTCGCTGTCACGGGCCAGGCCGTTTTTCTCATCGTCATCTTGCGCGCCTTTTGTTACTGGCCGCCGATGATCCGCTGGATCGTGTCGATGCCCGTTGCGCATCGCGTCGTCTTCGGCGTTCTCATCGGATGCATGGTCCTCGGCCACTACACCCTCAACGGCCGCACCTACTTTCCATTCGTCGTCTGGGAAATTTTTCCCTTCGCCCGCGAAGATGATCCCGTCACCTGCCGAGAATTCATCGCCACCACCGCGAAGGGCGACAAAGTCCGCCTTCTCGTCGAGCAAGTTTTCCCCTCCATCGTGCAGGTCAACCCCCTCGACGGCTATTCGCCCGAGGCGACCGAACACCTCGCCCGCGCGCTCGCCAAAGTCTACAACGAGCGCCACGCCGATGATCCCGTCCGGCAGGTCGATCTGATGGTCATGGCCGTCAAGCTTCACCCTCCCCCCGGCGAATCGCGGGCCCAACCCTCATGCGAACTTCTCAAACATTACGACATCTCATCGGGCCGATAGAGCTGATCCATGAGCAGGCCGGCGGCCCGCTGCTGATCTTCGCCCGGTTCGGGATTTTCGCGCTTTGGATCGTCAAGCTCCTCCTCGATCCGCTTTGGCGCCTGGCCGAAATGCTCCGCGAGTTCTTCCAGCCCGTCGGCATTCTCGCGCTTCTTCCCGCGAGCGCTCTCGATGCGCTGCTGCGCCCCGCCATGCTCGGCGCCTTTCTCGTCATGACAATCGTCGTGTGCGGATTCGCCATGTTCCAGCGCTGGTTCCCGCTGGCTTCGACGCTCGCCGCGATCCTGCTCACCGCTTATTCGTCGCTCATCCGCAGCTTCGGCCCCGCCGTCCACACCGACATCGTCCTGCTGCTCGCCGTCTACGCGCTCGCCGGTTTTGCGTGGGCCGATTTGATTCAGGACAGGTTCGGAAAGAAACCGGCGGCCGGGGGCCGGCGCTGCAGCTACCCTCTCGTCACCATCGTCGCGATGCTCTGCCTCTCCTACTGCCTTGTCGGCCTGAACCGGACCGTCGCGGGCGGCATCAGCGTCTTCACCGGCGACACGATGGAAGCCTGGGCCGTCGACGCCGGCCTCCGCGGCTACTACTTCAACACGGACATCGGCTGGCGCATCCCCGAATGGCCGCTCGTCGTCTTCATGCTCCGAAGCGGCCTGCCGGTCATCACCTTTTTTGAAATCACGGCGCCGCTCTGCCTGGTGTGGCCCCGCTATCGATGGATTTTCATCCCGGTCATGCTCTCGTTCCACCTCCTGAGCCTGGTCCTCATGAACATTTTCTTCTTCGACGACATGCTCCTCTATCTGCTGCTGGTCGATTGGTCGCGGCGATTTCCGGCACTGCGGGCTGGGTAGCTTTATAGCTTTAGTCCATCGCGTGCATGAAAGTTAGAGTAAAGTATTGTGCACAGGAGAAGGCGATAGGGGGGGGATTGATTCAACCCTTACAGAGACCTCTGCGAAAGTCTCTCTTTTAGGATTCTGTCATCCCGAGCTTGTCGAAGGATCAGTTCGGTTTGCCTTTTTCAGAGGAGGGGAACTGATCCCTCGACAAGCTCGGGATGACGGATCGCTTAGAGAATGGGTTTTGCAGAGGTCTCCGTAGGGACGGATGAACGGACACCTGCGCAAAATACGTTCAAGCGTCCCGATGGGACGCCGGGCTCTCTCGCGACAGACCCGGCGATAAATCGCCGGGCTACTATCAAAAGTCCCTACCGGGACTTGCTCGGGCCGCAGACGGTTGGCGTTAACAGGCCCTACCCTGCTTCGCCGGCGCCGACGCCGTGGGCGAGGGTGAGGAGGACGTCGGTCTTGGCGAGGGAGCCGACGAGGCGGCGCTCCCTGGGGTTGTCGAGGACGGGGAGGCGCTCGCCGTCGTGGCGGGCGAAGACTTCGAGGGATTCCTTGAGGGAGGCGTCGCTGGTGAGGACGGGGACGTCGTCGTGCATGAGGTCGAGGGCGATGACGACCTGGGGCAAATCGACGTCGTGGAGGAAGGGCTTGAGGTCCTGGAGGGCGATGGCGCCGAGGAAGCGGCGGTTGGGATCGACGACGTAGAGGTGCTTGAAGGTGTGGGAGGCGAGGGTGGCGGCGACCTGGCCGAAGCCGGAGGTTTCGAGGACGCAGAGGGGGTCTTTTTTCATGAGGTCGCGGACATGGAGGAGGAAGAGGGGTTTTTCGGGATGGGCGGCGGCGCCGTGAAGCTGGCGGCTGTAGACCGATTCGCCGCTCACTTCGCGCGCGACGTAAAAGGCCGCGACGCAGGCCAGCATCAGCGGCATGATGGTTGCGTCGTCACGCGTCATCTCGAAGATGATGAGGATCGACATGATCGGCGCACGGGTCATGGCGGCGAGAAAACAGCCCATGCCGACGACGGCAAAGCTGCCGACGGAGATGTGGGCGCCGGGCAGGAGGGCGCCGAGGATTTCGCCGAAGAGGGCGCCGAGGACGGCGCCGCAAAAAAGGGTCGGGGTGAAGACGCCGCCGACGGCGCCGCTGCCGGTCGTAGCCACGGTCGCGAGTACTTTGAAGAGCAGGATGGTCAGGAGTCCCCACCAGACCCAGTGGGTATTGAGCACCGAGGCGACGACGCCATAGCCGTTGCCCCAGACGCCGCCGCCGTTCCATTCGGACGGTTGCGCGAGGGAGAGCACGCCGACAACGAGGCCGCCGAGGCCGAGCTTGAGTATGATGGGCAGTTGCGTGCGTTTGAACAACTCCTCGCCGCCCCGCAGCAGGAGTAAAAAAAGCGGGGCGATGAGCCCGGCAAAGACCCCGAGCAGCGCGTGCGCAAACAATTGCCAGTTGGGCACGGCTCCAAAATTTGGCATCTGATAAACCGGTTGCGCGCCGAGGAACTGGCTGGCGATGACGGTCGCCACGACGGACGAGACGATGAGGGGGCCGATGCTTTCCATGGCGATGGAGCCGAGGACGATCTCGGCCACGAAAAACGCCCCGGTCAGCGGCGCGTTATAGGCGCAGGCAATGCCCGCCGCCGCGCCGCAGGCGACGAGGAGGCGGAGGCGGGCGGGAGAAAACTTCGCGGTGCGTCCCAGGAGCGAGCCGAGCATGGAGGCGAGCTGGACCATGGAGCCTTCGCGTCCGATGGAGCCGCCGGAGGAGATGGTGACGAGGGAGGAGAGGCTTTTGACGACGGTGGCGCGGACGCGGATGATGCCGTTGCCGAGGACGACGGCCTCCATGAAGTCGGCGGCTTTTCCGGCGGTGGACCACTTTTGTCCGAAAAGAAGAATCGACCCGGCAATGAGGCCGCCCGCGGCCGGGATAAGCAGGCGCGCCCACCAGGGCAATGGCAGGGTGGTGCCGACATACTCGAGCGGACCGTCATAGTGAAACATGCCCCATTCGAGGCCGCGCAAGGCCTCCCGGAAAACGACGGAGGAAAGGGCGCCGCAGAGACCGACGATGGCGGCCCAGAAGTAGTTGGATTCCCAGAGATCGCCCGGGCCGCGTTCGGTGAACCAGACGCGGAGGCGGAGGAGATGGACGACGACGCGGCGCAGGAAGAGCCGGGCGGGTGTGACGGAGGGAGGGCCGGTTTTGGAGTCGGCCCCTGGAGGAATGTTCATCACGGTCTTTATATAAGGTAGCCGGTTCCGCGCCCGGGGACGATGCAAAACTCCTGCGGAGGGAGGCGGACTAGTTAGAGATCCTTCGACAAGCTCAGGATGACACGCTTTTTTAAAGAGTCGCTGACGCGACCCGTCGCGCGGCGCGCGACGGCTACCTGCGACGGCTACCGGGGTGATGGTTTGACGAAAGCGAAAGAGCGGCTTCCCGATCGGGGGCTTTGCTGGTAGATGTTGGCGCGTGGCATTTATCGATCGGAGCACGCGGGTCGGGCGTTCGCAAGGCGTAAGCATCTTCTGGGGGCTGGTCTCGGTCTGTTTCGCCGCGGCGGCGTGTTATTATTTCTGGAAGAATTCGGAGAATGAGACGACGGCGCGGGTGATGCGGGACGAGGTGAGCCAGTTGAGGGAGGAGAACGATACGCTGAATTCAAAGAAGGATCAGCTTCAGGCGAGCCAGATCGAAACGGCCAACGAGTTGAAGACGCGCGAGGAGCTGGTGCAGGAAAAGGAGACGGAGCTGGCGGCTGAGGAAGCGCGGCTGGAAGGGCCGGGACAGCAGTCGCAAACGGCGTCGGAAGAGAACGAGGCACAGGTGGCGATGGTGAAGAAATTCAACGATCTGATCCGGAAGCTGGGGAAGAGCAGTCCGCCGGACGTGGTGGAGCGGGGCGGGCGGCCGGTGCTGCGTGTCCCGAATTCGGAGCTTTTCGCGCCGGGCGACGTGACGCTGAAGCCGGAGGGGAAGACGTTGCTGAACCAGATCGCGCAGGGGCTGAACGGAGAGATGGATCATTTCGAGCTTCGGGTGGTGAGCTATTCGGACAGCGCGACGGAGGCCGCGCCGGGCAGCTCGAAGCCTGTCTACGCGACGAGTTGGGACCTGACGGCGGCGCGGGCGTCGGCGATGGCGCGGTTTTTTCGGGACGAGACTTCTCTGCCGTTTTTGAACGTGCTGGTGATCGGCCGGGGCGATTCGGAGCCGATCTCTTTGAACGGCGGGGAGAACCATGCGCGGAACAGGCGGGTGGAGATCACGGTGACGCCGCTGCCGACGCCGTTCCACTCGCCGGACCCGGATAAGGACAAAAGCGCGGGGCATTGAGGGAACGGACCATGGACAACGCGCCGAACGAAAATGGACCGATGGCGGAGTATCCGACGGAGCGGCAGCGGCGGATTTTGTGGACGGCGCTGACGGCGCTGGCGGTGACGTCGCTGCTGGTTGTGGCGGCGCTTGTCTTTTTTGGTTTCATCACGTTTTTGAGCTGGTCGTATCCGATCCTGCTGCCGATCGGGCTGGCGGTGATCATCGCGCTGGTGCTGGAGCCGGTGATCGGGGTTTTTCAGAAACGGGGGTTGAAACGGGGAACGGCGACGCTGCTGGTGTGCCTGCTGACGGTGATTGGGTTTCTGCTTTTCTGGGCTTTTCTTTTGCCGCCGCTGGGGCAGCAGGCGGGCGAGTTTTTCAGCAACCTGCCGTCGAGCATGGGTGCGGCGGCGAAGAACCTGCGGGACAGTTTCGGCGGTTACCCGATGGCGCAGGCGTGGCTCGACGCGAACCTGCCGGTGCTGATGCAGGAGATTCCGAAGAACGTCGCGAACTTTGTTTATGCGGCGCTCGCGCCGGTGGGGCACGCTTTCGGTTTTGTGCTGGGGTTCGGTTTTGTGCCGATCTACGTCTATTATTTTCTGGCCGACCAGGATCGGATCGAGAAGCACTGGCATGAGTTCGTGCCGCTGCGGCGGTCGTGGTTGCGGGACGAGGTGGTGTCGGTGCTGGTGGAGATCAACACGTCGCTGGTGAGTTATTTTCGCGGGCAGATCATCGTGGCGGGCTGCAACGGCGTGCTGACGTTCATCGGGCTCTGGATCGTCGGCGTGCCGTACAGTCCGGTGCTTGGGATTATCGCGGGGGCGCTGAGCATCGTTCCGTTTTTGGGGATTATTTGCAGTATCATTCCGGCGTTGCTGCTCGGGTTTTTGTCGGCGAAAGGGGACCCGACGCTGCAGTGGCTGCGGCCCTTGCTGGTGCTGGGGGTTTTTGGAGCGGTGCAGATGACGGAGTCGATGTTTATCACGCCGCGGGTTCAGAGTCACAGCACGGGGCTGCATCCGCTGGCGATTATCCTGGGGATTTTGTTCTGGAGCATGTTGCTGCCGGGGTTGCTGGGGCCGATTGTGGCGGTGCCGCTGACGTGCGCGGTGGTTGTGCTGCTGCGGCGGTATGTGTGGATGGAGAAGAAGACCGACTGATTTTTGACGGAATTAGGACTGAGGGTTTCGCACAGAGGACTGAAGAGGGGGGGAGGACCGAAGAGGAAAGGCAGGGGAATTTTGATGGAATTGACGGAATTTTTTTAAGGGGGCAAGGGGCCGGTGGGAGTTTGGGAACGAGGGATGAACTGCACCGTCGCACGGAGTGCGACGGCTACCTACTGCCGTCCGCAGGACAAAAGCGAGGGGCGCCGCGGTTTCCCGCAGCGCCCCTCTTTGTTCCGGGCGTAAGCCGAATTCTGTTCCGCCGCGCTTGCTAAAGGCGCGTCGGCGACGGTCATTCATCTCTGACGCGGATCGCTCCGCGGCAGCGGCGTCTTTCGACGCGCATGCGACCGATACCCGAGACGGGCCGTGGAGTTTCCTCCGCGACCGGGCAGGCGACCCGGCGTCTCTGTTTGGCCTTGCACCGCATGGGGTTTATCGTGCCCCGGAGGTTGCCCTCCGGGCGGTGGGCTTTTACCCCGCCTTTTCACCCTTGCCGCGACGTCCGTTCGGGCGCGTCGCGGCGGTCTGTTTTCTGTGACACTTTCCATCGACCGGAGCTTTCGTCCCGGCCCTCCGCGGGTTTTTCCGCGGCATGCTGCCTTGTGGTGTTCGGACTTTCCTCTCCCGCCGAAGCGGGAGCGACCGTCTACCCGAAGAGTAATGTAGCCGATTTTGGTGCGGGGCCCAAGCTGAAAATGCGATGTCACGACGGCTACGGGGGATCGCTTCCTGTTTCGTCTCGAAGTTTCGAGACAAAACCCGGACAAGCAAGTTGTCCGGGCCACCCGATGGGAGGCACCGTCGGACGGAGTGCGGATACCGAAAGACGGCTACGAGATCGGCAATGAAATTGCCTCAGCAAAGAGGAAGGAGATAAGGGAAGGCAGGACCAAATTACCAAATTGACCAAATTACTAAATTTTTTTAGGAGGGAAGGCATGGGAGTTTTTGGACAGGAGGAACATGAGGGCTGATGAAGGGCGGATTTTGAGAGGAAGCGAGTTGTCCGGGCCACCTGCAGATTGACCGGTGTGGGATTAAGGGTAATCTGGATTTTGTGGTTATCCGATTTTGGTTGTCGCTGCTTTTTTTGGCGATTCTGGCGCCGGTTCGCGGACAGGACGAGCCGGTGCATATGATTCCGGAATTCGCCCTGACGTTTCCGCTGGCGCAGAAGGGCAAGGACGTGACGGTGAAGTATCCGGTTTTGGTGAATCCGGCGACGGTGATCAAGCCGGGGATGGTGCTGCGGGTGATGTATATGCTGAGCGCGGACGCGCAGCAGGGGTCGTCGGACCTGGATCTGGCGCACAAGGGGACGTTGGAGGAGGCCTACTCGCGGCAGTCGCCGAACCAGGTCGCGACGTTGCCGCCGGAGCTGGCGCATGAGATCGAGGGGTATCGGCGGACGGTGTGGGATGTGTCGAACAATTTTATTTTGGCGATGGCGCAGTATCCGATCGACGCGATGCACCTGATCTATTCGCCAACCGGCAAGGACCGGGATTTGGACGACGAGCGGTTCAGCTTTTTCGACGGGCTGATGGTGGGCCTGCCGAACGGGAAGGTGACGGTTTTGGCGGTGGAGAAGGAGAGCCGGTCGGAGAGGGCGGGAATCAAGGCGGGGGACGAGATAGTTTCGGTGGGGGGAATTTCGACGCAGGACGATCTGGCGACGTTTGCGGCGGCGTATGCGAGCACGAAAAAGATCGCGAAGGACAACGAAGCGGAGGCTTACGCGATGACGATCCGTTCGGGAGGGAGCGGGGAGGCGCGGCAGGTGAGCATTCCGATGCCGCCGAGGATTAAAAGCGGTTTGATGGACGGGTTTTAGAGCATTTTAACTTATTGCGCACATGGTTGGAATTCGTGCACCGGGGAAATCGCTTCCTGTCGTCCCGCTTGAGCGGGACGGCCCGGGCAACACAGGCACGCCTGTCGTTGCCGGGCCACCCGATGGATCGTGTGAACGATATTTTGAAATGCTTTAGCCGGTGTTTTTGAGGCCGCCGCTGACGCCGTTGATGGTGAGTTCGATGACGGCGCGGAGGTCGTCGGCGTCGGGGCTTTGCTTGTTTTCGAGGCCGCGGAGACGGCGGATCATTTCGACCTGGATGTAGTTGAGGGGGTCGATGTAGGGGTTGCGGAGCTGGACCGATTTGGCGAGGACGGGCTCGCGTTCGAGGAGGTTTTTCTGGCCGGTGATGGCGAGGATGGCGTGCTCGGTGCGGGAAAATTCGCCGGCGATGGCGTCGAAGATGCGGACGCGGATCGAT
The DNA here is from genome assembly GCA_035948935.1 of Methylacidiphilales bacterium. Lineage (GTDB taxonomy): Bacteria > Verrucomicrobiota > Verrucomicrobiia > Methylacidiphilales > UBA1321 > JABDGH01. Next base: position 157,847 of record DASZIP010000012.1, on the reverse strand, counting down.
TCGTCGGGGACGAGCAATGCGTAGTGGAAGGCGATCTGCATGTCGGCCTTGAGGAGGGTGAGCTGGGCGTTGTCGATGGTGGCCTTGAAGAACATCCATTCTTCGTACATGGCGCGGAGGAGGTCGGCCTCGGCGGGGCCTTTGGCGGCGAATTGTTCGAGGGCGCTGCCGAGTCCGTACCAGCCGGGGAAGACGAAGCGGCTTTGCATCCAGGAGAAGACCCAGGGGATGGCGCGGAGGTCCTCGACCGATTTGGTGGCTTTGCGGAAGGTGGGGCGGGAGCCGAGCTTGAGGCCGCTGATTTCCTCGATGGGGGTGGCGGTGCGCCAGAATTCGATGAACTGGGGGTCTTTGTGGACGAGGGCCTCGTAGGAGTTGTAGGCGAGCTTCGACATTTCGGTCATCGCGACGCGCCAGGCGGCGGGGACTTGGGCCTCTTTCTGGGCGGCTTCGGCGCCGAGGAGGACGCCGTAGGCCATTTGCTCGATGATGCGGAAGGCGAGGTCGGGGTCGTGGTAGCGGGTGGAGAGGACTTCGCCCTGCTCGGTGACGCGAATCTTGGCGTCGTAACAGCCGCAGGGCTGGGCGAGGATGGCCTTGGCGGCCGGGCCGCCGCCGCGGGCGATGCTGCCGCCGCGTCCGTGGAAGAGGGTGAGGCCGAGGCCCCGTTTTTTGCAGACGTCGGAGATGGTTTCCTGGGCCTGGAAGAGGGCCCAGTTGGCGGTGAGGTAGCCGCAATCCTTGTTGCTGTCGGAGTAGCCGAGCATGATCTGCTGGTGGTCGCGGCGGGCGCGGAGATGGTCGCGGTAGGGCCCGAAGTCGAACATCTGATTGAGAATGCCGGGGGCAGCCTCGAGGTCGCCGAGGGTTTCGAAGAGGGGCGCGATGTCGAGGGAGATGCCGACGAGATGCTGGAAGACCATGACTTCGATGATGTCGGAGAGATCGTGGGTCATGCTGATGACGTAGACGCCGACGGCCTCCTCGCCGAAGAGCTCGATGGCGCGCTTGAGGACGCGGAGGGAACCGATGACGTCGGCGGTTTCGGGGGTGAAATTGCCGGGGAGTTTCGGCGCGGGGGCGGCGAGGACTTTGCGGAGGAGGTCGAGTTTTTGCTCCTCGGAGAGGGTGGCGTAATCGGGGGTGACGCCGACGGCCTTGAGGATTTCTGTCATCGCGGTTTCGTGGCGCATCGAATGCTGGCGGACGTCGAGCCGGGCGACGCTGAGGCCGAAGAGGGCGACCTGCTGGCGGAGGCGGTGGAGTTCGCCCTCGGCGAGGAGGGCGGCGCGGTGGGCGGAGAGGCTTTCGCCGATGAGGTCGAGGAGTTCGGCGATGTCGCGGGTTTTCAAGACGGGGGCGGAACTCCCGGCCATGGGATCGAGGAGCCAGTGGGGGCTTTCGGTTTTTTCGGCTTCGATCAGGCGGGCGCGCATGCCGGCGAGGGCGAGGCGGTAGGGCTCGTGGGGATAACGGTCGTAGAGGGCCTTGACGTGGGGATCGGCCTGTTCGGTGAGCTGGAGGCGCCGGGCCAATTCGGGGGAGATGGCGTCGAGGCGGGAGGAGATGGAGAGCTGGCGGGAGATTTCGCGGAGGGAGACCTGGAGTTTGTCGAGGGCGAGCCTGCGATGAAGCATCAATGTTTTGGCGGTGACGGCGGGGGTGACGTTGGGGTTGCCGTCGCGGTCGCCGCCCATCCAGGAGCCGAAGGTGATCCAGCGGGTGGGGGCCTTGACGCCGGGGTAGGTGTCGGCGAGGGCGCGTTCGAGTTCGTCCTGAAGGAGGGGGACGGTCTGCCAGAGGGTGGTGTCGAAGTACCAGAGGCCGGTGAGGACTTCGTCGGTGACTTCGGGGCGGCTGGTGCGGGAGCGGTCGGTGAGCCAGAGGGAGGTGATTTCGCGTTCGAGGGCGCGGGGGTTGGCGATGCCGGTGATTTCGTCCTCGATGAGGGCCTCGGGATTGTGGAGGCGCTGGGCGAGGCGCTGGAGCTTGTTGAGCATGGTGCGGCGCTTGGCCTCGGTCGGATGGGCGGTGAAGACGAGTTCGATGGAGAGTTTGTCGAGGAGGATCTGGACGGTGGCGGCGGGGACGTTGCGGGCCTTGAGTTCGCGGAGGGCGGCGCCGATCGATTCGCGCATCGGCGGGGTGCCGGGGACGTTGTACTGGGCACGTCGGCGCTGGCGGAGGAGGCGGACGCGGTGGGTTTCCTCGGCGAGGTTGACGAGTTCGAAGTAGACGGTGAAGGCCATGGCCATGCGGGCGGCCTCGGAGACGGTGAGTTTGCGGACGGCTTCGCGAAGCTCTTTTTCGGCGTTGGCGTCGCCGGCGCGGCTGCTTTTGGCGAGGAAACGGAAGCGTTCCTCGAGGTCGAGGGTCTCTTTGCCCTCGAGCTTGACGATGACCTCGCCGAGGATGCGGCCGAGCTTGCGGATTTCGGCGGAGAGGCTGTCGGGGGTGCTTTCAGGAGGTGACGAGGACATGGGGACAGAGGGAACAGTGTGCGCGGGATGGCGGTTGTAAACGGAAAACGGAGGTTTTTCCGCAAGAGTCGTGCCAGAGGAAAGAGGGAGGGGGATTTTGACGGAATTAACGGAATTGGGGCCAAATTGACGGAATTTTTTGGGAAGGCAGGACCAAATTTCCAATTTCCCTTCATGTCCTTCATGTTCCTCATGTCTAAAATCAGCTTCTTTTCCAATCCTGTTAATCTTGTTAATCCTGTCTAAATTCCGTTACGCCGTTACGATGCCGCCGATGCAAACGTCGCTCGCCTTCTGGGTCGGGTTCAACGCGGTGGTGCTGGCGTTGCTGGCGCTGGACCTGGCGGTGCTGCATCGGAAGCGGCGCGCGGTTTCGATCCGGGAATCGCTGGCGACGACTCTGGGGTGGATCGTGCTGGCCTGCGGGTTCGGGCTCTGGGTGACGCACCGGGAGGGGACGGGGAAGGGGCTGGAATTTTTCACGGGTTACCTGATCGAGTACGCGTTGAGCGTGGACAATATTTTTATTTTCGTGCTGATTTTCGGCTCGTTCAAAATCGCGGCGGACCAGCAGCACCGGCTTTTGTTCTGGGGGGTGCTCGGGGCGCTGGTGATGCGGGGGGCGATGATCGGGGCGGGGACGGCGTTGCTGAGGACGTTCGAGTGGGTGATTTACGTTTTCGGGGCGTACATTCTCTACGCGGGGTTCCGGATGCTGTTTCACCGGACGAGGGAGGACGTGAACATGGAGAACCACGCGGTGGTGCGGCTGGCGCGGCGTTTTCTGCCGGTGAGTTCGGGGGAGCATGGGGGGCGGTTCGTGGTGCGGGAGGGAGGGAGGTGGAGGTTCACGATTCTCTTTCTGGTGCTGGCGGCGGTGGAGTTGACGGACCTGGTTTTCGCGCTCGATTCGATTCCGGCGATTTTCGGGGTGACGACGGACCCGTTCATTGTCTACACGTCGAACGTGTGCGCGGTGCTGGGGCTGCGGTCGCTCTACTTCCTGCTGGCGGGGGCGGTGAAGCAGCTGGTGTATCTCCACACGGGGCTGGCGTGCGTGCTGATTTTCATCGGGGCGAAGATGGTGGGGGAACATTTCGTGCCGATTCCGACGGAGGTGTCGCTGCTGATCGTGGGGGGAATTCTGGGCGTGGCGGTGGCGGCGTCGCTGGTGAAAACGAAACGACGTTCAGGATAAGCTTGATCGAGAGGCACCAAGGGATAGAACCGTGATGATGAAGGCAAAAGTCTGGATGGCGGCGGGCGTGTTGCTTTTGAGCGCGCCGGGTTGCGGTTGCGTGCGGGCGATGTCGTTTCACGATTTCATCCGGATGAACGACGACGATGACGCGACATACGTGACGGCGATGGTGGAGGGGGCGGCGAAGATGTTGCGGGAGAAGGGCGAGCCGGACGATGCGCGGAAGGTGATCGCGTTTTTCAAGGACTCGAGCAAGGAGGGCGGGGTGAATGAACTGGCGATGAATATGAAGGCGCTGAACGCGCTGAATGACCGGCATGCGATCAACCCGAACAACCGCGCGCACGTTTACGAGGTGGAGGACGCGATGGAGCTGACGTTGAAAGACAAGGGGATCATCGTGCCGGCGAGTTACCTGCTTGCGATCAACCAGAATTTCGAGCCGGCCGGCCCTCCGCGGAAGGTGACGGCGATTGATGCCAATGCCTCACATCCTTGACGAGGAATTATATCAGGCGCTGATGGCGATCGCGGCGTGCCCGACGGCGCCGTGCCATGAGGGGCACGTGCGGGGACGGCTGCTCGAAGGGCTGAAGGGGCTGCCGCACGTGACGACGCGGGTGGATGAATTCGGGAACCTGCACGCGAGGTACGAGCACCGGCCCGAAGGGGAGCGGTTCCGGGTGGTGGCGCACATGGACCATCCGGGGTTTGTCGTCCATGGAAAGGGGAAAACGGCGGAGGTTCATTTCGCGGGGGGCGTGGAGGAGAAGTATTTTGCGGGGAAGGGAATCGTTTTTTACGACGAGGAGACGACGAAGCCGCTGGGCCGGGCGGTGATCCGGAGCGCGTCGTTTTCGGAGGGAGCGAAGCGGGTCGCGATCGACGGGGCGATTCCGGCGAAGGCGACGTTCGGGATGTGGGACCTGCCGAGGGCGCGCTGCACGAAGCGTCTTTTTCTCAGCCCGGCGTGCGATGACCTGGCGCAGGTGTCGACGGCGCTGGCGCTGTTGCGGCGGCTGGCGCTGGGGAAGGCGCGGGCGGGCGTCGAAGCGCTTTTTACACGGGCGGAGGAGATCGGCTTTGCGGGGGCGCTGGCGGCGTTGAAGTCGAAAACCACGCCGGCGCGGATGGCGACGCTTTCGCTCGAGGCGAGCCAGGCGCGGGGGTTCGCGCGGGTCGACGGCGGGCCGGTGGTGCGGGTGGGGGACCGGCTGAGCGTGTTCGATTCGCAGATCACGCACTGGCTGGAGACGGCGTTCCGGGATTTGCAGGCGGCGCGGCCGGGGGCGATCCACCAGCGGCGGCTGATGGGCGGCGGGACGTGCGAGGCGTCGGTGTTTCACCGGGCCGGGTTGCCGACGGGGGCGCTCTGCGTGGCGTTGAACCACTATCACAACATGGGACCGGGGACGGCATTGCGGGCGGAATCGATTTCGCTGCGGGATTGCCAGGGGCTGTACGATTTTCTTTTTTTCCTGGCGACGGAGGCGAAGACGGTGCGGGAGGCGGACGAGGCGGTGGCGGAGCGGTTCGCGCGGCTGGAAGGGAAGGCCGTGGAAGCGTTGAAAGCCGAATTTTGACAGGACTCCTGCGGAGGGCAGTAACAAGATTAACGGGATTGAAGGCAGGGAGATTTTGACGGAATTACCAAAATTTCCAAATTAACGGGATTTTTTGGGAAGGGGAAAAGCAGAGGAAATCTCTCCCTCGTTAAAATTCCATTTTCCTCGTCGAATGTCTTTATCGAAAATCATGTTAATCTTGTTAATCCTGTCAAAAATCTTCTGCAAAATTCCGTCATTCCGTTAATTCCGTCTAAATTCGGTCATTGACCGCGCGGCCCCGATTTTTATCCTCTCCCGATGGCAACTTTGGAATCGGACGATTCAAATATTCTCGACGCGGAGACGATCAACTGGCGGTTGATCGTTTATCCGATCCTGGCGGTGCTGGTGATCGGAGTGGGCGGATTCGGTTATTATTACTATCTGCAATACCAGCGGGAGGCGCTTGAAGCCAAGGCGCGGGAGGCTCTTGTGGGGGCGAAGACGCCGGAAGAATTGGTGAAGGTGGCCGATCAATTTCCGCGGACGGACCAGGCGACGCTGGCGTTGCTGGGCGCGGCGGACGGTTCGTTTGCGAAACGGGACTACGCGGGGGCGATCGCGGATTATCAGCGGATCGTCCAGGCGGCGACGACGAATCCGGACCTGCTCGACCCGGCGCAACTAGGGCTGGCCTCGTCGCTGGAAGCGGGCGGAAAGATGGACGACGCGATCAATGCCTACCTGGAGGTGGCGCGGCGCGGGGCGAAGAGTCCCTACGCGCCTTTTGCCTACTATGCGGCGGCGAACCTTTACGAGGCGCGGGGGGACAAGACGAACGAGCGGGAAGTGCTGACGGAAGCGGCGATGCTGGACCCCGATTCGGCGTTCGTGAAGCAAGCCCAGGCGAAGCTGAAGGAATTGACGATGGCGGCGCAGGTTCCAACGACAAACGTCGTTCCGGCGGCGGCGCCTGTCTCCGCGCCGACTCCGAATCAGAAATAATTTGGCGCGAAATGGAATTTCTCGGGAACAAGAAACGTTCCCAAGCTCCTGCGGAGGGCAGTAAACTTGGGAACGAGGGGAACTCCGCCGAAAGCAGCGAGGTATCGGAGATTCGCTTCCTGTTGCCTGCGGCGACCCGGGCAACAAGCAGCCCGGGCCAGCCGAAGAAGGGAGCACCGCGCGAGTTTAGCAGCCGACGCGGATGAGGCGGGCATTTTCCTGGAGCGTCCAATCGCCGCCGGCGTTGTCGGCGACTTTGCATTGATCGGCGGTGCCGCCGCCGAGGGGCTGAACGACGATGCCGGGTCCTTTGCCGCGCAGGACGCGGACCTGGCGGAGGGTGGGGTTTGCGCCGCCTTCGATGACGATGCCGGGACCGGCACTGCCGACGATTTCGACGTCCTCGATGGCTCCCTGGGACTGGTTGAGAAAGCGGAGCCCGGCGGCGTCGGCCTCCTCGATGCGGCAGAGCCTGAGGGTGGGGCGGCCTCCATCGGAAACGAGGAGGGTGTCGCCCTTGTTGGCGATAAAATGGACCTGCTCCCAGCGTCCCCTGCCCTGGGATGAAACGGCGAGGCCGCCGCCGCGATTCTCGCCGATCTCGCCCTCGATCATGCGGGGCGCGCCGTTCTGGGCGCATAGGAATCCGATGCCGCCGTTTTGATGGATGACGCAACCGAGAAAAGCGGGAGCGGCGGCTTCATCGACGTGCACGCCGAGGGCCTGATTGTTGAGGATATGGCAGCGTTCGAAGCGGGGCTGGGATTTGCCCCCGACCAGGACCGCGGCGCCGGCGTGGTGGGTGATTTCGCAATCGACGAACTGGCCCTCGGCCGCCTGCAAAACCGCGATGCCGTTTCCGGCGCCGTGGTGGAGGACGCAACGCCGGAAAACGGGATTGGCGTTTTCGGTGACGGAGACGCCGGCCGCGGCGTTGGCATAAAATTCGCACTGCTCGAAACGACCGGCGGAGTTCCCGGTGATGAGGACGCCCTCCTTGTGGCCGTCGTGAATGACGCAGCGATCGAGCCGGGGATCGGACTTCTCCATGACGAGCACATTGGCCGTTTCGTTGCTGAAAATTTCGCAGTCGAGCAGCTCGCCTTCGGCCTGCCCGCCGATCTCGACGCCCGCGCCGTGATTATCATAAATCCGGCACCCGGAAAAACGGGGTTTGCTTTGCCGGCTGATGGTGACGCCCATGCCGGCGTTGTCGAAGACCTGGCATTCCTCGAAGAGTCCCTCGCCCTGTTCGGCGACGAGCACGCCGTAACGTTCGTTGGCCGAAATGCGGCAATGACGGAAGCGTGGATTTCCGCCCCGGCGGCATTGGACGCCGCCGACGGCATTGCCCCAGATGTCGCAATTTTCGATGAAGCCCTCGCCGCCCTCGGTGACGTAAATTCCGGCCATCCTGGCGTGGCTGATCTTGCAGGAGAAAAGGGTGGGGGAGCATCCCTTGCCGATGACGACTTGGGAGAGCTTGTTCTGGTAGAGGTGGCAGTCCTCGAGATAGCCGACGGCCTCTTCCTGAAAGAGGATGCCTCCGGCCTTGCCGTCGTGGAGATGGCAGCGGCGGAGAATCGCCTCGGAGCGGGGCCCCTTGACTTCCATGACGGTGGAGATGTCGCTGGTCAAATCGCAATTCTCCATGACAAGGCGGCCCGACTTGACTTCGACGGCGGGGAGGGTCTTTCGGTCTTTTCCGCCGACGCCCCTGAGGGTAAGGCGGGCGAGGAAAAGGCAGGCGCCGTCGAGGACGACGACGGAGGATGCGGACGATTCGAGAATGACCTCGTGGGGCGCGCCATCGGCGCGGATCTGCAAATTCTTTTTGATCACCAGGCTTTCCCGGTAGAAGCCGGGTTTGAGGAGGAGGCAGGTGTTGGAATGGGCCTCGCGGACGGCGTCGCGCAACGCCGGCTTTTGTCCGCTGCCATCGGGATAAACCACGACGCTCTCCTCGGGTCGGGACCAGTCGGGGACGGGCCAATCGGACTCGGGTTCCTGGGCGAGAAATTCGACGGGGGGTTGTTCCCGAATCGGAGCTTCGGCATCGGAAGCAGGTGCCTCGGGCGCGACGGGCGGCGCTTCGGGCGGGACCGCGTTGATCGGCTCCGGCTCCGATAGAATCTGGCGGGACGCCAGCGCGGAGACATTGGCGATATCGCCGAGACGGGTGGTGGCGTTCCCGGGCTGGAGGAGTCCCAACGCGATGGCCCAGCTCTCCATGGCCCATTTGGCGACATCGCTGGAGATGGCGAGATTTTGTTCGAGCTTGAGCGCGAGCCGGGCGCAGACGAGCCTGACGGACGGGCCGCCCTGGCGGCGCAACTGGTCGACCATGCCGGCGCGGAGGCAACTGACGAGGACGAAAATTTCGCGCCGGAACTCGCCGCAATAATCCTTGAGCAGGCCCTCGCAGCGCAGGGGTGAGGCGAGGAGCGCCTCGCCGTTTTTGGCGACGATTTGGATCAGGACGTCACGCGGCGTGGTGGTCATGGGTAAACAGATACGGGCCGGTCTTAAGATTGACGGTCGAAGTTATCCTCAAAGCCGGGACAAGTGAACGACAAAGTCCCGGATGAGATTTTACGCCGAGGCCGAACCGACTCCGGCGACGGCGAGGGCCTCCAAGACGCGGCGGGAGTGGGCGGCGCCGAGGCCGAGAGGGAGCGTGGTGCGGCCCAACTTGAGCGCGTAGGGAATCTCGGCTTTTTCGGCGTTGACGATCCAGAGGGCGAGTTGGGAAAGGCGCGCTTCGAGGGGCAACCGGCTCATCTCGGCGGCGTCGAGCCACAATTCATGGCCGGCACCGCCGGTGAACTGCTTGACGGAAAGGGGTCTGCCCCGCGCATAGGCCTTCCAATCGACGTGGCGCAACGATTCGCCGGGGAGGTAGGCGCGCACGCCGGAAAAATCGTCGCCCGGCTTGAGGCTGACGGGCGATCCCTGTTCGCCGCTGGGATGGAGTTCGGGCCAATCGGAATTCCCTTTGGGTTGCGGGTAAATGTAATACTCGACGTTGACGGGCGCGCGGAAGGCGGCCCCAAAGAGGCCGAAGGGGTAGGAGGATTTCACGAGCAGAGTCTCGAACCGGTACATGCCGCGACGCTCCCCGGAGCCGGAGGCGGTGACGGTTGTGAATCGGCCCCATTTGAAGACGACCTGCTTTTTTTCAAGGACGACTTCGGCGCAACACGAGTCGCCCGGCTCGATCCGCACTCCGGCGTTGTTGAGCGTCCGCAACGCGATGGGGCGGCGGGTGAGGCCGGTCTCGTCGCCCAAACGGGCAAAGAAGAGGCCGTAAATGGTGTGGCGCGAGGGATTGCGCAAATAGATTTCCATGCGGACGGCTTCTCCGGCAAACGCGGGGAGGATGCGGATGTGCTCGACGCGCAGCGCGGCGAGGTTCCTCCAGGTGTGAAAAATGGAGATGAAACTGAGGGCGGCGATGAGGTAGAGAATCGCGTAGACGAGATTGTTCGAGTAATTGATCGCGGCCAGCAACATGCAACCGAGAACGGGGCCGAAAATAATCCAGAGCGCGGTGGGGCGCAGGCGAAAGCTTTCCTGTTTCATCGCACCGGCACCGCCCGGATGATTTTTTCGGTGATGGAGAGGCCGGAATCCTCGACCCCGCCGACGGAGGAGCCGAGGCGGTGCGCGATGACGTTCGGCGCGACGGCCTGGACGTCCTCGGGAACGACCATCTCGCGTCCCGCCGCGAAGGCCCACGCCTGGGCGCAACGTTGGAGGGCCAGTCCGGCGCGCGGAGAAAGCCCGGCTCCGGCGCCGTCGATCTGGCGGCTTTTTTCGAGGAGATCGAGGATGTAATCGCGGACCGGTTCGGAGACGTGCAACTCCCGGACTTTTTCCTGCCAGTAAAGAAGCTGTTCGGACGAGACCAGCGGCTTGAGTTGGCGGATGAGGTCGCGGCGGTCCTGGCCGGCGAGCATTTCCTTCTCGGCGCGGCGTCCGGGAAAACCGACCTCGAGCCGCATGAGGAAGCGGTCGAGCTGCGATTCGGGGAGCGGATAGGTGCCGATCTGGCGCTGGGGATTTTGGGTGGCGATGACGAAAAAGGGGACGGGGAGCATATGGGTGTTGCCGTCGATGGTGACCTGTCCCTCCTCCATCGCCTCGAGCAGGGCGCTTTGGGCCTTGGGGGTGGCGCGGTTGACTTCGTCGGCCAGGAGCATTTGCGCGAAGATCGGTCCCGGATGAAAAACGAACTGGCGGGAGACGGGGTCGAAGATGGCGTTGCCGAGGACGTCGGCGGGGAGGAGATCGCTGGTGAATTGGACGCGGCGGAATTCGAGGCCGAATATCTTGGCGAGCGCATGGGCGAGCGTCGTCTTGCCGACGCCGGGGATGTCCTCGATGAGGAGGTGGCCGCGGGCGAGGAGGCAGCAAAACGCCATGCGAACGGCCTGGTCCTTGCCCAAAAGGATCGAGTCGAGCCGGGCCAACACGTCGGTGATGGAGACACTCATGCTTTCCAAGTTAATGAGCCTACGCGATATTCGGGAACTGCCAAGCAAGACCGTCTCGCGATGCCGGCGGCGGGTCTTTCCGGATCGTTGCATTCGCCGGCTGCTTTGGTACGATGAGGCGGCCCAGTTCCCATGACCTTTCGCGATGTTCCCAATCTCCTGAAGTTCGAGCAGCACGCCCGCGGTCATTCGGATGACGAGATCATCATGGATTGCTACAAGCGGATCCGGGAGGTGATCGCCCCGGTGCCGAAGCCGCCCGGCAATCTCGATTTCAACGGCGCGCCCGTGGCGGACCTGAAGGCGAGTTGCGAGGCGGTGGAGAAATCGACGCGGCTGATCTGGGCGTGCGCGGCGGCAACGGACCAGATTTCGCCGCGGCTTTGGAATTACCTGCCCGATTACCAATCGAGCCTCGACTATTTCCTGGGCCTGAACGATCTGGAACTGATGGCGGTCACCCAGCAGCACCGGATCGCGTGGGAAGAGGCGGCGGAGGTTTGATCCGCACTTCGCGCGGTGGCGCGCTTATTCCCCGTCGTTTCCGATGGAGCCGGTGGGGCAGACGTTCATGGCGCGGTCGGCGGCGTCTTCCTCCTCCGGCGTGGAGGGTTGCTTGAAGAAATAGACCTTGGTTTCGTCCTCGTTGTATTTGAGCAGGTTCGCGGCCTCCTCCATGCAGGTGTGGCAGGGGGTGCAGGTCTCATCGACGTACCATTTGCCGGGGACGTTTTGGGGGACTTTCTGGGTTTTATCCGCCATGACTTTCTCCTTTTCGGGGTTGGGGTTTATTTAAATTCGGCGGGCTGACCGGTGGCTTCGAGCACGGTGAGCCATAAATCTCCCTGCGGGTTGACCTTGCGCCGCCGGACGGTGACGACGTCCATGGGGAGGTTGACGTAATGGCCGTGCCAGCGCCCGACGACCATGTTGGTCTTGCCGGCCATGGCGGCGTGGACGGCGTTCTGGGCGAGGCGCAGGCAGTAAATGGCGTCCTGCGGCGACGCGGGGACGCTGCGGATGACGTAGCTGGGGTCGATATACTTGATGTTGATTTCCTTGTCGGCGGCCTTGAAGTGGGTCTCGATCTGTTTCTTGAGGAACGGCCCGATGTCGCCATACTTGAGGTTGCCGGAAGCGTCCGTGCCGCCCGGGTTGTTCTGCATGAGGTGCTGTCCCGCGCCTTCGGCGACGACAACGACCGCGTGGCCGCGCCGGGCGAGGCGATCCTCGAGGCACGTGAGGAGGCCGTGCCTGCCGGTGAGCTGGAAGGGAACCTCGGGGATGAGGACGTAATTGACGCTGTTTTCGGCGAGGGCCGCGAACGCCGCGATGAAGCCCGAGTCGCGGCCCATGAGCTTGACGAGGCCGACGCCGTTGGGATAGCCCTGCGCTTCGATGTGGGCGCAGCGAACGGTGCGGACGGCCTCGGCGAACGCGGTCTCGAAGCCGAAGCTTTTGTCCATGTACTCGATGTCGTTGTCGATGGTTTTCGGAATGCCGACGACGCCGATTTTGAGGTTGCGGGCGGTGACTTCGGCGACGATGTCCTGCGCGCCGCGCAAGGTGCCGTCGCCGCCGATGACGAAGAGGATGTTGACGTTGTACTCGACGAGGAAATCGACGATTTCCTTTTTCGACTGCGGCCCGCGCGAACTGCCGAGAACGGAGCCGCCCTCCTGGTTGAGGTCGCTGACAAAATCGGGCGTGAGGTGCAAAGGCACATGGCCGTAGCGGGAGACGAAACCGGCGTAGCCGTAAGGGATGCCGTAGATGGTCCGCACGCCGTAGCTGTAATTGAGGGTGAGCACCAGGCCGCGAATGACGTCGTTGAGGCCGGGGCAAAGTCCGCCGCAGGTGACGACGGCGCAGATGGTCTGGGCGGGATTGAAGAAGATGCGCTCGCGGGCACCGGCGTGCTCGATGGTGGCAGGCTCGTTGCCGCTTTCGAGGGCGGAGCGGACCTTGTCCAGCGAATGATCGAAAAGGACGCGGTGCTCGTCGTCGGTGACGAATTCGGCATCCGCCTCGTAGCGAAGGCGTTGTAGCGGTGAAGGAAACTCCGCAGGGCCCAGACTGGGAATGTCGAAGTCGTGTCGGGTGATTTTCGTCATGAGGGTGCGTCCTGTGCGAATAGACGGAAAGCACTAACTGTTCCAAGGTGGGCGTGGGGCGATGGGTAGGGACGCGAGTCCCTTCGCGTCCCAAAATGGAGTTGGGAAACAAGGAAAGCGGCGTTTTCCATGAGGACGTAGGGCTGCGCGTGGAAGCCGCTCAGAATGACTCGCAATTTAGAAGGAGTAGGTCAGCCCGCCGTAGAAGCTGCGGCGCTGGCCGAATTGGGGCGCGAAGACGCCGACGCCGGAACCGTTGCGGATTTCATAGATCTGGTCGCCGACGTTGACGACGTCAAATCGAGCCGAGAGATTGGGCATATTCGCCCATTTGAATCCCTGGCTGAATCCGATATTAATCGAGTCGTAAGCGGGTACGGACGCGCCATTGGGGATGTTGTCCGGCATGCCCGGGTCGGTATCGGAGCGCAGGCCGCTGCCGCAGATCATCTCAAGGTAAGGGGTTGTTTCGGTCTGCGTGATCTTGTACGTGAGTCCCACAGAACCGGTGAAGCTCTGGCTGTGATCGAGATAAATATAATGGTCCTGGATGTAATTGTAATCGTAGGCGTTGAAGAGCACCCCCTGGGCGGAATTGACCTGCTCTCCGAGTCCTTCTTCCACAGCGAGATTGGCATAGGCGGAAAAACCGCCCCTGGTGTAGCTTTGGCTTAGTTCCACGCCGCAGATTTGACCGTGCGCGTAGTTGAACGCGCTGAGGATGGGCGCGGTCCCGAACTGGCCGTCGTCGATGAGGTTTTGGGCGATTTTATAATAGCCGTCGAGGCCGACCTGATATTCGGGAGTGAATTTGTGGACGATGCCCACGTCGAAATATTGGGCCCGTTCCGATTCGACCGGGTCGTTGGGCAGACTCGGCGTGGCCGCGCCCGTCGTTCCCACGAATTCCGTGGTGGCGCCCTGCGGAATATTTTCCAACGGCGGAGGCGTGAAGTAGCTCGCATAACCGCCATGGATCGTCGTGCTATTATCGAACTTGTAGACCGCGTTGACGCGCGGGCTCAGTTGGTTCTGCCGAATCAGACTGCTCTGATAGAAATCCATGCGCCCGCCATAATTCAACGTCAGAGCTTTGGTGATTTTCCATTCGTCCTGGAGATAAAATCCGTAGCTATAAGCCGTGATGTAATCGTTGTTGTTGAACGTTTCGGGATTTCCCGACTGATCGCCCAGGGCATCAAGAGGTATAACGGTGGTGACGGCGGTTTGCGCCGCGCCCTGGGCGTTGAGCAGAAGTCCGCCCCGAATCGTATGGGCATCGTTGACGGCGTAACTGGCGTCGAACTGTGTTCCGTTGGACATGACGCTGCGATTGAGGCTGCCCGCTTCGCCGTTGAAGTAGAGATCGCCCTGCCAATCGGGGGTAAAGGCGACGGCGCTGTAGCTGTTGAAGACCGAGAGTTGAAAATTAAAGTCGTCGATTGTCTTCTGATAGGCCAGCACCTCGAAATTGTTCTGCTCCCTCTGCGACTCATTGAGGTCCGCTGAATTGAAAAAAGGGACTCCCGGAACCACGTAGGGTGCGCCATCGGCCTGCGTCGCGGCGGATTGTCCCGGCGTGTTCGGAATCTCGTATTGGTTGTAGGCTTCGCCGGCGATCAGGCTGAGACGGCTCGTGTCGTCGATGATGTAGGAAAGGTAGGCGAAGCCCCGGTACTGGTCCGTGTTGTCGTGGATGGGATTGTAACTTGAGGTGGAGTTCTCGATGCCCTGGGCGTTCTGGAGGTAGCCACCCGAGAAATAGTAGTTCAATTTTCCCTGGGAACCGCCGTATTCGAAGCTCGGATGAATGGCTCCGTAACTGCCGCCGTACATGTCGACGTCGCCGCCCGGATTTAATGCCCCGCTTTTGGTGTGAATATCGAGTACCCCGGCCTGGCGAAACCCGTATTGCGCGGGGAGCGCGCCGGTGATGAGATCAACGCTGTCGGCGAAGCGCGTGTCGAACTGGGTTCCGAAACTGGTGATGCTTTCCGGGATAAGCACGTCGTCGATCCGGTATTGCACGTTGGCGTGATCGTCCCGGACGTGGAAACTTCCCGAAGCGGCCGAATCCTGGCTGACGCCCGGAAGCCGGAGGACCAGCTTGCTGAAGGGGATGTTGTCGCCCTGGGTGAGGTCCTCGATGTCCTGCTGGTCGATCGTGTAAACGGTGGCGCCGAGGCTGGGGACGATGGCCTGGCGCGCCTGATCCAACTGGCCGACGACGGTGATTTCCGGCATCTGCACGGGTTGATTCGCGCCCGCGGGAGCCGGCGTTTGGGCCGTGACGACTTGCGCGCCGGCGCGGCCGGCAAGGGGAAAAATCGTTGCCGCCAAAAGGAGGGCCGCGCGGAAACGCATCGGGACGAAGGTGGAAAAGACGCAAGTGGTTTGCATAACCAAGCGGGTTAGCCTACCCGCAAATAGCTTGCAAGAACTATTTGCAAGTTAGTTGCGATTGACGAAAAATCACGCGCCTGGTCGGACGCCCTGGGAAGATCGGAGCACGCTGGTTGCGGAACTCCGACGCTGAATTGACACGAAATTGCCATGTATTCGTAACATTTACATTGCAAGGAGGCTCAAGATGATGGAGCCTATCCTTGTGCTCGTACTTGCCATGTGCGGTGTTTTCCTGCTCGTCATTCCCGCCATCGCTTACCTTCTGGCATTGCTTGGCAACTACTTGAGGCGCGACACCAAGACGCCCGATAAAATGACCCGACTCTAAGCGCGGTGGATTGAAAGAAAGGGGTTGCGGGGGCAGGATTTGAACCTGCGGCCTTCAGGTTATGAGCCTGACGAGCTACCGGGCTGCTCCACCCCGCGATGAGGTAGGCGCAACTTGCCGAACCAAGGGGTTTACATCTCACCCGAAGTTGCGCGAATCCTTAGTATTCACCATCCGGCGGGATTGAGCAAGGGGTTTCGGCGTGACCCGCGCCGACTTTTCGGACAGCCTCAAGCAGCCTCTATGTCCTGTTCCCGAATCGAAGTTCGCGTGCCCGCGAGCACGTCCAATCTCGGCCCCGGTTTCGATTGCCTGGGCGTGGCTCTCCAGCTTTACAACACGATCACGGTGACGCGCTCCGAGGAGGAGGGAAAATTTCCCCACGGGATGATCGGGGAGACCGCGACGGCGTTCTTTCAGCGGGCGACGGGCGGGAAGGTGGCCCCGTTTGGATTTGAAGCGCGCGTCGAGGGGGACATCCCGATTTCGCGCGGGCTGGGCAGCAGCGTGACGGTGCGGCTCGGCGTGCTGATGGGGCTGGCCGAGCTGGTGCGGGAATCGTTCCCGGTGACGCGCGAGCAAATCCTTGCGCTGCTGATCGAACTCGAGGGGCATCCCGACAACGCGGTGCCGTCGTTTCTCGGTGGGTTCGCGGTGTGCGCCCATGCGACGGGCGATCCGGCGGACGGTTTCGTCTATACGCGTGCGGAGGTGGGGCGGGAGCTTTCGTTCGTGGCGCTGGTGCCCGAGCTGCGCCTTTCGACGGAGACGGCGCGCGGGCTTTTGCCGAAGGAGGTCCCTTTCCGGCACGCGGTGGAGAACGCGCAGCGGACGGCGCGGATCGCGGCGGCGTTCTGCACAGGCGATTACGGTTCGCTGCGCGGGATGTTCGTCGACCACCTGCACCAGCCGCACCGGCAGGTGCTGATTCCCGGCTTCGCGGCGATTCTGGCTTCGGCGCGGAAGGCGGGCGCGCTGGGGAGTTTCCTCAGCGGCGCCGGTTCGTCGCTGATGGCGGTGACGCTCGACCATGTCGAGGCGATCTCGGCCGCGATGCTCGATGCGGCGCAGAAGCATGATCTCGCCGCGCGGGTGATGGTCCTCAAGGCGGACAATGAGGGGGCGCGGGTTGTGGAGCGCAGCTAAACCTTGATCTTCAAGCCGCGGCGGCGGTAGGTGGGCTGGTCGAGGTTTTCGCCGCGATACATGGTTTCGTGGGTTTTCTCGAAGCGGCCGCGCGGAGGGCCCTCGAAGGACATTTCCTCCTGTTTGGCCTCGAAGCGGCGGGAGGAGCGGACCGGGGCCGGAGTCGGTGCAGAGACGGGAGGCTCGGTTTCGATCGCGGCGATGGGAATCAATTCCTCTTCGGGGATGGTATGCGTCTCGACGGTGACGGGGACGGGCGGGGCGGTCGGTTTCGGGGAGACCTTGGGCTTTTTCGGCGAAATTGCGGTGACGAGCGGGGCCGGTTTCGCGGTGACGGGGGGCGCGGGTTTGACGGCCTTGGCCTTGGGCTTGACGTTGGGCAGGGGGACGGTGTCGGCGACGGGGCGCGATTTTTTGGCGGGGGCGGGATGTTCAAGGATGTCGGTGAGTTCGGGGACGCTCATCCGCGCGGGAGCGGTGGTGGCAAGGAGGACGGTCATGCGGACTTTTTCGTGGCTCTCCTCGTCGAGGCTGGCGCTGGTGGCGATGGGGATGCCGGCGGGAAGTCGTTCCTTGAGGGCGCCGACCATTTCCTGGACGTCGGAGAGGCCGAGGTCGCGGGTGCCGCTGACGGCGACGATGGCGTGGTCGACGCGTTTCCAGATCGATTCGTCGGCGAGGAGCGGGCAGGCGAGGAGTTCGGTGATGAGGTCCTCGGTGCGGTCGTGGATGTCGCCCTCGACGTGGGCGGCCCAGCAATTTTCGAGGACTTCGGAACCGGCGTAGCGGCCGTAGAGGCTGCGGACGTCGGCGAAGGAGAGCTGGATGAGGCCGCGCTTGCAGACGATTTGGGCGATGGCCTGCGCGATCTGGGACATCAACTGGTGCATGAGGTGGAAGCCGTGGCGGATGTTTTTGATCGTGGCCGGATTTTCGGCGATGCGGTCGTGGGCGAGGACGAGGACGCTGTCGGCTTCGCGGCGGAGATCGGCGATGGCTTCGATGGACCGTTCGCGGCGGGCGAGGCCTTCGAAGGCGAAGGGCTGGACGCCGACGACAACGACTTTCGCGCCGGCTTCGCGGCCCATTTCGATCATGCGTTCCGCGAGGGCGACGCCGGTGGAACCGGCGAGACCGAGGATGAGGATGAGGAAATCGCACCCGCGCGCAACGGGGGCGAGCCGGGCCTCCTCGCGCGCGACGATTTCGCGGGCGAGTTGGACGTCGCCGTTGCAACCGAGGCCGTGGACAAGGTCGTGCCCGAGGAGATGGCGATTCGGGACGACGGAGCCTTCAATGGTGAGTTGGTCGGAGTCGAAGACCCAGAGGTCCTGGGCGGAGCGGCCGTGGAGGACCAGTTGATCGCAGACGCCCGCGCCCGTCTGGCCGAGGCCGAGGATGCGGACGCGGCCCGGGAAAAGTTGGTCGGCCTTTTCGGAAAAGGGTCCGTCTGGAGTGAATTCGATCATGTTGGTATTTCCTTTCTAATTTTCAGCCGGAGGATGGAGTTTGGGAACGAGGAAAAGGCAGGGGAAGGTTTCGCACAGAGGGCTGAAGAGGTGGAGGCAGAGGGAAGGCAACAAAGTTGCGCGGACAAGTGCGTTCCCAAGCTCCTGCGGAGGGCGGTAAACTTGGGGACGAGGAAAGCTCTCCCGGCGCGGCCATGCGATATGTGGAATTCATATGAGTCTCATGTTGGCGAGGGCGCGGCGCAACGATTGGCCGACGCGGGCGAAACCTTTGGCGGCGGGAAGTTCCATTTCGGCCTGGCGGGCGTATTGGAGCAGGCCGAGAAGGGTGCTGAGGTCGGGGCGGCGTCCGTAGGTCTGGTCGCCGTCGAAGGGAAACTGGTGGGCGAGTTCGACGGGGCAGGGAAAGACCTGCGAGGCGAGTTCGATGAGGCCCTTGACCTGGGAGGCGCCGCCGGTGATGTAGAGCGTGCCGGCGAAGTCGGGCCAGAACGGGGCGTTTTGGAGGTCTTCGAGGATGATCTCGAAAATCTCGGCCTGGCGGGCCTGCATGATGGTGTTGAGGGACGTGCGATAAATCGAGCGCTCCTCGAAGTTGTAGGCACCGGGCAGGGTGATGCGCGCCTCGGTTTCGGCGGGGTCGAGGATGACGGAGCCTTCGGTTTTTTTCAGCATTTCGGCCTTGGCGTAGGGAATTTTGAGGCCGGAGACGATGTCGTTGGTGAGGTGGTCGCCGCCGACGCCGAGGACGCCGGTGTGGACGACCGCGCCCTTTTGGTAGGCGATATAATCGGAGACGCCGCCGCCGAGGTTGATAACGATGGCGCCGAGCTGCTTCTGGTTGCGGCTGAGAACGGCTTGGGCGGTGGCGTAGGAACTGAGGGCGTAATTCTTCACCTCGATGCCGAGTTCCTTCACGCAGCGAATGGTGGTCTGGAGCCGGGTGGCGAGGCCGTAGACCTGATGAAAGTGGGCGGTGAGCTGCTTGGACGCGAGGCCGATGGGGTTGTCGGTGGTGGAGCCGTCGTCGAGGACGTAATGCTGGAGCAGATGATGGACGATGGCGTGGTCGGCGGGGAGCGGCTGGGCGGTGGCCATGTCGTGGAGTTCGTGGAGATTTTCCTGGGTGATTTCGTCCGCGTCGTTGGAAATGAGGGTGGTGACGCGGGTGTTGGCGGAGCGGACGTGGGCCCCGGAAATGGCGAGGTAGACCTCGGCGATGACGATGTCGGTCTTCTGTTCGGCTTCGGCGAGGGCGTCGCGAACGCAACCCTGGGCGACCTCGAAGTCGACGATCTCGCATTTGCGGACCTGGCCGGAGGAGGCCTCGCCGATGCCGAGCAGGGCCAGGGTGCCGTCGGGCCGGATTTCCCCGACGGCGGCGGCAACTTTGGTGCTGCCAACTTCAAGTGCGACGATGATATTGCGTGTTTTTCCCCAGAACATGGTGATTGGATGGTAGGTGGTTGGGTTGTCTATTGGTATTGGGCGAAGGTTATCGGGTCGTTGTAATCGAGGGTCAGGTCGACGGAGGCGATCGGGCGCTGAAAACGGGGATCGTTGAGAATCCGCAGGAGACGCTGGAGTTCCTGGTCGATCAGAGTGTCATCGACGCGAAAGACGACGGTCATGTCCTGGGTCGTGACCATTTTGATGGAAAGGGGGTCGCTCAGGTTGATCGTTTGAATAGTGATGGCGGTATGGAGTTGGCTGTGGTCGATGGCGTCGAGAAGTTTCATGGCGCTTTTGAGGCCGGGCTGGTCGAGCTTCACGCCGGGTTCAAGTTCGGATTGGGCGGGGGCCAGGCCGACGATTTCGGGCAGGAGCGGAGGCGTTTCGTCGGCGCGGGGCTTGAGGACGACGCCGTCGCGGTCGAGGTAAAAAAGCTCACGGGTGCCGAGGTCGATGTCGAGGCCGACGATCTTGACGGCGGGCACGCGCTCGATGATGTGGATGGTGATCGCATCGGGGAAATGGCGCTCGACCTTGGCGCTGGAAACGTAGGGGAGCTTTTCCAAGTCGCGGGCGATCCGGCGCAGGTTCAAGGTCCAGAGATTTTGGCCCGGTTGGAGACCGGCGGCCTGGCGGATTTGCCGTTCCGAGAAACGGCCGCGCGGCTCGATCTCGATTTTCGCCAGTTCATAACGGGGATTGGTGTAGAGGACGCGGTCGAGCGCCAGGGTGATTCCGAAATGGAGGGCGGCGCCCACCGCGACGATCATGGCCAGGACGAGACTGCACCAGACCGCCGCCTGCATGACCTGCTTGCGCGAATGGCGCTTGCGGGTGGTGGTGTGCAGGATGTTGATCTGCTTCTGGCGGGTGCGGGTGCGGCGGTTCATGCGTTTCTTTCCTTCTGCCGGGCGGCCCAGGACAATTCGACGATGCGGCGGCAGAGTTGCGGGAAGGTGATCCCCACGGCGGCGGCGGCTTTGGGGAGCAGGCTGGTCGCGGTCATGCCTGGAATGGTGTTGATTTCGAGGCAATAGGGGAAGACGTCGTCCTCAAGGAGAAAGTCGATGCGGGAGTAGACGGGATCGCCGATGGCGCGATGGGCCGCAAGGGCGTATTGGCGGACCAACGAGGAAATTTCCTCCGGCAGCGGCGCAGGGCAGAAGTACTCGGTGCGGCCCTTGGTGTATTTGTTGGCGTAATCGTAAAAGCCGTCGAGGGGACGGATTTCGACGATGGGGAGGGCTTGGTCGCCGAGGACGCCGACGGTCAGCTCGCGACCTTTGATCAGTTGCTCCACCAGCACGTCGGTGTCGAACTTGAGCGCGTCGGCGAGAGCCGAGGCGAGCTCTTCGCGGGTCGTGGCCGGATGGGTGCCGACGCTGGAACCCTGGGCGTTCGGCTTGATGAAAACGGGGAGCGGGAGGGTGATTTCCTCGATCCGGCGGACCAACCTCCCCTCGGGCGTGGGGACGCCGCGCTGCCGGAGTTTCTCCTTCGTTTTCTCCTTGTCGAAGGCGATGCGGCTTACTTCCGCGCCGGCGCCGGTGTAGGGAATCCCGCGCGCGTCGAGAATTTTCTGGATCTGGCCGTCCTCGCCGAAAGTCCCGTGCAGGGCGAGGAACGCGAGGTCGGTTCCAGCGGGCACGACGAACCCGGCGTCGTCGACGACCACTTCGCCGACCTCGTAGCCGGCTTCGCGCAGGGCCTCCGCAGCGGCCATTCCGGAACGAAGCGAAACTTCGCGTTCGGCGGAAGGGCCTCCTTTCAGCACGGCGATGCGATGGGGTTTGTCGCTCATCCTAATGTTCCTCCCCCAGGACGATGACCTCGGTGTTGAGGTCGATCTGGCGCGATTCGCGGGCGCGGGCTTGGATGAGGGCGATGAGTTGCAGGACGTCCTCGGCCGTGGCGCCGCCGTCGTTGACGATGAAATTTCCATGCACTTCCGAGACGCGCGCGGAACCGACGGAAAGATTCTTGAGCCCCAGTTCGTCGATGAGTTTGCCGGCGGGGATGGGTCCGGGATTTTTGAAGATGCAGCCGGCGCTCGGCGCGGCGGGCTGGGAGGTCCACCGCTTGTTCGAGTAGGCCTTGAGTTTTTCGTTGATCTCTTCTTTGGAACTCGGCACGCCCTTGAGCCGCGCGGAAACCGCGATGTGGGTCTGGAAATGGGGCACGCTGCGGTAATGAATCTCCATGTCGGCCCTGTTGACCTCGTGGACGTGGCCGAGGAGATCGATGCTGCGGACGCTTTCGACGACTTCCATCGTCCAGCCCTGCATCGCGCCGGCGTTCATGCGCAGGGCGCCGCCCATGTTGCCGGGGATGCCTTCCATGAATTCGAAGCCGCCGAGGTTGTGCTTGCGGGCGTCGGCGACGATCTGCTTGAGCCGCGCGCCGGCGCCGACGGTGACGAATTCGCCGTCGACTTCGATGCGGCTGAAATGGGACCGGCCGAGATGGACGCAGAGGCCGAGGATGCCGCCGTCGCGGACGAGGAGATTGCTGCCGCGACCGATGAATGTGACCGGGATGCCGCGATCGTGCGCGAAGCGGAGGCCGAGCTGGAGGTCGTCCTCGTCGACCGGCTCGAACCAAAGCTGGGCGGGGCCGCCGATGCGCATGGTGGTGTGCTTGTGGAGCGGCTCGTCGCGCTTGAGGATGCTGCCGGGCTTGAGGCGTCCGGCCAGTTCGGCGTGCCACGCGAGGCCCTGGGCGAGATGCTGCGCGACGCGGTGAATGTCCCCCGCGCCGAGGGTGATGACGAGGTCGCCGGGTTCGAGCGCCGCGTTCACCGCCGCGCGCAACCGGCCCAGCGTCGCCTCGTAACGGACCTGGGCGTGGCCGTCGGCGCGGACGCCCTCGGCGACCGACTCGCCGGTGACGCCCGCCATGGCCGCTTCGCTCGCGGCGTAAATTTCGGTGATGAAAACCTGCGATGCGTCGTGGAACGCCCCGGCAAATTCGCCGAGAAGCGCCTTGGTGCGCGAATAGCGGTGGGGCTGAAAGAGGGCGAGCACCCGTTTCCATCCGCTGTTTTTGGCGGCGGCGAGCGTCGCCTTGATCTCGGTGGGGTGATGCGCGTAATCGTCGACGACCATGTAATCGGCGGAGCGGTACTTCACCTCGAAGCGACGCGACGCGCCCCGGAATTCGGCGAGCGCGCTGACGATCTGGTTCCAGGCGATTCCGAGTTCGGTGGCGAGCGCGACGACGCCGAGTGCGTTGCTGACGTTCTGGGCGCCGGGGACTTCGAGCGCGACTTCACCGAGCAGCCGGCCGTGGCGCAGGACGGTGAAGCGGGACGAGAAATTCTGCAGCCGGACGTCGAGCGCGCGATAGGCGGCCAGTTCGGAGAGGCCGTAGCCGACGGCCTGCGCGGCGTGGGAGCAAAGGAGCATGGCGTTTTTGTCGTCGGCGCAATAAACGATCGGGCCGCGCGTCCGCTCGCACAGCGCGGCGAAGACCTGCACGATCTCCTCGACGTTATGATAAAAGTCGAGGTGCTCCTCCTCGATGTTGAGGATGAGGCTCGCCTGGGGGGCGAAGAGGGCCAGCGTGCCGTCGCTTTCGTCGGCCTCGACGACAAAAGGCGCGCCGTCGGTCCAGGAGGCGTTGGCGCCGAGCAGCGGCACCTGGGCGCCGATGTAGTGGGAGGGATTGAGGTCGGCCTGGCGCAGGACATGAGTGAGCATCGACGAGGTGGTCGTCTTGCCGTGGCTGCCGGCGATCACGTAGGTGCTCTTGGCGTCGGCGAGGATGACGAGGCATTCGGCGCGCCGGACGCAAAGAACGCCGCGTTGCACGGCGGCGGCGCGTTCCGGATTTTCCGCGGCGATGGCGGAGGAGAAGACGACGAGGGCCGCGCCCTCGACGTTCGACGCGGCGTGGCCTTCAAAGTAGCGAACGCCGGGCGGGACGTAATCGGAGGCGTCGGCGGCCGAAACCAGGTCGGAACCGGAAAGCTCGTGTCCCAGCGCGAGGAGGAGGCGGGCCAATCCGCTCATGCCGCTGCCGCAGACGCCGATGAGGTGGATCCTTTGCGGTCCGCTCTTCAACAAATGCTCGAGGCGTTGTTTTATTTCAGGTTGCATGAAGCTTCAATCTCCTCGGCCACGCGTTTCGCCGCATCGTCCCCGGCCAGTCCCCTCGCCGCTTCGGCCATCAGGAGGCGCATCGGCTTGTTGGCGAGCAATTCCGCGACGACCTTGTGCAGCGATTCGGGGGTGGTTTTGCTTTCGACCAGGACCCGGGCCGCGCCGGCCTGCTCGAAGATGCGCGCGTTGAACGTCTGGTGATCGTCCGCCGCCGCCGGGTAGGGGACGAGGACGGAGGGGAGTCCGTAATGACTCAATTCGGTGAGCGAGGCGGCTCCTGATCGGCTGATGACCACGTCGGCGAGACTATAGAAATGTTCCATCTCCGTCGAGAACGCCCGCACGACGGCGGTGAGGCGCTGGCGGCGATAATTGATCTCGGCGATATTGGCGTCGGCCTGGCCGGCAAGGTGGATGAACTGGACTTCCTCGCGGTCGCCGTGCCACATCGGGAGCGTCTTGAGGACGAGCTGGTTGATGCCGTGCGCGCCCTGGCTGCCGCCCATGATGAGGACGATGGGCAGCGCGGGGTTCAACCCGAATTTTTCGGCTGCGACGGCACGGTCGATCCGCGCCAGGCCGCGCCGGACCGGGGTTCCGGTCACCACGCACCGGGCCTTGCGGAGATAATTGGCGCAGCCGTCGAAACCGAGGAGCGTTTTGTTCACCCACGGGGCGATGACGCGGGTGACGCGTCCCGGGATCGCGTTCGATTCATGAATGAAGGTGGGCAGATGGAGGCGGCATCCGAGCAACAGCGGGATGGCGCTGGTAAAACCGCCCATGCCGACGACGGCGGCGGGCTGAAAATCGCGGTAGACCCGGCCGCATTCGCGCCAGCTGCTGAGGAGGCTCACGCCGAATTTGAACACGCGCGGCGAGAAAGCGCCCGGCCAGCCGATGCCCGGCAAGGCGTGGGATTGCTGTTCCTTCGCGCCTTCGAGCGCGATGGTGTCGATCTGCTTGGGGGAAACGAGGAGGAGGGTGTCGTGGCCGCGCTCGCGCAATTCCTCCGCGACGGCAAGTCCCGGAAAGAGATGGCCGCCCGTTCCCCCGCAAGCAATGGCAATTTTCATCGGTGTGTTTTTTCGGGTTGGTCTACATTCGCACGCTATACGATTTCGGTTTCATCACCGGGGCGTTTTGCGCCTGGTAGATCCCCTGCCGGTGCATGTTGAAGAGGATGCCGACCGCGGCGAGGCAGGTCAGCAAATTCGAGCCGCCGTAGCTGATGAACGGAAGCGGAATTCCCTTGGTCGGCATCAGCGACGTGACGACGGCGAGATTCATCAGCGCCTGGAGCGCGATCATGACGGTGAGTCCCGTGCCCAAAAGAACGCCGGCGGGATCGGGCGCGTGGATGGTGATCCAGCCGCTGCAAAGCACGAGGACCAGAAAGGCGAGGACGACGGCGAGGCAGACCCACATGCCGAGTTCCTCGCCGATGATCGGGAAAACGAAGTCGGTGTTCACCTCGGGAAGCCAGTACATTTTCTGGCGGCTGTTGCCGAGGCCGAGACCCCAGAGGCCGCCGGAGCCGAGCGCGATGAGCGCCTGCAATTGTTGCCAGCCCTTGCCCCCGGCCGCCATATGGTCGGGATGCATGAAGGCCTCGATGCGGGCCCAGCGTTCCGGAGTGGAAATGGCGTAGCCGATGAGGCCCGTGAAACCGATGACCGGCAGCGGGGCGAGATAAATCATGCGCGTTCCCGCCACGAACATCAGCACGATGAAAATCGCGAGCATGATCGCGGTCGTGCCGTAATCCTGCTGCCTGACCATGAGCAGCAGCAGCGGAAGCATGCAGGCAACCGGCCAGAAAAGGCCCCGCATGAATTCGCCGGCGTGGCGCTGATTTTTTCCCATCCACCACGAAAGGAAAAGGATCAGCGCCAGCTTGGCGAATTCCGAGGGCTGATAGGTCCAGCCCGCCACGCGCAGCCAGCGGGGCGAACCGTTGATCCTGACGCCGATGTGCGGAACCAGGCAAAGGACCAGCATCGCGCAGGCGAGGGCGGTCATCCAGGGCGCGAGACACAGCAGCTTTTGGTAATCGTAGCGCGAGAGAAAAACGCAGACGATTCCGCCGATGATGAGCCAAGCGAACTGCTTGCGCAGGTTGCTGTAGACGCCGTTCATGTCGTTCGCGTTCGGCGCGAGGACGGCGCTGGTGCTCGACAGCATGACCAGGCCCAGGGCGATGAGCCCGAGCATGACGATGAGCAGCAGGTAAGCGACGTTTCTTTGCATGAACACGGACGGTATCTCCTCAGGAATGCAGCAGATGATAGACGGTGAGGCCGGTGATGACCAAGACATGCAGGGTCACAATCGCGAACATCACCGCCGCGCACCAGACGCTGAACGCCACCAGGACGCCCACCGTGATATTGATGGTTTTCGTCATCATGATGCGCCTTAGCGTTGGAAGTTGGCCAACTGCGCCGAGGGGCCGGTCTCCGTGGTCTGCACCTGGCCCGGTTGCGTCGAAGCGGGCGAGGCGTTCCCGGCGCTGCGCGATTCCCCGGAGGGAATCTTCAACTTTTTGCCGATGGCCAGCTTGGTCGGATCGGTGATGTTGTTCTCAGTCATGAGGGCCGTGGGGGTCGTCTTGAATTTGCGGGCGATCTTGGTCAGCGTATCGCCCTTCACGACGGTGTAGAGATGGCGATGCGGAACGGTCGCGGACGCGGTCGGCGACGAGGAGAGACTCGCGGTCGGAGCCGGGGCCGATTCGTTCAAAACCAGAGCGGTCGAGGAGGCTTCGAGGCTGGTGGCGGGAGCCGGGGCGTTTTCCGCAACGAGCGTCTTCTCCGACGGAATGACGAGCTTCTGGCCGGTATGCAGGACATTGCCCGTAATGTGGTTGGCTTCCTTCAACTGGGCCACGGTGATGTGGTGCGCGTGCGCGATCTTCTTGTAGGAATCGGTGATCTTCACCACATAGGTTTGCTGGTGCTCATGAACGGACGCGGAGGCCATGGCGGGCGGCATGTGGACCGGACCGCTCGCAGTCTGCGGGCCGGACGCAGTTTGCGGACCGAACGCGGTCTGCGGACCGGAAGGAACGGAGGCCGACAAAGCGGGGGCGGGTTCGGCGGGCGGGGCCAGTTCCGGTGAGATCGGGCCGGACGCGGCCTGTGGCGCGGTCGGCGACGGCGCGCCCTGGTCGACCACTTCGGCGGGTGACGCCAGCGTCGCGGGCGCGGTCACTTCGGTCGTGGTGATTTGCTCGGGGCCGGTCGCGACCTGCGGCGCGCGAGAAATCGCCGGGCCGGACGCGGTCTGCGGGATGGTCGCGACTTCGGCGGGGGGCGTCGCGGGCTGCGCCGTGGGCGCGCCTTTGTCACCCTGACTCGCATCGGACGTGGTGGTATCGGCAATCGCCGAGCCATCCGCGCCCTTCAAGTCCTTGTTGGTTTTGTCGATCGTGGTCAGGTCCGCATCGATGCTTCCCGCATTCATCAGGTGATAGACGGTCAGCGCGCCGATGACCACGACGTGCAGCGCAAGCACGGCGATGAAGACCGTCATGAGTTTTAAGCCGCCGGTCTGTTGCGGCTTGATGTTACTGTCGTTGTTGTCCATGGTTTTTTCTCTCTTTCGGTTGGTGGTGGTGGATGCTGGGTGTTGAAATCAAGTCTGGGTTGCGCGGGCCCGGATGAGCGCGCGGAACTGGTCGCCGCGGTCCTCGTAATCCTTGAACATGTCGAAGCTCGAGCAGCCCGGCGAAAGGAGGACGATGTCGCCCGGCTCGGCGAGTCCCTGGGCCAGGCTGACGGCGTCGGCGAGCGAGGCGGCCTTCACGCACGGCACGGCGGAATTCCAGGCGGCGAAAAGTTTTTCGGTCATCTGGCCGATGAGGACGACCGCCTTCGCCTTTTCGCGCAGCAACGGGCGGAGGCCGGAAAAGTCGAGTCCCTTGTCCTTGCCTCCCGCCATCAGGACGACCGGCGACCGCTGGGCGAGAAGCGCCTTTTCGAGCGCGTCGATGTTCGTCGCCTTGGAGTCGTTGATGAAGGTGACGCCGTCGATCACCCCGACTTTTTCGCAGCGGTGCGGCAGCGGCTTGTAGTCGCAGAGGGCCCGGATCGCGGCTTCGCGCGGGACATGATAAAGATCGGCCACGGCCAGGGCGGCGAGCATGTTTTCGGCGTTGTGCGGACCGGCGAGGTTGGTCCGGTTTTGCTCGAGGACCTGTTCGCCGCGGGCCACGAGCCAGCCGTCGATCAACTGATAATCGGCCGGCCCGCAGGCCGCGTCCGGCCCGCCGGTGACGCTGAAGGTGATTTTTTGCGCCGCGATTTCTGGCAGGCGGAGGTTCATGTTGACGATGGCGAAGTCATCCGCCGTCTGGTTGCGGAAGACCTGCCATTTGGCCGCTTCGTACTCCTCCATCGAGCCGTAGCGGTCGAGGTGATCGGGCGTGAGATTGAGATGGATGCTGATGCGCGGGCGGAATTCGACGATATGCTCGAGTTGAAACGAGCTGACTTCGACCACCATCACGTCGAGGTTCGCGCTGTCGCGCACCGCGGCGGAAAAGGCGGTCCCGATATTGCCGGAAGCCTTCGTCCGCTTGCCGCCCGCGGCAAGCACGGCGTCGACCAGCTCGGTCGTGGTGGTCTTGCCGTTCGTGCCGGTGATGGCGACGATGGGGCATTGGCAGAAGCGGTAGGCGATTTCCAGCTCGCCGAACATCGGCAGGCCGGCCTGGCGCAACCTCTGCGCCAGCGGCGCGTTCGGGTTGATGCCGGGGCTGAGGACGCAAAAGTCGAAGCGATCCCTCGCCATGATCGCCTCGCCCAATTCGACGCTGATGGCGAGGCGGCGCAGGGCCTCGGCGCGCTGCCGGACCTTGGCGTCATTGGCCGCGTTGTCCCGCACCGTGACGTGCGCGCCTTTGTCTTTAAGAAGTTTTGCCGCTTCCATACCGCTAATCCCCAATCCAAGCACCACGACCTGTTTTCCGTTGACGTCCATAAATTTTCATCGTTACCTCAATTTCAAAGTGGCCAGCGCCGCCATCGCCCCGATCAGGCTCATGATCCAGAACCGGACCGTGACGGTCGATTCGTCCCAGCCCTTGAGTTCAAAATGGTGATGGAGCGGCGACATGGCGAAAATGCGTTTGCCCGTGAGCTTGAACGAGGCGACCTGGAGGACCACCGAAAGGGCTTCGAGAACAAAGACGCCGCCGGCGATGACCAGGAGGAGTTCCTGATGCACGCAAATGGCGATGACGCCCAGCACGCCGCCCAGCGCCAGCGAACCGGTGTCGCCCATGAAGACGCGGGCCGGATGGCAGTTGAACCAGAGAAAGCCGAGGCCGGCGCCGACGAGCGCCGCGCAAAAAACGGCGAGTTCGCCCGCGCCGCTGACGAGCGGTAAAAGGAGGTAGGTCGAGAGCTTGGCGTTGCCGGCGACGTAGCAGAAAATCGCGTAGGTAAGAGCGACGCTGATGGCGCAGCCGATGGCCAGGCCGTCGAGCCCGTCGGTCAGGTTCACGGCATTGGACGCGCCCATGATCACCAGCGCGAAGAAGCCGACGGTCAGAACGCCCATGTCGACGACGACGGCCGATTTGAGAAACGGAATGTAGAGCCGGTTCCATTCGCCCGGGTAACTCGAACTCGACGGATAGCCCAGATACAAAAAGACGAAGATCGCCAGGAGCGCCTGCGCCGCGAGCTTTTGCCAGCCGCGAATGCCCCTGGAATTTTTTTTGGCCACCTTCTCATAATCGTCCGCAAAACCGACGAGCCCGAGGTAGAGCATCGAGCCGAGCACGAGCCAGAAGAGTCTGTTCATCGGATCGCACCAGAGCAGCGAGCTGATCGTCACCGTGAACAGGATGAGAATCCCGCCCATCGTCGGCGTGCCCTTCTTGCTGCTGTGGAGATCGGCCAGTTCGCGGACTTCCGATTTCAGGCGAAGCGGCTGGCCCAGTTTCAGACGCGTCAGGAGAACGATCGTCTTCGGCCCCATGGCCAGGGAAAGCATCAGGGCGGTCAGCGCGGCGGCCATCGCCCGGAACGTCTCGTAGCGAAAGACGTTGAACGGCTCCCAATGGGCGTTCAGGTAGTACAAATAATAAAGCATCAGGACGCGTCCTTTCCGGTGATGACGTTCACGAGCCGTTCGAGGCCCATGAAATGCGAGCCCTTGACGAGGACGGCGTCGCCTTCGCGCAAAAGCGGCTTCAACGCCACGGCGGCTTCCTCCGCGTCGAGCGCCGCGACGATCCGGTTGCGGCTGAGTCCCGCTTCCATCGCGCCTTTCGCGCAGGCCTCCGCGTGCGGGCCGACCGCGATCAGAAATTCGAGGCCCCGCCGCGCGGCAAATTCTCCGACCTCGCGATGCAATTCAGCCGCGTGCCGGCCCAATTCTCCCATCGACCCGAGCACGGCCAGGCGCCGGATCGCGCCGGGAAATTCGCCCAGCGCCGTCAGCGCCGCCTTCATCGAATCGGGGTTCGCGTTGTAGGAATCGTTGATGATCCACGGGCCGGACGCGGCCTGCGAGCCATGGGCGTTGAGCACCTGCATCCGCGCGCCGGGAAGCCGCACCGCCTCCAGCCCGCGCGCGATTTCGTCCATCGTCAGCCCGCATTCACGGCCCACCGCGGCGGCGAGCAGCGCATTGGCCGCCATCACGCGGTTCATCACGGGAAGGCGCACCGTCGCCGCGCTGCCGTTGTGTCTCAGGAGAAACGAGAGGCCGTCGGCGGCGATTTGCAAATCCTGCGCGCGCCAGCTCGAATCGGGATGGTCGCCGACCCAGACCACGCGGGCATGGGTGCGGTTCGCGACGCGCCGGCTCCACTCGTCGTCGGCGTTCAGCACCGCCAGCCCCTCCGGCGGCAGCGCGGCGATCAACTCCGCCTTTTCGGCTGCGATGGCGGCCTGGTCCGAGAAAAATTCGATATGCGCCGGACCGATGCTGCTGATCACGCCGATTTCGGGCGCGGTCATTTTCACCAGCGGGGCGAGTTCGCCGGGATGATTCATCCCCATTTCCACGACGCCGTACTCGTCGTCCTCGTCGAGCCGGATCAGGGTCAGCGGCACGCCGATATGGTTGTTGAGATTGCCCTCGGTCGCCTTCGTTTTGAAACGCACGCGCAGCACCGAGGCGATCAGCTCCTTCGTGCTCGTCTTGCCGCTGCTGCCGGTTACGCCGATGGTCCGCACGGAAAGCAATTGCCGGTAATTGGCGGCGAAGCGCTGCAATGCTTCGAGCGTATCCGGCACTTCCACCAGGCCGAGGTCGCCGGGAAGATCGGCGGGGTCGAGACCGTGCGAGACCAGCGCGGCCACGGCGCCGCGACCCTTCACCTGCGGGACGAAGGCGTGGCCGTCGAAGCGGTCCCCCTGCAGGGCGACGAAGCAGTCGCCGGCCAAGAGCGTACGCGTGTCGGTGTGGAGGCGGTCGACGGAGAGCGAGGGATCTCCCCGGATCAGCCGGCCGCCGCTGAACCGGGCGACTTCCTCGAGAGTGCAGCGGCGCATCACGCGGCCCTCCTTTGCAGGAATTCCTGCACGACGAGGCGGTCGTCAAAGGGATGGAACTTGCCGGCGGTTTCCTGCGTCGTTTCGTGGCCCTTGCCGGCGACGCAGACGATGTCCCCCGGCTGCGCCAGCGCGAGCGCGCGGGCGATGGCCTGGCGGCGGTCCGGCAGCCGTTCGTATTTGCTTTGAAGATATTTCCCGGCGACACCCGCCTCCATGTGGTCGAGAATCGACTCGACGCTTTCCTGGCGGGGATTGTCCGCGGTGAAGATCGAATAATCGGCGCACTCGACGGCGGCGGCGGCCATCAACGGACGCTTCACCGCGTCGCGATTTCCGCCGCAACCGAGCACGGCGATGAGACGGCCCCCGGTGATGCCGCGCAGGGCCGCGAGCGCCTTGCGCACCGCGTCGTCGGTGTGGGCGTAATCGACGACGGCCGTCACGCCGTCCTTCGAAACGAATTTTTCCAGGCGGCCCGGGACCTGCGGCGTGTCGCGCAGGCGCTCGGCGATGACCCTCGGCGCAATGCCCAGCGCCAGCGCGCCTCCCGCCGCCGCCAGCGCGTTGGCCGCGTTGTACGAACCGATCAGGGGCAGCGCAAGCGGGAAAGTTTCGCCGCCGATCCGCAGCGCGCCCGTCGTTCCCGAGGCGGTGGAAACGACGCCGGTCGCTTCGATTTCCGCCCCGGCTTCGCCCTGAAGCGTGTAGGCGATCACGCGCATGCGGTCCCGAAGAAGCCGGATCAATCGTTTGCCGTAGGGGTCGTCGGCGTTGATGACCGCCACGCCCGGATTTGTCGCGCGGTCGAGATTCGCGAACAGCAGCACCTTGGCGGCGAAATAATTCTCCATCGTCTGGTGGTAGTCGAGATGGTCCTGCGTCAGGTTCGTAAACACGCCGACCTGAAATTCAATCGGTGCGACCCTTCCCTGCTCGAGCGCGTGGGAGGAAACCTCCATCACCGCCGCGCGGCAACCGGCCGCCTTCATCTGGGCGAGCAGGCCGTGAAGGTCGAGCGATTCGGGCGTGGTGCGCGACGCGGGGAGAATGCGCTCGCCGATCTCGTAACGCACCGTGCCGATCAGGCCGACGGGCGATTTCGGCTCCGAGATCAGGTGCTTGAGAATGAAGCTGGTCGTGGTCTTGCCGTTGGTCCCCGTCACGCCGACGATTCGGAGCGCGCGGTCCGGATGCCCGAAGAAGTTGGCCGACATATCGGCCATCGTGCGGCGCGCGTTCTTCACCTCGATAAAAGTCGGCCCGCGGTCGTCGATGAAATTCGGATTCTCCAGCACCACGGCGGCGGCGCCCTTGTCGCAGACCTCGGCGATGTACTGATGCCCGTCGGTCTTCGCGCCCTTCCAGGCAAAGAAGACATCGTTGGTCTCGACGCGCCGCGAATCGTAGTGGAGGGCGTGGATCGCGCGCTCGACCGGCCCCTGGACGGACTTCGTCTCAACCTCTTTGAGAATGTCGGAAAGTTTCACAGGGCGGCGGGGGTGGAGTTGGAGCTTAAAACCGGCGCGGTGGAAACGGGCAGGTCGGGCGGGATGTTCAGGATTTGCGCGACCTGGTTCGCGATGCTGGCAAAGACCGGCCCGGAAACCTCGGCGCCGTAATCTTTCCTGGGCGCGGTCTTGGGATCATCGACCATGACCAGCGCGACGAAGGCCGGATCTTCCACCGGCATGAATCCGAGGAACGAGGCGACGTGCTGCGTATGCGAATATTCCCCGTCGATGAATTTTTGCGCCGTGCCGGTCTTGGCCGCGAAACTATGGCCTTCGATATGGATATTTTTGGCCGTTCCGTCGACGGTCACCTGTTCGAGGGCCCTTGCGACATCGCGGGCCGCGCTCGCGCTGATCACCTGGCGCACGACCTGCGGCTGGTAAACTTTCACGACGCGCCCCGTCTCATCCGTCACCTGCCTGGTCAACTGCGGGACGACCAGACGCCCGCCGTTCGCAATCACGCTCATCGCCGTCACGAGCTGGATCGGCGTCGCGGCGACTTCCTGTCCCATCGGAATGCGCGTGATGGAAAGCGCGCTCCATTTGCTCACCGGCCGGAGGATGCCGGGAGACTCCATCTGTTGCGTAAAAAGGCCGGTCCGCCGGCCCATGCCGAAAGCGGTGGCATATTTGTAGAGCCTCTCCTCGCCCAGGCTGAGGCCGATCTTGGCAAAGCCGATGTTGCTCGATTGCGCCATCACTTCATCGACGGGAAGCCAGCCGTGCTGTTCATCGTCGTCCTTCAAGATTCTGCCGCCGTAATAAAACGAGCCGTTTTCGCAGAAGACCTGCGTGTTCAAATTGACGAGGCCTTCGTTGAGCGCCCCGGCCAAGGTGATGATCTTGAAGATCGACCCCGGCTCGACCATGTCGGTGAGGCATCGCTCCTTCGTGTTGTCGGGCGTGAAGGTTTTGCGGTCATTCGGATCGTAGTTGGGCCGCGAACCCATGGCCAGAATCTCCCCGGTCTGCGGGTCCATCACGATGATGTAGGCGGCGGCGGGTCGATAGGTCTGCTCGATCTGATCCAGTTGGTCTTCCACCACGTGCTGAATCGCCATTTTGATCGTCAACGTTACATTGCAACCGTCGACGGCGGGCTTTTCGCGGTCTTGATAAACCGCGATTTCATGCCTCTTCGCATCGCGCTCCACCTGACGCTCGCCGGGCGTGCCGCACAACAACCTGTCCATCTCCTTTTCCATTCCCGTCATGCCGTGGCCGTCATCACCGACAAAACCGAGGATGTGGGCGGCCAGTTCGTTGTTCGGATAGAAACGCCGGTCGTGCTCCAGGATGATGAGGCTGTCCAATTTGAGCGCGCGGAACTTCGCAACCGCGGTCTCGTCCAGATTTTCGGCCAGAAGCTGGTCGCGATTGCGCGGATTAAACGCATTCACGAAAGCCTCCTCCGGCACCTGAAGCGCCTGCGCAATTTTCGAAAGATTGATTTTGGGATGGTCCGCGCTCATCAACTGGCCATCGAGGCGAATGTCATAGACCTGCTGCGTCTGGGCCAGAAGATCGCCGTCGATGTCGTAGAGCGAGCCGCGCCTCGGGGAAATCTCCTCGCGATGCGTGTGGTTGGCGATCGCCTGCCTCCAATATTTGTCGTGGTCGACGAGTTGAATCTGGATCAGGTTGAAGGAAATGGCCGTGAACCCGCAGGCCAGAAAAACCACGATCCAGATGGCGCGGGTACGGTGTTGCATAAGTTACTGCCGGGGTGATTGGGAGCTCGCCGCCACGGGAGTTGTATCGAAATTGAGGCTCGATTTGGGCATGGTCCCCATCCGGACGAGGACCGCGCGGGTGCCTTGATCCAACCGGACCCAGCTCGATTGCGAATCGCCCCAGGGAACAAGCGTCGAATGCATCTGCACGAGCCGCCGCTCGAGCGCCTTCGGCGATTTCATGCTTTCCAAATCGGCCGCGAGTTCCGCGTTGCGCGCCTCGATCGCCTCGAGCTGTTTCTGAACGTCGTGCGTTTTTTGAGCCAGGCGCAGGTTCTGGTTTTTGCAGATGATGTAGCAAAGGCCCAGGCTGGCGAGCAGGCCGGTGATGAGGATCCATTTGATGACGCCCATCCAGTGCAGCGACTGGCTGTTTTTCATGCGATTGCGGCTCATGAAATGATCTCCTCGTTGCGGACGGCGACGCGCAGGCGGGCGCTGCGGGCGCGCGGATTTTTCTCCATTTCCTCTTCGCCGGGCAGGTAGCGCCTCACGTCCCGCAAATGGTGTTTCGGATTCGGCACGGTGTTGGGATGTTTCGGCGTGTCGAGCCACTCGGAGGCGCGCTCGCGCAGAAATTGCTTCACCACCCGGTCTTCTCCGGAATGGAAACTGATGACGGCCATGATGGCTCCGGGTTGCATGATTTCGACCGCTTGCGGCAGGGCCGCTAGAAGCGCCTCCTGTTCTCGGTTGACGGCGATTCGTAGAGCTTGGAAAACCTTCGTTGCCGGATGTATTCCCCCAGCTCGTCGGTGCGGAAGCGTCTCGGCCACCACCACTGCCAGATCGGTCGTCGTGCGAAAGGGCGCGCGTCGACGACGGGCCGCCAGGGCCCGGACGATCCGCCTTGCTTCTCGTTCTCCTCCTTGTTCATAAAAAAGCCGTGTCAATTCCTCTTCAGAAAGTTCGTTCACCAGATCGGCCGCCGTCGGCCCGCCGCCCTCCGCATCCATCCGCATGTCGAGCGGGCCCTCGGCGCGAAAACTGAAGCCCCGCTCCGGGCTCTCCAATTGCGGCGACGAAACTCCGAGGTCCAGAAGGACTCCATTCACCTTGTCCCAGCCTTCTTCTTTGCAACATGTTTTCAAATCCTTAAAATTCCGTTGTTTCCATCTGAACTGTCCCGGCCATCGGGCCTCCAGCGCCCGCGCCGCCTCCGCCGCTTCACCGTCCCGGTCCAGCCCGAGGACCGCCGCCCCTTTTTCCAGCAGCGCGCGCGAATGACCGCCGCGCCCAAACGTCCCGTCAACCCATCTCTGCCCCGGCTGCACCCTCGCCGCCGCCAGCACCTCCGCCAGGAGGACCGGGATGTGCCCTTCTCCCTCCGGACCGCCCGCGCCTTTCAACTCATTTTCCAGCGCCAGGCGGGAGCCAGCGCCGGCCGCTTCAACCCCACCAGCTCAAAGGCGTTGCGCCGGGCCAGTTTGACCACCGAGGAACCGATTATCTGCCCCTCGGCATCTTTCTCCGCCTCGAATCCATAGACCAATTGCCTGCGCACAAGACCTTTGATTTTGATTTCCATATTCCTTGTTTTACCTCTGGTTGGACGCCGGACGAACCGCCGCCGATGCCGTTGGGTAATGACGAGGAAAAAGGGCATCGCTACATCCTCGTTTGTTTCCGAACCGTTCCGGCATTCGCCGGGCGGTCCCTCCGAAATTCGTGTGGGACAATCATAGGCCGATTGCGCTCAGCGCCTCCTCCACTGTCATCGCCGCGGTGTCCTTCTTCTCCCAAACGGCCTTGTCCCAAATCTGAAAATGATCGAGCCGTCCGACCAGCACGGCCTCCTTCTTGAGTCCGGCGCCGTCCCGCAGTTTCTCCTTCACCATGATCCGGCCCTGCGTATCGAAGGTCGCGCTCTGGACTTTGCTCGCGAGAATTTCGACGCCCAGGCGCATCGGGTCGGCCATCTTCAACTGCAAAACCTGTTCCTGGAGGCGTCCGAGCCACGAGGCCGGATAGACCTTCAGGCACCGGTCCGAAGAGGGCAGGATGAAGAGGCTCGCCTCGAACGAAGGTTGACGCCACTCCGCGGGCACGGTGATGCGGCCCTTGGAATCAAAAGCATGACCAAAGGAATCCGTATACGATGCGCGAACCTCGGTTGACATAATATGTACCCACTATCTAATTTCTTCTGCCACAACGACCCACATTACTACACCAACCCCCACAAAGGGCAATCTTAATTTTTTGATTTGCCTAAAATAAGCGAAGGGCTTGGAGGGGCGTCTCAAGTCGGCCCGGAGGGCCGAAAAGATATTAACCGGTGGCACAAGCCACCGGTCATATCGCCAGATTCATCCGCCCCGGATGGGGCGGTGGACGATTTACCTTCCGAATTTCCCCCGCCCCGCCGGGGCGGTTTGTTTTGTTACGCCCTACCGGTGGTTGGCACCACCGGCTAATCTCCGTCGGCCCTCCGGGCCAACAGAGGCGAATTTGCGGCTACATTATTTTTGAAAATGCTATAGCCTCCGGCATGGCCAAGCATTTAGCGACGATCACCCTGATCGGACACGACAAAGCCGGTGTCATCGCCCGGATCACCCAGCTTCTCTTCCAGTTGGGCGCCAATATCGAGGCGATGGAGGAACAGGTCACCCGCGGCCAGTTCAGCATGACCCTCCAAGCTTCGTGGACGCCCGCCCGCTTCGACCGGGCCGAAATCGAGCACGGCGTCAGGGAGGCCGCCCGCGATCTCAAAATGGAAACCAAAGTCCACTTTGCGCCGGTGGGTCCGCAACGGCTCGCCATCTTCGTCACGAAGGAACCGCACGTGCTCGAAGGGCTGCTCGCGAAATCGCCCGCCGCTTTGGGCGCGAGGCCCGTCGTCGTCATCGGCAACCGGCCCGGCCTGGCGCCGCTCGCGCGCCGGAGCAGTCTCCCCTTCTGTCACGTGCCCTTCAACAATCGCGCCAAGGCGGAACAACAGGTCCTCAAGCTGCTCGAAAAGCACGAAGTCGATTTCATCGTCCTCGCCCGGTTCATGAAAATCCTCTCGCCCAATTTCGTCTGGCGCTGGAAAAACAAGATCATCAACATCCATCCCTCGCTCCTGCCCGCCTTCCCCGGCGCGAACGCCTACCGCCAGGCTTACGAACGCGGCGTCAAGGTCGTCGGCGTCACCGCCCACTTCGTCACGCCCAACCTCGACGAAGGCCCCATCATCGCGCAGGAGGCGCTTTTTGTCCGCAGCAACGAACCGCTCGGCGGTATCGTGAAGCGGGGCCAGGCGCTGGAAACCAAATGCGTCCTCCGCGCCGTCCGCGCCTACGTCACCAAGCGCCTCGATGTCCATTGGGGCCGGGTCTATTCGTGATATTTCAAGCCGGAGGCTTGCGACAATCGTAGCCGGTGGTTGAGCCCGCCGCGGGCGATACCACCGGTTCGATTCCAAAATGAGCCTATCCCGGTAGGGATAGCACCGTTCCTGGCTTGATCTTAGTCCAAATATTGTTCGTTAAATTTTACCCCGGAGCGCTGGAGCATGATTCTGAGTTCCTCCAGAAAACTTCGTTCCCGATGGTGTTCCTCTTGATTTTCGATATATCGCCGCACTTCATCGATGGCTGAAGCGCTCACGGTGAATGCCGCGTAGCCCTCCTGCCAGGCAAACTCGGGTTTGGACATATCCGAATGCACCCAAGTGGAAGACGTCCTCTTTATTTCGCGCATGAAATCCGAAAGAGTGTGAGTTGCGCGAAGTTCCACCAAAAGGTGAACATGGTCTGCCGTTCCACCCACGATCTCGCAGAGCGCACCGAGTCCCGAACTTGTTCCGGCCAAATATTTGTGCAAATTCCGACGCCAAGCTGGAGCGATGATGGGTGCGCGTCCTTTTGTCGAGAAGACGATGTGATAATGGAGACTAAGATAGGTCGAAGACATTGTGCTACCCCTCCAGGGTAGGTTCATCGTGCCACAATTCCGGTGGTATCGCTACGCTCAACCACCGGCTACAATTGTAGCAAGCCTTCGGCTTGCATCACAGCGTCAATATACTCTTGAGGCGGAAGCTAGTGATGAGCCTCGACATAGTGAGTAATCATAACGGGTGAAGCATAGACGTTAGAGAATCACCTTCAATAACGCCTCGGTATCCGACAAATCCTTGAACGTGTGCGTCGGATTCAGCGCCGACAATTGCTCGACGCTGAACGCGCCCGTCGCGACCGCGATGGTTTTCGCGCCGATGGCCTTGCCGCACGCGATGTCGTGCGGCGTGTCGCCGATGATGTAGACGCGCTCGGGCGGAAACTTGATCCCCAGCGATTCCTCCGCGCGGGCCAGCGCGAACGGCCCGAGTTCGTCGCGGATCGAGCTGTCGTCGGCAAACGCGCCGAATTCGAAATAGCGCCAGAGACCGAGATGCGAAAGTTTCAGCCGCGCGCCCTCCTTGAGGTTCCCGGTGAGCAATCCCTGATGGATTTCCGGGTGGGCATGGATAGCATCGAGCGCCTGAGTGACGCCCGGCTTGATGTGGGGTCGCACGAGCGGCAGCGTCGTCGGCAGGAGATCGAGATAAGCCGCGCGAAAACGGGCTTCCTCGCCGGGCGTCGCCGGCACTTCGAGAAACGTCAGCAGATCGCGCAGGATCGACGTGTCGGTGCGCCCGCGCAGATCGACCGGCAGATGCGCGCCGAGATCGCGTCCGTACAACTCGCGAATCGCGATGAGCAGCGACCGCTCGCCCGCGCGATCCATGTAGACCAGCGTCCCGTCGATGTCCCAAAGCAAAAGTGAATCACTCATAGGTCTGTGAAATGAGGCGCTCCACCGGAGCGCCCAAAACTGCCCTCCGCAGGAGCTGCCGACCGCAGGTCACATCGCCATGACCGAGAAGCCGGAATCGACATAGAGCGTCTGGCCCGTGATGGCGGCGGCGCCGTCGCTGGCCAGAAAGAGGCCCGTAGCGCCCAATTCCTCGAGCTCGACGTTGCGCTTCAGCGGCGCGTGGGCCTCGTAATGCTTGAGCATCTCCGTAAAACCGCCCACGCCGCGCGCGGCGAGCGTGTTCATCGGCCCGGCGCTGATCGCGTTCACGCGGATTTTTTTCGGGCCGAGATCGTACGCGAGATAACGGACCGAGGCCTCGAGCGACGCCTTCGCCACGCCCATGACGTTGTAGTGGGGCACGACGCGCGCCGCGCCGAGATAACTCATCGCGATGATGCTGCCGCCGTTCTTTTCCATCAACGGTAGCGCCGCGCGGGTCAACCCGACCAGCGAGTAGGCGCTGATGTCGTGCGCGATGGAATAGGC
Organism: Methylacidiphilales bacterium; assembly: GCA_035948935.1. Taxonomy (GTDB): domain Bacteria; phylum Verrucomicrobiota; class Verrucomicrobiia; order Methylacidiphilales; family UBA1321; genus JABDGH01. The sequence goes on along the minus strand of DASZIP010000012.1, from coordinate 118,068 downwards.
CTGCCGGGTCGTGTGGATGAACTCGCCCGTCAGCGCCTCGCGCGGCGCGAAGGCGACGCTGTGCAGCAGCAGATCGACCCGGTCTGTTCGCTTTTTGACCTCGCCGAAAAAACTTTCGATCTGCTCATCCGACCCGACGTCGCAGGGGAAAATCGGCGTCTCCGCGCCAAACGTGCCGGCCAGTTCCTCCACGTTGTCTTTGAGCCGCTCGCCCTGGTAATTGAAAATGAGTTTGGCCCCCGCCTGATGCCATGCCTGCGCGATGGCCCACGCGATGCTCCGCTTGTTGGCGACGCCGAAAATAACGCCGGTCTTGCCGGCCAAAGGAAGATGACTCATGGCCGATGATAATGCCAAGCCCGCGAAACGAGAAAAGAGGAATTATTGAAAAAAGGAAGGTGGGGACGCGAGTCCCTTCGCGTCCCATGAATAAATAATGGGACGGCAGGGGACCGCCGTCCCCACCCATTAAAACGAATACCCGAACGAGAGCTTCGGCCCGAGAGCGTCGATCGGGTGATTCGGGTTCGTCGGCTCCGAAAGCCCGGCGTTGGAAACGTGCTGGTAAACGACCGCCAGACGCACGAAGAAGTCTTCGGAGATGTTGTATCGGGCCCCGGCCGCGCAATCGAAAGTGAAGTTGAAGTCCTGTCCCAGCCCGCCCTTCGCCGGATTGGCATCCGCAAAACCGAGCCCGACGCCGCCCTCGACAAAGGGAATGATCCTCCAGCCCGGCTGCACGAAATTGTAGCGCGGACCCACCATCAGGCCCTCAAAGTGATTTTCCGGCCCGTGAACGATCTGGTCATACTCGCCGGAGAAATAGAATTCCGAATAGCCGCGCAGCCAGCCGCCCATGAAATTGTCGAGGCTGACGTCGTCGAGCTTCAGGCTCGCCGTCAGGCTCACCGGCACGATGGTGTAGGCCTGGTTGGGTTGCCCGCTGCGGACATTGGACCATGCCGCACCGGAGCCGAGTTCAATCGTCCAGTCCTTTTCGCACGAGGAGCACGACGGCGGCGTGATCTCGTTCATATCGGTTCCGGCCGCCGCTCGCAGAAGCGAGAGGACCGTCACGAAAGCCAGACAGGTTAAAAGGACTTTGAGCCTCCCGGGACTGAGCGCGGGCAGCAGGGTGGTTACATTCATTTTCCTCATGGGACATAAAATAAACATGCTCCTTGTTTTGGCAAATGGTTTCTCACGCTCCATCGGACTCTTCCTGTTTACAAGGAAAGGCTTAACAGCCTGTCTCTTCCTTACGTTTTGTCCATCCGGCCCGCGGCTGGCGCAAATCCATTGTCTTTTCCCTTCTCATCCCTAAGATAACGGAACGCCTTCCCTTCGCCTCTATGAAACAGTTCTTCATCACGTTTTTCGCCAACCTGGCCGCCCTGCTCGTCGTCTTCGGAGGCCCGATGCTGCTCCTGCTGATTCTCATCATCGCCTCCTTCTCCGCCGGTTCCAAGGGCCAGCACCTGCTCACCATCGAACGGGGATCGATCCTCGTCTTCGACCTTTCGATGAACGTGACCGATTCGCCCGAACATGCCACGCCGACCGATCCGCTCACCAATGCCTTAAGCAATAACAACACCAAGAGCGTGCCGCTGCATCGCCTCGTCAACGCGCTGAAAAAGGCCGCCCTCGACGACCGGATCACCGGCATGCTGATCGTCGGCTCCTTCGAGCCGGCCGACTTCGGCACCGGCTACGCCTGCCTGAAAGAGGTGCGCGAGGCGATCATCGACTTCAAGAAAGGCGGCGGCAAAACCCCCAAGCAGGTCTACGCCTATCTCGAGGCCCCCACCACGCGCGATTACTACGTCGCCTCGGCGGCCTCGGTCATTTACATGAATCCCTACGGCGAAATGGAAACACCCGGCCTTGCCGTGGTGAAGACCTATTTCAAGGGGGCCTGTGACAAGTACGGCGTCGACGTGCAGGTGACCCGCGTCGGCAAGTACAAGTCGGCGGTCGAACCGTTCACCGTGATGAAAATGAGCGATGCCGACCGCGAAGAAACGCAAAAGCTCATCGACGATCTTTGGGGCAATTTCGTGTCGGCGGTGGCCGACAGCCGCTCCGTCGATCCGGTCGCGTTCCAGCAACTCGTCGATACCGACGGTTACATCCTCCCCGAGCACGCCCTGGCGGCGCACCTGGTCGACAAGCTCGCCTATTTTAGCGATGTGCTCAACGACCTCGGCAAAGTCGCGCCCGCCAGCGGTTACGACCGGATTCCGCTCCCCTTCAAACAAGTCTCCATCGGCGACTACATGAACACAAGCCGCACGCCCCGGCTCATCGGCGAGCGGGGCAGCGACAACGTCGTGGCGGTGCTCTATCTCGAAGGCGAAATCGTCGACGGCTGGGGCGATCTGACCAATATCGGCGGGGACCGATTCGCGGCGGAACTGCGCGAGTTGCGCAAGGACCCGGACGTCAAAGCCGTCGTGCTGCGCGTGAACAGTCCCGGCGGCAGCGCCTATGCCTCGGAGGAGATCCAGCACGAAATTCTCGCGCTCAAGGCAAGCAAGAAACCGGTGATCGTTTCAATGGGCAACTACGCCGCCTCGGGCGGTTACTGGGTCTCGACCTACGGCGACCGGATTTTCGCCGAGCCGAACACGCTGACCGGCTCGATCGGGGTCTTCGGCATGTTCATGGATTTTGAGAAGCTCGCCAACAGCGTCGGCGTCACTTTCGACGCGGCGAAGACCGGCGCGTACGCCGATTTTGAAACCGTCTCCCGGCCCAAAACCGCCGCGGAACTGGCGCTGGCCCAGGCGCGCGTGGACGATCTCTACAAAAAGTTCCTCGATAAAGTCTCCGACAGCCGCCATATCCCCCGTGATGGAGCAAATGGGATCGATACGATCGCGCAGGGGCGCGTCTGGGCGGGGAGCGAGGCGCTCGATCTGAAGCTTGTCGATGAAATCGGCAGCCTGGACGACGCCATCACCTACGCGGCCCGGCAAGCCCGGCTCGGCACCGGCATGGGGGATTACCATGTGAAGGAATATCCGGAACAGGTGACCTTCGCCGAGTCGCTCGCGCAACTCTTCAGCCAGCAGGAAGAGCCGGTGACGCGGGCGAAGGCCGATCCCCTCACCCGCGAATTCCTGGAGATGAAGAGCGATCTCAAGTCGCTCCAGGAATTCAACGATCCGATGGGCGCGTATGCCCGGATGCCGCTCGGCTGGGACATCAGGTAAGGGATTTCGTGGCGGCAGCCGACGGCGGAGCCGGTTTGGCTTAAATGGCTTCCGGGCTCTATTTTTTAGTCCGTCGAGCACATCGAGGAGATTTATTTGCCTACTTTCTCGACAAACTTGAGGAAGCCGTCGGCCTGCTTCTCGATCCGCTCGATGATCTCGGGGGTTTTCAGGCGGTCGGATTCGTTGAGATGGCCGTGGATGCCCGGAATGTTGACGGCGCCCGGATAGATGATGCCGCGAAGATAGGTGACGAGGGTTGAGAACTGCTCGATCGGGCGCACGGCGCCGCCCATGCCGGCCGAGAGGCCGACGAAGGCGAAGGGCTTGCCGGTGAAGGTCCCGGGAAATTCGAGCATGTCGATGAAGTATTTGAAGACGCCGGGAAAGCCGCCGTTGTATTCGGGGGTGACGACGACGAAGCCGCGGGCCTTGGACATGGCGTCCTGAAACGGGGCGAAGCTCGCCGGCTTTTCGGCGTAGCTCGACGGAGCGAAAATGTCGGGCGGAAGTTTGTGGAGGTCGACGACGTGAAGCGGGGCGCCCTTGGCGGCGTAAATCCCGGCGACGTGCGCGGCGACTTTGGCGGTGTTGCTTCCGGGACGGTTGGTGGCGATGAGTTGGACGATCATGGAATCCAAGGTGCCCCGCGCGGCGGATTTGGCAAGTTTTGCGATTGGGATTCGATCGGCGGCAAAAGAACGCGGAGAACGCAAGAATGAAGGAGGCAGGGAAAGAGTTTTGATGTTGTCGTGTTGAAAATGATGATTTCAACGGAGCAGGATGGCTTCTATACAGCCTTATGAGTTCGAACCGGCAGCAGGATGGCGCGTTACTGGGAGCGTTGCTTTCGACCCGGGGCCATCTGGTTTCGCGGCGCGAGCTGGCCCGGGCGGCGAGGCTGCCGACGAACGAGCTGGAGCGGAGGCTGGCGCCTTATATCGAGGCGGGCTATCCGATTGAATTTCATCCGCAGGGAAGCGTCGGGTTGCGCGAACCGCCGGACATCTGGTGCGCGGAGGAGATCGTGGGGCGCTGTCCGGCGCGGAAGAATTCGCCGGTGCCGGCGTGGGACCCGCTTCTTTTGGCGGAGACGTCGTCGACAAACGAGGTGGCGCGGGAGCAGGCGCGCAAGGGCGCGCGGGGCGGGTTCGTGGTGGCGGCGTCGCGGCAGACGGCGGGACGCGGACGATTGGGCCGGAGTTGGGAGTCGCCGCCGGACCGGGGGCTTTACGTTTCGATTGTTCTGCGGCCCGATCTGCCGATGACGGAAGCGGGGAAGCTGACGATCCTGGGGAGTGTGGCGGCGGTGGATGCGGTGGAGACGGTTTCGGGTCTGCGTCCGCAGATCAAGTGGCCAAACGACCTGATGGCGGGCGGCCGGAAGCTGGGAGGGTTGTTGATCGAGACGGAACCGAAGGGAAAGCGGATGGCTTTCGCGGTGATGGGGATCGGGGTGAATGTGCGGCAGGAAGCGGGGGATTTTTCGCCGGAGGTGCGGCGGCTGGCGACTTCGCTCTATCTGGCGACGGGGCAGGCCTATCGGCGGGCGGATGTGCTGGTGGCTTTGCTGCAAGGACTGGAGAGGCGGCTCAGCCGGCCTTTCGAGGAGGCGCGGGAGGCGTGGACGGCGAGCAGCCTGACGCTGGGACAGCGGGTGACGCTGACGACGGCGCGGGGCCGGAAGCACGGGCAGGCGCTGGGGCTGGACGAGTCGGGAGCGTTGCTGTTGCGGAGGAATTCGGGCGAAGTGGAAACGGTGACGGCGGGGGATATGGAGGCGTGTTGATTGGAGGTTTTTCCCGTTTGCGCGAAATTTTATTTTGGATTTGGGGACGAGGGAAGGGGGAAGTATTTCGCACGCAGGACTGCAGAGGGGCTGAAGAGGTTGAAGGCAGGGGTCAGGACCGCGGACGCATCTGGCGGTGACCCTCGAGATATAGGGTGTCGTAAAGATGCTCGAGCCTTTGCGTCAGCCGCGCCTCGTCGTAAGCGGCCGAGGCGGCCTCGAGCGCCCGCCCGGCCATCGCGGCGCGCTCTTTTTCCGGCATCTTCAGGAAAAGCCGCATCGCATCGGCCATCGCGGTCGCGCTGTGCGATTCGTAGCTGATCACACAATCGGGCGGGAGAAGGTCGAGGGCGCCGATGTCCCACGGACAGATCACCGGCGTCCCGCGCGCCATCGCCTCGACCACCGCGACGGAAAACGGCGTGGCGTAAGTCGCGCAAATATAGGCCGAGGCCTGCGCGGCGACATCGAGGAATTCGGGTTGCGGCAGAAATTTTGCGACGCTCACGCCCTTCGGAACGGGCAGGTCGGGGAAGACGTGCCCGACCGCGCGGAGGTCGAAGTCGAAGCCTTCCGCGCGCAGCGTTTCGACGGCGGCGAAGAGGTTCCGCGTCGCCTTGCGGTTGTTCGCGTAGTTGAGGAAAAGCGGCTTGGGCGGTTCCTTGCGCGGAAGAACGGGGACTTTCCGGAAAGGGTTGTGGAGGACGGCCAGCGGCTGGTCGGGGTTCGCCTTTCGGTCGATCCACGCCACGACCCATTTGCCGACGCCGATCAGCAGGTCGGAGGAGGCGGGGATGAAAAGCTTGTTGTAGCACTGGTGATAAATGCAGACGACCTTGGGCCGGTAGGAGAGCCCGGCGACGACCTGGTCGACCAGATCGTGCCGGTTGTGAAAATGGAGGATGTCGGGCTTCAGCTCCTCGATGATCGGAGTCAGGGTGAAAAAGCAGCATTTGTTCAGGTGCAGGATTTTATTGAAAATGCGATTGGCCCGCGCGTTTTCGTAGAAGCCGAAGTGGGGGCGGCCCTCCATCTCCCCGCGATAATTCGCGCCGGCCCAGCTCGCGAAATACTGCTCGTAATTGCGCGAGTTCCGCACCCAGGCGCGCGTGATGTGGGAGAGGCAGCCCCCGCGGTCCCAGGGACCGCTGAAATCGATTTGTAGAACTTTTTTCACGGCGTCGGGGCGAGGCTGTCCGAAAAGTCGGCGCGGGTCACGCCGAAATATGCGGCGCAACGAGCGGGAATTGACACCGGTTCGAGGCGCGGCAGACTGGCTGCCCGATGCCGTCCCGGAAAAAGAGACTCTTGCTTTTGTGGAGCAGCTACGATTTCGCGCACATCTATGAAATGGCGTTCGCCGGTCATCCCGATTTTGAAATCGAGCTTGTTTCCGCCGCGGGCCTTCCCCAACAGCAGGCCGGTTATCGCCGCCTGCTCCATCTGAGAAAAGAGGTCGACGAAGGGAAGTTTGATCTCGTCCTGGCCAATAACATCAACCGGTCCCCTTTTCCCGGCAACAAGGGCTGGGCCACCACGGCCAGCCTCGCCCTCCGGCTCTTCACCTACCAGCATCGGCGGCTCGACTCGTGGTGGGCGCCGTGGATGGTCCGGTATGGGAAAAGCAAAACGCCGCTGGCCGTGATCGACTCGCGCGACGGCCATTACATCTTTCCCTGGGACCTGCGCCTGCTCGCGGCGGCGAAGCTCTATTTCAAGAAAGACCTGATGTACTGGCCGAGGCGCGCGCTGATGCCGCTGCAAAACTATTACACGGAAAAGAAAATCAAGCCCTACGAGGCGAAGTTGCGGCCCATGAGCCTGGGCCTCGATGAAAGCCGGTTCGTCCCCGCCGCGCGCCCCATGAAGGACCGCGACGTCGACATCCTTTTGAGCGGCCACGAAAACAACCCGCTCCGGCGCATGATCCGCGAAAAATGCGAGCGGATGTCGGGCCGGTACCGCGTCCAGACGCCGAGGGAATTGCTCCCCTCCGACGAATATATGGAGATGTTGCAGCGCGCGAAGCTGGCCGTTTGCATCGAAAGCTTCGGCGGCGAAACCTGGCGCCAGTACGAGGTCGCAGCCTCCGGCGTCGTTCCCCTGATGAGCTGGCCCTACACGCAGGTGCACGACCCGCTGCTTCCCGACGAGCACGCCTTCTACTTTTCCTACATGGGCGACCACTTCGAGCGGATCGTGGAAGAGGCGCTGAGCGACAACGACCGCCTGCAACGGATGTCCGACGCCGCGCGGCAATTCGTCCTCGCGAAAAAGAACCGGCGCGGCCTCCTCAACTACGTCGTCGAGACGACGCTCGGCTCGTCGTCGTGAATTTGCGGTTCTCCGCAGAAATCAATACACGTCCTTCAGATACCGCTTCTCCGTTTTCGCAAACGTCACCTCGATATATTCCTTGGCCGCTTCGGGCGAGAGGCCGCCCTGCTCCTGCGCGATGGTGATGAGCATCTGGTGAACGTCCTTCGCCATTCGCTTGGCGTCGCCGCAGACGTAGAAGTAGGCGCCCTCCTGGAGCCACTTCCACAATTCGGCGGCGTTCTCGTGCATCCGGTTTTGCACGTATATTTTCTCCGCCTGGTCGCGCGAGAAGGCGGTGTCAAACTTCGTCAGCACGCCCTTGCGCTGGAGATCGGCAAACTGCGCTTCGTAGAGAAAATCGCACGCCCGCTTCTGGTCGCCGAAGAAGAGCCAGCTCTTTCCCTTCGCGCCGTCGATTTCCCTCTCCTCGAGAAACGCGCGGAACGGCGCGATGCCCGTGCCCGGCCCGACCATGATCATCGGCGCGTCCGGCGGCGGCATGTGAAAATGTTTCGTCGGCTGGATGTAGACCGGAATTTCGTCCCTGTTCAAGTCCTGCCCGTGCGAGAGGTAGCCCGAAGCGATGCCGTACTTGTCGCGGCCGTGCGTGTGATACTTCACCACGGCGACGGTGAGATGCACCTCGCCGGGATGCGCCTTGGGCGAGGAGGCGATCGAATAGAGCCGCGGCGCGATTTTGTTGGCGAGCGGCAGAAATTCGGCCGCCGCGAACTGCACCGGGTAGTCGATGAGGACGTCGGTGTAGTCGCGCGTGAAGATGTAGTCCTCGAACGCCTCGTCGCTGGCGACGATCTCCGCGAGCGCCTGTTTTTTGCCACCCTCGGGCAATTTTTCCAGGACGGCCTTGACGAATTTCTTGCTGACGCGATTGAGGATATACTGGTGGATGAGCACGTCGCGCAGCGGCACGGTGCCCGCCGACTGCGCAACCGGGGCCGCCGGATCGAGGCCGAGATGCGGCAGGAGCTCGTCGACCGTCCCCGGAAAATTGCGCGGCACGACGCCAAGCGAATCTCCCGGAACGTAGGTGATGCCGCTCGCCCCGAGATGAACGACCATGTGGCGGGTGTCCTTGTTGGAACCTTCGGCCGAAAGGGAATAATTGGCGGTGAGGCGGGCCTTGTACGGGTTGGCCCGGTTATGAACGGAGGGAGGGGTGGGTGTGCTCAAAGCAGTGGTTTTTCAGGTTAAGCCCGACAGGTTTAACCGCAGCCCCTTTTCTTGTCGAGAGGCAGTTTCGGCACAAATGCCGCTTTTGCCGCCCACGGCGGCATGTTTAAGCCACCGCGACCTGGCGGCGGATTTTTGCCTTGCGGCTTCTTTCGCGCGAGCCTTTCACCAGCCGGCTTTTGCGATGGCGCAGTTGCTCCGCGAGGCGGTCGGTGACCACGTCGATGGCCTGGTAAAGATCGTGGCCGTGGTCCTCGGCGTGGATATCAGGCCCCGGCAGGGCGAGGTGGACCTTGACGACGAAGGCGTGCTTGAAGGCGCGCTTGTCGTCGTGCCAGAGCGCCACGTGGGCGCCGATGAGGTTCAATCCGAAATGCTCAAGGCTTTCGATCTTCTGTGCCACATACGAATGAATCGCCGGTGTCAGCTTGACATCGCGGGGGCTGATATGAATTTGCATATCTCAACCTACATTCCGGTCAGAAGGATGTCCATGGCGGAGTGCCGCCTCTCTCAATTCACTCGGCGACGCCGCCGGCGAGGGTCGGCTGGAAGTGGGGCGGCTCGACTTCGGGGGTGAGGAGTTGGACCTCGATGTCGCGGAGGCCGGCGGCGGCGAGCCACGCGCGGAGGTCGGCCTCGCTGAAGCCGAGCCAGTAATCGCCGTAGAGTTCGCGGGCCTGGTCGAAGTGATGCTGGTTGAGGTCGAGGACGACGAGGCGGCCGCCCTTGCGCAGGAGCTTCGCCGCGGCGGCGAGGGCCTGCTGGGGATTGGCGGCGTGGTGGAGCGCCTGGCTGAGGATCACGATGTCGACGCTGCGGGCGGGGATTGGCGGGGCGGCGAGATCGCCGAGGCGGTATTCGAGATTGGCGATGCCTTTCTTCTTCGACTCGGCCCGGCCAAACGCGACCATTTTCGGGGAGTTGTCGACGGCGATGACTTTCTCGGCGCGGCGGGCGAGGAGTTGGGAGAGCCAGCCTTCGCCGGCGCCGAGATCGGCGACGACGGCGCGGGGGACGAGTTGGGCGAGGAGCGGGCCGATCTCGGTCCAGGTGCGGCCGGGACAAAAACTTTTCCCAAGGCGGCCGGCGACGCGGTTGAAGTATTTTCTGGCGGTGGTGCGGCGTTTTTCGAGAATGAGTTTGAGGCCGGACGAATCGGCTTTGGCGCCGGGCACTTCGGCGAGGGTGAGGAGGGCGGAGTCGAGTATCTGGCGGGTTTCGCGGCCGAGTTTTTTGACGAGGGAATAATAGGTGCGCTTGCCTTCGCGGCGGGGCTGGACGAGGCCGACGCGGCGGAGATGGGCCAGGTGGGTGGAGATGCGGGACTGGCCGAGGTGGAGGATTTCCTGGAGTTCGGCGACGGAGAGTTCCTCCTCTTCGAGGAGGGCGAGGATGCGGAGGCGGGTGGGGTCGTGGAGGGTCTGCCAGAGGGCGCGGTAGGACATAGGTGCTCTACCAGCCATTACATCCACGTATCGAGATACGTCAATGGTTTTGAGAAAGAATTTTTGACAGGAAGACATGAAGAAGGCAGGGGGAGGTTTCGCACAGAGGGCTGAAGAGGTGGGGGAAGAGGGGAAGGCAGAGAGAAGGCAACAAAGTTGCGCGGGAATGGAGTTTGGGAACGAGGAAAGCATTCCGTGTTGACGAAAAAATGACCGCCTAACATAGTTTCCCCATGCTGCGGCTGATCATTTGTTACCTTCTCCTGCTTTCTCCCGCCGTCGCCTGGCCTCTCGCCTGGCCTGAAAAGCCGATGCCCAATCGCGACAATCTCGGCCCCGTCCTGCAGAGCGCCGTCGGTCCGGGTTGGCGTGTCGCCACCACGTCCGGCGGTTACGTCCTCACCTCTGTGAAGTCGTTCAGTCTCTTGCCGGATGTTTCTTCAAGTTCAAAGGCCAACTTCAACCAGCGGATAGCCCATGCCCGGCAGACGCGTGTAGTCATCAAGATCCTCTTCACGCCTCCAGGGACGATGCGCCAGTTCGTCAGCCGTCATCCGGGCGACAATGAGCTGCCCATCGTCGAGGCCGAGAAGGCGAATGGTTATTTCCCCTGCTTCGAGTCGGGGGATGAAAACGCGTACTGCCAGTGCCCGCTCCGCGACGGTCCGAGCTATGCCGTTTTCCTCTTCGCCAACATTTCGCCCTACGAGTCGATTCATCCCCCGGACCGATCGGATGAATACGAGGGAGCCCTGGCCTATCTCGGACGCGTGTTTGGGTTAGATCCGTTTAGCGTGATCGAGGATTGAATTCCGTCGGCAGCGGTCATTGAAACCTGAGGAGGCGCAGGCCGTTGAGGCAGACGAGGACGGTGCTGCCTTCGTGGCCGACGACGCCGAGGGGGAGCGGGAGGTTGAAGCCGAGGGCGCTGATGATGAGAACGACGATGACGGCGAGGGCGAAGGCGAGGTTCTGGGAGACGACGGTGCGGGTGCGGCGGCTGAGGGCGAGGGTGAAGGGGATGCCGTCGAGGGCGTCGCTCATGAGAACGACATCGGCGGTTTCCATGGCGACGTCGGTGCCGGCGGCACCCATGGCGATGCCGACGTCGGCGGTCGCGAGGGCGGGGGCGTCGTTGACGCCGTCGCCGACCATGGCGGTGCATCCGGCCTCTTTGAGTTTGGCGATGACGCGGACTTTGTCCTGCGGGAGGAGGTCGGCGTGGACTTCATCGACGCCGCAGGCTTTGGCGACGGCGGCGGCGACGCGGGGGCCGTCGCCGGTGAGCATGGCGATGCGTTTGACGCCGAGGGCGCGGAGGCGGGCGATGACGGCGGGGGCTTCGGCGCGGACTTTGTCGGCGACGGCGATGAAGCCGAGGTAACGGACGGTGGGCTGGCGTTCCTCGCCGAGGATTTCGCCGACGAGCATTCCGGTTTTGCCCGCGTCGTGGAGGAGGTTCATTTGCTGTTCGAGGGCGGTCCGTTCGGGCGATTCGTAGCCGTCGAAATACTTGAGGTTGCCGACGGCGACGCGGCGGCCGGCGACTTCGGCGCTGACGCCGTGGCCGGCGACGGATTGGAATTTGACGCACCGCTCGACGGGCATGAAGCGGCGTTTGGCCTCCGCGACGATGGCGCGGGCGATGGGATGTTCGCTGCGGGCCTCGACGGCGGCGGCGAGCCAGAGGAGTTCCTCCTGCGAGCAGGCGACCTGCTCGTCGCTGTAACCGGGTTGGATGATGGCCTGGAGGTCGGTGACGACGGGGCGGCCTTCGGTGAGGGTGCCGGTTTTGTCGAAGGCGACGATGTCGACGGCGGCCGCTTTTTCGAGGTAGACGCCGCCCTTGAAGAGAACGCCGCGGCGGGCGGCGGCGGCGATGGCGGAAAGGATGGAGGCGGGGGTGCTGATGACGAGCGCGCAGGGGGAGGCGACGACCATGACGGTCATGGCGCGGTAGAAGGTGGCTGGGAAGGGCTGGTGGAAAAGGGTGATGGGGACGACGATGAGGGCGGCGGTGAAGAGGATGACGCCGAGGGCGTACCACTGTTCGCCTTTTTCGAGGAAGCGCTGGGTGGAGGCTTTCTGGCCCTGGGCTTTTTCGACAAGTTCGATGAGCTTGGCGAGGGTCGATTCGGTGGCCAGTTTGGTGACGCGCATGTCGAGTCCGCCCTGTTCGTTGAGGGTGCCGGCGAAGAGGGTGTCACCCGGTTTTTTTTCGACGGGGAGCGATTCGCCGGTGATGGAGGCCTGGTTGACGCTGCTGGCGCCTTCGACGACGACGCCGTCGACGGGGATGCTTTCACCGGGCCGGACGATGACGCGGTCGCCGACGAGGAGGTCTTCGATTTTGACGAGAAGCGTTTCGGCGCCGCGTTTGCAGAGGGCGGTTTCGGGGCGCAATTTCATGAGGGCGGAGATGGCGGAGCGGCTGCGTTCGATGGCCATTTCCTGGAGGGTGTTGGAGAGGGAGAAGAGGAAGAGGAGCATGGCGCCCTCAAAAGCGTGGTCGACGTAGGCCGCGCCGAGGGCCGCGAGGATCATGAGGAGGTCGACGTCGACGGTGCCGCCGAGGAGGGAGCGGACGCCTTTGATGGCGCCGTGCCAGCCGCCGGCGAGGTAGGCGGCGAGGAAGAACCAGAATTTGAGTCCGGAAGAGAGGCCGAGCGCGGGGCCGAAGCCGCCGAGGAGCATGAAGAGGAGGGTGGCGGCGACGCTGAAGAGTTCGGGGTCGGCCCAGTTGATGCCGGAGAGGAGGCCGGGCATGGGGGGCGGGCGATGGCCGGGAGGAGTTTCGCGATAGACGATGTCGGCTTCGATGGTGCGGGCGGGGTCGGGAACAAGGGGTTCGCTGAGGGAGACGGGAAGCGGCGGCTCTTTGCTCATCGGGGAGAGGTTAGGGTATGTCTTCGAAATAGGACGAGGCCGCGTTGCGAGTCGATTTTGGGCTGCACCGAGGCGCGAGGAAGGAGCATACCCGAAGGTCTGTGACTGACGAGCAACAAAGGTGCAGTCCAAAAGCGCCGCAACCCTCCGGGCGCGGCCTCGTCCTATTTCGAAGACACACCCTGGCGCAGGGGCCGCGGAGGGGAAAACGATAATCGGGGGGGGAAAACGAGCGCGGCCACGCTGATTAAGTGCGGCGGTCATAGACCGCCGCTACACCTTGTGCGCGAAGACGATGATGAGGATCAGCGGAATCAGCGCGCCCGCGGCCAGGCAGACCAGCGCCAGGGTGCCGCGTCCGAATTTGAACGCCATGACGACGCCGAGGATGATGCTGATGACGAGGCTCGCCGCCATGAGCACGACAAAAAATTCGAGGTAGGGCGACGTGAAGCTGTAGGCCTTCGCCGGGTCCTTGAAAAAGAGGTTGTGCCCCATGTGGATCGTTGAAAGGTAGGTCAGGATATTGGGGCCGCTGACCCACTGAAGGCCGTAAACCTGCCAGATGCCGGAGATCGAAAAAAAGAGCAGCATGGGCGCGAAGAAACAGCCCAGATAGAGATGGATGCGCCGCAGGAGATTCATTCCGGGGCTATTGGTCGGTCAGGGAAACACTGAGGATGACGAGTTTCCCGCTGCCGGGTGGAAAAGCGAGGGTGATCGTTTTGTCGCCGTTGGGAGTGAGTCGATCGACTTTGGTCTGAAATATTTGCGGGTTGCTCGAACCGAGTTTGGGCTTGATTTCGTAATAGGGCCCGTGGACGGCGCCGAAATCGGAGATCAAGACGACCCAGTCGCCGGGCGGCATGTTGAAGGGCACCCAGGCGTCGTATTCGATTTGACCCGGCACGTTCTGGTAGTATTCCCCCTTGTTCGAAAAGGTGAGATCGGGCGACACCATGTAGGTGATGGTGAGAACTCCGCTCGATCCTTTGCCATGAAAATCCTGCAGGACCTTGGCCCAATGCGATTGCTTGAGATCAATGATCAGGCCCTTGCTGGTGAAGGGATCGGGTTTGTCGAAAGGGCTGTCCGAGGCGAAATCGGCCGGGGACCTGCCATTGCCGCGCCAGTGGTCGATGCCGTTCATGAAGTCTCCATTCTCGAGCCAGTTGTCGGCGCGCAGGGGAATCGCGAATGCGAGCGCCAGCAGGGCGAGAGGGAGAGCTTTCACGCGAAAGCCAACTTAAGCAGGCCGCAGGCCGATTCCAAGGCCTTTCCGGTGACAATTCGGCTACCGCGCGGTATCTCAACGAAGGGCTTGGACGAGCCTTCTCGGATGAAAGCAGGATACCATGGGTAAATCGGCATCATCAAAACAAATGCAGAGCTGGCTTTCTTCGATATTAAGCAGGTGCCTGTCCGAGGTGACGAAGACGGGGATTTCCGCCAGAGCGGTTTCCGCAAGGATCAGGCCATCATTGACTTCCTCATCCGGGAGAAGATTTTTGCGATGAAGGCGCAGGCAAAACTGCTCGGCTATCCCGTGCTCGACGGGTCTCAGGTCGAACGGCTGAATTTTCCACTGAAGGAGTCGGGCCAACACGGTTGTGGCCAGATGCCTCTGCGCGGGGGCCCCGTGTTCATGGAGATAGTGGGACTCAAGAAGAACCGTCGGTCCCACTTCGAGAAAATAACCCCTTTGTTGAAAGGCTTCCCGAAAACTGTGGGCGATGTCCGATCCCGAAGCCAGATCGAACAGCAGGTTAGTGTCGAGAGCCAGCCGCTTCCTGAGTTTTGCCATAAATCAAAATCATGGCCTTTTTGAAGTGTTCCTCCCGCTCGGCTTTGGTCAGATGGTTGGCTTTCGCGCGCGTTTGTTCGGCGAGCCGGCTTCCCCTGGTTTTGAGCGGGTATTCGGCGGGCTTGGGGCTGGCTTTGGACATGCGGGCCATACAGTGCAAGATACTTCAACGGATCGGGGCGCAAGTCAAATCTCGAGTAGAGTGCTCGATTCCTCGTTTCGGGATGTAGCGGCGGTCGATGGCTGTCGCCTGATGGATCACGGCCCCACGTAAACATCACTGCCCTTCTCCGCGAACTCCCGCGATTTCTCGGCCAGGCCCGCCTTCAGCGCGTCCTGCTCCGCAACGCCCTTTTCGGCCGCGTATTTTCGGACGTCCTCCGTGATTTTCATCGAGCAAAAATGCGGCCCGCACATCGAGCAGAAATGGGCCGACTTCGCGCCTTCCTGCGGCAGCGTTTCGTCGTGGAAGGAGCGCGCTTTTTCCGGGTCGAGACCCAGGTTGAACTGGTCCTCCCAGCGGAACTCGAAGCGCGCCTTGCTCAGCGCGTTGTCGCGTTCCGACGCGCCGGGAAAACCCTTGGCGAGATCGGCCGCGTGGGCGGCGATCTTGTAGGCAATCACCCCCTCGCGCACGTCGTCCTTGTTCGGCAGGCCGAGATGTTCCTTCGGCGTGACGTAGCAGAGCATCGCGCAGCCGTACCAGCCGATCATCGCCGCGCCGATCGCGCTGGTGATGTGGTCGTAGCCGGGCGCGATGTCGGTGGTCAGCGGCCCGAGCGTGTAGAAGGGCGCTTCGGCGCACTGCTTCAATTCGAGTTCCATGTTTTCCCGGATGAGCTGCATCGGCACGTGGCCGGGGCCTTCGATCATCACCTGGCAATCGTGCCTCCACGCCTTTTGCGTCAGCTCGCCGAGCGTGGCCAGTTCGGCCAGTTGCGCCTCGTCGTTGGCGTCCGCGCCCGCGCCGGGGCGGAGGCCGTCGCCGAGTGAAAACGAGACGTCGTACGCCTTCATGATTTCGCAAATCTCGTCGAAGCGGGTGTAGAGAAAATTTTCCCGGTGATGCGCCAGGCACCACTTCGCGAGGATCGACCCGCCGCGGCTGACGATGCCGCAGGCGCGGCGCGCGGTCATCGGCACGTAACGCAGCAGCACGCCGGCGTGGATCGTGAAATAGTCGACGCCCTGCTCGGCCTGCTCGATCAGCGTGTCGCGATAGAGGTCCCAGGTCAGTTCCTCGGCGCGTCCGCCGACTTTTTCCAGCGCCTGGTAAATCGGCACGGTGCCGATCGGCACGGGCGAGTTGCGGATGATCCATTCGCGCGTCTCGTGGATGTTTTTGCCCGTCGAAAGGTCCATCACCGTGTCGGCGCCCCAGCGGATCGCCCACGTCATCTTTTCAACTTCCTCCTCGATCGACGACGCGACGGCCGAGTTGCCGATGTTCGCGTTGATCTTCACCCGGAAATTGCGCCCGATGATCATCGGTTCGCTTTCGGGATGGTTCACGTTGGCCGGGATGATCGCGCGGCCCGCGGCGACCTCCTCGCGGACGAACTCGGGCGTGATGAGCGTGCGGTTATTCAGCCGCGCGCCGAAACCGACGCCGGGATGCTGATGGCGCAAATCTGTTTGAGCTCCTGCGGAGGGCAGTAAATTTTGGCGACCCAAAGTCTCGCGCACCGCGATATATTCCATTTCGGGCGTGATGATCCCTTTGCGGGCGTAATGCATTTGGGAAACATTTCCGCCCGAAACCGATCGACGGGGCGCGCGTTTCAAACCGGGAAAAGGCTCAAGCCGGCCCCGGGTTTCGCGCTGGCTGGCGAACTCGGCGTGGCCCCGGGTCAGATAGCCGTTGTCGCGCGGTTCCACTTCGCGGCCCGCATAGGTTTCCGTGTCGCCGCGCTGCCCGATCCATTCGGCGCGGAGCGGCTTGAGTCCCTCGCGAATGTCGATCTTCACGGCGGGATCGGTGTAGGGGCCCGACGTGTCGTAAACGCGAAGCGGCGGATTCTGCGTGAGTTTTCCCTCGAAATCGCGCGTCGGCGCCTGGGTGATTTCGCGCATCGCGACGCCCACTTTGCCGCCCGGCGCCTCGACATGAATCTTCCGCGAATTGGGGAATGGCTTGGTGACGTCGCGGAGAATTTTCGATTTCGCGGGCTTGCCCCTTGTTTTCTTTGCGGCCGGTTTCTTCGCGGGATTTTCCGTGTTCGTCGGGTTCAGGGGCTGGATCATAAAATAATCTCCACGTCGCCGGATCGTAACGGGGAGGAGATTGGCGCACCGCACGACAGTGCCACAGATGCCCTACGCCACTAGTCCCTCCGCCGGCATGACCCGGATCAGGTTCATCGGGTCGTTTGCAAGCATGCAGCCCGGCAAACCTCTCAGCCTCTCCGGCTCCCCGTTGTTTCGTTACAATACGGCGACCCCGTTC
The DNA here is from genome assembly GCA_035948935.1 of Methylacidiphilales bacterium. Taxonomy (GTDB): domain Bacteria; phylum Verrucomicrobiota; class Verrucomicrobiia; order Methylacidiphilales; family UBA1321; genus JABDGH01. The sequence goes on along the minus strand of DASZIP010000012.1, from coordinate 100,967 downwards.
AGGTGCAAGGCCGTTTATAAGTCTTATAGGACATATTAGACCCATGGAAAAGTCGGTGGCTCGACAACCCTGCGATGTCGGATAATTTCGGGCATGCCCAAAACGCTCAAAGACCTCACCGTGCCGGAAGTCCTTGCGCTGGCCATCCAGGCCGAGGAGGAGGACGGCCGCATCTACGCCGATCTCGCCGAGCGCGTGGGCAACGATTACCCCGAAACGGCGAAGTCGCTCAAGGCGATGCACGACGAGGAGAACGGCCATCGGCACCGGCTCATCGAGCTTTACCGGAAACAATTCGGCGAGCACATCCCGCTCATCCGCCGCCAGGACGTCAAGGGCTTCATCACCCGCAGGCCGCTCTGGCTCCATAAAATCCTCACCGTGCCGATGATCCGCAACGAGATCGAGACGATGGAGGACGAAGCGCGCCACTTTTACCAGGCGGCCATCGCGCAGACCGGCGATGCCGCGGTGCGGCAATTGCTCGGCGACCTCGCCGCCGAGGAAAGCAGGCATTACGAGCTGGCCGGGGAGATGGACGAGCGGCAAAAGACCTCCGGCGCACGCGCGCAGGAGGACAAATCCCAGCGCCGCCGGTTCGTCCTGCAAATCGTCCAGCCGGGCCTGGCCGGGCTGATGGACGGCTCCGTCTCAACCCTCGCGCCGGTCTTCGCGGCCGCCTTCGCCACGCATCAAAGCTGGACCGCGTTTCTCGTCGGCATGGCCGCCTCGCTCGGGGCCGGCATCAGCATGGGCTTTGCCGAGGCGCTCTCCGACGACGGCGTCCTCAGCGGGCGCGGCAAACCGTGGCTGCGCGGGCCGGTCTGCGGCCTGATGACCACCGTGGGCGGCATCGGCCACACACTGCCGTTCCTGATTTCCAACTTTCATTGGGCGATGCTCATCGCGGTCGCGATTGTCGCCGTCGAACTCGCCGTCATCGCCTGGATTCGCCATCGCTACATGGACACGCCGCTCCTCTCCGCGGCCTTTCAGGTCATCGTCGGCGGCACGCTCGTTTTTATCGTCGGCATCCTGATCGGGTCGGCGTAAAAACCAACCAATTCCCCCGTTCCCAAACTCCATTTGGAAACGCGCTTGTTGAGGCAGTTTTACTGCTGATCCCGCTGGAGAAAACAAGGAAAGGGATACAGATTTCGCACAGAGGACTGAAGAGGTGGAAGGCAGAGGACCGAAGTTGGTTCCATCAACCCTCCCTGCCTTTCCTCTTCGGCCCTCTGCAGTCGCCTCTTCAGTTCTCCGTGCGAAACCTCCCCTGCCTTCCCAGACAAAACCACAGCGTATGATTTACTCTGGACTCTCCTCCGCTTACACTTCCGGCATGCCCGCTTCCCTCACTCTTTCCGACGAAGCCACCACGAAACTTCTCACTTCCACGCAGCAAAACGTCGCGCGCGTCTACAACGATCCCGCCGCGACCGATTGCGACCGCGCGAGCATCGACGAATTGCTCGCCGCGCGGGCGTGGACCGAACTCGACGACCGCTTTTTCCGCGACATCGCCTTCGGCACCGGCGGAATGCGGGGCCGCACCATCGGCAAGATCGTGACCAAAGCCGAGGCGGGCAAACCGCAGCCGCTCGACCGGCCCGAATTTCCCGGCGCCGGCACGAACATGCTCAACTTCGGCAACGTCCACCGCGCCGTCTCCGCCCTCGGGGCCTACCTGATCGAAGGCTATCCCGGGGAAAAACTCAGCGTCGTGATCGCGCACGACACGCGCTATTTTTCGCCCGAATTCGCCCGGGCCGCCGCGAAATCGCTCAACGCGCTCGGCATCGACGCCCTCCTTTTTCCGGAAGACCGCTCGACGCCGCAGCTTTCGTTCACGACCCGCGTCGCCGGCGCCCACGCCGGGATCATGATCACCGCCAGCCACAATCCGCCCCACGACAACGGCATGAAATTCTATTCGCGCGACGGCGGCCAGGTCGTCGAGCCGCATGCGTCGGGCATCACCAAACATTTCGCGCAACTCTCCTCCGACCCCGCCGCGCTGCCCGCCTTGCTCAAGACCGTCGCGAAGCCGGGCAGGGTCGTCGTCCTCGATCCCGAAATGGACGTCATCTACCGGGACGCCGTGGCCGGGCTGGTCCTCGAACCGGCGGCGATTCTGGAGACGCGCGACAAAATCAAATTCGTCTACACGCCGCTCCACGGCACCGGCATTCGCGCCGTCCCGGCCCTGCTCGACCAGTTCGGCTTTCGCTATTCCATTGTCGGGGCGCAAAGCGCGGGCGACGGGCGTTTCCCTACGGTCAAATCGCCGAATCCCGAAAATGCCGAGGCGCTCGAACTGGCGATCCGGCAGGCCGAGGCCGAGCGCGCCGACGTCGTCATGGCGACCGATCCCGATGCCGACCGCATGGGCGTGGCCGTGCGCGACGCGGACGGAAAGATGGTCCTGCTCACCGGCAACCAGATCGGCTCCATCATGGCCCACTACCGCTGCGAGCGACTCGTCGCGCAGGGAATTTTGACGGATAACAACCGCGCAAACGCGGTCATCATCAAGACGTTCGTCACCACCGATCTGCAGAAGCGCATCGCCGAACGTTTCGGCCTCGGCTGCATCGAAACCTTGACCGGATTCAAGTACATCGGCGAAAAAATGCACGATTACGAAAAGGCCCACGACGATCCCCAATTCGCGATAAAGGCCGCCGGGGAGCAACGCGCCGCATCCCTTGCGAAAAGCAAATTCGTCATCTTCGCGGGCGAGGAAAGCTACGGCTACACCGGCGGCGATTATGTCCGCGACAAGGACGCCAACGCCGCCGTGCTCATGTTCGCCGAGGTCGCGGCGTGGGCGAAGTCGAAGGGCCGGACGCTGGCCGAATATCTCGACGCCATTTATCGCGAACTCGGCTTCTACACCGAGAAACTCGGCACGCTCACCTTCGAGGGTGCGCAGGGCGCGCAGCAGATCGCCAGGCTGCTCGCCTCGTTCCGCGCGCAGCCGCCCGCGCGGTACCAGGGGCAAGCGGTCACCGGCGTCGACGATTTCGGCCTCCAGGATTTCGCCGACGCCGACGGAAAGAAAATTCCGAAGGAGACGATGCTCCTCTTTCATCTCGCCGACGGCGGCCGGATGGTCGTGCGCGGCAGCGGCACCGAGCCGAAGATCAAGTTCTACTTCCTCACCCGCGCCGATGTCGGAAATGAAAGCGATCTCGCCGCGATCAAGGCACAGCGCAAAGCCTTCCTCGAATCGTGGTGGAACGAAGTACAGGAAGATGTGAAGAAGCGCGTGGCGTAACCACTGCCATGGAGGATCATTTCGTTGATTTCAACGAAATGATCGAAATCGGCAGCGGGGCACAACGCTCATTCAAGACCGTGGTGTAATAAACGCGTGGCTTAATGCGATCTAGCTATCGGTGGGCGACAATCTCATGGTTATGTTTCCCTTTACCGCAATCCGGCTCTCCTGGCGATCTCATTAGCCGTCCTGCCGAAGAGCGCAGTTATTATCGATGTCCCGGCTGAGCGGCGTGATTCAGGAATTTTCATCGGCAACGTAAAGGTCGTTTTCACCGACGGCCACACCGAGATGTGGACGAAACTCGGAAAAGCAACGATGCCCAAGGTCGCGAAATCCGGCTTAGTTGGCTGGATACGGTTCGAAACCAGAAATGATCGCGGTTGGCCCGTGACCAATACCTTGAGAATATGCTGCCCGCCGGACGGTAGACACATGGATTTCATGACAGAATCGAAGCCGTTTATTGAGGAATGGGCCTTCGCCGATAATGACACGGCCGTGATTATCAAGTCGCGCGGTTCTCACGGTCCAGCCGAATTTATCAAGTATAGCCTCATCACAGGAAAGATGCTCGGCGAAGCTGACGGCTCTGACAAAGAATTACCCGCTTGGGCAAAGCCATTCGCGGACCAATGAAGTGGGTTAGACCGGAGACTGCCCCTCCATAAAAATCACCCTGCCTTTCCTCTTCCGCCCTCTGCAGTCCTCCGTGCGAAACCTTCCCCCTGCCTTCATTCCGTTAATTCCGTCAAAACCTCAGGATTGCCCGCTGCAGGAAACCCCGGCAAGATGCGCCATGCCGCGATGGATAAGCTTGCCTCCGCGCAGGCTTGCATCAAAATCAGGAATGGCAAAAGCAGCGGCATTAGGCAAGGGACTCAGCGCCCTCATGGGCGGCGCGGCCAAACTCGCGACCCCCGAACCGGCGGCGGAAAAGGGCGAAACGATCCGCCAGGTTTTACGCTCCAACATCGTCCCCAGCCCGCTCCAGCCGCGAAAAACTTTTCGCCCGGAAGAGCTGGTCGAAATGGTCGATTCGATCAAGGAACGCGGAATCATCCAGCCGCTCATCGTCCGCCTGGTCAACGGCAAATACGAACTCATCGCGGGCGAGCGCCGCTGGCGCGCGGCGGGCGAGGCGGGACTCGAAAAACTCCCGGTCATCGTCCGCGAAGCGAGCAACCGCGACGTCCTCGAACTCGCGCTGATCGAAAATCTCCAGCGCGCCGACCTCAGTCCCATCGAGGAGGCCGAGGCCTACGCGCGCCTGATGAGGGAATTCACCCTCACCCAGGAACAGGTCGCGCGGCAGGTCGGCAAGGGCAGGGCCGTCGTCGCGAACGCCGTCCGGCTCCTGACGCTCCCCGAACAGATCCGCGCGTGGATCGGCGCGGGTGACCTCAGCGTCGGCCACGCCAAGGCGCTCCTCGGGCTCGACCGCGCGGAGGAGCAATTGCTCGCCGCCGAACGCGTCCGCAAGGAAAACCTGACCGTCCGCGCCACCGAACGGCTCGTCGAGTCGATGCGCGCCGGATCGAAACGCCCCACGAAACGCAAAGCCGCCGCGACGGGCGAGGCGATCCTCGCCGATCTCGAAAGGCGTTTGCAACAGCACGTCGGCACCCGCGTCCGCATCGTGGGCAAAGCCGCCGCGGGCAAGATCGAGATTCACTATTTCTCGCCCGAAGACCTCGACCGCATCCTCCAGCTTTTGCGCCTCCCTTCGGCTTGACGTGAAACGCCGGCGCTATTTTGCAAAAGCAGAGGCAATGTCCGGGCTCAGCGGATTAACGTCCACTCGACGATCCTGCGGTAAAACGACCAGGTCCATATCCTCCATCGGTATGGCCCCCAGCAGAACCTGATCGCCCATGACAATTGCGCCAACGAATGCAGCGCGGTTTTTAAACCGAGTTTCAATGGGACCCACATAGGGAAGCTTTTTCCGCGATCCATCGGCAAGCGTCACTTCTTTTTCCTGCAGCGCCTCGAGGGAGAGTTGCAGCCTGATGTGCTCGGGAATGACCAGATAAACGGAGCCGGTGTCCGCGAGAGCCTCAACCTCGACAGGCTTCCTTTCGGGCAGCCGCGGATTTCGGAGACTGAGCATACAATAGGATAGCCCCATCCGTGGACGTTATCAATTCAGTTGTATTGGACAAGGGAGATTGCCCGCAACGGATTTTGTTTCCACCCTTTGCTTTCCAATATCGCCATCCTGGCTTGACTCCGCGCCGCAACGCAAAACCCCTTCCGGCGCGGTGCGCGTCCACTAGGGCAAAGAGCACTAACTTCATAAATGCGTTACGATTGCAAATTTCGCCATTGAACTTTTCCCGGAATAACTATAAAAAGAACAAATATGGCTGACGCCCCCACTCCACAGGGATCGGATCCAAACGCGCCGAAGCGCGAAACTCTCCGCATTAGTCTTCCTCCGAGGCCTCTCAAGCCCGCATCCGCCAGAATAACGCCGCCACCCCGTCCGAACGTCTCCGCCGCGAGCACGCTCCCCATGCATACGTCCGGCCAATTGGACCCTGTGCCGGCCGCCAACGTCCCGCCAGCCTGGGCGACGGCGGTGACCAAACCCATGCCCAGCGTCTCGAGACCCACTTCCAACATCATCTCCGCGAAGCCCGCCGCTCCGCCGCTCACCGGCGCTCCGCCCACCGCGAAAACAACCCCGCTCTTTCCCCAAAAAGCCCCGTCTCAACCGGTCCCCACCCTCGACTCGACCAAACCCACGCTGCTCCAACCCCCGGCGACCCCACCCGAGCCCGATCCCGCCGCCGAGTTGAGGTCCCCCTCCGGACGCCTTATTTCTCCCCCAGCCCGGGTAATCGTGGCCAATCCCCAGGCCAAGGTATTTGTACAAAGTGGCAGGGTCGACGTGCCCGAAGGTATCGAACCCGTCCCTCACCGGACGAAACCGCCTGCTTTACCCGCCACGCAACAGTTGCTCGCCGCACCCAAAGCAGAACCTGTTCCGACTCCAACGATAGCTCCGATCCGGCCACCCGCGATTGCCCAACCGCCGCCGATCCCGTCTGCGGTCACCCCGGTTCCGCCGCCGCTCGCCCCTCAGCCGTCTCTCGCCACCGCGCCGACGTCCGGCCCGGCAGATGCTCTGGCCCGGTTGCAGGAAGGCGCACAATCGGGCGTTGCTTCATCACCGGGAGTTCCCCCCCCTCCCATTCGGGCCAAAAAACCGACCGGCTCTTTGCGGCTCATCGATCTTCCGACCACTTCTGGCGGACCCCAGCCGGTCGCCCCTCCCCTCCCGCCGCCGGTTGCAAAAGCGCCGCCGCCGATTCCGGCTGTTCCTACGCCTCAGGCGCCCCCTCCAGTGCCCGCAATTCCTGCCGCACCCAAACCAATCGCCAGCGCTCCATCGGTCGTGCCGTCGCCCGTGCCTACAATTCCTGCCGCACCCAAACCAATCGCCAGCGCTCCATCGGTCGTGCCGTCGCCCGTGCCTACAATTCCTGCCGCACCCAAGCCAATCGCCAGTGCTCCATCGGTCGTGCCGTCGCCGGTGCCCGCAATTCCTGCCGCACCCAAGCCAATCGCCAGTGCTCCATCGGTCGTGCCGTCGCCCGTGCCCACAATTCCTGCCGCGCCCAAGCCAATCGCCAGTGCTCCATCGGTCGTGCCGTCGCCGGTGCCCACAATTCCTGCCGTACCCAAACCAGCCGTCAGCGCGACGCCGATCGTGCCGTCACCGGTGCCCACAATTCCTGCCGCGCCCAAACCAATCGTCAGCGCGCCGCCGCCGCCGCTGGCGCCTACAATACCCATACCTGCCCCACCCAAGCCGCCCACCGGCTCGGTTCCGGTCGCGCCTCCAAGCAAAATGACGGTCATTCCGCCGTCGGGGACCAAAAAAATCGAGCCCACGCCAACCCTTCCTCTCCGGCCCGTGGCAGTGACAACGGCAGCGCTTGCGGCAACCGCTGCAGCGCAAGAGGCGGATGAATTGCTTACATCCAAGAAAAAATCGAGCATGGTGGCCCCTCCGCCTCGAGTCTCTCCTCCAACCACAGCAATCACTCCTCCAACAAACGCACCGGCCTCCACTATGCCAACACCATTACCACCCTCCTCCTCTTCCCGGGAGGAAACCGTTGCGCCTCCCCGCAGGACGCAAGCCATCGATGCCCCCCCCGCCTCAATACCTGTGGCTGGCGCGCCGAAGGTGGGTCCTCCTCCAGTCACGCCACTCTCCAGCGCTATATCCCCCGTCAAGCCCGTGACGCCTCCTCCTGCGGTAATACCCGGAGCCCAAGCAGCTCCGGGACCTGTTGCTCCGGTCAGCCCCGTCAAGCCCGTGATGCCTCCCGCTCCGGCAATCTCTGGAGCCAAGCCGGGTCCGGGACCTGTTGCTCCGATCAGTCCCGTCAAGCCCGTTGTTCCGATAAGCCCCGTTAAACCCGCTGTTGCGGCCGCACCGGCGGCGGCGACCACGGTGGTGACTCCAGTCCCGCCCGGCAACGTGCCCCTCAAGCCCTTGGCCGCCACTCCGGCTTCCACTCCGGCACCGAATGGCAAAACCGAAACCGCCGTCGTCAAAACCGCGCCCCCAAAAGAAACAGCGCGCATCACGGTCAAGCCCAATCTCCCCCCCACGGCCGTTCGTCCGGGCGGCAATTTCCCCGGGGCCAAACCCGCTGCCGAAGCCGCTCCGGCCGCCGTCCCTGCGAGGACCGCTGCCATTGCCGCCCCGGGGCGGACCGCTTCCATCGCCGCCAAGCCGGCCACGACCGTCGTCAAAACCACCACCACCAAAATCACCTCGTCCGCAGTCAAGCCGACTGCGGCCCAGGTTGCCGCGACGTCATCCGCGTTTCAGGAAGAGACCTCAACAACCCTTACCACCGCCCTCGCCGCCCTTCTCGCGGTCCTCACCTGGGGCGCGGCCGGTCTTTTCGTCCTCACCTACTATCAGGTCATCTTCGCCGTCCCTCCCCCTCCCTGATCTCAATGGCGGGTCTTTTGCCCACTAGCTATTATCAGCTTATCTGATAAAGTGCCTTTCAATGAGTACCCATGTATCTTCCGTAGGTGCTCTCGATTTCGAGAGCGAAGTGCTTAAAGCCAACAAACTGGTCGTCGTCGATTTTTGGGCCGAATGGTGCGGCCCGTGCAAAATGATCGCCCCGTTGCTCGAGGAAGTGGCCAGGGAACTCTCCGACAAGATCAAGATCGTCAAGATCAACGTCGACCAGGAGCAGCAACTCGCCCAGGAATACGGCATCTACAATATTCCGACCCTTCTCTTCTTCAAGGGCGGCGTGGTTCGCGAGCAGGTCGTCGGCACCGCCGCCAAAAAGATCCTCATCGAAAAAATCAATGCCCATGCCTGAACCGGCGCGCAGGCGGCATCGCATCAATTTTCCCGCGGGTGTGGCGTAAAGGTAGCGCGCGGCCTTCCCAAGGCTGAAGTCGGAGTTCGATTCTCCGCACCCGCACCACACTTGCTGGACACCGATCTGGCCCGGCTTTATGGCGTCGAAACCCGCGGGTTGAATCAGGCGGTGAAATGCAACCTTGACCGCTTCGCGGAGGAATTTGTTTTTCAACTCACCCGCAAAGAGATTTTGAGCATATCACAAACTGTGACATCCTTGACCCAACTGAAATTTTCCCAAAGCGCCCATGCCTTCACCGAGCACGGCGCGCTTCAGGCGGCCAATGTCGTGACCAGCCCCCAGGCGGTTCGGATGAGCCTTTACGTCATCCGCGCTTTTGTGAAAATGCGCGAGCATCTGGCGGCAAACGCGGCCATCCTGAAACGGCTGGCCGAGATCGACAAGACACTGCTGGGACATGATTCGGCCTTGCGCACCATGTGGACAAAATTGCAACCGCTGCTTGCGCCGCCGCCGGAACCACCGCCCCGGCACATCAAAGATTTCAACCCTCACGACAAATGATCTCGCGGGAAAATGATCAATCGCCGGCAAACTGAAACCCGTCGGTATGGCTGGCGCAAATCTGAATATCGTACACACACTACATCGGGTGGCCCGGGCTACTTGTTGCCCGGGTCGTCCCGCCCAAGCGGGACGACAGGAAGCGATTTCCCTGGTGCACGAATTCTAACCATGTGCGCAATAAGTTAAAATGCTCTACTCCCCCGCCGGGTCGATGTAGCGCAACAGTTCGTCGTGCACTTCCGTGGCATCGAAGCTCTTTCCCGCCCCGGCCGGCGAGCGAGGCCTTTCCAAAAGCAGGATCGGCCGGTCGTTTTCATCCTCCGGGCATCGTCCGTGCGAACCCCGCACAAGCGCGGCGTCGAGCGGGACCACGTCCAACAGTCCACGGAATCCGAGCTTCTTTCGCAGCAGCCAGGCGACGATCCGCACGCCCGGCCAACGCAGCTTGGGATCGAGAAAAAGTTCCGCCGGGTCGTAGCCGATCTTGCGGTGAATATCCACCGTCCGCGCGAAGTCGGGCGCGAGCGCGTCGTCCTCCCAATAATAGTAGGTGAACCAGCTCCGCGGCCGGGCCACGACGACGAAATCGCCGCCGCGCCGGTGCGCGATTCCCCGTTGCATTTGCACCGCGCCGTCCAAAACGAGTTCCACGCCCGGTTCCGATTCAAGAACGCTACGCACCTTCGATTCCAGCGCGGGATCGTTCAGATAAATGTGCGCGACCTGGTGGTCCGCGACCGCGAACACCCGGCTGGCGCCGCAGTCGAGCGTTTCCAGGCCCAGTTCATCCTTGATCGCGAGCCAGCCGTGACGGCGGAAAAGCCGGTTGAGATGGACCGGCGTGTCGACGTCCGTGATGCCATACTCGGAAAGAACGGCGACCTGGACCGACCGCTTTTGGAAAAAATCGATCAGGTCGCCGGCAAGATCGTCCGCCAGGCGCAGGTCCTCCTCGATTTTCGGATCGCCCGGCCCGAGGCGTTGCAGGTTGTAATCGAGGTGCGGCAAATAGACCAGGCTCAGCGTCGGTTCATGCCGCTCCTCGATCCAGCGCGCGGCGGCGGCGATCCAGCGCGACGAATCGATCCCGGCCCCCGGCCCCCAAAACCGGGTGAACGGAAATTCGCCCAGCTCCTTTTTGATCTCCGGACGAAGCGAAAACGGTTCCGTATGGATGTCGAAAATCTTGCGGCCATCGGCGGGATAGAGCGGCCTCGGCGTGATCGAATAGTCGACCGCGGCGTGCATGTTGTACCACCAGAAAAGCTGCGCGCAGGTGAAGGCGGGATTTTCCCCGCGCAGCTTGTCCCACAATTTCGGACCGGCCACGAGATGGTTCGATTGCTTCCAGAAATGGACTTCGGCCAGGTCGCGGTCGTACCAGCCGTTGCCCACGATCCCGTGCCGCGCGGGCGGCAGGCCGGTCAGGTAACACGACTGGGCCGTGCAAGTGAGCGCCGGGAAGGCCGGCCGGATCGTGGCCGATTCTCCGGCCCGGGCAAAGGCCGAGAGCCGCGGCATGGCGCGACCGAGCAGGCCCCGGGTCAGGCCGACGACGTTGAGGACCACGGTGCGGCGCATCATCGGTTCAGAAGGCGGCGGGTTGTGCGCCGGAACGCCGGGACAATTCGAGGATGCATTTTTGCATCAGCGGCGCATCGATCTCATGGACCTCGACGCCGCGGCCGATTTCGACCGGCAGGGTGACGGTCAGTTCGCCTCCGAGATGCTCGCGAAATTCCTCCAGGCCGTCGAGCAGGAGCCAATTCCCGGCCGGGCCGGTTTGCGTCATGAGCGGATCGAAGAGGGAAAAGCCGAGCCTTTGCACGAGGGCGAGCGCGCGTTCGGCCGCCCCACCCGAAAGCATTCCCTTGTTGTGGCTGTAGAGCGTGTCGAGCGCCAGTCCCAGCGCCACCGCCGCGCCGTGGGAGAGGGTGAAGCCCGACATCTGCTCCAGTTTGTGGGCCGACCAATGTCCGAAATCGAGCGGTCGTGCGGAGCCGAATTCGAACGGGTCGCCCGATTCCGCGATGTGCCGGACATGGATTTCCGCGCAACGTCGAATGACCCGTTCCATCGCCCCGGTTTCAAAATGGGCCGGCGCCTCGGCGGAGCGCTCGATCTCCTCGAAGAAGGCGGCGTCCCGAATCAACGCGACCTTGATCGCTTCGATCAGCCCGGCCCGTTTTTCAGCCGGGGGAAGTTTTTCGAGCCAATCCCCGTCGTTGACGACGGCGAAGGGTGGCGCAAACGTCCCGATGAAATTCTTTTTCCCGAAAGCGTTGATGCCGTTCTTCACGCCGACGCCGCCATCGGCCTGGCTCAGGCTCGTGGTGGGAAGGCGAATCAGCCGCACGCCGCGATGGGCAGTCGCCCCGGCGAATCCGGCGGCGTCGAGCAACGCCCCGCCGCCGACGGCCAGAAGATACGAGTGGCGGCAGATGCGGTGCCGTTCGATCTGGCGATGAAGCTCGTCGACGAGCCCGCGGTCGTTTTTCGCCGCCTCGCCTCCCGGCACGACAAGGGGAGGAACAACGAGCCTCGCCCGGCACGATTCCGTCGAAAAATAGGCGGCGACCTGACCGGTCAAATTTGGAAACGCCTGCGCCACGCCCTCGTCGATGACGACGAGCGCTTTCGCCGGGACCGCGGACGCCGTGGAAGAAACGATCCGGGCGAGAAGCCGGTTTTGCGGCGAGAAGACCGACCGCGTGAAATAGATGCGATGCGCGAACGGAACCACAATCATGCGCTCGAGGGAAGTCGTCATGTTTTGCATCTCGCGCGTTCAACTTACGTCGCCGGGATCATCCGTTGCAAGAGGAGAGCGAGAAGGAACAGGGGAAACAAAATGAAGGCGTGAGGTCCGACCTGCAGGGAGATCACGATCATGTCGAGCAGGACGATCCCCGCGAGCAGTCCCGAGACGACCCGGCCGACGGAGGGCCTGGTTCCGCGCCAGAATGGAATGAGAAGCCAGACCATCCAGCCAGGCAGAAACAGGCAGGGAACCAGCAAACGAACCAGAAAGAGCAGAAACTCGTGAGGATGTCGGACAAGCAACCAATCGAAACGCCCAATGAAGATGCCGTAAATATGGGCAAGTACGATAACGGCAAGCAACAGCAGCAGGAGCGGCCAGCGCGTCGTCTTGCCGGGGCGGCTCTCGCCGCGCGCGAGGTAGGCAATGCCCGCCACGTAGAGGCCAAGCGGAATGGCTGTGGGGAAAAAATTGATTACGTCCAAGGCCATGGCCCAACTATCGTTGCGAAGATAGCCCAAGATACTAAGATAGTTCAAAGCATCGTCCAGCCAATCGCCATAATCATTGCCAAACCAATCAGACTCCCGGAAAGAAGAAAAGGCCAACAGATAGAGCAGGCAGCGACAAAAGCTCATGACCAGCGGCGCCCAGGCGACGTTCTTGTGGTGGAAATCGTAGAGAACGATGACGGCGATCAAGACCAGCGCGAACCCGATGGTAACCGGACCAAATGGAACGAAGCACCTGTAGCCAACGGTGAACCATAAAGTCGCCAGGAGGCCCACCAAGCGCCGGGAGATTTTTCCGGAGGGGATGGGTCGCGCGGGGCAATAGCGGGCGTCAAAAGCGGCGTCGCAAAAATCGTTGAGGTACATCCCGCCGACGTAGAGAAAACTTCCGCCGATCAGGACGAATAACAAGGGCCAGATGGTGTCATTGGGTCCATTGTAGCCAGCCCGCCGCACCACGTCGACTCTGGGCCCGTCGGCAAGAATCCATCCGACGATCAAATTCGACCAGACCGTCGGCAGATTGGAGACGCGCCCGAGAACGAGCAGCGTCCGGAAACCTTCAAGGACCGGTCTCAAATTCATTTGCTTCACCACCATCCTTCGCGTTCCCCTTGCTTGCAAACCATCCGTGCGCTCGATGTGCTAAAAAAATAGGCCCCCCAGAGGCTGTCCGAAAAATAGGCATGGGTCACGCCGAAAGGTTTTTTTTTCCTGGGGCAAGGAGCCGAGCGAGGAGCATAGCCAGTGCGCTATGTGACGAGCGAGCGACGCCGCCCCAGGAAAAAAGGACTTCGGCCCGAAGGGTGACGGCGAATTTGAGCCGACTCTTCGTTGCTCACTCCTTACGTAGCACTTTGGCTATGCTCGTCGTTCGCGCCTTGATTCGGCCCAAATTCAACTCGTCACGTGACCTACGCCTATTTTTCGGACAGCCTCTCGTCCATTTAAGCCAACCCCCGCCGCGCGAGTTGCCCCAGGCACCAATCATATTCCCGGACCAGTTGCTCGACCACCGACCCGGCGCGCAACTCTTCAGGCAGGACTTCCCAAGTGTAGGTTTCCATTTCGAGATGCTCGCAGAGGCCGGGCTCGCGCGCGAGGAGATCGAGCAGGCCCAGGAGATGAGGCGCGGTGGTCTCTCCGTGGGCCAGAGCTGTCGCGTGGAGCGGCACATGAAAATGGATGCGCCATTCGTCGTCGCCAGGCGGTTGCGCGAGGGCGACGTCGAGGTCCTTGTCGCGGCGAAGCGTTCCATCGGAAGTCCGGGCGACGACCTGGTGCAAATAGGTGTCGTCGGCAAAACGCCGGAGCCAGTCGCGGCCGGCTTCGTCCGGTGTGATCCGGAGGGCGGAACTCAGATGAATTTTGCCGATGCGGATGCCTTCCTTCCGCAGCGCGGCGACCGCCTCGGCGGGCTCTTCGTATTCAACCGCGAGATGACAGGCGTCGTAGTTGACACCGAGGAAGGCGCGCAGCCGCGGGTCGCCCGGGCGGTCCGCTTCCATCTCCTGAAAGAAGCGGACGGTCTCGGCGCTCGTCTCGAACAGCCCGAGCGGCTCCGGTTCCACGCCGAGGTGAAGACGGCGGCCGTGGCGCATCGAGACCTTTTCGATGTGGTCGATGCAATGCCAAAGTTGCTCGCGAATCCGGCCTCTTTGTTCCTCCGTCCCGATGAATTCCTTGAAGGAACCGGGCAGCGTGCTGACGCTTCCCGCGACGCCTTCGGGAACGAGTTGCGCGATCAAATCGAAAAGCCGGTTGGTGTAGGCGAGCCGCTCGGGATGGGTCCAGTCGGGAAGATAGACCCGCTCCTTGATCTTCGTCCCGTGAAACTGGCCGAAAGGAAATCCGTTGATCGTGAAAACGTAACAATGGTGTTGCCGCAGCCATCTGCGGAACGCGTCGAGCTCGCGTGGCTCGCTCAACTGCCGCGAGGCCAGATCGCTCAGGCGCAGGCCGATGGCGTAGGGCCGGTCAGGGCTGACCCGTTCCTTGACCGCAAGCGTATATTTTTCGAGCGAAGCTCGGGTTTCGGGCCAATCATCGCCGCGGTGGATATTGGTGCAGTAGGCGAGATGGAGATTATTTTTGAGTCGCACGGGATTTGTCTTCCCGACCGGATTCATCCAGCCGGAACTTGGGATTCTGGCCGAGGAATTCGAGCGGATTTCCGTAGATGAGCCGGTCGATGGCCGCTTCGCTGTGTCCGCGCCGCTTCATTTCGAGGGCGGTTTTCGGAACGGCGAGGGGATCGCTGTGGCCCCAGTCGCACGCGCAATTGAGCCAGATGCGCCGCGCTCCGTAAATTTCAACCATGTCGATGGCGCGCGCGGGCGTGCATTTCGACTGGGGATAGAGCGTGATCCCGGCCCAGAAACCGGCGTCAAGCACCGCGTCGACCGTGTGCTCCTCGACATGGTCGATGATCACCCGCGCCGGATCGACACCCCGGTTTTGATTGAGGATGTCGATGATGAGCCGGGTGCCCTTCCACTTGTCTTCAAGGTGCGGCGTGTGGACGAGGATCATTTGATCATGCTTCACGGCGAGATCGACATGCTTTTCGAGAACCGCGATTTCGTTGCGGCTGTTTTTGTTCAGGCCGATTTCGCCGATGCCGAGGACATTGGGCCGGTCGAGGAACGAAGGGATCATCGCGAGCACCTCGTCGGCCAGTGCGGAATTTTCAGCCTCCTTGGGATTGAGGCAGAGCCAGGAATAATGGGGCAGGCCGAACTGGGCGGCGCGGCGCGGCTCGTGGTCGGTCAACTGGCAGAAATAATCGTAAAATCCCTGCGCCGAACTACGGTCGAAACCGGCCCAGAAAGCGGGCTCGCAGACGGCGCGGCATCCCGCCGTGACCATCGCCGCGTAGTCATCGGTCACCCGGCTGACCATGTGGGCGTGAGGTTCGATGTAGCGCATGCCGGAGGGAGGAGAGCGGACGGCTAGAATCCGGTCCAGGCGCCGCCGGCCGATTTCGCGCCGGCTTCCGCGATCGGTTCTTTGGTCGGATCGCTCAGCAGGAGCAGGATTTTCCTGGCTTTTTCGGGTCCCGGAGTTCCGAGTTCCATGAGGGCGGCGCGCAGCGATTTCATCCGGAAATCGTCCGGGCCGTCGCTCCGTTCAACGCGGTCGAGGAAGGCCGCCAGATCGATCAGCTTGGATCGCGCCTCGGCGAAATAGAGATCGGTGACGCGCGAACGATCCATAACCGCGCCTCAAACGCCGGCGTGCATCATTTCGAGCGTCCGGACCGCATAGGAGGTGACGAGCACCGGATCTTTTTCCCACCAGCGCCCGCTCTTGTCGTTGACCCACGAGCCTTCGCCGGCCTGGAGGTCGATGAGCTTCAGCGCGAGGTCTTCACGCCAGTTCGCCGTCTTGCCGCCGGCCAGCGTCAACTGATCCGCGCCGTAGGTGGAGAGGGCCTTCGACATGGTGTGATAGTAATAGAAAAGGCCGGAGGCGCCGAGGCCGGGGTTTTCCTCGACCGTATAATTCCGTCCGAGCCAGTCGTAAACGGCGGTGACGCGCGGATCGTCCCTGGTCAAATCGGCGTAGATGTAGCTCAGCAGGCCCGAGTAGCTCATGCTGCCATAGGAGCGGGGGACTTTCTTGCCGTCCATGTCGTCCTCGGCGTGGTTGTCTCCGGCGAGCGGCGTGTAGATGAAGCCGCCGACATTTTTGGGATCACCGGTGACCCAGGGCTGGGCGTTGGTCTTGGGCAGGTTCTGGCAGCGCTGGAGAAAAGCGAGGGCGGCGTCCCAGTTCAGGTCGTGCGCAGCGGCCGCGTCCCGGCCCTCCAGCAAAGACTGGGTCTTGCGCAAAGCTTCCATGGCAAAAACGGTGTTGGAGACATCGGAATGAGGGCCGTCGTCGCCGTAGCCGATCCCGCCCTCGTAGGGATTCATCTTCCCATCCTGCTTCGGATAAAAGTTTTGCTGTCCGACCAGGAAGGCGCGCGCCTTGCGCAGGACCGAGTCGTATTTTTCCGAATCGGCCGCATTCAACGCCAGAACGACCACGGAGGTGTTATAGTTGGCCAGCGCGTTGCCGTAAATTCCGCCGTCGGGCTTCACGCAGCTCATCAGATAACCGTAACCCTTTTCGACGAAGTCGGGATGCTTGGTCTTGATGGTCCCGGACGGTTCATCGACGAAGGCGAGCAGCACCAGGCCCGAAAGCGCCGGATAATCGGCGCTGGACCAAAAGCCGGCCGGGTCCTGCCTGGTCTTCAAATAGGCGAGGCCCTTCTCGATGGAGTGTTCGATCTCAAGTTGGAGGGACCGGTTTTTCGCCACGGGGGGGACGTCAGCGGCGGGCTCGCCCCTCGAGATGGCCGTCGGCAGGGAGGGAAGTCCCGCTCCCACGGTGGCGGAGGCCCCGAGGGCGAGGCGGATAAAGGTGGATCGTTTCATGGTTTTGCCGTGGCGGATGCCGGAAGGGTGATGCTGAATTCTACCGGCGTATCCAGAGGAGGAACCGCCTTTTCCTGTACCTGCCAAATCTCGTCATTATCGTATCCTTCGCGCGGGTTGTTGGCAAGCGCGGTCGGGTCGGTGATGACGGCCACAATCGAGAGATCCTGATCGGCGAGAAAGACGCCGTCCTCCACGAGGGAACCGTTGTAGATCCAGGGACCGGGAGTCATCGGGCGGTTGGTTTGGAGGTTCAAAATCCATTCTTCCGCGGGAACTTCCTTCCGTTTTCCGTCCTGGGTCCAGGCCACCGAAAGCTGCACCGGCGGCCCCTTCAACTTCGGCGCTGATTGGAGGTAGGCCGAGTCGATGGCCGAGGGCGGGACGGGTTCGTTCGGGTTGACGTTCGCCTCTTCCTTGAGGCCGATCAGGAGCAGGGCGATGTGAATGTCGTGCGGGAGAACCTTGGTGGCGAAGAGGCTTTCGTGGACTTTTCCTTTCTCGTTGACGAGAAGGTATTCGATCAGCCCCTGGCGCTGGTTCACCGTGGCGGGAAAGGAAATCCGGCGATGTTCCTTGTCGAGACGGACCCCGTTGTATTCGAAAATACCGGGGGCGACCTCATGGACAACCGGCGCCGCGGCGGGAGTCGGAGCCCCCGGCGGAGGCGCCTGGCCGGCAACGGGAATGGTTATTGCCGCCAGCAGGCCGAATAGGAAAAAAAGGCGGTGGGTCATGGTGACGGGTCATGGCCGGCGACCGGATCGATGAAAAACGCTTCGTGTCGTCATAGGTGATTGGCGGGCGGGGCGGGCGCCAGCAATCGCTTGATGGTGTCGGAGGCTTCCGTTTCTCCGTCCGGGTTGTACCCGGTCTGCACCCAGGCGACTTTGCCATCCGGTCCGACAATGACGGTATGAGGAATGGCGTCGACCCCGTATTTTTGCGCCACGGCCTGGTCGGTGTCCATCGCCACGATGAGTTTCATGCCCCTGCTTTCGAGAAAGTGTTTCACTTTGTCGGGGGCCTCTCCCTGGTTCACGCCGATGAGCTTGACCCGGTCGGCGGGAAATGAGGCGATGGCATCGATCAGCCCCGGAAGGGACTGGATGCAGGGCCCGCACCAGGTGGCCCAAAAATCGAGCACCACGACCTGGCCCTTTTGGTTGTCGAGGTTGAAATCCCCGCCGTCGAGCAGCGGCAATTTGAACGTGATCGCATCCTTCCCCACGAGGGGCGAGCTTTCGCCGCTCCCCTCGGGAATGACGGGTTCCGGGGCGTTGACAAGACGCCAATTTTCAAGCGATTTGATCGCGGCGCTCGGTTCCGGGGCCGTGGTGCGGATGACGTAGACTTGCGCCATCGGTATCTTGACCGCGCCGTAAACGGGATGATGGCCCGTGATGTAATCCTGCCCGATCTTGTCCACCGCCAGGGCGATGCGCGCGCCGTCCGTCAGTTGCAGCCAGTGTGTGGGCGATCCCAGGCTGCCGCCGAAATCGGAAGCGAGCAGGGCGGCCAGCTTGGTTTGGTTTTCCGGGGTGTTGGACATCGAGAGCAGTCCGCCGTTCGGTTCCCATGCGACGGAAGCTCCCTTGGGGAAAGTGATGCCCTTGGCCGTAAGAATCTCCTGCGCGGATGGAGTTTCGGAAATTGCGCCGGGCTTAAGCCAGTAGGATTTGAACGCAAGATCGTCACTGGGCTGCGTATCCCCCGGTTCGAGGATGATCGTGCCATCGCCGTCGATCCGGTAATGGAAGTTGAACTGCGAACAGATTCTTTCCAACGCTTGACCCACGGTCTGGTTGCCGACCGTCATCCGGACCGTGCGTTGATCCGGGTTTTCCGGAAGTTTGAATTTCAAGTTTCGATCCTGCGATTGCACAAAGGAGATAATCTGGCCCAATTGGACCCGGTTGAATATGGCCCGTCCCGGAATCCGATCGTCAAGCGGGTTCGGAGCGGTTTTTTCCGCGGCGGCGGCTTCCGCGGCGGCCGCGTCGGGATTCGTCTCGGGCGGCTTCAGCCAGATCACGGCGGCGACGCGATCACGCGGCACGTTGAGATTTTCGAGTCCGCATCGAAATCGGAAATGGGTGGCGGTGGCCGCCTCGATCTCGCCGCGCAACACATCCCCGTTCTCGGCGAGGAGCAGATGCCGGGGAGGGTCGTCCTTTTGGAATCGCGGCACGGTCAGGACCTGGGACTCGATCTCGCCGCTCACTTCGGGGAGCCAGGCGCGGCCCGGGCCGGAGCGGGCGGAGAAGCTGGAAAGCGAAAGGGGAAAGGAGTTGTTTCCCCAAATGCTCGCGGGTTCGATGATCAAATCGAAACCGGCCAGTTTTGCGGGATCGATCGGGATGCGCTGCTGGGAAACGTCGTTGACAAACAGTTCCACCTCGTACTCCCCGATTTCGATGCGCACCGAGACCGACTGGCCGGGAGTTGTGTTGATTTGGGTTTGATTGTCGAACTGGCCCTCGGTCGTTTCCAGGCCCGAGATGAATTGATTGCCGGTGCAGCCGAGCAGGAGGTTCGTGCCGTGCTTGGGATCGTCTTTTGAGCAAAACATCCGGAGTCGCGCGCTGGAAAGGCCGCTGGGAACAAACTTAAAGCTGATTTCACTGCTCTCCATGAGCGACGGATAGATAATCGCCGTCCCCGGCGTCATTTGAATTTTGTCATCCATCCTCTGGACCGTACTTTCATCCCCCTTGATGATATGCCAGCCGGGATCGCCAAAACCTTGCACGTTCAGCCGGTCGGACGCCCCGAACTTGATCGCATTCAATTCCGCGGCCGGGATTTTCCTCGCCGGCATCAGACTCGATTCGAATTCGGCCCCGGATCGGTCCATGGACCCGAGGGTACCCGGCAGGATGTCGCCCGAATTCAGGTAAAACAACGCCGGATCAGTCGGGGCGGGCATATCCGGAGGAATGTACCGTGTGATCTGGCTCGGGAGGGATTTCGAGGGTCTCGACGCCTTGACTCCCCCGACTGGAATCCAGCCCAGCGAGCCGTCGGGCGTGGTCCCGAGCTTGCCGTGAAGGTTTGTTTGCCCGACGAGGATTTTATCCTGATCCGCCGACGGTCCGTCGGGGACTGTGCCGGCGGTTACCGGGGCCCGGATGAGCAGTTGGCGGAGGATATCCAGCGGCGCCGGCAGCGGTTTTTCGGAAAAGGAAGTCGCGATGGCGGCGCGACCGTTGGCGATCGAGTCAAGGGTTCCATAAAGGATCGCGCCGTCGTTGTATAAAAGCGTCGTCTCATGGCTGGAGATTTGCGGCGGGTCGGAGGAGAACACCAGCGCATCGACGTCGGAGAGGGGAACATCCGTCGCGCCGGTCTGGCCGGGCGCCTGCAGATGGACGGTTCCCGGCGACGCTCCCGGCGCGATTGCTCCGCCGACGCACCGTCCGTCCGCCAGTTCCACGCGCGAGTGTTTCGGGTCGGTCTTCGGCGGCGTTTCCCCGTCCCATTTCCGCACGCGCACGAAGTTGAGCGATAGATCGAGGCCCTTGTTTTCCAGAACCAAACCCGGGTCGGTGCTGGAAGCGTCTCCAGGCACGCGCCATTCGGCGATCAATTCTCCCGCGGAAGTGAAAACCAGGCACTTCCGCGCTTTCTTGTCCCAACAGATCCGCAGGTTTACTTCGCGCTCGCTATCTTCGATTTTTCTGATGGTTTTGAAGTCATCGCCCATCGCCAGGACGAGTTCGTTGTCCCAGGTTTCAACACGCAGCGTCTTCCGAGGGGTTCCTCCAAGCGACAGCAGAAAGTCGGGGCGTTTCGAGCTGCGCATGCTGAACTCGACATCGACGCTGTCGGGCAGCTTGAGGTCGAAGCGGGCGCAGCGATTCCATGTCCGTATCAGCAGGGCGCCGTCCGGACCCGTCATGAGCGCCGGGGTATAGTCATTCGGAAGTGAATTGGTTGCCATGTCTCCGTTCGTCGCGATGCTCAGGGGTTGCCAACCCAGATCACCCGTGGGGCCGGAGTAGATCAGGCTTCCATGGGAAAGTCTCCGCGCGCTGAGCACCTCGGAGCGCTTCAACGCGGCGTCTCCATGGCTCGTGCTGTGGATCAAAATCGAATCCGCCGTGACGGAAACAACATCGCCGTAGATGAAGCTGCCGTCCCGCAACGCGATGCCGAAGGGGCCCGTGGGCTGAACGGGAACCGCGGGCCAGTCGATCCGGTCGACCACATCCCATCGGAGCTGGAGCGGGTCTTCAAAAAAAGGACTCTTCCAGCTGATGTCGCCCGCGGTGGCCGCCGCGATCTCTCCGTGCAGGGCGTCCCCGTTTTTCCAGCGAAGGACCGGAGGCTCGCCCGGCGCGGGCGCGGTGGCCTCGGCATCGGTCTGGGGCCCCCCTCCCATTCCACCAAAAAAGATCCGGCCGCCGCCGCCCATGATGATCTGCTGCGCAGGCGCGGGGAGAGCCGCCGCCGCCGGCAACAGGATCAAAAGGAGGAGGACGCGCTTCATCGCTCGTAGATGGGCAGGAAACGGTAGTTGAGCGCCAGGGCCAGCAGCGACATCCCCGTTTCGTAGTTTCCGCCGAAGGAACCGTCATCTTTTTGCAGGTCGTGGAGTTCCCTGATCTTTTCGGCATTCCATTTTTGCCATGCATTATAGTCCCCCTGGAACAATGCCTGGGCCATGTAATAGCGGAAGTATTCCGCGTAGCCGCCCGGCTCATGATGGTCCAGATTATCGAGCAGCCGCTTGAGGGTGGCTTTGTATTGGTCCGTTTCCTTGGTCTTCGAAACCGCGCCGACGAGAGAGGCGACCGCCGTAAGATTCATCGAGCCTCCCATCGCGCCGAAACCACCCGTATAAGCCACCGAGCCGTCGGTCCCGGTGCTGCGGCGAATGAAATCCATCGCCGAATTCACCACGTCGTCCGGAACGTCCATGCCCGCGTTTCGCGCGGCGAGCAATCCCATGAGCACCGCGCCGGTGACCGAGGTGTCGGCGTCCGTCGAGTCGGGCGAATACCGCCAGCCGCCCCACTTGTTTTTTTTCTGCGCGGTGGCCGCGCAGCGGATCGCAAGATCGAGGGCCTGCGCGATGCTGCGCACCGGCTTTTGCCCCTGCCAGAGCAGCGATTCATCCACCACCCCGTAAGACTCGGAGAGCGCCAGCATTCCAAAACCGTGATGGTACATGCTGTTGGGAAGGTAGCCCGTCTTTTCATCCTGTTGTTGAATAATGGAGCGGATCGCGCGGCGAATCGTCTGGCCGTAACGCCCGTAGTTTGGGTCCTCCCCGCCGGCCAGGAACGCCATCAGGCAAATGCCGGTGACGCCGCAACCTTCGTTGGGCCCTTTCCAGCTTCCGTCCGGCGCTTGGGCCGCCGCCAGCCACGTCAGCCCGCGTTCGTAAATCGTGTCGACGTCGGGGGGAATCTGCCCGCCGAACCGCAAGCTCGGGTCTTGCCCGCGTGCGAGCCATGCCCCGCAGGAACCCGCGAGCAGCAGCAGGCCGATTGCCAGAGATGCACCGAGGCCTTTGGATGGAAAAGGGAGGCTCATCGTTGTGTCCGTTGTTTGTGTATCTGCTCGATATTCTGCCACAAATTCGTGGCGTTGGTGCAATTCCCGCTCGCGTGCCAACGGTCCATCTGGTCCTTGGAAAGGACCGTTTTGAGGTCCGCGTCGGACACTCCGGCGAAAGGCAGGAGCATGTAGGGGCCTTGCATATACCAGGGCGGATTGTTCTGCGAGAAGATTTGCCCGATCTCCGCGCTGTAATCCTTCATGACTCGCGCGATCATCGGTTCCAGCCTGGCCCATTGGTCGGAGGCGATCTGGTTTTCCCGGTCGAACTCCTCCATGACCAATTCAACGACCGCTTTGTCATGAAAGGCCGCGCGCGCATCGGTCTCCTTCTGCCACGACTCCCGCTGCTTCGCGGTCAGCTCGGTTTTCACGGTCTCGTCCCAGAGGTCGCTCCCATTCGGTTCCCCAAAGTTGCGCTGGAAAAAGAAATTTTGAAAGCCCAGCAGACGCTGCTTCACATTTTGCGGGGTGACATCCTGCAAGTTGGCGCGGATCTGCTGCTCCATATACCATTTCCAGGTCGTGAGATATTCCTCCGTCGCCCCGCGGGCCGCAGCCTGCAATTGCGCCGCGATCTCCGGGTCCAATTTTGCCGCCCGCACCGCATCTTCCGCCTTGAGAATATTGATTTCCAGCGCGCGCTTCCGTTCATTTTCCGTCTTCTCATAGAAAAAAAGCGAAATGAGCCTTTCGACGTCTTCCGGTTCCGCATTCTCCTCCGGCTTCGATTTGCCGTCGCCCGACGGACCCGGGGCCACGCCATCCTCGTCGTCTAGATCGTCTATATCCTGGTCCGAAAAATGGTGCCACCGCTTCAATTGGACATCGTCCAGAATGGCTTCCAGTTCCGCGTCGGTCGCTTTTGCCGCCACGGCAAGGATTGCTTCCGGAGAGGTGTTGAAGTAATTATTGTCCCCCTCGGGCGGATAGAGCTCGGGCGCATCCTTCGCCAGGCGATCGGTGATCGGCGCAAGCCGCTGCCGCTGGGCCTCGGTCAAGGCGATTTTCTCATCGACCAGCATGAGCATGACCTGTCCCATCACGTGGGCGCGTTTCATCTTGTGCGTATTCTGCGCGGTTTGCAGCCGCGTCGCTTCATCGGCGGTCAGGAGATGGGCCACGCCCTCCTTCCATGCCGTTTGCTGATCGGGAGATTCGCTTTCATCCGGCCCGACGAAGATGTTTCCATTTTGTGCGATCTGGCGGCGCTGGTCGTCCCCCATCGAAAGGAGCATGGTCTCGACCCGTTTTCGCCACATCTCCGTGGTCTGATCGACCACGCTTTTGGCAAGGTCTTCCAGTTTGGCCGAGCGGTCCTTGGAAAGGCCCAGCGAGGTCTCGATTTGACCGCATTTCGAAAGGATATCCGCCGTTTGCTGCTGCCGGATCCGATCGGCTCCGTTCTTGACGACATCGCCCACCTCCTTCTCGATCTCCGCCTTGCGATCGGCCTGCGCCTTGTCCCAGGCCGCCGCCTGCCCGGGGGTGAGCGTTTGGTGCAGCGCCTTGATCCAGCTCTCCTGCTCAAAGGGCAGTACCGGTTCGCCGATCTCGTCCTCCATTTGTACAATAATCGCCGGCTGCGCCAGAACCTGGTCCAACATTGCCGCCGCCTGTTCCGGTGGCACAAGAGCAAGCTGTTTCCGCAGCATATCGCCCATCTTGACCGTCCAGGGGCCGAGGGCGGCGTTGACAGTTTCCTTGGCCGGCGCTTCCAGGGACTTGCAGCCCGCTTCTCCCAAGCCGGTGACCTTGGCGATGTTCTCGATTTCCTTCTTCACCCGCGCATCCCACGCTTTGGCTTCCTCCAGCTTCGCTTTGTCCATGAGCTCCTTGAGCTTGGCCTCGACTTTGGGCGCAAGGAGCGTCTTGGGGGCTTCGCTTTTATCCGGCGCGGCCTCCTCCGCGGCCAACGGCAAGGGCACCCATGTCCCGCAGAGAAATGCCGATGCGAGCGCCACCGCGGCCGTCCGGAAAAGAGCGCGCTCGAATCTCATTTTCCAGCCGATTGTTTTTCCAGAAGGTTGAAGTAGGAGTCAAGTCCCGACTTAAACTCGTCCGGGAATTCCTGTCCCGCCACGCCGGTGGCCTGATTCACCGGCCTCGCCGCCACCACGGTCTGCGCATCGGACCCCGGTCCGAACTCGGCCAGCGCCGCGTCCGAGACGCTCGCCGGGCCGCTGCCTCCGCCGGGATTGGCGCCGCCGCCCCCTCCGCTTTTCGATCCCGAACGCTTCGACTGAAGGAGCAGTTCAATGGCCTCCGTCTCGGCCCCGATGGCTTGGGGCCCCGTGTCGGGCGTATCGAGAATATTGTGCGTTTCATCCATCACCGCGACGACGTTTTTGAGCAGTCCAAGCTCCTTGGGGAATTTCGCCTCGCCGTCGGGCAGCGCGAGAATGTCCTGGATCGCGCTTGCCGTGTGGGTGTCGATGTCGGCCTGTTTATCGCCCAGGCCCTGCGCGTCCACGGCATATTTTTGCGGGTCCATCGCCGGTTTCGCGTTCTCGGCTTCGCGCGTTTCGTCGCGCAGGTTCATTTCATCCCGCAACGATTGCATGACCTTGAGGACGATCTCCGGCGGCAGGCTGTCGCCGCTGCAACTCGAGCTGGCTTTGCAGTGGCTCGCCGCCACCATTTCCTCCGCCCAACGGTCGAGCGTGTCGGCCCAGTATTGCGATCCGGTCAGCGCCTGGCCGCTCAGGTTCACCGTCACCTTGTCGCCGTCGCCCGCCAGGGCCTGCACGATCTCGGTCTTTTTCATTTCGTCGAGCGTCGTCTTGAAACGCGCGTCCTGCTTGCGCTGAAAGTAGGCGTCCAGGTCGCTCTGAATGATCCGCACCACCTCGCTCTGGTCCTTCGCCTGCCTGGCGATCGGCTCGGCCTCCTTCACCGGCTGGTCCTCGATGCCGAACGCATCGAGCGTCTTTTGATCGATGTTCGTCGCGAGCTTCATCTGTTCTTTCGACGCGGCCTTGAAGCGCTTCACGAAAGTGCTCGCCTCCAGGCTGGTGAGAATGGCGTTGAGCTCGCCCGAAACCTTCGCAAATTCGGCCAGGAGATCATCCTGCTGCGTCACGGCGGCCTGCATTTTTTCCTGCGCGGGCGACGCCGGCGGCGACGCGTCGTCATCCTTTTTGTTCTTGTCGGGCGCGGCGGCGAGCGTCGTGGCCGGCAGACGCAGCTTTCCGCCGCCGGGAGCCTGCGGGGGTGCGTTCGGATTGCCCGGCTTGGCGTCAGGCGGCTTGCTGAAACCGGGTTCGCTGTCCGAGATCGAGGGCGCCGTCGGTTTTGGCGGAGCGTTGGGATCGATCGGCGGCAGCGGCGCAGCGCCCTTGGGCAGGCTGCCCCCATGGCTCACGCTTGCCACGGTTTTCCCGTTCGGGGGCGTGGGCTGCGGCTGGCTCCCCGGTTGAGGTTGGGGTGGAGTGCCGCCCGGATTCAGCGGCGCGCCCGCGTCCGTCTTTCCCCCGGGGGCTCCCGCCGTCTGCGTCAACAGATCGGAGACGCTCGGCATCCGGTTCGCGGCGATGTCCTTCAGCGTCTTGAGCATCGTCGCCCACGATTCGAGCCTCGTCGCGTCGAACTCGTCGTTCTTCATCGCCTGCTGCAGCAAACTCGCGCCCGACTGCGTCAGCCCGTCGAGGCGCGAGGCGTTGGCGTTTTCTGCCGAGGCTTGCTGCGAAACCCGCCGGCGATTTTCAGGACGGTCGAGATCGGCCGCGCTCATCGCGCGCAATTCCTTGTTCGTCTGGTTAAGCTGCAGTTCCTTCTCGTAACTTTCCTTCGCCACTTCCAGCCACTTTCCGAACTGCTCGGTGAGCCAGAGGGCGTGGTCCGTCTTGTTCAGCACGTGGAGGATAAAGGCGGCCGAGTGAACGTGCGGCCGGCCGGGCAGATAATCGACCGCCCAGGCCCGCACTTCCACGGTCTGCGGCGCTACGCCGTCCCGCGTGGCGCAGAAGGTCGCGAGCGTGTCCATCTGCTTTTTCTCGGGCGCTCCCGCCGCGGCCAGCCTCTCGCCGCTGACCGGCGTTTTCCCGTCATCGTCATCTAACGATCCCGTCCATTCCAAGCCCGCTTCCTTCACGCCGAAGTCGTCCGTCGCGGTCAGGTTGAACGTCACGACTTCAGAATCGAGCACCACCTCTTCGAGCGAATCGCGCCGCGCCACGATGGTGGGCGGTTCATCGTCGACAGCCTTCACCTTGAGCACCAACGGCTCGCGCGGCGTCAGGCCGTCATGGTCCTTCCAGTTGAATTCGCGGTTCACATCGGACGCGATCGGCTCGTAATCGGTCACGATCTTTCCGCCGGCCACCTTCTCCGTCTTGCCGTCCATGCTGGCGCTGGCAATGTCCCGGATCGCCTGCGCTTCAAACGAGGCCTCCGCGCCCTTCAGCACGCCGACCGATCCGTCGCGCACTTCCAGGGTCGGCTCCGATTTGTAGCCGAGATATTCCGGCAACCGCAGGTGGACTTCGATTTCCGACAGCTCCGGGCGCGTCTTGGGTCGGATCAGGACGCTTTTCCTCGCGTCTCCGAGGGACAAAGCGACCGTTGTGTCTTCTTTCTGCGGCGGGAAAACAAAGGGATAAACTCCCGAGGCGAGCCGCGCTTCGACCCGCGGCTGGTCGCCGATGCGTCCATAGCCGTTTTCGGGCGACCATTGCGTGCCGGGGCTGAGCCGCACGGGCAGGTTGAAAGGCTCCGCGTAGGGCACCACCATGCTCGCGGGCAGAGGTTCGACGTCGGCAAAAGTGAAACGTTCCACGTTCCCCCACGGTTCAATCCAGCGCAGAAGGGCGTTTCGCGCGGCGGGATTCACCACCGCAAACGCCGTCACGGCCAGCCCCAGCGTGCCCGCGGCGGCCCAACCCCACTGGCGGTGTCGCGCATGGGGAACCGCGTGGCTGAAATCACGGCCCTTGACGGCATCGGCCGTCTGGCCGATCGCCGCCTCCACCAGCCGCTCGCTGCGGCCGGCGTTTCCGTGATCCATGCGGGTCAGCTCCACGATGCCGAGCAACTGGTCTCCCAGCCGCGGGAAAGTGATCCGCAGCAGGCGCGCGACATCCTCCAGCCGCCGTTGACGCCAGACCCAGCGGTGCCATTTCAACGGAAGCCCCAACCCAAGCATCGCCGCGCCGCCAAGAAGGATGCAAAATCGCAGCCACGCAGGCGTCTCGCCAAAGCGGTCCAGCGCAAAGACTAGGAGATAGGAAAGGACCAGGCCGAAAAGCGCGGCGAATACCCCCTCCGCCAGCTTGACAATCCAGACGCGCCGGCGGAAATCGGCCAGCTTCGCCTCCAAATCGGGCGGGAGTGTGGTTTTCATGGCACGTCTTGAAGCAACCGACAGTTCCAACGAAAATCAGGACGTCGCATTAGAACGCCCCGGCGAACTTTCTACCCGCCCAAAAGAGTCCCAAAAGAAAGATCAGGAGTCCACCCCAAAGAGGATGCGCCCAGAGCTGCACCCGGTGCTCCTGCAATTCGGGCTGCGGGAGCGCCGCGATGGCCGCCGCCACGGTGGCCGGAGTCGCATTTTCCATGAACTTTCCCCGCGTCAACTGGGCGATCTCCCGCAGCACTTCCGGTTTTGCCGGTTCCCCCACTTTTTCCCGGGCCGATCCCTGAACGGAGATCGTCGTGTCGAGCGCCGTTCCGGCGTCGGCGCAGCTCAGGCGCACCTGATGCTCGCCCGGTTCCTCCGGCGTGTAGACGCCGGTGAAAAGCCCCCACGCCTCCTCACCGGCGGGAAGGAGCCGCACGCTCGAGATTTTTCCCGACGGGGCGGTGATTTGCGCGATGACGACGCCGTCATGCAGCGGCTCCCCCGTCAGGCTCGCCACGTTCGCATTCAACGTCAGAACCGCGTCCGTTCGCGGACGGTCCGGCGAGTAGAAAAGCCGCATGTTTTCCCCGTTCGAC
This sequence comes from Methylacidiphilales bacterium, assembly GCA_035948935.1. Classification (GTDB taxonomy): domain Bacteria; phylum Verrucomicrobiota; class Verrucomicrobiia; order Methylacidiphilales; family UBA1321; genus JABDGH01. The sequence continues at coordinate 72,543 of DASZIP010000012.1, read as the reverse complement.
ATATTTCGCTGGTACGCCATCCACCGGACCACCTGTCCCCAGAAACGGTAGTGATACCGGTCCTCGACTCCCTTGCGCCAGCGCCACGCGCCGTCCGTCCCCATGAAGAGAATTTTCCCCGCGCCATACGTCTTGGTCACGATCAGCGGGATGCGCCCGAAGTTGTTGCTTTCCGTCGCGTGCGTGGCGAGGACCTCCGTGCCCACCTTGGCCCGCAACGCCGGGGCGTACCACTGAAAACCGGGAAGGTTTTCCCACACCTGCTCGCTTGCCTCGTCGGTGTCTTCCAGCTTGGTGAGGAGGCTGTGCCGCCCCTCTTCGGTCAGCGCGAAGTTACCCGGAGTCGACGTGCCGTATCCTCCCGGCTGGCCTTCGTCCCACACCACCGGGATCAAGTCGCCCAGCGCCGTCTGTTGCAGCGACAATTCAAAGCCATGGAACCCGGGCATGAAGACGAGTCCGACCGCCTGGTCGCGCACCAGCTTCTGCAACGAGGCGCACTGTTCGACCGAAAGCTGTCCCGGATCGGTTCCCACGTCGCCGAGAAAAATCACGTCGTATTTCGCGAGGAGGTCGTCCTTCGGAAACTCCGGCAGATAGCCCCGGCCCGCACCCACCTTGCCGAGGTCCGGCTGGAAGAGCAGGCAGTTGACCTGCACGCCCGGATCGCGTTCCAGAGCGTTGCGAAGGTAACGATATTCCCACCGTGGGTACGACTCGACAATCAGCACGTGCAACTGTTCCCGCCGCACCGACAGCGGCGCCTCGATCGAGTTGTTGTCGATATTGCGCTCGCCGCCCGTTCTCGGCACGGTGAGGGTCAGCTTGATCTCCCCGGGGTTCTCGGGCTGCCAGGTGATCACGTCCTGCAGGCGGCTCATGGCCGGTATCACCACGTCCTTGGTGATCACCTCTCCCGTCGACGATTTCATCTCGAGCGTCGCCGGTTCGTCGCGCGGCAGCGAACTCTCGATTGTAAAGGGAATGCGCAGCGGCTTGCCCGCGACCGCGAAAGTCGGCACGTCGAAACTCGAGAGATCGACGTCCGGCAGGCGCGACTCCGACCCGGCGGGAACCGCAAAGACCGGCACGTCGCGCATCCGCAACTTGATCGCCGCGTGGGCCGGAGGCTCGCCGGTGTTCCAGTCCCCGTCGCTGACCAGGACCACCGCGCGAAGGTGGGAATGTTGCTCCGCCGCGCGGGCCAGAGCCGCCCCGATGTCCGTGCCCGCTTCCGGCGGCTTTTCCCCCGAGGAAAACGGTTCGATCACCACGTCCATTTTTTGCTCAAGCCCGGCCCATGCGGCCCAGTCGGTGAACGGCCTGGCGAAATCGGCGCGCGACCTCGGCTCGGCGGCGGGATTGGCCGTGTCGAAAACGTCCTGCGTCTCCATCGAACGCGAAACGTCGACCAGAACCGCCAGCAGGGGTTTGCTTTCCGGCTTGAATATCTGGCGCCATTCCGGCTGGTTGAGCGTGATGCCGATGAGCACGGCGATCAACACCCGCAGGCCCTCCAGCCATCCGGTGAAGCGCCGAAACCCGCTCCGCCTCCACGCCGTCCAGGCCAGCCAGGCGACCGCCGCCACAAACACGACCGCCCCGGCGACCGATGCCGGCGTCGCAACGAAAACAAGGGACTGGCTCGCGGAATTCATTTGGCAATGGGCGGGGCCGCAGCCGCGCTGGATGAGGTGACAAATCCGCCGCCTTTCCCCGGCACCGGGTCCCGGCGCGGCGGCATGCAAAGAAGCGCTTCGCTCACGAGCGCCAGCGCGACCAGCACGAGGAACGTGCGCCAGACTTCGTTGGTCAGGTTCCGTCCGTTCTCGAGCGTGTCGTTAAGCGCCTGGAAATCGAGTCCCGCAAACAGGTCGTTCACTTCCGCCGGCGAGAGCGTTTGCGGTTCGTCCTCTCCGGGTGGACGGTTCAGGGCGATGAGCCGGTCTCCGGAAGAGAAAATTCCGGCATGCAACGGCAGCTCCTCGCGGATCGCGGTCGCATTCCGGGGTTCGACCGGTTGCCACTTTCCTGGATCGCCTCCCAAAACCGTGGCCGATGCGTAACGCTGTTGCGCTTTTCCGAGCGTCGCCGCCCCCTGGTTGAGTGCGCGGTACAGCATCGCGAACATCACCACGCCGTCCCGCGCCAGGCTCGACGCCCCCGGTCCCGGCAGCGTCCCGAGAAAATAGACATTCCCGTTCCGGTCCAGCGACCTCATCAGCAGCGGACCAACCCCCGCCACCCGCGCGAGCGGAACGCCGTCTCCCGTGATGCCGCAGAAGCGGGAGACTTCCAGCTTGCCGACCGGCAGGGCCGAGCCGTCGCGCGTGTTTGCAAGGAGATCGTCGTCGTTGCGCCACCAGTCCACGGTGAACGGTTTCCCCGGCGTTCCCTCGCTCCAGCCTTTCCAGCCCAGGTCGAATATTTTTGTGCCGTCGGGCGTCTCCGGGGACAAAAACAAAATGGTCCTTCCGTTTGCGGCGAAATCCCGCAACTGGCGCGAGAGGGCGTCGGTCTCCTTCGGTATCGGCGCGTCCCACACGATGAACGCCGCGTCATCCCACGGGATCTCCGCCGCGTGGCCCGAGGTGAGCACGGTGGTCGCGTAGCTGCGGGAAGAATCGGCCGCGGCGGAAAGCGCCGCGTTCAGCGGAATCGACTGCGCATCATCGTCGGAGACGATGACCGAATGGAGCGGAGGCGTTTCATCGAAAACGAAATAAAACTGATCGTTCGCCGGAAAGGAATCGGCCGGCAGTTCCACGCGTCCCCAGCCGCGTTTCAGCGACTTGTCGATGGGAATGGAATAGGCCTGCATGACGAGCTGGTTTTCCTTCAGCTCCACCGTTGTCGTGGTTGTCGTGCCGTTGACCACGAACGAGAGCGGGACTTTCATGGGCTGGGGATTCGGCGAGTGGCGGACGATCCGCAGGTCGAGCAGCACCTCCGCCTTCTCCGCCGTCTCGCGCCTCGAGACGCGGTCGATCGTCACCGCGAGATCGTCCGGCGCCGGCTGCGGATAGGAGAGGAGGTGAAACCGCACGCCCGGCATCGCCGCGAAGGCGAGGCGCAGCGTCTGCCAGCGGCCGCTCGATGCGTCCCAATCGCTCCGCTGAAGATCGCTCAGCAGCCACACATCCGTGCGGCCCGTCTTGTTCGCCGTGATGTAATCGAGCGCGTTCTGCAGCAGCCCCGGAATGTCGGCCGCCGTGTCGGTCGCCTCGGTTTGCGGGAGGTTCAGCAGCGCGTCCCCCTTGTCGATGGCCAGCGGTTTGCCCAGGGCGCTGTCGATAAGCACAAGGTGCGACCGCGTGCCGACCGCGTCGGTGATCGCCTTCGCGACGTTTTGCAGGCCGTCGGTCAGTTTGCTCACGCCGGTGGCCGAATTCTTCTGCGCCATGCTCGCCGAGCGATCGACCAGGATGATCACCGTGTCGGGCGCGCCTCCCGTAAGACCGAGCCATCCGCCGGCCAGCGGCCGCGCCACCACCAGGATGATCGCCATCACCGCGATGATCCGCAACGCGAGGATCAGAACCTGCCGCAGCCGCGACAGACCCTTGTTCATCCGTTGCGCCGCGACCAGGAAAATCATCGCCGCCCATTTTACCTGGCGCCGGCGAAAAAGATGGATCAGGTGAATCACGACCGGCAGCACCACCAGCGGCAGGGCGAGAAGCAAGACTGGCTGCAGGAACGTCATCGTGAAGACCGTTTGGGCGTGCGGCCCAGAAGAAACCGCACGAGCACATCGTCGTAACGCTCGTCCATCTTCACCCGGTGATAGTCCATCCCCGTGGTACGCGCCAGGTCGTCGATCTGCGCCAGGTAGTGCCGCACCGCCGCGCGATAATTGCCGGCGATCAGCGATGGGTCGGCCATCACCGCCTCGCCGCCTTCCATGTCGATGAAATGCGCGGGCTGGTCAAAGTCGAAGTCGAGTTCCTTCCGGTCGAGCAGGTGAAACGCCGCGACGTCGTGCCGCCGGAACCGCAAATGCTGGATCGCCGATTTCAATTCCGCGGGCGGCACGAAAAGATCCGAGAGGATGACCACCAGCGCCCGCTGCCGGATGCTCTCCGCGGCATCGTGGAGGGCGGCCAGGAGCGTCGTGCCGCCGATCGGCTTGATGTCGGCCATCCGGTCGAGCACCAGCCCGAGATGCGACGGCCCCCGCTTCGGCGGCAGTTCCACCGGCTTCTGCGCGAGGCTCCACAACCCCACGGCGTCGCCCTGCTTCGCCGCGAGGTATCCCAGCGTGCCCGCAAGCTTGCGCGCGTAATCGAGCCGGGTCGCCCCCGCGGGCCCGAACCCCATCGAGCCGCTCGCATCGATCAGCAGGCACATCCGGAGGTTCGTGTCGGCCTCGAATTCCTTGATGTAAAAGCGGTCGCTGCGCCCCCAGGTCCGCCAGTCGAGCCGCCGCGTATCGTCGCCGGGGACGTATTTCCGGTACTGCGCGAATTCGAGCGACGAACCCCGCACCGGGCTCCGGTGCTTGCCCGACACGCTGCCAAGCATCGCGTGCCGCGCGTGGAGCGGCAGCGCCATGAGCCGGCTCAGAACAGCGGACTCCAGGAAGGATCGTCGTTCGGCGGCCATTTCGGAACGTCTTTCTCAGGCCACCTTGCTCAATTCCTCCACCAGCCGCTTCGTCACGTCCCGGCTTGTCAACCCCTCCGATTCGGCCGTGAATGTCGTCATCACCCGGTGTCTCAAGACAGCATCGGCCACCTCCACGATATCCTCCATCCGGACGACATAACTTCCTTGGAGCGCCGCCCGCGCCTTCGCCCCGAGGATGAGATACTGCACCGCGCGGGGACCCGCCCCCCAGCTCACCATCGGCTTCAACCACGCCGGGCTGTCGCCGTTGCCGGGTCGCGTCCGCCGCGCGAGATCGACCGCAAACTCATAGAGATGGTCCGGCACCGGCACGCGCCGCACCAGATGCTGGAAAGCGATCACCTGTTCGCCGGTCAGCACATGTTCCAATCGGGGCAGGTCCGCCCCCGTGGTGTTGCGCGCGATCATCAGTTCCTCGTCGCGCGAGGGATAATCGACGCCGATCATGAACATGAACCGGTCCAGCTGCGCTTCGGGAAGCGGATAGGTCCCCTCCTGCTCGATCGGGTTCTGGGTCGCCAGCACAAAAAACGGGGCCGCAAGCTCGTAGGTCCGGCCCGCGATCGTCACCCGGTGCTCCTGCATCGCCTCAAGCATCGCCGCCTGCGTCTTCGAGGGGGCCCGGTTGATCTCGTCCGCCAGCACAATGTTCGCGAAAACCGGTCCCGGCGCGAACTCGAAAGCCCGCCGCCCTCCCGGCAACTCCTGGAGAATGTCCGTCCCGGTGATGTCCATCGGCATCAGATCGGGCGTAAACTGGATGCGGCTGAAACTCAACGACATCGCCTCCGCCAGCCGGCTCACAAGCAGCGTCTTCGCCAACCCCGGCACACCCATCAGCAGCGCGTGCCCGCGCGCAAAAAGACAGATCGCCAGTTGCTCGATCACACTCTGCTGGCCGACAATGATCTTCTTCAACTGATCGTTCAATTCTCCGTAAACCTGGCGCAACTTGTCTATCGCGGCCACGTCGTCTTCCGGCAGGTCCGGCGATCTCGGGATGTTGGTCATAACAAAAGCAGGCTCGGGCATGGTTAACAGAAGTCGGAGCAATTGCAATACCCCCGCCTCTTTCATCCTTAAAATCATTGTAATGAAGAAGGCCGGCTGTCATACAACTGTCCTATCGCGTGAAAGGAAGTTGTTTCTTGTGGATTATCAGCCATTGACTTGATATGATCCTTAACCATTTCCTCAGATCCCAGACCCCTCCGTAAGATGAACTGCAGCCCCGTAAGACAGACCGCGACCAAGCGCGAAAAGAAATCCCGCTCGCTTCCCCTCGCGCGGGGATTTCTTTTCGCGGCGGCGCTGCTGGCCCCCATGCCGGCTTTGCGCGCCGACGACCCCGCCGATACGTCCGCGCCATCGCGGACTTCCCACAAACAAAGCGTCTATTCCTCCAAGCAGGGGATCGTCCGGCAGTATTCCGAAGAGGACCGCGTTCGCTACCAGCTTTGGAATTACACGTGGAAGCCCGATCCCAATCTCCCCATCACGCGCATCGAGGTGCGCCTCGGCGAGCAAAAAGTCTATGTTTACCAGGGTGACGATGTCGCCGGGGAGAGTCCGACCACCACCGGGAAGCCGGGCCACGAAACCCCGCCCGGCCACTACACGGTTCTCCTCAAGGACATCGACCACAAGTCGAATCTTTACGGCGTTTTCCTCGATGCCAACGGGTATGTCATCGACGGCAATGCCGAGGTCGGGGAAAAACCGCCCGCCGGCGCCGTCTACGACGCGGCCGACATGCCCTACTACCTCCGCATCCGTGACGACGGCGTCGGAATGCATGCCGGCTTCCTGCCCGGCTACCCCGCCTCCCACGGCTGCATCCGCCTTCCCCACGCCTTCGCCGAATTGCTCTTCTCCAACGTCTCCGTCGGCACCCCGGTCGATGTCGTGCCGTAGGGCGTTTTTGATTCCGATTCTATCAACCGCACGGGCAATCTTCGCTTGCTCTCTTTTCTCTACCACGCGGATTCGCGACTCTCTGCATCGGCGGCGGCATGGGCATCGCAGTTTGTATCAAGAGAAGCTGATAGTTACGCTCTTTCGAATCAGGCCAGAATCTAGTTGCATCGGCCCGTTCGGAGGTCACATTGGGTGGCGCTAAGGAGTCGCCATGAATACAATCCTCATGAACACAATCCTGATTGTCCTTGGAATCATCGGGGTCGGGGCGCTTGGCGTCATTGTTTACGTTATCGGCGCCTACAACAACCTCGTCTCGCTGCGCAACCGGTTCAAAAACGCCTACGCCCAGATCGACGTCCAATTGAAACGCCGCTACGACCTCATCCCCAATCTCGTCGAGACCGCCAAGGGCTACCTCCAACACGAGCGCGGGACCCTCGATGAAGTCGTTGCCGCCCGCAACAACGCCTCCACCGCCAACTCCAAGGCCGCGCAAAATCCCGGCGATGCCGACGCGATGAAGCAGGTCACCGGCGCCGAAGCCGCGCTGACCGGCAGCCTCGGACGCCTCTTCGCCGTCGTCGAGGCCTACCCCAACCTCAAGGCCAACGAGGAAATGATCCGCCTGATGGAAGAGTTGACCTCGACCGAAAACAAGGTCGCCTTCGCCCGCCAGGCCTACAACGACTCCGTGATGCTCTACAACACCTCCCGCGAAACCTTCCCCTCCAACCTCATCGCCAATTCGTTCAACTTCACCGCCGCCGAACTCTTCATCGTCGAGAAACCGGAGGAGAAGCAGGCGGTGAAAGTTTCATTCACGTGACCCGTCCCGGCTTTTCGGACAGCCTCTAGCGAAAGCTTCCGTCATGGACTTCTTTCAACGCCAGGAAATCGCCCGCCGCAACACCCGGTTGCTTGTCGTCTATTTCGCCCTCGCGGTCGTCGGCATCGTCCTCGCCATCTACGCCGGCGCGGTGCTCCTGGTCAATTCACAAATGGGCAACAGGACCGATGCCGGCGGAAACGCGGTTCTCTGGGATCCGCAATTGTTCACGTGCGTCTCGCTCGTCACCCTCTTCATCATTTTTTCCTCCAGCCTCTACAAAATCTCGCAACTCTCCGGCGGCGGCAGCGTCGTGGCCGAAATGCTCGGCGGCCGGCCCATCGACGGCCGCACCGCCGATCTGAGCGAGCAAAAGCTCCGCAACGTCGTCGAGGAAATGGCCATCGCCTCCGGCACCTCCGTCCCGAAGCTCTATCTTTTGCCCGATGAGGACGGCATCAACGCTTTCGCCGCCGGGCATGCCACCGGCGACATGGTCATCTGCGTCACAGGCGGCGCGCTGAAATACCTCACCCGCGACGAACTCCAGGGCGTCATCGGCCACGAATTCAGCCACATCCTCAACGGCGACATGCGCCTCAACCTCCGCCTCATGGGCATCGTCTTCGGCATTCTTTGCCTCGCCATCATCGGCCGCGTTCTTCTCCAAACGCGCGGACGAAAAAATCCGCTTCCCTTGATCGGCCTCCTCCTGCTGCTCATCGGTTCCATCGGCGTCTTCTTCGGCAAACTCATTAAGAGCGCCGTCAGCCGCCAGCGTGAATTCCTCGCCGACGCCGCCTCTGTCCAGTTCACCCGCAATCCGGACGGCCTCGCCAACGCCCTTAAGAAAGTCGGAAGCTCCGGCTCCCGCATCGACGATCCGAATGCCGAGGACGCCAGCCATTTCTTTTTTGCCAACGGCCTCACCGAATCCGTTTTCAATTGGATGTCGACCCATCCGCCCCTCGAGGAACGCATCCGCGAACTCGATCCCCATTGGGACGGCCGGTTCATCCCGGTCGCTCCGGTCTCGAACGAGGATGAAGCCAAAGCGCGTCCCCGCCCCGAAGCACCCGACGCGTCCCGGCAACCCGGAAATCTTTTCGGCGCGCAGGCGCTTCCCGCCCTCGCCGTCGCGAGCGCCGCCATCCTTCCCCAGATCGGTGCCCCCACCGCACGCCATCTCGATTATGCCGCCGATGTCATCGCAAAAATTCCCGGCGCATTGACCGCCGCCGCCCGCGACGCCATGGGCGCCGCCGCGCTCGTATACTCCTTGCTCCTCAGTCCCGACGAAGCGCGCCGTCAAACTCAGTTCCAGAAACTCCAGGATGATCAGGCCATCGCCAGCGAAACCGAAAAATTGTTCCCCATCGTCCAGACCCTCGAAAGCCGCGCCCGGCTTCCCCTCGTCACCCTCGCCATCACCGCGTTGCGCAATCTCTCCGCCGCCCAATACGCCCAGTTCACGACGAACATCCAATCGGTCATCGCCCTCAACGGCCAGACCGATCTTTTCGCCTACGTCCTCCAAAAAATCGTCCTGCGCCGGCTCGATCCCCACTTCAATCCGCCCCCGAAACGCGCTCCCCAATACTACGCCATCAAACCGCTCCTGCCCGATTGCGCCGTTTTGCTTTCGGCCCTCGCCTGCGCCGGGCAGACCGCCCCCGCCGACATCGAAAACGCGTTCAACCTCGGCGCCAAACAACTCGACGATCCCGCCCATCTCCTTCAGTTGGACACGACCGCCTGCGACTTGGACAAAATCGACGCCGCTCTCGACCGCCTCAACCAGGCCGCGCCCCAGGTCAAAAAAACGGTCCTCGCCGCCTGCGCTGAAACCGTCGCCGCCGACGGCGTCATCCAGGAAAACGAAGCCGAACTTCTCCGCGCCATCGCCGACACCCTCGATTGCCCCATCCCGCCCTTCCTCGCCGTGTAACGCCTCTCAATGCGGCTTGCCTTCGCCGCCATCCGCGAGCACCCTCATTTTTTATTCCGACAAGCGTTCTCATGGACACGTCTTCACCTGGGTTCGGCGCTCTTTACTGGGCCTACGGCATTTGCGCCAGCGTCCTCGGCGCGTTCGGCATTTATATCGGCTCTAAAACCCGGAGCCAAAGCCTCCGGCTTATGCGCCAGCTTCAACGCGAAAAACGCCGCTCCGACCAGCTCGCCAATTTCGTCATACCCATCGGGCTTTCCCTGGCGGCCGAAACGGACCTCAACACGCTCCTCGAAAAAATCCTCCTCGAAGGCAAGGCGCTCTCCCACGCCGACGGAGGCACTCTCTACCTCGTCACGCCTGAAAAAACGCTCCGCTTCGGCATCGTTCGCAACGACTCCCTCAAAATCGCCATGGGCGGAACCTCCGGCGAACCGATCGCCTTCCCGCCGCTCAACCTCCGCGATCCGGTCACCGGCGAGCCCAACATGAAGAACATCGCCACCTCCTGCGCCCTCGATGCAAAATCGATCTCCATCGCCGACGCCTACGCCGCGCAGGGCTTCGACTTTTCGGGCGCCAAGGCCTTCGACCAAAAGATGAATTACCGCACCACCTCCGTCCTCTGCGTTCCGCTCAAGGACACCGGGGACAGGGTCATCGGCGTGCTGCAACTCATCAACGCCCACGATCCCGAAAACCACGGCGTCATCGCCTTCGACGAGCACCTCGGCCAGATCATCGGCCTCCTCGGCCTCCTCGCCGCCGCCGCCCTCAAGTCCTACCTCCGCGTCAGGCAACTCACCGAAGAACTCGAAAATTTGCGGATTCAAATTGACGAAGCAAAAAAGGAACGGCAAGTAGCGGAGATCGCCGGTTCCGACTACTTCAAAAATCTCCAGGCCCGCGCCCGCGAGATGCGTTCCAAAGTCAAGGGCCGGGACGACACCTAACCACCATGGCAAAAATCGTATCAATCCATTCCTTCCGCGGCGGCACCGGCAAGTCGAACCTCACGGCCAACCTCGCGTCCCTCGTCGCGCTCGAGGGAAAACGGGTCGCCGTCGTCGACACCGACATTCAGTCGCCCGGCATCCACATGCCCTTCGCGCTGGCCGAGGACCGCGTCGAATTCGCCCTCAACCATTTCATCTGGGGCGAGTGCGAAATCGAAAAGGCCGCCTACGACGTCTCCAACGTGCTCCCCCGTCCCGGTGGTCCGCTCCATCTCGTCCCCTCCAGCATGAAAATCGCCGACATCGGCCGCATCCTCAAGGAGGGTTACGACGTGCGGCTCCTCAACGACGGCTTCCAGGCCCTCATCGAAAAACTCCATCTCGATTATCTCTTCGTCGATACGCACCCGGGCGTCAACGAAGAGACCCTCCTCTCCATCGCGATCTCCGACACCCTCGTCCTCATCCTTCGCCCCGACCAGCAGGACTTTCAGGGCACCGCCGTCACCGTCGAGCTCGCCCGCAAGCTCGACGTCCCCAACATGATGCTCGTCATCAACAAGGCCCTCCCAAGCATGAACTTCGCCGACCTCCGCGCCAAAGCCGAGGCGATCTACCGCGTTCCCGTCGCCGCCGTCCTCCCTCTCACGCCCGAATTGGTCCAACTCGCCAGCAGCGGCCTCCTCTCCATCCTTTACCCCGACCTCGAAGCCAGCCGCGAAATGAAAAAAGTCGCCGACCACATCCTCGCCGGGTAGGCACGCGGGTCCCTGCGTGTCTCAAAATCCTTCACGCCTCACGGCGCCGCCGACTGCCGCAGCGTCTTGATCTCCAGAATATTCCGTCCCCTCTCGCGCCGATAATCCATGCTATGCAGCAGCTTTTTGATCAGCGGAATTCCCCATCCGCCGATCTCCCGGTCTCCCGCCGGTTCCTTTCTTTCCTGAAGAACCGGATCGAACCCGTGCCCGTCGTCGACAATCACCAGCGCCACCTCCTTCGCGCCGACATCAAGCGTCACCTCGATCTTGTGCCGCCCCGGCTCGTCGTAGCCGTACTTGATGATATTCGTCACCATTTCCTCCAGCGCGAGATTGATCCGGTAAACCGCCTGCGCGTCGACCCCCTCGCCCTCCAGAAACCGCGTCGCGTTTTCCATCAACTCCCCGAGGGCCGCGAAATCATTCGCGATGGTCTGGTGAAACGGGGTGTTCATGGGAAGAAAAATTAAAACTGGATCGCGATCAGCGACAAATCATCCTCCAGCTCGCGCGACCCGCGCAGCTCATAAATTTGCGCCACAACCGCGTCGAGATCGACCGGCGCGTCCGCGGGCAGTTTGCCCAGCAGCCCCGCGAATTCGTCGAGCGTATACATGCGCCCCTCCGGCAGCGTGATTTCGTAAACGCCGTCGCAGAACAGAAAGAGCCGGCTTCCCGCCGCGATCTCGCATGCTTGCGACGTGTACCGGCTGTTCGGCATCCCGCCCACCATCATCCCGCGCGCCGCAAGTTTTTTCGGCGCCGCCGCGCCCGGTTCGAAAAGCAAAGCCGGCGGATGTCCCCCGCTGCCGTAGGTCAACGTCCGCGTCGAACGCCGATAGACCCCGTACCAAAGCGTGAAGTAGCGGTTGTTCTGCCGCTCCATTGGAAAAACCTGGTTCGCCGCGCGCAGCACCTCCGACGGATTCCGAAAATCGGCGCCGCTCAGCGCGTGCGAGCGAATCACGTTCAGCGCCGTCACCGAAAGCAGCGCCGCGCCCACGCCGTGCCCGCAGACATCCAGCAGGTAAAGCGCGAAGTGGTCCTCGTCGATCCAGTGATAGCCGAAGGTGTCGCCCCCCAGTTCGCTCGACGGGATGAACCGCCAGTCGGTCGTGAACGGTTCCCGCAGCCGCTCCGGCAGAAGCGACATCAGGTACGTCGTCGCATCCGCCAGCTCGCCGCTGATCCGCTCCTGGTACGCTTTGATTCGCCCCAGAAGCCGCTGCTCCTGGTCCCGCAGGTTTTTCCGCTCCATGCTCGCCCGGATCCGCGCCTTCAGCAGCGCCGGGTTGAACGGCTTCGGCAGGTAATCGTCCGCCCCCGCCTCGATGCAACGGATCACCGTCTCCGCGTCCTTCACCTCCGAAAGCAGCACGACCGGAATGTGCAGCAGCACCGCGTCGTTGCGCGCCCGCTTCAACATCTCCAGTCCGCTCAGCCCCGGCAACTCCACTTCCCAAAGCGCCAGGTCGAAATTCCCCTCCCGCAGCCGCTCCAGCGCCCGCGTTCCCTCCTCCTCGAACTCGACCCCATAACCCTCCCGCTGCAGATTCCGCGCGAGAATTTCCCGGCTGAGACGATCGTGATCCACGATCAAAATCCTTCCCCGTGACGCCGTTTCCGTCCCGGACGGTTTTTCCAAAACGTATTCAAAAAGCTGCCGCCCCACCGCCGAACGCAACCGCCGGGCCGGAGCCGCCTCCGTCGTTCCAAAGACCTTGTCGAGATGCGCCCGCCTCGATCCGGCGGAACTCACCCGTTTCGGTTCCGGTGATGGTTCCATATTTTGCAAGGGTAGGTCGCGCAACAATCCAACGCACGCCTTCCCGTTCCGGCGCGCGCCGTCAAGCCTTGGCTTTGTTAAGCGCCGATTCGGCGTCGTGTTCGATGATGACCGTGTCCCCGATGCCGGACGTCTCGAGCACTTCCTTCACCAACGGCTGCGGATTCAGCAGGATCAGCGATTTCTTCTCCAGGTGCAGGCTCCTCGCCGCGCTGAGAAAAATCCGCAGCCCCATCGAACCCATGAACGTCACCCCCGAAATATCGACCAGCGCGTTCTTCTTTCGCGCCGCCGTGTAGCCGATGAATTTGTTCTCGATCTCGCCCACGCCCAGCACGTCCAGCTTTCCCGAAAGCGCGATATGGGTGTAGGGGCCCTCCGCGTTAATGACTTTTAGTTCCATGGCAGGTTGACTCCGTTAGACAGACAGTGGCCTCCTAAAATTCAATTTCAAGCGTGAAACAAAACAATTCTGTGACAAACCGGTGACGGCTCTCCGACGAAAGCCGGCTTTAGGCGCAACTATTCAAAGGCCGCCGGGTTTCTATCGCATCGTCATTTCAACTATTGCCGCTTACCCTCATTCGGACTTTATGCAAATTCGATCCCTCCTCATCGGCGTTCTTTTACTTTCCACCACGATTTTTGGCATCGCCCAGGAGGCTCCCAATACCCTCTCACCGCGGGAAAAACAGGACGGATGGCGTCTTTTATGGGATGGCAAAACGACCAATGGCTGGCGTAGCGCTCGCTCCGCCGATTTTCCGATGAACACCTGGCATATCAAGGATGGCGTCCTGACCGTCGAAGAATCCGGCGGCAAACAATCGGCCGCGGGCGGAGACATCATCACGCTCGAAAACTTTTCGAATTTCGACCTCAAAGTCAATTTCAAGATCACGCCGGGCGCCAACAGCGGCATCAAGATTTTTGTCGATCCCAGCCTCAGCAAGGGATCCGGCGCGGCCATCGGCCTCGAGTACCAAATCCTCGACGACGAGCGCCATCCCGATGCCAAGCTTGGCCGCGACGGCGACCGCACCATGGCCTCCCTTTACGATCTCATTCCCGCCTCTTCCACCAAGCATCCCAACCCCATCGGCGAATGGAACCATGCCGAAATCATTTCCCGCGGCAACCACGTCGAGCACTGGCTCAATGGTCAAAAAGTCCTTGAGTACGAACGCGGCTCTCCCGAATTCCGCCGGCTCGTCGCCATCAGCAAATTTAAAAAATGGCCCCATTTCGGCGAACTCCCCGAAGGTCCGATTCTCCTCCAGGACCACGGCAACGAAGTCTCCTTTCAAAATATCAAGATCAAGGTCCTCCCCGCGCCCTGAACTCATCGCCGCCCCCGCGACGGCGTTCCGCTTGATTTCAACCGAAAGCATTCTGGCTTTTCACCAAATACCCCTCCGCCACCTCGTTGAATTTCCGCACCTGCTCCCCCTCCCACGCCGCATCGCGCCCCAGTTCCCGTCCTAAAATCGCCGCCACGCGCGGCGCCATCCGCATCGCCGCCTTCGCGTTGAGAAACAACGCCCGCGTCCGCCGCGCCAGCGCGTCCTCCACCGTCCGCGCCATCTCCTCCCGTCCCGCCCACACCACCTCCGCGCCGCAAATAGCCAGCTCCGCGTCGAGCCGTTCGCCCAGCGCCGCGTCCTCCGCGATCATCCGCTCGAGCGCCGGCGCGTCGCTCCCATAAACGGCGAGGCGACCGAACTCCGCCGCGTTCGCGTGCCACCCGTGAATGTTCAGCTCCTGCGTCACGCACGCTTTTTCCGGCAGCCCCGCGAGCGTCGCCGCCTGGTCCACGCAGTCCTGCGCCATGTTCCGGTACGTCGTCCACTTACCGCCCGCGATGCTCACCAGCCCGCACCGGTCGATCGTGATCGAATGGTCCCGCGAAAGCGCCGCCGTATTTTCCCCTCCGCCCGATTTCACCAGCGGACGAATTCCCGCGAACGCGCTCAGGATGTCCCCCCGCGACGGCTTCTTCGCCAGGTAAAGACCCGCCGTTTCCAGCATGAACCCGATCTCCTCCTCCATCGGCCTCGGTTCCAAAACCGCCTCCGACAGCGGCGTGTCGGTCGTCCCGACCAGCGTGTGCCCGTGCCAAGGGATCGCGAACATCACCCGTCCGTCGCTCGTATGCGGCACCATGATCGCCGTGTCGCCCGGCAGAAACGAACGGTCCAGCACCAGGTGCGCCCCCTGGCTCGGCGAGATCGTCCGCGCCGCCTCCGGCTCCGCCAGATGCCGCACCGAATCGGAGAACGGCCCCGTCGCGTTCACCACCACCTTCGCCCGCGCCGCAAATGAACCGCCCGTCTCCCCGTCCTCCCACGTCACGCCGTTCACGATCCCGTCCCCGCCTTTGCGCAGTCCGGTCACCTTCGCGTAATTCAGCGCCGTCGCGCCTTGTTCGGCCGCGGTCGCGATCAGGTTGATCAACAGCCGCGTGTCGTCGAACTGCCCGTCGTAATAAACCACGCCGCCCGTCAGCCCCTCCCTGTTCACATTCGGAAGATGCCGCACCGTCTCCTCCCTCGAAATCAGCTTCGACGGCCCGAAGCCGTACCTCCCCGACAGCATCTGGTAAAGCTTCAGCCCAAGCCCGTAGAACGGCCCCTCCCACCACGAATAGCTCGGCACAATGAACGGCAGTTCGCCCACCAGGTGCGGCGCGTTCCGCCGCAAAATCCCCCGCTCCTTCAACGCCTCCATCACCAGCGGAATGTTCCCCTGTTCGAGATACCGCACCCCGCCGTGCACCAGCTTCGTGCTCCGGCTCGACGTCCCCTTCCCGAAATCATGCTGCTCCAGCAGCAGCGTCGCATAGCCCCGCGTCGCCGCATCGACCGCCACCCCGCTTCCCGTCGCGCCCCCTCCGATCACGATCAGGTCCCACGGCTCGGTCCGTTCCCGCGCCTGCCTCAGCATTTCGCTTCGTTTCATACGCGCGCCATCATCCCGATTTTGGACGTCTCTTTTTTCGATTCGCGGGAACCGCCCTCGGTTCCCAGTCTTTCGCCCGCTCGAGCGCCTCGTTCCAGCGCGAACGAAGTTCCGCCGCGCGCTCCCGCGACATCCTCGGCTCAAAAACCTTCTCCACCTTCCATTGCGTCGCGATGCTCCCGATGTCTTTCCAAAATCCAACCGCCAGCCCCGCCAGATAAGCCGCCCCCAGCGCCGTCGTCTCCGTCACCGCCGGACGGACAATCGGAATTTGCAGAAGATCGGCCTGAAATTGCATCATCGGCCCGCTCCTCGATCCCCCGCCGTCGACCCGGAGTTCCGAAAACCGCCTCCCCGTGTCGGCCCGCATCGCGTCGATCAGGTCCGCGACCTGAAACGCCACGCCCTCGAGCGCCGCCCGCGCCACATGCGCCGCCGACGTGTCCCGCGTGATCCCGATCATCATCCCCCGCGCGTAGGCGTCCCAATGTGGCGCGCCCAGGCCCGTGAACGCCGGCACGAGAAAAACCCCGCCGCTGTCCGGCACCGACCCCGCCAACGCGTCCGCCTCCTGCGCCGACCGCACCAACCGCAGCCCGTCCCGCAGCCATTGCACCACCGCCCCGCCGATGAAAACGCTCCCCTCCAGTGCAAATTCCCTTTTCCCGCCGATCTCCCACGCCACCGTCGTCAGCAGCCGGTTCTTCGACGCCGCCGGCTTCGTCCCGATATTTTGCAGCAGAAAACAGCCCGTCCCGTAGGTGTTCTTCGCCAGGCCCGATTTCACGCACATCTGCCCGAACAGCGCCGCCTGCTGGTCCCCCGCCACTCCCGCCACCGGCGCGCCCTGCAGTCCCAGCGACGTGCTGATTTCTCCATAAATCTCGCTCGACGAACGCACCGCCGGCAGCAGCCCCGCCGGAATCCTGAAAAGCTTCAGCAGTTCCTTGTCCCACTCGCCCGTATGAAGATTATAAAGCAGCGTCCGCGAAGCGTTCCCCGGATCGGTCACGTGGACGTTCCGCCCGCTCGTCAGCTTCCAGATCAGCCACGTATCCACTGTCCCGAACGCCAGTTCCCCCGCCTCCGCCCTCGCGCGCGCGCCCGGCACATGGTCGAGAATCCACGCCACCTTCGTCGCCGAAAAGTAAGCGTCCAGACGCAGCCCCGTCCGCCGCCGCGCCATCCTCTCGTGCCCGGCGGAGCGGAGCTCGTCGCACATTCCCGCCGTCCGCCGGTCCTGCCACACAATCGCGTTGTGGATCGCCTTCCCTGTCCGGCGGTTCCACACAATCGTCGTCTCGCGCTGGTTCGTGATCCCCACTCCCGCGATCTCCCGCGGCCGGATCCGCGCCCGTCCCAGCGCCTCCACCGCCACCGCCATTTGCGAAGACCAAATCTCCTGCGGGTCCTGTTCCACCCAGCCCGGCTTCGGGTAAATCTGCCGGATTTCCCTTTGCGCCAGCGAACGAATCCGCCCCCCGTGATCGAAGATGATGGCCCGCACGCTCGTCGTGCCCGCATCGAGCGACAGGATGAAGGCCATGAAAGTAAGTTGGTCTCGGTCGCAAAAAAAGTCCAGCGCCTCCCTGCAGCGGTGGTCCGTACCAAGGTAGCCGTCGACCGCGCAACGCCTGCTTCGGCGCAAACCGGAGTAGACTTATTTGCTTTTTTCACTCATTTTCGGGTTCTCATGTCTTGCCCAGCTCGCTTTCCCTTGTTTGGCGCCATCCTCCTCATCGCCCTCCTCGCGACCGGCTGCTCCCGCCAAACCGAAACCCCGCCTCCCGCCCAGAGCCATCCACTTCTCAGTGACCTCCAGCCCGTCCAGGGCGACTGGGTCGTCGAGCGCATCGACAGCGACCTCGACACCCTCAACCCGCTGACTTGCGTTACGGACAACTCTCAGTGGCTCACATCGAGCATCATCAACGAAGGCTTGCTCCAGATGGACAGCTTCACCCTCAAACTCGAGCCCTGCCTCGCCGAATCGTGGGAAATCTCCCCCGACCAATTCACCTACACCTTCCATCTCCGCCACGGCGTCAAATGGCACGACGGCGAGCCCTTCACCGCGGACGACGTCAAGTATACCTACGACAGGCTGATGGACCCCAAGGTCAACGCCGCTCCCCTCCGATCCTATTTCACCAATATCAAATCGTGCGAAGTCCTCGACCCCTACACCGTCCGCTTTGTCGCGACCCAGCGCTACTTCAAAACCCTCGAAGTCCTCGGCACCTACATGCCCATCGTTCCCAAACATATCCTCGAAAAGGGCGAACCCGATTTCAACAAACATCCCTTTGGGCGCCATCCCATCGGCACCGGCCCCTATAAATTCGTCCGCTGGGACACCGGCTCGCAAATCGTCGTCGAACGCAACGACGATTACTGGGACAAATCCCGCCCCATCTATCCCAAGCGCATTGTCTTTCAAGTCCTCGAAGAGCCCTACGTCGCCGCGCAACTTCTCAAAAAAGGCGACATCGACGTCTTCGACCGGGTCGCCCCGATTCAATGGGAACGCGACTTGAAGGACAGCCACGCGATGCGGCACCTCCACGAAATGACCTACGACTTCCCCGCCTACAGCTACTTCGGCTTCAATCTCCGTAATCCCATGTTTTCCGACATCCGCGTCCGCCACGCCATCGATCTCCTCATGCCCCGCGACGAAATCATCGCCCGCGTCTATCTCAACCAATACGCCACCAAAACCTCCGGCTACGACCCCCCCTCCGAAGGCAGCTACAACCACGACGTCCCACCCACCCCCTACGATCCCGCCCTCGCCATGCAACTCCTCGACCAGGCCGGCTGGAAAAACGACCACGGCGACGGCCTCCTCTACAAGGACGGCAACCCCCTCAGCTTCACCCTCTCCTATCCGGCCGGCAATCCCATCAGTCAAAAAGTCGCCGAACTCATCCAGGAATCGCTCGCCAAAGCCGGAATCAAACTCGATCTCCAACACTACGAATTTGCCGAACTGTGCGAACGCATCGACGACTGGAAATTCGACGCCGTCCTCGCCGGATGGGGCCTCGACATCAACGGCGACCCCGCCCAGCTCTGGGACAGCTCCGGCGCCGACGTCAAGAAAAGCTCCAACTCCCTCGGCTACAAAAATCCCGAGGCCGACAAGCTCATCGCCGAAGGCAAACTCGAATACGACGACAACAAACGCGCCGCCATCTATCGCCAGCTCCACAAGATCATCCACGACGATTACCCCTGCTGCTTCCTCTTCAACCCCCGCGAAATCATCATCGTCTCCGACCGCTTCCAGAACGTCAGGTTCTTCGCCCCCCGACCCTGCTTCGACCTCACCACATGGTGGGTCCCCCGCTACCTCCAGAAATACCAAAACTAACCCGCCAGCGCCGCGTCCCAATCCTTCCACACCGGCTCCAGCCCCAGCTCACGCAGCCGCGCCGACACCTCGGCCGGCGACCGCTCGTCCGCAATCGCGAACTGCTCCGTCGCCGCAAGATGCTCCCCCTCCGACGCGATCACCGCCACCGCCCGCCCCCGCTCCGTCTGGTGAATCGACCCCTCCCCCGCACCCGTGTACCCCCCCGGCTCCGTGTGCGAACCCGCGCTCATCATCGTCACCCCCAGCCGCGCCAACCGGTCCCGCAACGCCGGCGCCTCCCGCGTTGAAAGCACAATCCCGATCTGCGGAAAACAAATCCGCAGCGCCAGGATCACCTGCACCAGCGCCCGGTCGTCGAACTCGTGCCTCGGCGCGAACTGCCCCGCCGCCGGACGCAACCGCGGCAGCGACACCGTCACCGACGACTTCCAGCAATGCCGCAGCAGATAATCGACATGCGCCGCCAGCCGCACCGCCTCCCCCTCCCACGCCGACAACCCGAACAGCGCCCCGATCCCCAGCCGCCGGAACCCCGCCGCGTACGCCCGCTCCGGACAATCCAACCGCCAGTCGAAATCCCTCTTCGGCCCCGCCGTGTGCAACTCCGCGTACGCGTCCCGGTCGTACGTCTCCTGGTAAACCACCAGCCCCTCCGCCCCCGCCCGCACCGCCCCCTCGTAATCCGCCGCCTCCATCGGCCCCACCTCCAGCGAAACCGCCGGAATAAACTCCCGCAAACGCGCCACACACCGCGCCAGGTAATCCGACGACACGAACTTCGGGTGCTCCCCCGCCACCAGCAGCACGTTCCGGAAACCCTCCGCCCAAAGATGCCGCGCCTCCGCCTCCACCTCGTCCACCGAAAGCGTCACCCGCAGGATCGGATTGTCCCGCGAAAACCCGCAATACTTGCACACATTCACGCACTCGTTCGACAGATACAGCGGTGCGAAAAGCCGCATCGTCCGCCCGAAATTCTGCCGCGTCAGCCTCTCCCCCTCCACCGCCATCGCCTCCAGCTCCCGCCCGCTCTTCGGCTCCAGCAGCGACCCAAACCGCCGCAGCACGCGGCTCGTCAGCAGCGCCGGATCGCGAAATGTCTCCGAAAAAGGCATGGCCTCCCACTATATCCGCCCCTCCCGCCTTGTCGAAATAATGTAGCGGGTCTATGACCGTCGTTACACTTCTACGCCCGCACCTGCCCTTTGCCGCGAATGACGTATTTGTAGGAGGTCAATTCCTCGAGGCCCATGGGGCCGCGCGCGTGGAGCTTGTCGGTGCTGATCCCGATTTCGGCGCCGAAACCGAACTCGCCGCCGTCGGTGAAGCGCGTCGAGGCGTTCCAGTAGACGGTGGCCGAGTCGACCTCGTTGAGATAGCGCTCAGCAACGGCCGCGTCCTCCGTGATGATC
Source organism: Methylacidiphilales bacterium (assembly GCA_035948935.1). GTDB lineage: Bacteria > Verrucomicrobiota > Verrucomicrobiia > Methylacidiphilales > UBA1321 > JABDGH01. The sequence continues at coordinate 51,965 of DASZIP010000012.1, read as the reverse complement.
GCGTCGGAATGATGCGAGCTGTATTTCGCGAGATGCTCCAGCGCGCCGTCGAGGCCGTCGACCACGCGCACGGCCAGGATAAGATCGAGATATTCGGTCGTCCAGTCGGCTTCGCTCGCGGCGACGATCTTCCCGTCCGAAACGAGTTTCCGCACCGCTTCGTCCCCGCGAATTTCGACGCCGGCCTTCGTGAGCGCCGAGGCGATTTGCGGCACGAACCTGCCGGCGACGGCGCGGTCGATAAGCAGCGTTTCGATGGCGTTGCAGACGCCGGGACGCTGCACCTTCGCGTTGAGGACGATTTTTTCGGCCATCGCGAAGTCGGCCCTGGCGTGGACAAAAACCGAGCAGACGCCGTGCGCGTGCTTGATCACCGGGATGCGCGACTCAGCGACCACCGTCTCGATCAGGCTGTGGCCCCCGCGCGGGATGATCAGGTCGATGAGGTCGCTCTGGCGGCAAAGGAAGGGGACGAGCGCACGGTCGGTGTCGTCGATCAACTGGACCGCGCCCCGTGGCAGCGAGGCGCATTTTTGCAGCGCCGCGATGAGCGCGCGGTTGGAGTGGATCGCCTCCTTGCCGCCGCGCAGGACGGTCGCGTTGCCCGTCTTGAGGCAAAGCGCGGCGGCGTCGATCGTGACGTTGGGGCGCGATTCGAAGATGATGGAGATGACCCCGATGGGCACGCGGACTTTGGAAATCGTGATGCCGTTGGGCCGTTGCCATTCGGTGATTTTTTGCCCGAGCGGCTGGGGAAGGGCGCGCACCTGGCGCACGCCCGCGACCATGGCGGCGAGCGATTTTTCGGTGATGCGCAGGCGGTCGATCATCGCCTTGGTCAGCCCGGCTTCCTCCGCGACGGCGAGGTCCTTCGCGTTGGCGGCAAAAATGGCGGGCGCTTCCTTTTCGAGATGCGCTGCGATTTCATCGAGCATCCCGTCGAGCCGCGCGGTCGGCAGCGTCGCGAGGGTGCGGGCCGCAACGCGAGCCTCCCCGCAAAGGTCGCGAACGCGCCGCTCGGCGGGGGTGAAGTCCTTGGAAAGCATATTCTTTCCGACTATACCCGATTTTGTCCCAAAATCGACCCCTATCCGTCCTGCAAAGGGCGATATTTTCCCGGCGAAGTTTTACCGCCGTGCGCAGCACCGATTGAATTAAGGTTGCCCCGGCCATTTCCCCCGGTATTTTGGAAAGACCCGCCTTCTCCGTTTAACTCAATCCTCACCCTCTCTTCTTATGCCGCAAACCGCCGACATCGCACTTATCGGACTGGCCGTCATGGGCCAGAACATCGTCCTCAACATGAACGATCACGGCTATGTGGTCGCCGTCTACAACCGCACCGTCAGCAAGGTGGATGAATTCCTCGCCAACGAAGCCAAGGGCACGAAGGTCGTCGGCGCGCACAGTCTCGAGGAACTCGTCGGCCTCCTCAAAAAGCCGCGCCGCGTCATGATGCTGGTCAAGGCGGGCGCCCCGGTCGATGAGTTCATCGACCTGCTTGTCCCCCTGCTCGAAAAAGGCGACATCATCATCGACGGCGGCAATTCCTTTTACGAGGACACCGTGCGCCGCTACAACGCACTGAAGGAAAAAGGCATTCTCTTTGTCGGCTCCGGCGTTTCGGGCGGCGAAGAGGGCGCGCGGCACGGCCCGTCCCTCATGCCCGGCGGCAATGCCGCGGCGTGGCCGCACATCAAGGCCGTCTTCCAATCGATCGCGGCGAAGGTCGACAACGGCGTGCCCTGCTGCGACTGGGTCGGCGACGCCGGCGCGGGCCACTTCGTCAAGATGGTCCACAACGGCATCGAATACGGCGACATGCAGCTCATCTGCGAGGCCTACCACCTCATGTCGTCCGCGCTCGGCCTGAATAACGAGCAGCTCGCCCAGACCTTCACCGACTGGAACAAGAGCGAACTCGATTCTTACCTGATCGAAATCACCTCCCATATTTTCAAATTCAAGGAACCCGACGGCGGTTATCTCGTCGACAAAATTCTCGACGCGGCCGGCCAGAAAGGCACCGGCAAGTGGACCGTCCTCTCGGGCCTCGACCACGGCGCGCCCGTCACGCTCATCGCCGAGGCGGTCTTCTCGCGCATCATCTCCTCGCTGAAGGAGGAACGGGTCGCCGCCGCGCCCGTCCTCGCCGGGCCGGTCGACGCGAAGTTTTCCGGCGACGTCAAGGCGACCATCGAAGACATCCGCCAGGCGCTCTACGCCTCGAAGATCATCTCCTACGCCCAGGGCTACATGCTCATGCGCCAGGTCTCCGAGGAGTACAAATGGAAGCTCAACTTCGGCGGCATCGCCCTCATGTGGCGCGGCGGCTGCATCATCCGCAGCCGTTTCCTGGGCGACATCAAGGCCGCGTTCGACCGCAACCCCAACCTCACCAACCTCGTCCTCGATCCCTTCTTTACCAACGCGCTCAAAAAGGCGCAGGGCGGCTGGCGGCGCACGGTCGCCCTCGGCGCGACGCTCGGCATTCCCACCACGACCTTCTCGAACGCATTGGCCTTCTACGATTCCTACCGTTCCGCCCGGCTCCCCGCCAACCTGCTCCAGGCCCAGCGCGACTATTTCGGCGCCCACACCTACGAGCGCATCGACAAGCCGCGGCGCGAGTTCTTCCACACCAACTGGACCGGCCAGGGAGGCACCACCGCCTCGACCACCTACAACGCCTAACCAAGTAAAAAGGAGGAAAGGTAAAGGGTAAAAGAACTGCCGATGAATCGCTTCCCCCTCCACCTTTTACCTTTACCCTTCAACCTTTACCCTTAATTCGCCATGTCCCTCCTCTCCATCGACACCCAGTGCCCACCGATGATCTCCGGCACGCCCACCAAGGTGCCGCCCACCGCGGCCGTCATCTTCGGGGCGACGGGCGACCTCACCCACCGCAAAATCGTCCCCGCCTTTTATCACCTGGCCAAAAACTGCCTGTTGCCCGATGACTTCGCCATCATCGGCTTCGCGCGCCGCCCGAAAACCGACGACGAATTTCGAAAAGACCTCGGCGACGCCCTGCAAAAATTCTCCCACACCAAACCGGTCGACGAGGCCGTGTGGGCCAAGCTCGCCGCCCACATCTATTATTTTCAGGGCGAACTCGACGATCCAGAAGCCTACAAGCGCCTCGCTGAAAAACTCAAGAAACTGCCCGAGAGCCCGAAGATCGGTGAAAATTATCTCTTCTATCTCGCCACCTCGCCCGAATACTTCGGCCAGGCCGCGAAGAACCTCGCCGCCGCCGGGCTCGCCAGCAAGCAGGACGGAAGCCGCCACCGGCTGATCGTCGAAAAGCCGTTCGGCACCGACCTCGAAAGCGCCCGCCAGCTCAACCGCGACCTGCAGACCGCCTTCGCCGAAAAGGACATCTTCCGCATCGACCACTATCTCGGCAAGGAGACCGTCCAGAACCTGATGTACTTCCGGTTCGCCAACGCGATTTACGAGCCGCTCTGGAACCGCCGCTACATCGACCACGTCCAGATCACCGTCGCCGAGCAGGTCGGCGTCGAGGGCCGCGGCGGCTACTACGACCACGCCGGCGCCTCGCGCGACATGCTCCAGAACCATCTCTTCCAGCTCTTCACCCTCACGGCCATGGAGCCGCCCGCCTCGCTCGACGCCGAGTCGATCCGCGACGAAAAAGTCAAGGTCCTCCGCTCCATCGCCACGCCGTCCCTCGACTTCCTCCAAAAGAACGTCGTCCGCGCCCAATACGGCGGCGGCTACATCAACGGCAAGGCCATCCCCTCCTACCGCCAGGAGGAAAAAGTCGCGCACAGTTCCCTCACCGAAACGTTCGTTGCCGCCCGCTTCGAAGTCGACAACTGGCGCTGGAGCGGCGTGCCGTTCTACCTGCGCACCGGCAAGGCGATGGCCACCTCCTTCACCGAAATCAACATCGTCTTCAGGCGCCCGCCCAGCGTCCTCTTCGCCGCCTCGGGCGACGACCGCCTGCGCCGCAACGGCCTGCGCATCCGGATCCAGCCCAACGAAGGCATCAGCCTCAACTTCAACGCCAAGGTCCCCGGCAAACCCGAGGCCGAACTCGTCGGGATGGATTTTCTCTATAAAAGCGGCTTCGACCATTACCTGCCCGAAGCCTACGAACGGCTCATCGTCGACGCGCTCATCGGCGAATCGACCCTCTTCACCCGTTCCGACGAAGTCGAGCAGGCCTGGCGCCTCGTCGATTCCCTCCGGAGCATGTGGGACAAACAGTCGGCGCGCGACTTGCCGCTCTATGCCTGCGGCTCGATGGGGCCGGTCGAGGCGGAAATCCTGCTCGAAAAGGACGGACGCCACTGGATTCAACCGAAGGAACTCAAGGCATGAGGCGAACGGGCCGTACCATCGCCTCATTGATGGCGCTCGGTCTTCTGCTGAGCCTTGCGCCCCTCCTGCGGGCGCAGGATGCGCCGGACAACCAACCCCTCACCCCGAACGGCATTGCGATCCTCGACTACAAGACGGGCAAATACAAAGAGGCCCTCACCGCCATCGACGAAGCCGAAAGCGAAAAGCCCGGCGACCCCGCCACCGAAATCCTCAAGGCGCGCATTCTCACCGAACTCAAAGATTTTGACGGGGCAAAGAAGGTACTCGAAGGCTTGAATGGCAACCCGGCCCTCACATCCGAGTGGAAGCAGGCCCAGACAATGGCCTTCGGCGACATGTGCCTGCGCCACCGGCGCTTCGATGAAGCCACCAAATTTTACGAGTCGCTTCTTGCCGAAAAACCGAACGATCCCGACATCATCCTCAATATCGTCTACGCCCGCGTCGGCGCTTCCGATCTGCTTGAGGCCCAGTGGTACGCGAGCCGCCTGACCCCGTTCGACCCGAAGAACCCCTACGACGACCACGCCTCCTATTACTTCGCGAAAGCCGCCATCGCCCAGGCCACCGGCAACGCCCAGGAGGCCGATGACGCCATTCAATCCGCCCGGACCAACTACGGCATCACCATCGCCACTCGTTATCTCAAAACGTACCTCGAAGTTTTTCCCCCGTCCGGCAAGAACCCAAACCTGGACATGATGCCGCCGCCCCTCCTCAAGCCCGCGCCGCCGACTGACAAACCCGCAACGCCATGAATCGGAGTGACAGGATTTGAACCTGCGACCTCCTGGTCCCAAACCAGGCGCTCTACCAAGCTAAGCTACACTCCGTTACTGCTTCATGTGCCGCCCGGCACCTAGTATGGACTCATCGAGTCCAGCGGCAAGCAAATCCACCGCGGGCTCTGGACGGCGGTAATCCGAACCATTCGCGGCCCATCAATGCGTAAACCGCTTTTCCTCGGCGTCAAAGACGTCGAAGAAATAGCGGATGTGGTGGAGGACGGCTCCCGGCACGTTCTTGGGAATGTAATCCTCCATGAATTCCTGAATCCGGTCGGGCGCCTCGCTGAGCCGCTTGTAACGCCATTCGTTGTTCCACTTGATGATCTCGATCCGGGGACGTTTCGTCGCGTGCTGCTCGATCCATTTGGCCACGGCCTCGTCATCCGCGCCGGTGGCGACGAACGCCTTGAAGTCCGCGCCCTTCAGGCCGGCAAAGCCGAAAAAGATATTGTCCAGGGGACAATCGAAATGATATTCGCCAATCGTTCCGGCCAGGTCGGCCCGGCATTTGTCCAGCGCGCGTTTGGCCAGAATGTAACCGGCCAGCATCGCGTGGGGACTGTGGGGAAAGCCCTTGGTAAGATCAGGCGCCAATTTCTTCACATTGGGATGGAGTGTGCTCATGAATTCAACCTACTCAATTACCACGCCGCCGCCAGTTCCTTGAGCGCGTTTTCCGCTTTTTCGCGCGAGAGCCTGGCCGCTTCTTCGCCCCGATTCATGCTGTCGGCCGTGACAAACTGAACGTCCGTGACGCCGATGAACCCGAAAATTAGCCGCAGGTAGGGCTCCTGGAGATTGTAGGCCGCCATCGGCGTGCCGGGCGCGTAGTCTCCGCCCCGGCTGGTGATGAAGAGCGCCTTTTTATTTTTGACGAGCCCCTCGAAACCGTTGGGCCCGAGCGCAAACGTCCGCCCGGCGCGCACGATCTGGTCGATGTAGGCCTTGAACGTCGAGGGGACGTTGAAGTTGTACATCGGGACGCCGAGGACGTAGCGGTCCGCGGAGAGAAATTCGTCGACCAGCTGGTCCGAGACCGTAATGGCGGCCTTCGATTCGGCATTTTGCGCCTCAGCCGGGGCGAAGGCGCCGACCACCCACGGCTCCGTCACATGCGGCACGGGATGATGACCGACGTCGCGCAGGAGAATGGTGTCCTGCGGGTGATGCTCCGCCCAGAGGCGGGCGAAACCGGTGGTGAGAGAGCGCGAGGCGGAACGTTCGCCGCGCGGACTGGCGGTGATGACAAGAATGGTCGACATGGGATCGTTTCTGTTTTGAACCGAGACGGGGAGGCGTCTTAAAGTTGTTCCAAGACGGTCGTTTGGTCAAAAGAAGATTCGTGCCGCACGCGGCGGTATTTCCCATCCGGCTCCTTTCGGCGTGACCCACGCTGACTTTTTGGACAGCCTCTGATGCCGCTCCACTGGCACCTGCCTTTCATGGATTCTCCCCGCTACACCGTCATCATACCGATGTCCCGTTTCCGGGCCGACCAGCCGGCCCTGGTGAGTCTGCGGGAAACGCCCCCGCCGAAGGGCGGGATGCAAATTCTCGTCGCCGAGGGAGAACACCCCGCCCACCAGCGCAACGCCACTCTCGGCCGGGCGCAGGGGGAAATCCTGGTTTTTCTCGATAATGATTGCTCGATAAGCGCCGGATACTGGCGGGACATGGAGACGGTACTGGCCCGGCCCGAGATCGAAATCGTGGGCGGTCCGGCCCTGTTGCGTCCGCAAGCCGCCGCGTGGGAGGAGATTTTTCACGCGCTGCTGACGCACACGCTGATTGTCGGGACGGTCTCCGCGCGGTATGCGCCCCGGGGCGAATTTCGCAGGGCGACCCAGACCGACCTGATCCTTTGCAATCTCGCCGTGCGCCGCTCGATCTTCAAGAAAATCGGCCCGCTCTCGACCGAACTTTATCCCAACGAGGAAAACGAGTGGCTCGACCGCGCCTACGCGGCGGGAGTGGGCGCTTATTATGATCCGGGCCTGCGGGTGTTTCGTCCGCAACGGGCCGGGCCGGGACAAATGGGCCTCATGCTTCTGCGCTACGGGATGGGCCGGACGCGGCAATTTTGGGTCAGCGGCTGGCGTCCCACGTTCCATCAATTCCTGCCCATCATGGTCATTGCGACTTTCGCGGCCCTGTTCCATTGGCGGCTTGAAAAGGACTTTGTCGTCCTCTGGCTGGCCGCCTCGACGATCGTCGCCCTGACCTGCAATTCCCTCCTGCGTGTCTGGCAGCGAATCGTGGCCGGCCTGATCGCGCCGCTGATCCCGCTGACCTATGCCGTCGGGCAGGTGCTCGGCTGGTTCGCTCTTTTATTGCCCGCGCGCGCCACGTCGTCGGAGATCGTTCTCTTCAACGAACGGGGCGAGAGGGTTTAGAGCTCGCTTCAGAAGCAGCCCCATGGTCGGCGAAGGATTATCAGGTCGAGTATTCGGTGGTTTCGATGGTGAGGCTGCCGGCGCAGCCGCTTCCGTTGTAGTCCTGGCAGGCGAGGGTTTGTCCGAACGCCATCATGACGACGGCGGAGGGCGATCCTCCCGGGCCGTTGTCGTAGGACGAGGTGAAGCGTCCCGCCCCGAGCACCACCGTGATGTAGGGATAGTAGAGGTCGCCGACTTTGTAGACGTCGGCCCAGTTGATGGAGATTTCGAGCGTGCCGTTGAACGCGGGCAATCCCCCACCGGCGGCGAGATAATCACTGCCGGGCGTCACCCGTTGCGCCGGCAATCTTCCACCGTTGGCGCTGATGGACTGATCGAAGGTCCATGCCGTTGTAATGCCGTCGGGCGACCACGATCCGTAGGCCCGGATCGTTTTTGCCGTCCAGTATTCGGCGGTGACCCGGCCCAGACTGAATCCCAGCTGATAGAAGCTGGGGCCTTCGATGGGCGGGTCGCTCGCGATGACTCCGTGTGGCAGCCAATTTCTGCCATCGGTATAGGTAAGGTTCATGGGATTTCTATATACCCGTTGGCGGGCGATTGGAAGCGGCTTGGGAGCGGTTTGGCTTTCATGGCTTCCGGAGCCTATTTTTTTAGCCGATGGAGCGCACCGATGAGAACGCGCCGGAATTTTCACACGGCGCATGACGGCGCGCAGGCGTCTGGACAAGGTCCCGCGGCTCGGCTCCCTGCGCCGGGGAAAAATCCTTTCGGCGTGACCTGCGCCTATTTTTCGGACAGCCTCGGGGGACGATGATTCCCGATTTGCCAACTCTGACGGGCGCTTCAGGCGGCTGGATGCTGCTGGCCCTGAAAGCGCTCGCGGCGATGGGGTTCATGACGGCGGCCAATGTTTTCATTCTCTATGCCTGCTGAGCGAAGGGGGAGGTTTCGTTACTGGCGCGACCCTGTTTTTCTCATCAGCCTCGCGATGTACGCGATCAACCGGACGCTGATCAAGCCGCACCTGCATCATTATTCGCCGCTGTTTCACGGTCATCTCAACGACACGCTGACGGTGCCGGTGGCGTTGCCGATCTACCTCCTGGTCTATCGGTGGATCGGGTTTCGTCCGGATGACGAGCCGCCGCGCTGGTGGGAAGTGGGTCTCCATGTCGCGGTGTGGATGGTTTTCTTTGAGTGGTTCGGGCCGGTGATCCTGCATGTGGGCGTTTACGATCCGATCGACGACTGGTGCATTGCGGGCGGGGGGCTGGCGGCGTGGGTGCTTTGGCGGTTCGGGCGGCGGACGCGGGTGGATGGGTCGAAGAAAATTCCCTAGGGGCTGTTAACACTAAAAGTGGATTGTCCCGGAGGGACATCCGAAAGTAGCCCGGCGATTTATCGCCGGGTATCGGTAAAAGGAATCGCGCGTCCCGTAGGGACGGATGAACGAGCACCAGCGCAAAATGCGTTCTCAAGCGTCCCGATGGGACGCCCGGTTCTCTCGCGATAGACCCGGCGATGAATCGCCGGGCTACTATCAAAAGTCCCTATCGGGACTTGATCGGGCCGCAGACACGATTGCCGTTAGTGTGAACATTCCCTGACATCGTTGTCATGATCGGCGGATTGCCGGGACGGGGCGATTGAAGCATAGTCAAGGTTCACATGTTCATTGGAATCGCGCTGATTGCGACGTACTTCGTCGCGGAGAATTTCGGTTGCGCCGCGCTTCAGGTGTGGCTGCTGCGGAGGGGCGGGTCGTCGGCCCGATGGATGGAGGCGGCCGTCTTCCTCTGGGCTTTTTTGATGAGCGGCCTGTTCCTGCTGGAGGCTTTTGAGCCGCCGGAGTGGAAACCGTTCCTGCGCGAATGGTTCTACTTTCCGATGGCGGTGGAGATGGTCTGGAACGTCCTTTTGCTGCAGGTTTTTTTTCCCGGGATGATTCTGGCGGTGATTCTCGCGCTGCGGCTGACCCGGGACAGGCGTTGCGAGCCGGCGCAGACCGGGGGGATGTCGCGACGGAGATTTCTTTACCTGGCCGGCTGCGGGGCGGTCCCGGCGACGGCGATCGGGATGGGGGTGCACGGGGCGCTGACGCGGGAGGAGCTGCGGGTGCGCGAATTTTCGATCCCGGTCGCGGGCCTGCCGTCCGAACTGGAGGGCTTCACGATCGCGCACGTGAGCGATCTTCATTCGGGGATTTTTGTCGGGCCGGAGCGTTTGAAGATCATCAGCGACATGACGAACGACCTGAAGGCGGACATGGTGGCGATCACGGGGGACATCATCAACCGGGAGATGGACGAGTTTCCGGCGGCGCTGGCGGCGATCCAGCGGATCGAATCGCCTTACGGGACGTATCTCTGCGAGGGGAATCACGACGCGATCCCCGGTTCGTGCGTGCTGGTGGCGGAATGCGAGCGGAACGGGCTGGCGATGCTTTTCAATACGTGCCGGGCGATTCCGGTGCGCGGCGGCAGGCTCGTGCTGGGCGGGCTGTCGTGGACGAGGTACTTTCATATGAATACGCAGCCGGGGATGGTGGGCGATCTTTTCCCGCCGCGGCGGGAGGGCGACGCGCGGATCCTGCTGGCGCATCATCCGCACTTGTTCGACATCGCGCAGGAGGCGGACGTGGTTTTGAGCGGGCATACGCACGGGGGGCAGATCATGTTTGGGGACATCGGGCTGGGGCGGTTGCGGTTCCGCTACTGGAGCGGGCTTTATCAACGGGGCGGGACGACGATGATCGTGTCGAACGGGTGCGGGGACTGGTTTCCGTGCCGGATCGGGGCGCCGGCGGAGATCGGAGTGGTGCGGCTGACGAAGGCGTAGGGCCGGAGATTATCTCTGGTTCGCCGCCATGATCATCACCTGTGCTGGAACTGCCCTGCCGCAATTTCCGCTTTCGCCTTCGCCAGATCGGCCTGAAACGCGGGACTCGCCATGAGTTTTGCAAAGAGAGCGGTCGCGAGGATGTGGCCCGCCTTGACGTCGCTGGGAAAATGAACGCCGCCGATCACCCGGTCGTCTCCAATCTCCCGGCCCCGCGCCAGAAGCTTGTCTTTGAGGTCCGGCTCGATCTGCGCCAGGATCGAGGCGTCCAGGTATCCGACCGTCGAATGCCCGCTGGGATACGACCCGTTTTTCGGGGGATCGATCGGGGGCCGCACCCGTTTGTCCTGCAGGAACGGACGAGGCCGATGCCAGAATTTCTTCGCCGAATCGACCACCGGACGGACGTTGTCATCGACCTTGCGAAACAGCGCGGCCGTCGCGGGCAGATTTTTCTCCGTAAACCACGAGCCCAACACCGTATCGAAAAGATAGACATTGAGATTCACCTCGCGCTTGATCCGGGCCACTTCCTCGGGCGTCCGCGCCGCCTGCTTCTGCAAAATGAGATCGATCTCCCGCTTCGTCGCGGCCGATCCGTCGGCCGGCGGATCGGGCAGCAGCGCCTTGAAATCGACCGTCGCCGGGTCGAAATAAGAATAGGCGGCGGCCTGGGTCACCGCCTCCATCGAGGCGTCGCCGCGGACCGTCAGCGTCAGCGCAAAGAGAAACGCAACCAGCAGATAAGAAAGTTTTTTCATCGCCAAGCAGGATATGACGGATGCGGGCGCGAAGATCAATCGTTAAGAAGGCGCGTCACCAAAAAGTTTCCGAACGAGTCGGGCCGGCCCTTACCCCTCGGCCTCCTCCTTCACCGCATGGGCCTGCAAATCCTCCAGCGAAACAAATTCGAGCGCCGAAATATGCGTCGCCGAAAGGACCACCGCCGGCGCCATCCCCGCGTCGAGCGCCTCCTTCCAGCGGGTCACGCAGAGGCACCAGCGGTCGCCCGGTTCCAGTCCCGGAAACTGATACTGCGGAATCGGCGTCGTCAGGTCGTTGCCCATCGCGCGGCTGAACGCGAGAAACTCGGCCGTTGCCTCGATGCAAACCGTGTGCAGCCCGTAATCGCCCGGCCCCGTCCGGCAATAGCCATCGCGGTAAAAGCCGGTCATCGGTGAAAAACAGCACGGGAGCAACTTGCCTCCCAGCACATTGGTGCGAACAGATTCAGCCATGCGGAGACTTTACCCGACACCGGGTAGGGACGCGAGTCCCTTCGCGTCCGTGGAATGATGAATGGGACGGCAAGGGATTGGCCTCCCGGCCTTTTCCAGTCAGGGGTCCGGAATATCTTTTGCGCTATCGCGCAGGAATTGCCGTCCCTACCGCAGGAGCGATTTCCCTTGCGCCGCCGCCGCCTTTGCCCGGATGATTTCCCCTCTTATGGCAGAACCAGCAGCAGTCGCAAAAATGGAAAAAATCGTCGCCCTGTGCAAACGGCGCGGCTTCATCTTCCAGTCCTCGGAAATTTACGGCGGCCTCAACGGCGCGTGGGACTACGGCCCGCTCGGCGTCGAGCTCAAGCGCAACCTCAAGGACTACTGGTGGAAATGCATGACCCAGCTCCGCGACGACATCGTGGGCTTCGACGGCTCGATCCTGATGAACGCCGCCGTGTGGAAAGCGAGCGGCCACGTCGACACGTTTTCTGATCCGCTGGTGGAATGCATGCTGACGAAGAAGCGTTACCGCGCCGACCAGATCGAGCCGCAGAGTGGGACGGCGTATTATTACAAAGGAATTCGCGATAAGACCGCACAGCATTTGGAGCACAGACGCCTAGCACAGGAGCATGGTCAACTGAGTGGAGAGCAATTCGCTGAAGTTCAAGAAAGAATCGAAGCGCCATTCATTGAGTTGCCGTTTTCAGTCTTGGTGACAAAGGGCAAGGACTGGCACTATGCGCAACATTGTGCGGAGATGTATTACGATCAGATGCGCAAATTTGAGGATTATGACCTTATCTCTGCCGATCCCAAGACAGAACAAGTCCAAAATTCCACCGCCTTCAACCCCGAAAACGGCGCGCAGCTTTCCGAACCCCGCACCTTCAACCTCATGTTCCAGACCTACGTCGGGCCGGTGCAGGACGCCTCCTCCATCACCTACCTCCGCCCTGAAACCGCGCAGGCGATGTTCGTCCAGTTCAAAAACGTCCTCGAAGTCGCCCGCAAAAAACTCCCCTTCGGCATCGCGCAAATCGGCAAGGCGTTCCGCAACGAAATCAATCCGCGCAACTTCACCTTCCGCTCGCGCGAATTCGAGCAGATGGAAGTCGAATTTTTCGTCAAGCCCGGCACCGGCTTCGAATGGCTCGACAAATGGCTCGGGGAACGCCTCGCCTGGTACGAGGCGATCGGCATTCCGCGCGCGAAAATCCACGTCCTCACCGTGCCCGACGCCGACCGCGCGTTTTACTCGAAGGGCACCTACGATCTCGAATACGAATTCCCCTTCGGCGTGCAGGAACTTGAAGGCATCGCCTACCGCACCGACTACGATTTGAGCCAGCACCAGAAAGCCAGCGGCAAACCGCTCGAATATTTCGACGAGGAGACCAAGACGAGATACATCCCGCACGTCGTCGAGCCGAGCGCGGGCGTCGACCGCACCGTCCTGGCCCTGCTCTGCGAAGCCTACGCCGAGGAGACCGTCAAGGACGAGGAAAGCGGCAAGGAAGAGACCCGCGTCGTGCTGCGGTTCGTACCGCGCCTCGCGCCGGTCAAGGCGGGCGTTTTCCCGCTCCTCAAGAATAAACCCGAACTGGTGGCCGTGGCGCGCAACATCCAGAAGGCCCTGCAACCGCTCATGAAAATCGCCTACGACGAGGCCGGTTCCATCGGCAAGCGTTACCGCCGCATCGACGAGGAAGGCACGCCGTTCGGCATCACCGTCGATTTCGAAACGCTCGAAGGCGTCAAGGAAGCTTCCACGTCCGCTTCCGGCTCGCCGATCTCCATTGGCCAGAAGGAAACCGTCACTCTCCGCCATCGCGACAGCATGAAACAGGAGCGCATCGCCATCGGCGACCTGCCCGCGTATCTCCTGGCGAAGATCGGGTAGGGACGCGAATTCGTGCGCGATAGCGCAGGAATTGCCGTCCCTACCCTAAAACCTCGCCGCCTCTTCGACCTCGGCCAGCTCGGCCGTCGGGCTCACCACCGCGACATTCAGCCGCTCGTCATGCACCAGCAGCGCCGCCGCCGCGCGCACCTCCTCGGGCGTGACCGCCTCGATCTGCCGGATCAGCTTGTCGGGATTGATCACCCGGTTGTGCCCGAGCAATCCCTCGCCGAGCCACATCATCTGGTTGTCGGTGCTCTCCAGGTTCAGGTGAATCTGCCCGTAGGTATATTCCTTCGCCCGCCGCAATTCGCGCGCGCTCGGCGCCCGCCGGGCAAGTTGCGCCACCGTCTGCAGCGTCAGCCGGATCGCCTGCGCCGTCTTCGAGTTCTCCACCCCGGCGTTGATGTAGAGGCTCCCCGTCTCCTGGTAATAATTCGCGCCCGTGCTGATCGAATAGGCGAGCCCGTGCTTCTCGCGCACGTTCTGGAAAAGTCGCGAGCTCATGTTCTCGCCGAGCATCACGCTCATGAGCCGGAACGCGGACCGCCGCGGGTCGTGCCGCGACACCCCGCGCATCCCCACCACGAATTGCGTCTGCTCGATCGCCTTGCGGACCACCTCGAAGCGGGGCGCCGTCTGCCGCCGCGACACCGGCGTGAACGCCGCGCGCGGTCCCGTCGGAAATTGCCGCAGAAGCGGACGCAGCAGCTCTTTCACTTCGGCCAGGTCGGTCTTCCCCGCCGCCGTGATGCAGAGATTGCCCGAATGATAAAACTTCCGCCGATAATCGAGCAGGTCGCGCCGCCGCATCCGGCGCACGCTTTCGCTCGTTCCCAGCAGCGGCCGGCCCAGCGGATGGTTCGGCCACAGGAGCGCGCTCGCCATGTCCTGCGCGAGTTGCGACGGCTGGTCGTCGTACATCCGGATCTCCTCCTGGATCACGCCCCGCTCGCGCTCGATTTCGACGGCCGGAAACGTCGCCCGCAGGAGCATGTCCGTCAGCACGTCCACCACCGCCCGCAGGTGCGTCGCGCTCGCCCGCGCGTAGTAGCACGTCATCTCCTCCGCCGTGAACGCGTTCAGGTAACCGCCCACGCCCTCGACCGCTTCGGAAATCTCCCGCGCCGTCCGCTTCGTCGTTCCCTTGAAGAGCATGTGCTCCAGAAAATGAAAAATGCCGTTCTGCCGTTTCGATTCCTGCCGCCCGCCGACCCCGAGCCAGAAACCGACGGAGACGCTCTCGACGTGCGGCATCTGCGCCACGGCGAGCTGGGCTCCCTGATCGAGTCGTTCCTGGGTGAAAATCATGCCTAACCTTCGGTTCTGCCTTGGCGGGTGTCAAACCCGCCTTGCATGATATATTTTTAATCCGAGAAACGCCGAGCTACGACGGTCATTTTATGATGTTACTAATTACTAATAAACAAGATATGAAAATTTGTATCTTGAAATATCGGTTGGATTTTCTTCCCTGTTTGGTTTGGAAAATGCTTAGGGTCAAAAAGAAGCAGGGATGTTTATCATTACTGCGCTGAACATCTTTTGGTACAACCGAACGGACGCTCACGATGCAGGTCCATCCTCCTTTGGCTGTCATCGGGAAAAGAAGCCGGGTACTTCGACTCCGGCTCGCTGCTGCGCAGGGCAGTAACAGCTTCGCAGAGAAACAACTGCCGTGCGCAGCACCTCGCCTTCGCTCAGGATGACGGAGCTTTTTTTTGATAACCGCTCGCCGTCCCCCTTCGACTTCGCTCAGGGCGCGGCTTGCTGCCGCAGCTGGGGAAAGGATGACGGAGTTTTTTTTGCGAAATCGTCCCCGGATCACAACCCGTCCGCCCAGAACCGGGCGAAGGCGCTCTCCCATCGGCGTTCGCTCCCCGCTTGCCGCGCCAGGGCGCGCTGCTCTTCCGTTGAAAGCGGGCTGGCCAGCATCTCCGCCAGACCCTCGACCCACGCCGCCGCGTCGCGCGCCGGCAGGACGCGCCCCATCTGCGGGGTCTTGACCAGTTCGCGCGGCCCGCCGACGTCCGAAACCGCGACGGGCAAGCCGGCCGCCATCGCCTCCACCACCACATTGCCGTAGGTGTCGGTCGTGCTCGGGAAGACGAACAGATCGGCCGAGGCGTAGGCCACACCGAGTTCGCGTCCGCTCAGGATGCCGGTGAAAATCGCCTCGGGCAGCAACGCCTCGAGTTCGGCGCGGTGGGGGCCCTCGCCTACGACGGCAAGGCTGAAAGGGCCGGCCTTCCTGCGCAGGGCGGGCATGATTTCGGCCAGGAGGTTCAAGTCCTTTTCCTTCGAAATCCGGCCGACATACAGAAGCACGGGCCCCGTCGCGCCGCGTTTCGCCCAGAACTTCGGATCGCGCAGCGAGGGATTGAAGAGTTCGGTGTCGAGGCCGCGCGGGAATATCCGCAGCTTGTCGGGGACGATCCCGCGGTCGATCCAGCGGCGGCGGTAAAACTCGGAGTTCACGTAGACGAGGTCGGTCTGGCCGTAGAACCACTGCATGTAATTCCAGACCAGCGATTCCATGAACCCGTCGTCGCTGAGGAACCGGGCGTACTGCGGAAAATCGGTGTGATAAATGCCCGACGTGCGCAGGCCGAGCAGCTTCGCGCAACCGAGCGCGCAGAGGCCGATCGGCCCCGGCGTGCTGATGATCACCTCGGTGAACCGCTCCCGCTGGATGTAGTCGAGCATGTCGAGAAACGGCGGGAAGCTCAGCTTCTGCAGTTCGTACTCCGGGATTTCAAATTCGCCCACCGGCGGAAAATTCTTGATCGGGATGTCGGTGATCGAGAGCTTCGAGCGCGACGTCACGACCGTCAGGTCCGCCCCCGCGTGCCGCGCGGCCTGCACCATCGCGCGGATCGTCCGCGCCACGCCGTTGACGTCTTCCAGCGTGTCGGTGAACCACGCCCGCTTTTCGTTGCGCAGCGACTGCGGCGCGGTCCCCGTGAAACTTTGCGCCACCTGCGTCAGCAGCGCGCGATCGGGCGCCTGCTGGCCAAACGCCACCAGGTAAGGCAGCACGCTGAAGCCGACCGGCAGCAGCCCCGTCAGCGATTGAAACGCGTCGATCAGGTTTCCCCGGCTCACCCGCCGTTGAAACTGCGTGATCAGCCGGTACGAAAGCTCGTTCGTGATGTGCGACGCCATCCGGAACGAGCGCCGCTGCGCGTTCGGTTCCCCCGCGATGATCTGGTCGAGCGCCTGCTTCAATTTCGGATCGGAGAGAAACGCCCCGACTTCGCGCTGGAGGCTGATCTCCCCCGGCTTCACGAAATCGAGCGCCTGCCCGGTGCGGATCGCCTCCGTCACGTGCCCGAACCGTTCCGCGAACGAGAACGCCGTCGGATTCTGCCCCGCGAGAAAACGCTCCGCCATCTTCCCGAGCAGGCTCGCGCCCACCGGCGCGCCCCGCTTGATCTTGTCCCGCGCGAAGCTGAACACCGTCGTGTAGAGGCTGCTCGAAAAAGTGAGCGGATCGCCCGTCGGGCCGTGCAGCGTCGCCGCCCCCGCCTCGACGCCCCGGAAGAAATCGTCGACCGTCGCCCCCTGCGCGATCTCCGTGTACGTCGCGCCGGGATGAAGCCCGCTGTGGTCGTCCGACGACGCGAAAAGGATTTTCCGGTGCGCGTCGGCGTGGGTCGGCTCCAGATTGTGCCGGTTCGCCAGCTCGCCGATTTTTTCCGGCGTCAGCGCGCCCAGGCACCGGCCGGCCACCTCCTGCGCCAGCGGCTCGCGATTGCCGTTGCGCGCCTCGAACCAGCGGAACAAAAGCACCAGGCGTTCGAAATGCTCCGCGCTGAGAAGCTTGTTGATGTTCACCAGCGGATGCGCCACGCCGTGCGGCAATTTCTGTTGCCGCAAATAGCCCGCCAGCTCGTAAATGCTGGGACGGAGATTCTGTATCTCCTCGTGCTGCGCCTCGTTCAGGTTCCACACCAAGAGATGGATTTTGCACCCGTCGGGAAAGTAGGTCGTCACCTCCTCGCTCAGAAAAACGTCGGGGTGATGCGCGATCGCCTTGCCGCCGTCGAGCCGGTTGTGGTCCGTCAGCGTCTTGAACATCATCCCCGCGGCGTCGAGCTTCCGGTAAAGCGCCTCCGGCTCGCTGTAGCTTTGCGGCATTCCGAGCCGGCGCAGAATCCACTCGTTCGGCCGGTCCGAAAAGCGGGAATGGAGTTGAAGGTCAACGCGCAACATAATCGCCGTAGGTGGTGGGTTGGAACCCGCGCTTGAGCGAGGCGCGCAGGATTTGATCAATCTGCCGCCGCATCAGCGGAAACTCAAGATCGCGCGGATGGAGGCTCAGCCGCACGAGCTCCGTCTCCCGCAGCCGCCCGTAGAGATATTTGTTCCAGAGCGCCGACGCAAAACGCCGCCAGCCCGCGCGCGCGCTGTAGCAGAGCGATTGCGAGGGCTTGACCCGGTTGAGGCCGGGCCGCAGCGGAATGATTTCGCCGAGCCGGGTCGTGTAGGCGAAGCCCATTTCGGCCAGAAGGTTGGCGAGGCCCCCGGCCATCAGCCACGCCGGCGCCACGAAGCCGGTCGCCCGCCAGCCGAGCGATTCGAAAAGCGCCCGGCCCCGCTCGAGCCGCTGCCGGGCCGTTTCGCGCGGGAGGTCGAGAAATTCGGCCTCGCGGTTCGTGTAGAGCCGCGTCCAAAAAAGCGTTGAAAGATTTTCGCGCGGCGATTCCCGCCGGTCGTGGTAATAGCCGTGGAGAACGATCTCGTGGCCCTCCCCCTGCCAGCCTGAAACAGCGTCGCAGAACGCCTTGTCCCGGAGCACCGATCCCTCGTGATGAAATTCCGGCACGACGAGAATGCTGCTCCGCGTGATTCCGTAGCCTGCCAAAAAAGCCACCTGCCCGGCGATCTGCGCGCGCGAGCCGGGATGGGCGTCGTGCAGCGAGACAATGAGCGATTTCCGGGCGGGTGATTCGGTCACGCGGGCATCTTATCACCGGTTATTCCGAACCTGTCGAGGAATCGGTTTTCAGACGGTCTTCTTCCGCCTCATCGAGATCACAACAACCGCCGCGAATCGGTCATCCGGCGGTTGTCCATGCTCGGCACATAAAGCTTGCGGCATACCGTCAGCCCGTCCGCCATCGAAATCAGCACCGATTGGACCCGGGCATCCGCGGCCAGCTTCCGGTTGAGTTGATCGATGGCCCGGTTCGCCGGCGTGTTCTTCGCCACCGGATCGACCACCTCCCCTCCCCTGAGCATGTTGTCGAAAAGAATCAGCCCCCCCGCGCGCACGTAGGGAAGCAGCGTCTCGTAGTAGAAGTCGTAGCTCTCCTTGTCGGCGTCGATGAACACAAAATCGAGCGCGTACTGCGGCTTGTAATGCGGCAGCAGCCGCCGCGCGTCCCCGAGCCGCAGGTCGATCCTGTCCTGCACGCCGGCCCGGATCCAGTAGCGCCGCGCGATGCTCGTCACTTTGAAGTCCTGGTCGAAGCAGATCAGCTTCCCTCCGGGGATGAGGTGGCGCGCGATGCTGATTGAACTCGTCCCCGTGAACGTCCCCACCTCCACCGCCCATTTCGCGCCGATCAGCGACACGAGCAGGCTGATGAGCGCCGCCTGGTCGGGCCCGATCGCCATTCGGCCGATCTCGCCCAGATTTTCCGTCTCGGTTTGCAGCGCGGCAAGGATCGGATCGTTCGCGTTCGATCTCTGCGCGACGACGTAATCGTAGAGGGCGTCGCTCAGGGGAGTGTATTTGGCGGCCATAAAATCAGCGCGGCGCGGAAGACCGGTCCGGCCCGACGCCGTGAGTGAACGGATGTTGCCGCAGATGGGCCGCGAGTTCGGCAAAACGGCGGAAGGCCCGTTCGCTCAGGTGATGCTCGAGCCCCTCGATGTCGGAAAGATGATCCCGATGGTCGAGTCCCATCAATTGAAAGAGGTCGGACAGCATCGCGTGACGTTTACGGATTTTTTCCGCCACCCGCCTCCCCTCCGCGGTCAGCGCAAACCCGCGGTACGGCTCGTAGCGGAGAAACCCGAGTTTGCCCAACCGCTTCACCATGATCGACGTGCTCGCGCGGTTCAGCCGCAGCGCCTCCGCCACGTCCGAGACACACGCGTAGCCCTTTGTGTTCTCGAGATCGAAAATGCATTCCAGGTAATCCTCCATGCTTTCCGTCACCTCCGCGCGATCGTGCGCGCTGCGTTTGCGCGGTGACATCGGGACGCCCGGACGGGCGCGCGCGGGCATTTTGGCGGTCGGCCTGGCCATTGAAAAAAGTTATTGGAGCCCTCAACATTTGTAAAGCCGATAACGGTTGTTTGTTAGGACTAACTTTTCTTCCCCCGCTCCCGGCATTTGCCAATCACGCCTGCGCCCCCACCTGATCGGGCGGGTGGAGCCTGGGCACGGTGAGGAGAGTGGTCTTCAGGTTGACCCATTTCTGCTTGCCCCAGAGGGTGAACCGTCCGTAGTATTTCCGGCTATGCTTATTTCGCAGGAGACAAGCCGTGTCGGTCGCGTCCCACATGTTTTTCGTGGCGGATTTGGCCTGTTTCATGGCTGAACTGTGGAAAAGTTAAAAGCATAAGCGCAAGTCGTTGATTGCCAGGGTAGCTCAGCGGTAGAGCAGGGGACTCATAAGCCCTTGGTCGGGGGTTCGATTCCCCCCTCTGGCACTGGTGCGGAGGGGAATTGAATTGGAAACGGAGCATCGTGAATTTGGGGCGCTGTTTTGTTATTGGCACGGTGGGATGTGACTGCTACCACTTTGGCACTTGAGGATTACGCGACTTAGCCTGTTTTTTACCGTCTTTTGTGTAACTTCCACGATTGTGCCTTTGTGGGGGCAGGCTCCCGATGTCTCGACGACCCCGCCGACGGGTACGGGCGCTCCCGTTGTTTCGACAACGCCGCCGACGAGCAGCGCGGGGAATTTTCCGGTGACGATCCGGGCGGATGGGGAGAACACGTACGTTGGGGAAATCGCGACGGCGGACGACAATGTGGTGATGCACTACAAGGACGACGTTCTTTTCTGCGATCACCTGGTGTTTGATCGCTCGACGAGGATCATGATCGCGACGGGGAACGTGCGGCTGTTCACCAACGGGCGGATTTACCGGGGGGACAGCCTGACGTACAATCTCGACACGAAGGCGATCATATCGACGGCGTTCCAGGGGGCCGATTATCCGCGGTTCCTCGCGGGGAAGCAGGTGACGACGCCGGACTTCAACCATTACCGGCTGACGAACGCGATGTTCACGACGAGCAACCGGCAAAATCCGAGCTTCCACCTGAAGGCGAGCACAATCGAGTATCGTCCGAACGACGACGTGGTGCTGAAGAATGTGGTGGCGTACGTGGGGGACGTGCCGGTGTTTTACCTGCCGATCTATGTGCAGTCGCTGAGGGACTCGCGTCCGGCGTATCAATTTCAACTCGGGGACAGCGGGCAGTTCGGGTATTTCATGGACAACACGTACAACTGGGTGGCGAACGACAAGATGCGGGGGAGCGTGGAGTTCGACGTGCGGGAGAAGCGGGGTTACGCGGGGGGCGCGGACGTGCAGTATTTTCCGAGCGCGCTGAGCGAGATGACGCTGAAGACGTATTACGCGCAGGACAATCTCTATTCGCAGACGGACCCGACGATGCCGAACGCGCCGGCGCACGGGAACATCACCGACCACAATGTGTACGACGGGGTGCCGTTCGACAACCGGTACCGCGTGGCGTACCAGCATTACCTGCAATTCGGGCCCGATTTTTCGTCGACGACGGATTTGAATTTCTGGAGCGATCCGTGGATAACGCGGGACTATTTCCAGAGCGAATACCAGGAGGAGAACCAGCCGGCGAATTTTGTGAGCCTGAACCAGTACAATCCCAATTTCACGATCGGGCTGCTGGCGAGCCCGCAGGTGAATCCGTTTTTCCAGACGGTGGAGCGGCTGCCGGAACTCACGGTGGACACGAAGCAGCAGAAGATTTTCAACTCGCCGATCGAGTACACGAGCCAGAGCAGCGTGGTGAATTTTCAGATGAAGTACGCGGACACGACTTATTTCCGGGACCCGTTCGAGTATCCGTACACGTCGTTCCCGAACAACGTGCCGCAGACGACGGCCTACAATTTTTACCATCCGAACCAGACTCCGGGATACGACGCGTCGCAGCTCAACAATTACAGCGCGTACCGTTACGACACGTATCACGAATTTTCATATCCGCACCAATACTTTAATTTTCTCTCGCTGACGCCGCGGATCGGCGGACGGTTCACCTATTATTCGGACGACAACCAGGACATCACGGACACGGCGAACAATGACGGGCTGACGAGCGACAAGATCACGGACCCGAAGGCGCGGTTCGCTGGGAATGTGGGGCTGGAGGGCGACTTCAAGATTTCGCGGACGTGGCTGAACGTGTCGGACCCGGACCTCGGGATCAATGGGATCCGGCACGTGATCGAGCCGTTCTTCGACTCGGAGTACGCGCCGTCGCCGACGGTGAGCCCGAACGATATCCGCGGGTTTGACGACCGGCTGTATTCGACGCAGCTTCAGCCGCTGGATTGGACGGAGTACAACTCGATCGACTCGATCGACCGGGAGGCGGTGGTGCGGTTCGGGGTGTGGAACAAAATCCAGACGAAGCGGGACGGGGTGAATTACGACCTGGTGACGCTGCAGACGTACGGGGACGCCGATTTCGACCACAACTTCAGCGCGGCGACCCCCAGCAGCACGTTCAGCAATCTCTTCAATAATTTCAATTTCAACCCGATACCGCAACTCACGTTCCAGACGCAGAGTTCGCTGGCGATCAACGGCAACAGCTATAACGAGATTGATAATAATGTCATCTGGAATCCCGACCCGTCGGTGCGGTTGACGGTCGGCGACCACTACATCAATCACAGCCCGATCTTCGACGACGGGAACCAGGTGAGCCTCGATCTTTTTTACCGGATCAACGAACACTGGCAGTTCGAGGGGCAGGAACAGTTTGAAGGGACGACCGGGCATCTGCAGCTTCAGCAGTATACGATTTACCGGGATTTGGACGCGTGGCAACTGGGGATGACCTATTCGGACAGCGAGCTGAACAATCAAAGCGATCACACGATCTATTTCACCCTGACTTTGAAGGCTTTTCCGAAGTACGAAATCCACACGCCCGGTTTGTAGAATTCTTGCCCTGGGGCTGGGAGAAGGGCAGAATGGCCCGCTTATGAATCTTGCCATTGTCGGGTCGGGTTACGTCGGGCTGGTCACGGGCGCCTGTTTTGCGGAGGTGGGGCATCGCGTGATCTGCGTGGATAACGATCTTAAAAAAGTCCATCAACTCCAGGACGGCCACATTCCGATCTACGAACCGGGGCTTGAAGAGCTGGTGAAAAAGAACGTGGCGGCGGGGCGGCTTTCGTTTACGGCCTCGATCGGCGAGGCGGTCGACGCCTCGAAGGTGATTTTCATTGCGGTTCCGACTCCGCCGCAGCCGGACGGGAGCGTGGACCTGAGTTTTGTCGAGGGCGTGGCGCGCGAAATCGCGGTGCACATCAAGAAGGAGCACCTGATCGTGGTGGACAAGAGCACGGTTCCGGTGAAGACGGGCGAAAAAGTGGCGCAGACGATCAGCCGGTGCAATCCGGGCGCGGACATCGACGTGGTGAGCAATCCCGAATTTTTGCGGGAAGGTTCGGCGGTGGAGGACCTGATGAAGCCGGACCGGATCGTGGTGGGCGTTTCCTCCGAGCGGGCGGTGGGGCCGATGCGGGAAATTTACGAGCCGTTCAAGGCGCCGATCATGTTTACGGACCTGAACTCGGCGGAATTGATCAAGCACGCGGCGAACAGTTTTCTGGCGCTGAAGATTTCGTACATCAACGCGGTCGCGGCGATCTGCGAGGCGTCGGGGGCGAACGTCGAGCGGGTGGCCGACGGGATGGGCGCGGACAAGCGGATCGGGCGGGCTTTTCTCAACGCGGGGATCGGCTACGGCGGATCGTGCTTTCCGAAGGACATTTCGGCGTTCATCCGCATATCGAGGGAGCTGGGCTATCCGTTCCACCTGCTCGAAGAGGTGGAAAAGATCAACGCGGGGCAGAAGGACCGCTTCCTGAAAAAAATCCGCGAGGCGCTGTGGGTGCTGCGGCAGAAGAAAATCGGCGCGCTGGGGCTGGCGTTCAAGGGGAACACGGACGACGTGCGGAGCAGCGTGGCGATCGGGGTGGTGCAGCAACTGATCGCGGAGGGAGCGGAGGTCCGCGTGTACGATCCGAAGGCGATGGAGAAGGCGCAGCCGCTCGTGCCGAAGGCGATCATGGTGGAGAAACCGGAACAGGTGGCCGAAGGGGCCGACGCGATCCTGATCCTGACGGAATGGAATGAATTCAAGACCCTCCCCTGGGCGGCGATGAAGAAGAGCATGCTGAGTCCGCTTCTCTTCGACGGCCGGAATCTTCTGAACCGGGAGGAAATGCGCGCCCTCGGGTTTACATATACGGGTATCGGGCATTGATTAGCCATGAAGCGATTCGTCTTATGGGCAGTCGTGCCTGCGCTTCCTCGTTCCCAAATGCAACTTGGGAACGAGGAAGCATAGCGGCACAATTAATTACTGAAGCATGAACACGATTTTAGTCGGCGCCCAATGGGGCGATGAGGGAAAAGGAAAGATCATCGACGTCCTGACCGAGGAGGCCGACATCGTCGTGCGTTCGCAGGGCGGGAACAACGCGGGGCACACGGTGGAAATCGGGAAGGAAAAATTCGTCCTGCACCTGATTCCCTCGGGGATTCTTCGAGCGGGGAAAAAGTGCGTGATCGCGAACGGTGTGGTGATCGACCCGGTGGCGCTGGTGGGTGAAATGGAGGGCCTCGAAAAGCGGGGGATCAAGCTCGCGGGCCGGCTGCTGATCAGCGAAACGGCGCACCTTGTCCTGCCTTATCACCGTGCGCTGGACGAGGCGCGCGAGTTGCGCAAGGGCCGGAACAAGATCGGGACGACGAAGCGCGGGATCGGCCCGGCCTACGGCGACAAGGCGGCGCGGACGGGGCTGCGGGTGATCGACCTCATGCGGCCGAAAATGTTTTCTGCGAAGCTGAAGAGCCGGATCGAGGAGAACAACGCGATCCTGAAATCGCTGGGCGGCGCGGAGATTTCCTTCAAGGAAGTGGAGAAGGCTTACCTCGAGGCGGGCCGGAAGCTGGCGCCGTACATCACGGACACGGTGGTGTGGCTCCATCACCAACTGGAGAAGCACAAGCGGACGCTTTTCGAGGGCGCGCAGGGGACTTTTCTCGACATCGATTTCGGGACGTATCCGTTCGTGACGTCGTCGAACACGACGGCGGGCGGATCGTGCACCGGCTCGGGGATTCCGCCACACCGGATGGACCGGGTGGTGGGGGTGATGAAGGCCTACACGACGCGGGTGGGGGAGGGTCCCCTCCCCACGGAATCGGCGGAGATTTCGGACATGCTGCACGCGATGGGGCGGGAGTTCGGCGCGACGACGGGCCGGGCGCGGCGCTGCGGCTGGTTCGACGCGGTGGCGACGCGGTACGCGCGGGTGGTGAACGGGATCGACGAGCTGGCGATCACGAACCTGGACGGGCTCGACACGCTGAAAGAGCTTCGGATTTGCATCGCCTACGAATGCCGCGGGAAGCGGATCGCCTTCCCGCCGAACGATGCGGAGGAACTTTTGCATTGCCGGCCGATCTACCGGAAATTTGCCGGGTGGCGGAAGCCGACGAGCGCGGTCCGCGATTTCAAGGACCTGCCCCAGGCGGCGCAGCGGTATCTGAAAGCGCTGGCCGAGCTGACGGGCGCGCGGCTGCGGATCGTGTCGGTCGGCGCACAACGGGAACAGACATTTTCGGTATAAGGTAGCCGTCGCGGGCCCCGCGACGGAATCGTCAAAAAACATGAGCCCCGCACCCACCTATAAATTCGGGAGGATTCCGAAGCACGTGGCCATCATCATGGACGGCAACGGGCGCTGGGCGAAGGCGAAGAACATGATCCGCGTGCAGGGGCATCGGGCGGGCGCGGAGTCGGTGCGCGAAGTGGTGAAGGCGGCGGGGGAATTCGGCGTGAAATACCTGACGCTCTACGCGTTTTCGGTGGAGAACTGGAAGCGGCCGAAGAGCGAGGTGCAAACGCTGATGGGGCTGCTGGAAAATTTCCTGCGCGACGAACTGCCCGAGCTGATCAAGAGCAACGTCCGGCTTCAGGCGATCGGACGCCTTTCCGATCTTCCGGAACATGTGCGCGATCAGTTGCACAAATGCATCCAGGCGACGCGGGAAAACACGGGGCTGATCCTGATTCTCGCGCTGAGTTACAGCGGCCGGGTCGAGATCATCGAAGCGGTCCACTCGATCATCCGCGAAATCAAGCTGGGGCATCTCGACAGCGCGCAGATCGACGAGCAGGTTTTCAATCATCACCTCTACACGCGGTATTATCCCGACCCGGACCTGCTGATCCGCACAAGCGGGGAAATGCGGCTGAGCAATTTTCTGCTCTGGCAGCTTTCCTACACGGAGATTTACATCACGCCGACGCTCTGGCCCGACTTTCGCCGGCAGCACTTTGCCGAGGCGCTCATCGATTACGGGAACCGCCAGCGGCGGTTTGGGTCGTTGTAATTCGCATTTCGCACGGAGGACACGGAGGTCACAGAGAGGGAGGGAAGAATTTGGCTTTTTTAAGCCTCCGTGATCTCTGTGTCCTCCGTGCGAAGTGCGTCTCGTTTCCAAGTTGCGCTTGGACTCGCGTTTTTCTGTGGCATCGTGAAAGCCATGCAAACGTCCCATTTCGCGCCGCGTCAATTTCTTCCGGAAACGATCGACCTGACCGATACGGCACAGCTCGCGCCGGTGTTCGAGAAGCTCGACGTCAAGCTCGGCCGGGCGGCGGCGGTC
This sequence comes from Methylacidiphilales bacterium, assembly GCA_035948935.1. GTDB lineage: Bacteria > Verrucomicrobiota > Verrucomicrobiia > Methylacidiphilales > UBA1321 > JABDGH01. Next base: position 25,525 of record DASZIP010000012.1, on the reverse strand, counting down.
GCGGACCTCGAAGCGTGGCTGCGCGACCACAGCGAAGTCTGCGCCGCGCTCGGCGAATCATCCTCGCTGGCCTATATCGCGATGACGTGCCAGACGGACGATCCGGAGCGGGAGAAGGCCTACATGCACATCGTCGAGGTGGTCGATCCGTGGCTCAAGCCGCGGCAGTTCGCGCTGATGCAGAAGCTCGCGCAGTCGCCTTTCTTTTCACAACTGCCGCCGTTTTACGCGGTGTACCAGCGGAGCGTGGAGACGCAGGTGAAAATTTACCGGGAGGAAAATGTCGCGCGCGAAACGGAGATCGCGAGGCTCACGCAACAGTACCAAAAAATCAGCGGCGCGATGACGGCGCAGTTCGACGGGCAGGAGCAGACGCTGGCGCGGATGGGGCGCATCCAGGAGGAGCCGGACCGGCCCCGGCGCGAGGCGGCGTGGAAAGCGGTCGCGGATCGGCGGCTCGCGGACGCCGACAAGCTGGAGGAGCTTTTCGACAAGCTGCTGGCGCTGCGGAACGCCATCGCGCGCGCGGCGGGGTTTGCCGATTTCCGCGCCTACACGTTCGCGAGTTACGAGCGGTTCGATTACACGCCGGAGGATTGCCTTCGCTTCCACGACGCGATCGAGCATCACGTCGTGCCGCTGGCGCGCGAATTGCAGGAGGAACGGCGCAGGAAGCTCGGCGTCGGGCGGCTCCGTCCGTGGGACCTGGCGGTCGACCCCGACCACAACCCGCCGCTCCATCCCTTCGCGGCGTCGTCGGAGCTGCTCGAAAAATGCCACGAGATTTTTGAGAAGCTCGATCCGCGCCTGGGCGATTATTACAGCGTGCTGCGCAAGCAGGAGCTGGTCGATCTCGACAACCGGAAGGGGAAGGCGCCGGGCGGCTACCAGAGCACGCTTGCGGAAGCGCGCGTGCCGTTCATTTTCATGAATGCGGTCGGAATCCATCGCGACGTCGAAACGATGCTGCACGAGGCCGGTCACGCTTTTCACGCCCTGGCGGCGCGGGAACTGCCGCTGCACGCCTACCGCGGCGCGCCGATCGAATTTTGCGAGGTCGCGTCGATGGGGATGGAGTTGCTGGCCGCGCCGCACCTGCGCGCTTTTTATTCGGAGAAGGAGGCCACGCGCGCGCGGCGCGATCATCTCGAGGGCATCATCAAATTTTTTCCGTGGATGGCGACGGTCGACGCGTTTCAACACTGGATCTACACGCACCCGGACCACACGCGGGCCGAGCGGACGGCGCATTGGCTTTCGCTGATGGACCGTTTCGGCGGGATCGAGGACTGGAGCGGATTCGAGCGCACCCGCGCGCACGTCTGGCACCGGCAACTCCACATTTTCGAGATTCCGTTTTACTATGTGGAGTACGGGATCGCGCAACTGGGCGCGTTGCAGCTCTGGCAGGCCTCGCGGCGCGATCTTCACGCGGCGCTGGACCATTACCTGGCGGGCCTGAGCCTCGGCGGCTCGCGTCCCCTGCCCGAATTATTCCAGGCAAGCGGGCTGGCGTTCGATTTCACCGACAAAACGATCGCGCCGCTGATGCGCAACGTGAAGGAGGCGCTGGCGGAGATGGCGGACGGCTGAAACAAATACTTGTAAAGTAAGAATCATGATTCATATTTGAAAGTATGAAAATTGGTGAACGCGGACAGGTGACCATTCCCAAAGAATTGCGCGAACACTTCGGCCTGAGTCCTGCGACCGAGATTGAATTTGCGGTTCAATCCGATATGCTGGTTTTGAAGAAAATCGGCAAGCCTCTCCATCTCAGGCGTTGGAAAGGCAAATGCAAGGGGTCTCTCGAAAGACTGGGCTATCGCACAGTCGATGAATATATCAAAGATGTAAGGGGACGATGATAACGGCCCTTGACACGAATGTTCTACTGGATGTCCTGCTACCCAATGAAAACTTCGTTGATGCAGCCATCATCGCCATAGAATCTTGCGCACGCGCAGGTTCTCTCGTGGTTTGCGAACTGGTTTACGCCGAACTTTGCGGTCATTTTTCAAACAAAATCGATTGCGACTTTTTCCTCAAGGATAATGAAATTGACGTACTCAATCTCAGCGATCATGCCTGCTTTTTGGCCAGCCGGATTTGGCGTCAATACCGTAAACAGGGCGGCAACCGGACTCGTATTCTTCCCGATTTTCTCATTGGCGCCCATGCCCAGGTTCAAGCTTCCCGCCTGATTTCCCGCGATTCCGGCTTTTATCAAAAGCTCTTTCCAAAATTGACTATTTTAGACCCTGCCTCCGGCGAGAAATAGGGCGTGCGCAAGCCGATCCAAAAATCGCCTTTGCCGGGACTCGTGAGTGTGAGAAAATGGCGAAAGGTGAATCGCATTCTCTTATCGATGCTGGCGGCGAGTGCCCTTGCCTTTGCCCTCCTTCCGCTTCGCGCGGATCCGAGCGACGACGAGAAGAGTGCGCTGCACGGGGCGGAGCAATCGTTCAAGGATGGGGCGTTCGATCTTTGCAACGACCGGGTCGCGGCGCTGTTGAAAAAATATCCGAGGAGCGAGCTTGCGGCGCAGGCCGAAGTGCTCCAGGCGCGCGCGCTTTATCAACTCGGCCGCAGCGACGCGGCTCTGGCCGCGCTGAATCTTTCCCCGGACCAGGTCCCCGCGAACCTGCTTGCCGACACGCTTTTCTGGCAGGCCGAGTCGCTGCTCGATCTCGGCAAATGGCCGGAAGCGGAGCAGAAGTATCGCGCGTTGCTGGCCCTGAAGGATACGAAGGATCACCTCGACGAGGCGAACCTCGGCCTGGCGTGGGCGCTTTTCAATGAAGGGAAGGAAGCCGACGCGCTGCCGCTGATCCAGGCGCTGATCAAAAACAAGGGGGGGGATCCGGCGGGGCAGCAGGCGCAATTGCTGCTGGCCAAAATCGAACTGGCCAAAAAACAATTCAAGGAGGCCATCGCGGGATTTGAAGCCCTTCTCGCGACGCAACCGGAAAAGGGTGTGGCGTTCGAGACCGAATACTGGCTCGGGGAAACGTACGCGGCCAACGGCCAGCCCGACCAGGCGGCCGCGGCGTATCAGAAAATCACGGGCGATCCGCAGGCTTTTCCGAAACCGCTCGTGGCCCGGGCCTGGCTCGGGTTGGGCCGCGCCGAGCACGCGCTCCAGCAAAACGACCAGGCGATGCTTGCCTACGAACAGACCTATCATCTGACTGAAAACGAAACCACGCGGCTCGACGCCTTCCAGTCGTATCTCGAATGCGCGCGGGCGGGGGGGCAGTTGCCGGAGGCGGTGGCGAAGCTGCAGGAATTTGCCAGGACCACCGATCTCTCCGCGCCGGCGGCGCTTTTCGCGATCGGGTCGGTTCTCGCCGAGGATGGCGAGGACGACAAGGCGATCGGCGTTTTGGAATCGCTTCTGGTCGCTTACGGCGCCAGCCCGTGGGTCCCCGCCGCCAACGAACAACTGGGCGAACTCTACGCCCACACCGGCAAGCCCGCCCAGGCGATCCAGGCGCTCAAGAGTTGTATCAGCGCGAACACGAATCCCGAACTGGTCCGGACGGCGCGCTTCCAACTCGGCTATGTGCTGCTCAAGCAAACGCAGGATTACGCGGGGGCGGCGGCCCAATTCGCGCAGATTGCCGGCGGGACCGATCCCTCGGCGGAGAATGCCTCGTACAATTTTCTCCTGGCGCAGGCCTACATGGGGAAGCTCGATGCCTTCACGAAGGCGGAAGCCGATTTTGAAAAGCGTTTTCCGAAAAGTTCCCACCTGAAATCGATCGCCCTGGCGAAGGGCCGGCTTCTGGCGGGCGCGGGGAAAACCGACGACGCGAAGGCGGTTTATCAAAAGGCGAGCGCCGGCGGCGGAACCGGCGCCGACCAGGAAGCGCTCCTCAAGGCCCTGGCCGATCTTCAATACCAAACAAACGACCTCGAAGGGACGCTCGCCACATGCAACCTGATCGTCAATCAATTCCCGGCCGATGCGCTGGCCGAGGCGCAGCGCGGCGTTTTCGTTTCCTACGAGCTGAATAAACTCACCGAGGACCAGGTCGAGCAGGCGCTCGTCCAGCTTGCGCAAAAATACAAGGACGCGCCGGGCGCGCCCGGGATCTATTTCAACCTCGGCGAGTTTTATCTCGATCACCAGGACTATGTGCGGACGCAGGACGCCTTCCAGCAATTGATCGCGAATTACCCGAACAGCGCCGAGGTCGACAAGGCCTACTACTACGCGGGAAAGGCGGCCTTTGCGCACCAGGATTACACCGCGGCGCACACGCTGCTGGAAAAAGTCCCGGACGGGTCGCCGTTCAAGCCCGACGCGCGCCTCCTGGAAGGCCTCGTTTACCAGCAGGAGTCGAATTTTGACCGGGCCGACACTCTTTTCGACGCGGTGCTCGCGACGGAAAAGACCGGCGCTCATTTTGTCCAGGCGAGCCTGTTCAAGGGCCAGTGCCTCTTTGCGCTCGGGGGGACGGAGGACCCGGCCAACTACGGCCTGGCGCTGGCGGCGTTTGACCAAATCGTGAAGGGCAAAGAGGGGACGATTGCCGACAAGAACGAGGCGGATGTCCGCGCCGCGATGTGCCTGGAAAAAATGGGGCGCACCGACGAAGCGCTCGGACGATACCTGGATGTGCTCTACAACCGCGTGGCCGGGAACGATTCAGGACCGGCCGCGCCGCCCGAGTTTTTCTGGCAATACAAAGCCGCATCGGAAGCGGGGAGCATCCGGGAAGCGCGGAAGGATTGGCGCGGGGCAATCGAGATTTATCGGCGGGCGGAGGAAATCGGCGGGGCCCATGCGCAATACTTTCACGACCTCGTCGACAAGCTGCGCCGGGATAATTATATTTATGAGTAAAGGCTGGAATCTTTAATGTCGTCCCATCTCCACATTCGTCCCTATCACACCCATGACGAGACAGCGGTCATCGACCTTTGGAGGACGTGTAACCTGCTTGTTCCCCATAATAACCCGCTGAAGGACATCAGGAGAAAACTCCGGGTCAACCCGGAGTGGTTTCTTATCGGTGAACAGGACAGCCTGATCGTCGCAACATGCATGGCCGGGTACGAGGGTCATCGGGGTTGGATCAATTATTTGGCGGTTTCACCCGGCGCGCAAAGGCGGGGCATTGCCTCGCGAATGATGGAAGAAGCGGAAATTTTATTGAGAAAGGCGGGGTGTCCGAAAATCAACGTTCAAATCCGGTCGACGAATTTGCAGGTCATTGAATTTTACAAAAGCATTGGGTTCAAGGTGGATGAAGTCGCGAGCATGGGCAAGCGGCTTGAAGTCGACGAGGGCGTTTGAGCCCTGCGGCCTTGAGCGGGGTTACCCTCGTTCCCCTGCTCCTGCGGAGGGCGGTAAACTTGAGAACAAGGGAAAAGAAGACTGATCTGATCCTTCGACAAGCTCAGGATGACTGAATTCTCCGCCACACGCTCGCTTCAGCGACGCTCCACTGATATTTCCGCCGGTGCTCGCGAATGAGAAACGGCAGATCGAAAACGTGTTGAAGATCAAAAGCGGGAGCGAGCCGATTCTTCAGCGCGCTCAACGCGCCGCGGCCGCCGCCGTCGAGCCACTTTTCGCGCGGCGTGTATTCCTCGAGCCATGTGTAGGGCGAGGTGATGACGAGCCAGCCGCCGCGCGGAATGAGACCGGGCATCCGCGCCAGGCATTCCCCGGGGTCGGGAAGGCGGTCGATGAGATTGGCCATGAGGACAAAATCGAAGATTCCGAGATCGGCGCGCAAGGCGCAGGCGTCGCCCCGCTCGAAGCGGACGTGATCGGTCCGCAGGCCGGAGGGCAACTCGAGCCGCATCTCCTCGGTCGCGGCGCTTTCCCCGGGAACGCTGACGGTGACGGCGCGCTCGGCCCGCATCCGCTCGGCGGCGGCGATGAAATGCCGGGAGAAATCGATGCCGATCACCTCGTCAAAGTGGCGGCCCAACTCGAAGCTGCTCCGGCCCACGGCGCAACCGAGATCGAGCGCGCGGGTCCGTTTTTCGAGGACGACGCGGCGCAACGGTTCGCTCACGCAGCGGGCGGGAAATCCGCAGGCGCTCCGGGCCTCGTGCAGAAGGGGGCAGACCTGTTCGGGCGCGCCGTAATGGAAGAGGAGATACTGCTGCACAGCCTCATCCGATTCATAGAAACCCGTCGCCATGGCCGTCACCTCCCCGCGTTATCGATGGCGTTTTCAGCATTCATGATGGGGACGATCTCGACCTGATACATGAGCCTTGTGACGAAGTAGGCCGCGATAAGCAGAACGATGAAATAAGCGATCTTCGGCAGCCAGTCGGCCATCTGTTTTTGGGCGAGCGACCAAGCTTCGGCGGCCTCGATCTCGAGTTGCTTGAAAGTCTCGTCGAACGCGCCGGAGATTTCGGCCGTGACGATGAAATCGCTCCAATCGCGGGGCAGTTGTTTCCATTGCCGGACGAGCGTCGAGAGGTCGGCTTTTGCCAGCATGGCCTGCTCGGCTTCCTCGGCGAGCCGGTCGCAGTCGACGTAGCCGGAAGCGCGCCAGGCATCGCCGACGGCGCGGTAGAGGGAGACTCCCGCGCCGAATTCGAGCCTCAAAACGGTGATCCACCGGTAGGCATAGGTCGTCCTCAGGGAACCGCCGATGAAGGGGACGCGGAGCCAGAAGCCGCGCATGAGCGGGCTCGACCACGAGACGCGCACGACGGTGTAGATGATGAATCCGAGGGCGTAAAGGGTGGCCAGCCGCTCGATGAGATTGACGATGACGACCGGCGTCGGAATCGTCAGGAATTCAACCAGTGCCAGTATCAAAACGACGAGATGCATGACGATGATCGGGTAATAAAGAGGGCGTGGCAGGGCCTGGCGCATGGCGAGTTCGCGAGACCAGTATTCGGAAAGATGCTGGAAAATGGTGTCGAGATGGGCGCTCCGCTCGCCCGCGACGACGAGATGACACTCGAAGGGGAGGAAACCGGCGGCGGCGAAGGCGTCGCCGATCTTTTCCCCCGCGTTGATTTTTTCCGAAAGGAGCGCCAGTTCTTGGCCGGACGCGCGTTCCTTCAACCGCTCGAGGCCGGCGCGAATGGGCAGGCCCGCGCGCATGAAGAGGGCGAGTTGCTGGTAAAAACGGATTCGCTGACGCAACGTCATACCGGCACCCTACCCGACGATGCGCGCATTGGCTAGAGGCTGTCCGAAAAAGTCCCGGAAGAACGCGCGCGGGGCGTGACAGCGCCGCGGAATTTTTGTATGCTGCGGAGCGTCAGGGCAGTCCGACCGGTACAATTTATGCACCTGCCATAAGAGTGTCCGGCGTGGTGAAAAGCCCTGGTTGGAACTCTCGATGAACGTGCGAACCTTTTTTCCATTCGCGGCGTTGCTCGCCGGCCTGTTCCCGGTCTTGACCTGGAGCGCGCGGGGCGCCGTGTCGCTGGGGATCGACCAGCTCGAAAAAACGAATTTCACGGTTCTTCAGGGCAAGCGGGTGGGACTGGTGACGAATCCCTCGGGCGTCGATTCGAAGGGGCGCTCGGCGATCAGCGTCCTCTACAACGGCCAGAGCGCGGGGGGATTCAAGCTGGTGAAGCTGTTCGGGCCGGAGCACGGGATCGACGGACAGACGAAGGCGGGCGATCCGGTCTCGAACAGCCGCGACCGGAGCACGCGCCTGCCGGTCTACTCGCTTTTCATCACGCCCGACGGCAACTACCGGCATCCGACGCGTGCGATGTTTTCCGGGCTCGATGCGGTGGTCTACGACGTGCAGGACCTCGGGAACCGTTCCTACACCTTCATCAGCACGCTCGGCTACGTGATGGACGAGGCGGCGAAGGACAACATCCAGGTGATCGTCCTGGACCGGCCCGATCCGCTCGGGGGCGTCCGGATCGAAGGCCCGCGGCTCAACGACGGGGTCCAGTCGTTTGTCGGCCTTTACAACATTCCCTATGTCTACGGGCTGACTCCCGGCGAACTGGCGCTTTGGATCAACGCCAACTATCTCGAAAAACCGTGCCGGCTGACGATCATCTCGATGCGGGGCTGGCTACGCCCGATGGTGTGGGAGGACACGGGCCTCAGGTGGGTGCCGACCTCGCCGAACATCCCGACGATCGCCGCGGCGCGGGCCTACACGGCGACCGGTTTCCTCGGCGAAATCGGGATCGAGAGCGGCTGCGGCGGGCCGAATCCCTTCCAGGTGGTGCTGGGTCCCGACTGGGACGGGGCGGCGGTCGCCCGGCGTTTCAACGCGCTCCAGGTTCCGGGCGTCCGGGCCAGGACGTGGAGCGCGGGCCGGGATGACGGCATCTATCTCCAAATCGATCCGCGCAACGCGGGCAATCTGACTGCGATTAACTTTCAGCTTATCGGAATTTTGGAAGACGCGATCGACAATTTTTCGCCGTTTGGCCATACCGACTTCGATCAGCGCGACATGTTCGACAAGGTTTCGGGCAATACCCGGCTCCGCCGTCAGCTTGTGACGGGCCGGTCGATCAACGATATCGTCCAATCGTGGAATTCCGGGGTCACCCGCTGGGCTGTGGAACGGCAGCCCTACCTGCTCTACGGATCGACTCCGGTCCATCCGGTGAAGACGCCGAGCGCCGTCGCCGCCAGCGCGGTCGTTGCGCCGTAGCATTGGGCGGGGACGGCGGCCGCCGCCGGGCAAAGGGACTCGCGTCCCCACCTGCGGGAAGATATTTCCTTGTGAGTCACTATCCCTTCTGCCACGGTTCGTCGCGATGGGAGTCTTTCGGCTTTTCCTTGCGCTATCGGTCCTGCTGGGCCACACCCGGGGGCACGGCTTTCTCGGTTTGTCCTTTGTCTATCCGGAAATAGCCGTCCAATCGTTCTTCATCATTTCGGGCTTTTACATGGCGCTGGTCCTGAACGAAAAATACAACCAGCCGGGACAATACACGATGTTCCTCAAGCAGCGATTCCTACGGCTTTATCCGACCTATTTCATTTTGATTACGGCGGTCGTGCTGATCGACCTGGCCGTTTACGGGATGACGGGCCGGCCGTGGGGAAGCCTGAAGAGCTGGCATGATACGATGCATCTTCTTTCGCCGACGGCATTTGTTTTGCTGGTGCTGGAGAACCTCGTCATCTTCGGGCAGGACGTGGTGATGCTTCTGCGGATGAACCCGGCCGACGGGACGTTTCACTTTTTCTGGCACAACGCCGCGGTCAAGCCGGTCGACGGGTCGTTTTTTCTTCTGATCGGGAGTTCGTGGTCGCTGGCGGTCGAGTTTTGCTTTTATGTGCTGGCGCCGTTCCTGGTCCGCCACCCGGTGCGCGTGCAGATCGTGATTTTTATTCTGTGCTTCATCCTCCGGGCGGCGATCTATCTGATGGCTCCGCAGGACGTCGCCTATCATTGGATCTATTGTTTGTTTCCGCCGAACCTCTTCTTTTTCATGGCCGGCTCGCTGGGCTACATCCTTTACAAGAACCACCAGGCGCAGTTGAAAGCGATCGCCGTTTCGAAGCCGTGGATCATCGTGATTTTTGCGGTGCTCGCGCTCGACTACTGCCGCTTCCCCGACACGCGCCAGCTCTACCTGATCTGGATGCCCCTGGTTTTTGTGATGGTGCCGATGCTCTTCGCCCTGACTTGCAGAAACCGCGTCGACCGGTTGATCGGCGAATTATCGTATCCGTGCTACCTGATCCACCCGCATGTGTTGATGGTCACCATCCCGTTTTTTGGAGGCTCGCGTTACGAGTGGCTGCTCGGGCCGGTGAGCGTGGCCGTGACGCTGATTGTGTGCGGCCTCTTTTACCGGTTCATCGAGATGAAGACGGAGCGCTTCAGGGAGGGTCTTTATAAAAAATCGAAGCGCGCGGCCCTGGAGCGAACGCCTTCCCCCGCCGACCCTCCGGAACCTTCTTCGGCCCCGACTTTGAATTAAAAAACGAAACGCCGCCCCGCGCGAGGCGGGACGGCGCTTCAGATTGACCCGGCTTATTTGGTCGGGACAGTCGCAATCGTCTGAAGAATGCGGCTCGCGATCTTGTAGGGATCGCCCTGGGAATTCGGGCGGCGATCTTCGAGGTATCCCTTGTAGCCGTTGTTGACAAAGCTATGGGGGATGCGGATCGAGGCGCCGCGATTGGCCAGGCCGTAGTTGAACTTGTCGATCGACTGGGTCTCATGGAGGCCGGTGAGGCGCATGTGATTGTCCGGGCCGTAGACGGCGATGTGTTCGTTCTTGTACTTGTCGAACGCGGCCATGAGCTTCTCGAAGTATTCCTTGCCACCGACTTCACGCATGTAGGTGGTCGAGAAGTTGGAGTGCATGCCCGAACCGTTCCAGTCCGTCGCGCCGAGCGGCTTACAATGGAAGTTGATGTCGACCTTGTACTTTTCGCAGAGGCGCATCAACAGGTAGCGGGCGATCCACATTTCGTCGGCGGCTCTTTTGGAGCCTTTGCCGAAGATCTGGAACTCCCACTGGCCCTTGGCCACTTCGGCGTTGATGCCTTCGTGGTTGATGCCGGCGTCGAGACAGAGGTCGAGGTGCGTATCGACGATTTCGCGGGCGATGTCCCCCACGTTTTCATAACCTACGCCGGTGTAGTAGGAACCCTGGGGCGCGGGGTAACCGCTGGCAGGGAAGCCGAGCGGACGTCCGTCCTTGTAGAGGAAATATTCCTGTTCGTAACCGAACCAGGCGCCCGGATCGTCGAGGATGGTCGCGCGGGCGTTGCTCGGATGGGGCTTGCCATCGGGGAGCATGACCTCGTTCATGACCAGCACGCCGTGCTTCTTGGTCGAGTCGGGGAAGACCGCGACCGGTTTGAGGATGCAGTCGGAGCTGTGCCCCTCGGCCTGACGGGTTGAGCTGCCGTCAAAGCCCCAAGCCGGGAGCTCTTCCAGTTTCGGGAAGCTGCTGAATTCCTTGATCAGGGTTTTGCCGCGGAGGTTGGGGACGGGCGTGTAGCCGTCGAGCCAGATGTATTCCAATTTATACTTCGCCATTTTGTGTAGGTGGTTGGGTTTTAATGTGGGTGGGTTGACCGTTTTTGAATAGACGGGGTGATGGGAATGGAAGCAGACATCATGCCATCCTTGCCAGCAGTATAAAACGGGCCGATTGGCGCCAAAAAGAAGCGCCCTTTCCCGCAAGTCGGGGCATAATGGCGGGGCCATGGAACAAGTGAAGGACACTCTGAGGGCCCTCGTCCGGATCAGTTACGATGGCCGTGTTTACAAGCTTTTCCGGGGCCCGAAGGCCCAAGAGCGGTTCGACAACGAGGTGCGCGTCCTGCGCCATCTCGAGGCGCGGGGGTGTCCCTTCGTGCCCAGGCTGCTCGAAGCCGATCCGGCGCAGCTTCGGATCGTCACGACGAATTGCGGCGGCCGGGTGGACCATCTGGACGAGGATCGCCGGCGCGAACTCTACGCCGAATTGGAGCCCTACGGGGTGCGCCACGACGACGCCGAGACACGCAACGTCACCTACCGCCAGTCCGACGGGCGCTTCTGCTTGATCGACTTCGAGTTTGCCACCATCCTGCCGGAGGCCCAAAAAACCGACCATGGATAATCCGCCGCATGAGTCAGGCCCCCGCCGCCTCCGCTGGTTCGGGCGGACGGACCGGGGCCATGTCCGGAAGAACAACGAGGATTCGTTTCTCGCCCTCCAATTCGACGCGCGGGAGGTGCATTACCTGGGCAAGATCGGCGATGCGGTGACGGAAAACGTCGACTTTGTCTTCGCCGTAAGCGACGGAATGGGCGGCGCGAAGGCGGGCGAGATCGCGAGCCGGATCACGGTGGATAAAATCACGCACCTGCTGCCGCGCGCGTTCAAGCAATCGGCGCTGGGGCTGCAGGCCGGGTTCGAGGACGTCTTCACCGAGCTGTTCGACCAGGTTCACCGGGCGCTGACTTTTCTCGGCGCGAGCGACGAGGAGGTGCACGGGATGCAGGCGACGCTGAGCCTCTGCTGGTTCACGCCGGGCTCGATGTATTTCGGCCATATCGGCGACAGCCGCATTTATTACCTGCCCGCGTCGGGGAAGGAGATCAGGCAGCTCAGCCACGACGACACCCATGTCGGCTGGCTTTTCCGGAACGGGCGGATCACCGAGTGGGAAGCGCACAATCATCCGCAACGGACGGCGCTGCAAAAGGCGCTCGGCGGCGGCAACCAGTTTGTCGAGCCGCAGGTCGGCGCGGTGGCCTGCGAACCGGGCGACATGTTTCTGCTCTGCACCGACGGCCTGACGGAGGGGCTCTTCGACAATCAGCTTCTCCAATTGCTGCGCGATCCCGATGCCGCCGATGTGGCGATGACGCCGGAGCAGCGCCTGGTCGAGGCGTCGCTCCGATCCGCCGGCCGCGATAATACGACGGCGCTGGTGGTGGAGGTGATGTAGGTAGGGACGCGAGTCCCTTCGCGTCCCAAAATAATGAGACGGCAAGGGATTGGCCTCCCAGCCTTTTCTAGTCAGGGGCCCGGAATATCTTTTGCGCTTACGCGCAGGAATTGCCGTCCCTACCCGATGTGCCGCGTCAAGAAAACCTCGCGGATGATTTCCTCAATGGGGACGTCCTCGACCGTGAAGTCGTCGACTTCGAGCGCGGCGATCAGGTCGCGACTCGCGGCGGTCTTGAATTCCGCCTATACTCTCTGCCCGTTCCTTTAGCGTTGAGAAGTCGGAAAGGATCCGCTACGATAATCTGACATGAGCACGATTACCGAAATCGAACTGGCCATTGAACGATTGCCCGCCTCGGAGGTTGGCGCTTTGGCAGCCTGGCTGGAAGAATACCGGGCCGGTCTGCGAATTTCAGCCTCCGGTTCCGCGCATGTCAGGCAGGACAAATCCTTCATGAAATTCGCTGGCTCCGTCGAAGGCCCCGTTGATCTTTCCCAGCGCAAAGGCTTCTCCGCGAAATGAGAGGCATCGCCGATACCGGCTTCCTCGTTGCGTTCTTGAATCGAAAAGATCGTTTCCACCCGTGGGCCTTGGAGATTGTCCGGGAGGCCGAAGTTCCCCTGCTCACCTGCGAACCGGTTCTGGCCGAGGCGGCCTATCACGTCCGGTCCTCCAGCCATATCCTCGCCCTGCTCGACTCGGGCCTGATCGAACTTCGGTTTGACCTCGCCGCCGCCTTGCCCCGGGTGAAACTCTTGCCACGCGCTATGCCGACCGCAATCCCGACCTGGCCGATCTCTGCCTCATTTGCCTGAGCGAAGATTTCCCTCACCACGAGGTCTTCACCGTCGATTCCGACTTTCTCATTTATCGCCGGTGGGAGCGCGAGATTATCCCCACCCGCCGTCCCATGTAGCAACGGCTACCTGACATGCCGCGTCAAGAAAACTTCGCGGATGATTTCCTCGATGGGGACGTCCTCGACGGTGAAATCGTCGACTTCGAGCGCGGCGATCAGGTCGCGGCTCGCGGCGACGATACGCTCGCGCGGGATTTTCAGCCGGACCTCGTTCGCGTTCTGTTCGAGCACCTCACCGTAGGCGCTGAAATCGGTCGGGGGAAATGCCCTGCGCCGCGTCAGGGTCATCATCTTGTGCGTGGCGAGCCGGTCGATGATGTCCTGGAGCGCGCCGTCGAAGAAGACCTGGCCGTGGTCAATGATGACGACGCGGTCGCACAGCTCCTCGATGTCCTGCATGTAGTGGGAGGTGAGGAGCGTGGTGATCCGGTTGCGCGCGGTGTAGTCGCGGAGGAATTCGCGGACCTTCTTTTGCGAGACGACGTCGAGGCCGATGGTCGGCTCGTCGAGGAAAAGCACCCGGGGCCGGTGGAGCAGCGCGGCGATGAGTTCCATCTTCATCCGCTCGCCGAGGGAAAGTTCGCGCACCATCACGTCGAGCTTGTCGCGGACATCGAGCAGCTCGGTGAGTTCGTCGATGGTTTTTCGCGCGGCGGCCGTTTCGATGCCGTAGATGACGCGGTTGAGTTCGAGCGATTCGGACGCGGGCAGGTCCCACCAAAGCTGGTTCTTTTGTCCAAGGATCAGCGCGAACTGGCGCTTGAATTCGTTCCGGCGCTGCCACGGCGTGAAGCCGAGCACGGTCGCCTCGCCGCTCGTGGGATAGAGGAGGCCGGAGAGCATTTTCAGCACGGTGGTCTTGCCCGCGCCGTTCGGTCCGAGGAACCCGACAAGTTCGCCTTCATTGACGGAGAAGGTGACCTCCTTCGCCGCCGCGGTCTCCTTGTACCTGCGATGGGCGAGGCCGCGCAGCGCGCCCCAGAAGCCGGCTTCCTTCTGGTAGGTGCGGTAGATTTTGGTCAGCTTGTTGACGTGGATGGTGGGTTGCATTTTGGCTGGCTAACCCTCCAATTTTTTCAAACTCTCGCGCAACGATTTCTCCTTTTCGACGAGGGAGATTTCGAGCAGGCGCCATTCCTCGATTTTGGCAGGCGGGGCCTTGGCGAGCATGTTCGCGTCACCGAGCTTGCGCCGGGTTTGTTCGAGGTCTTTTTCGACTTTGGCGAGTTCCTTGGTGAGGCGATCCCTTTCCACGGCGGGATCGATGAGATCGATAGCAATCATAGAAATCCAGCCCATGAAGTCGGTATATAACCAAGGATCGTCACCTAAATCTACCAACCTGCCCGGAACCGGATTATTGCGCTCTGCAATCGGTGGTGGTGGAAGATCGGTAAGCTTAAGATCGCTAGCATTTAAAAGTGCCTTTAGCACCTCAAGCTCGTTTTCAGTAGGCGGATCACTTTGCCAAGTGGAGTTGAATTTGATTCGTAGTTGGAACGGCACTTTTTTGTTTGGAGGAATTTTATATTCTCCTCGTAATTGCCGACCCATGTCAGCAAGGGCGTAAACCCACAGTGCGCGCGGCGACCACGTTTTCGGACGCGGTGATTGGGTCGGCCACAACGTGGTCTGGATCGTCTCGGTGCCGAAGCCGAGGTCGCACCAGAGTTCCTCGGTGACGAACGGCGCGAAGGGATGGAGCAGGCGCAGGACATGGCTCATGACGTAATCAAAGGTCGCGAGCGTCCCGGCGCGGGTCGGCGAATCGGCCTGGTTGAAATCGATTTTGGCCGCTTCAACAAAGCGAGCAGCGAAATCGTTCCAGACGAAATCATAAAGCTGGCTCGCGGCCTCGCTGAAGTTGAACTGGTTAAGCGCGGCAAGAGCGCTGCGTTCACCTTCAAGCAGAACATGGAGATACTTGAGCAGCTCGTCGGCGAAAATCGAGCGGCTGTGCTTCCACGGCTCGGCGTTGGAATCGATCGGGCCGTGCATCGTGCGGAAGCGGCAGATGTTCCAGAGCTTATTGCAGAAGTTGCGGCCCTCCTCGATCTGCTTTTCGTCGAAGCGGATGTCGGCGCCCTGCGGCGCGATCCGGACGAGGCCGAAGCGGAGTCCGTCCGCGCCGTATTTGGCGATGAGATCGAGCGGGTCGGGCGAGTTGCCGAGCGACTTCGAAAGCTTGCGGCCCTGCTTGTCGCGGATGAGGCCGGTGAAATAGACGTCCTTGAAGGCGAGGTTCGCTTCGAGCGTTTCGGCTTCGGTTTTCTTTTCGCCGTTGGGCTTGAAATGCAATCCGGCGACGAGCATCCGCGCGACCCAGAGAAAAATGATGTCGGGGCCGGTGACGAGCGCGCTGGTGGGATAGAATTTCCGGCGCGTGCCGTCCTCGGTGCGCATCGTTTCGTAGGCCCAGAGCCACGAGGAAAACCACGTGTCGAGGGAGTCTTCGTCCTGGACCCAATCCGGGCCTGGGGATTCGATTTGGCAAACGAGTTCGGGGGATATCTCCGCGGTAGCCGCCGCGCGCCGGGCGGCGGTCGGTTGATCGCTTCCTGTCGCCTGCGGCGACCCGGACAACAAGTAGTCCGGGCCACCCGAACCTGAAGGCAGCCCGCCGCCCGGCGTGCGGCGGCTACCCACTGAATACCAAACGGGAATCCGATGCCCCCACCAGACCTGGCGCGAGATGCACCAATCCTGGATGTTTTCGAGCCAGTGTTCATAGACCTTGGTCCAGTGCTCGGGATGAAATTTGACGTGGCCGTCGCGCAGCAAGGCGAGCGCCTCCGGGATATTCGGATACTTCATGAACCATTGCAGGCTCAGCCGCGGCTCGATCGCTTCGTTGGCGCGTTCGCTGAAGCCGACTGTGTTTTCGTAAGGCTCTTCTTTGACGAGCAGACCGCGCTCCTTGAGCATCTCAGCGGAGCGTTTGCGCGCGTCGAAGCGGTCCATGCCATGCAACTCGGCGGCATCGTGGTCGCCGGGATCGTTGATTTTCGCGCGGGGCGTGAGGATGTCGATGACGGGCAGGTTGTGCCGCCTGCCGATTTCGTAGTCGGTCTTGTCATGCGCGGGCGTGACCTTGAGGACGCCGGTGCCGAAGCCCTCTTCGACGGCCTCGTCGGCGATGATGGGGATGGCCTCGCGGTGGAGCGGCCTCCAGACATGTCGGCCGATGAGGTGCGCCCATTTGCCGCCCGGTTTCACGGCAAGCGCGACGTCGGCCATGATCGTTTCGGGGCGCGTAGTGGCGACGGTGAGATCTTTGGGTAGAGACGCGAGTCCCTTCGCGTCCCCGGAATCGGACAGCATGGAGTGGGACGGCAAGGGACTGCCGTCCCTACCCTCTGAAACCAACTCATATCTCACATAATACAGAAATCCCTTTTGCTTCGTGGGAATGACCTCCTCGTCGGAAATGGCGGTGAGCGAACCGGGGCACCAGTTGACCATCCGGGTGCCGCGATAGATGAGGCCCTCGTTGTAGAGCCGCACAAAAACTTGCTGCACGGCGCGTTCGTAATCCTTGTCCAGGGTGAAGCGCTCGCGGGACCAGTCGCAGGAGGCGCCGATCTTGCGGAGTTGCTTCGTGATGATGCCGCCGAATTCCTCTTTCCATTTCCAGACGCGCGCGACGAATTTCTCGCGGGTGAAATCATGGCGGGTCTTCTTTTCGGTCTGGCGGAGGTGCTTCTCGACGGCGGTCTGCGTGGCGAGTCCGGCGTGGTCGGTGCCGGGGAGCCAGAGCACTTCTTTGCCCTCCATGCGCGCTTTGCGGCAGAGGATGTCCTGGATCGTGTTGTTGAGGACGTGGCCCAACGTGAGCTTGCCGGTGATGTTGGGCGGCGGCATGACGATCGAGTAGGGCGGCCTGGCCGATTTCGGGTTGGCGCGAAACACGCCGCTCTCCCGCCACTTTTGGTAGAGGCGATCTTCGACCTGCTGCGGTTCGTAGGCTTTGGCAAGTTCAGGCATGGGAAGAATTTTGGACGGAATTAACGGAATGACGGAATTTTAACAAGAAGACATGAAATACGCGAAAGGAAGGCAAGGGATTTTTTAGTTGTAAATCCTATCGGTCCCATGAGTCCTATTTCATAAAAGCTTCGTGCTCTCCGCGACGATTTCGGCGATGTCGATGCGGATTTTGTCTTCGCGGGCGAGGAGATAATCGACGCTGTCGCGCAGCGCGAGCCACGACGCCTCGATGATGTCGTAGGAGACGCCGACGGTGGCCCAGGCCGAGTCGCCGTCGCTCGATTCGATGAAGACGCGGGTCTTGGCCGCGGTGCCGCTGGTCGAGTCGATGATCCGCACCTTGTAGTCGACGAGCTTCATCTGTTCGAGGCGCGGATAAAAGCGGACGAGCGCGCGGCGCACCGCGGCGTCGAGCGCGTTCACGGGGCCGTCGCCCTCCGCCGCTTCGTGGACGGTTTTGCCGTCGACCGTGATTTTGATCGTCGCTTCGCACGTGTCCCTGCCAAGCGCGTTGTCCTTGCGGATCGAGACGTGATATTCGACCAGCTCGAAAAAGGGGCGGTACCGACCGAGCGCCTTGCGGACGAGGAGTTCGAACGAGGCGTCGGCGGCCTCGAATTCGTAGCCCTCGTTTTCGAGATGCTTGATCTGGTCGAGCACCTTCAGCGCCTCGGGGCTTTTTTCCTCGAGCTTGAGGCCGAGCGTCCGCGCCTTGAGCATGATGTTGGCGCGTCCGGCCAGCTCGCCGACGAGGACGCGCTGGCGGTTGCCGACGAGACCCGGCTCGATGTGCTCGTAGCTGCGCGCGAGTTTGTTGACGGCGTTGACGTGGATGCCGCCCTTGTGCGCGAACGCCGTTTCACCGACAAAAGGCGCCCGGATATTCGGGCGCAGGTTGGCGACCTCGTCGACAAAAAGCGAAAGGTCGCGCAGTTGCGCGAGGCCCTCGTCGCTGAGGACGCGCTCGCCCATCTTGAGCTGGAGATTGGCGATGGCGGTGACGAGGTTGCAGTTGCCGGTCCGCTCGCCGTAGCCGTTGACCGTGCCCTGGATTTGCCGCGCGCCGGCCTCGATCCCCGCGAGCGCGTTGGCGACGCCGAGGCCGCAATCGTCGTGGGTGTGGATGCCAAGCCTGGCCTTTTTCACCTTGGCCAAAAGCGCGGCGGTAATCTTCGCGATTTCCGACGGCAACGAGCCTCCATTGGTGTCGCAGAGGACGAGGTACGACGCGCCCGCTTCGTCGGCGGCCTGGTAGCAGGCGGCCGTGTAGGCGGGGTCCTCCTTGTAGCCGTCGAAGGTGTGCTCGCCGTCGAAGATGACTTCGCGTCCGTTGTCGGCGAGATAGCGGATCGTGTCGCGGATCATGGCGAGATTTTCGTCGAGCGTGGTGCGCAGGATTTCGGTGACGTGCAGCGGCGAGGTCTTGCAGACAAGTGTGACGACGGGCGTGCCGGCATCGAGCAGCATCCGCACCTGCGGGTCCTTGTCGACCGGCGTGTTCGCGCGGCGCGTGCTGCCGAACGCGGCGAGCCTGGCGTGCCTGAATTTCAGCTTTCGCGCCTCGCGGAAAAATTCGATGTCCTTTTCGTTCGAGCCGGGCCAGCCCCCCTCGATGTAATGCATGCCGAAGGCGTCGAGGCGCTGGGCGATGCGGAGCTTGTCGGCGAGCGAGAAGTGGATCCCCTCCCCCTGCGCGCCGTCGCGGAGCGTGGTGTCGTAAAGCGTGATGTTGGAATTGGACTGGGACATGATTGAAAAAATGGGCTGACGTGGAAACAATGTTCGAGAAGCAGGACGATTTCGGCGAAGGCGCCCCGGCGCATTTTCCTGGATGCGAAAGGATGCCAAAGACGGCGCGGCGAGGCAATGCCGCGCGTCAGCTAATTCGGACGACGGCAGCCGCCAGCGGCTTCCGCGAGCGAGCGGAACGGAGCGAAACGAGGGCCTGGGGCATGGATTAAGTAAAGAGGAGGTCGCGCCGGTTGTCAAGGTCGGGCAAACAGGCCGGCGTTGACATCCTCGCCGGTTTTCGGCAGGTTGGCGGGCTATGGCTAATACTCGTTCTGCCGCAAAGCAGGCCCGTGGCGCGATCCGTCGCCGCACCCTCAATCGTATCCAGATCACCTCCGTGCGCACTTCCGAAAAGAAAATCCGCGCCCTGGCCAAGGCCGGCAAAACGGAGGAAGCCGCGAAGCTTCTCCCCAAGTTTCAGTCGGAGATCGATCGCGCCGCCAAGAAGGGTGTCGTTCACAAGAACACCGCGTCCCGGCACAAGCAGCGCGTCGCGGCCCTTCTCAAGCCGGCCAAGTAGGCCTGGCGCTACGGAAGGCAGTTTTGCGCCTGCTTTGCGGGCATCCGCTTATCGGCTGGGGATCACAAAAGCGCCGGGAATTTTTTCGTCGAGCGTCGCGAGGACTGCGCCGTGCGCTTTGGCCAGCGCGACGAGGTGCCCGTCGGTCGTCTGTTTCGGGTGCTTGACCCATGAAGGCAACTGGTCGACGCCCAGATGGTCTCCAAGAAAAATGAGCTTGTCTCCTGACGCCGCTTTCAACAAACCGAGTCGTTCCCGCGCGGAATCGACAGTGAAATCGTATTCGGGGTGTTGGGCCAAAATGCGAACAAAGCCAAGCTCCGTTATGGCGCATGTCGCCAGGGTTGGTCCCTTGAGGGACCGAATCCATTTGTCCATGCGTGGATGCAAGGCGTGTTCCTTAAAGCCGAGTCCGATCAGCGCGTTAACATCGAGCAGGTGAATCACGGAAAATCTTCCATCATTTTTGCCACCCATTCGCTGGTGATTTTTGGCGCGCCCGGTTCGCTGACAATCACAGGAAGTCCCGTTATCGGAGAAGTTTCAACCCATGTTTTAAACTTGCGACGTCTCTTGGGAACGAGCACGACGCGCTCGTTCTCGATCAGGATTTCCAACGGATCGCCCTCTTTGATGCTGAGCTTGTTCCGGATCGCGATCGGCAAAACGACCTGTCCTTTGCTGGAGAGTTTGGTTTGCACGGTAAGATGATCTTACCGAATTTCAGGCTTTTGGCAAGGGTTCCATCCACCGCTTCACCAACGCGTGTTCCAGGCCGAGGTGGTCGAGGACGCGGGCGACGACGGTATCCACCACGTCGAGAACGCTCTGCGGGCGGTGATAGAAGGAGGGGATGGCCGGGATCACGTCGGCGCCGGCTTCCATGACGGTCACGATGTTGCGGGCCTGGATCAGGTTCCAGGGCGTCTCGCGCGGGACGAGGATGAGCTTCCTCTTTTCCTTGAGGAAGACGTCGGCGGCGCGGACAATGGCGCTGTCCGAGTAGCCGTGGGCGATCCGGCCGACGGTCCCCATCGAGCAGGGAATGATGACCATCGCGTCGAACCGGGCCGAGCCGCTGACGTAGGGGACCTGCATCGACTCATCGCCGTGGACCGGGAACCCGTCCGGGATTGCCAGCTTGCCGACCTCGGCTTCGGCCACTTCGCGGGCATGGCCGCTCAGCGCCACATGAACGTCATGCGGGCCTTTGGGATCATCGTTCAGGAGCTTGAGCAGCCGTTGGGCATAAAGCGAACCGCTGGCCCCGGTGATCGCCACGACGAGTTTCATGGCTCGGAGAATACACGGGTCGGGCGGCTTTGAACAAGAACCTGCTAAGGAGCAGGCGGCTTGTCTGATCTGAGCCAGGGGTTACTTGCCTTGCCAAAATTTAATTTAGGACCTAAATATTCTAGGCATTGACCTTCGTTCCTCCCGCCATATACTTAAAGCTGTGGAGATGTCGAAAATTTTGGTGGCACGGAGTGCCGACCTCGGTTTTATTAAAGTCGTGGGGCGGGGGTCGTTTCAGAATTCAGGGTGTTTGAAGGCTTTTTACCAGCAACTCTTGAAAGAAGGAGTGAGCCGGTTCGTGGTCGATTTGGATGCCTGTACGTATCTCGACAGCACTTTTCTCGGAATTTTACTCGGTTTGGGGCTGAAACTCAAAGAAGCCGGCAACGGGCTTCTGCATATCCTCAACGCCAATCCCCGAAATATGGAGCTTTTGAAGAACCTGGGACTGGACCGGCTGATTCATATTCAGGGCAACCACGATCCCGCGATGAGCCCCAACCGCCTGAACGGGGTGAGCAGCGAACAACTCCAGGAAATGCCGTGTCCCGTCCCGACCCGGGCGGAGGCCGCGCCGACCATCCTCGAAGCCCATGAAAATCTGATGGAATTCGATCCGCGGAATATCCCGAAGTTCAAGGATGTGGTCGAATTTTTGCGCGAGGATCTCGGCCAGCCCGCGGGCAAGAACTGACGCGGCTAGAGCATAATAAGTAAAACTATAGCCGCGAGCATGCGGCGGCAGATAGCCGACCATCCCGAAGGGATGACAGAACCGTAGCCGGTGGTAAGACCGTCCCGCCACGGCGGGAGTCGCCACCACCGGTTTTCCACCCACAATAATCCGACCCTGAAAGGGTCGCAGAACATTCGGAATTTTCCGTATGTGCACGATATTTTGATTTGCTCTACCCCAGTCCCCTCGCCTCCAGATCATCCTCGTCCCAGCCGAAGTGATGCCCCAGCTCGTGCAGATACGTGAGCCGCACCTCGCTCTCGAAATCACCCCCCTCCTCCGCGCAAAAGTCGTCGATCGTCGCCAGATAAAGGACGATCGGGCCGTTCGCCTCGCCGATTTCGTTCAGCGTAAAATGGCCGTAGGTGCCGAAAATGTCGGGGTCCTTCCGGTTTTGCCGCTCAAAAAGAACCGGCACCTTTTGCGCCTCGGCCAAAACTTCGCGCGGCAGCTCGCCGATGGTCTCTTCGACGACCCTCTCGGCCCGGGACTTGAGCCGTTCCCAGCGGGCGGGGGTCATAAACCGCGCTCCCGAACTTGCCCTTCGTTCCATCCGACGTGATGACCCAATTCGTGAAGATAGGTGGCTCGAACTTGTTCTTCAAAGCCGATTTTTCGCCGAAGAGCGTAGTTCTCAATTGTCCGCAAATAAAGTATTATTGGACCTTTCCGGGTCGTCATGTCTGTTGCACCCACATTGTGATAAACACCCAACACCCGGCGCTTGGTCGGATGAACCTCCTGAAAAAGACAAGGTATCTGTTCGGCTGCTAAACGCACTTCAGCAGGCAATTCAGGCAGCGTTAGG
Source organism: Methylacidiphilales bacterium (assembly GCA_035948935.1). GTDB lineage: Bacteria > Verrucomicrobiota > Verrucomicrobiia > Methylacidiphilales > UBA1321 > JABDGH01. Next base: position 3,140 of record DASZIP010000012.1, on the reverse strand, counting down.
TCGATCTGGCGCTGCGCCCGCTGGATTAATTCGTCCCAAGCAACCACACTCGTTCCAGTATACTTGTTAGCTTGCGCAATCGACTCCCCTTTCCTCCACGTTGACAAACCCTGGGTGGATGCGAGGTAGATGAAGAGCAGTAATCCGCTCACAAAGCCGCCAAGTATCCCCACAATGAACATAAAATCACCTTTCCAGCGCCGCCGCCGCCTTGCCGCGCTTGGTGTGGACCTGAAGCAGGGCGACGTCGGTCGGGTTGATGCCCGAGATCCGGGCCGCCTGGCCGAAGGTCCGGGGCTGGATCTTCTTCAGCTTCACCCGCGCTTCGGCTTTCAGGCCGGGCACCGCGTCGAAATCGAGCCAGTCGGGGATCGTCCGATCCTCGTCGGCCCGGTTTCGCTCGATGTGCGCCTCCTCGCGGCGCAGATAGCCCTCATACTTGATTTCAGTCTCGAGTTGCGAAGCGACATCGGCATCGACCGCCTGAAACGGCGAGGGGAGATCGTTCCATGTAATATCTTGCCGCTTAAGTAGATGCATCCATGTAAAACTCTCCTGCTTGAGCGTTTGCAGCAGTCGGCGCGTCTCGACAAGAGCCTCCTGCTTCGCGCGCAACTTCCTCACCCTCTCCGGCGAGGCCAGCCCGATTTCCGCCCCGATCCCGGTCAATCGCAGATCGGCATTGTCGTGCCGGAGCGAAAGCCGGTGCTCGGCCCGTGAGGTAAACATCCGGTAAGGCTCCTCGGTTCCCTTCGTCACGAGGTCGTCGATCAGCACACCGATATAGGCTTGGTCCCGGCGCAGGATCAGCGGCCCCCTGCCCTGTACCTGCCGCGCCGCATTGATCCCGGCGATGATCCCCTGCCCGGCCGCTTCTTCGTAACCCGACGTGCCGTTGAGCTGACCCGCGAAGAACAAGCCGCCGATCCGCTTTGTTTCGAGCGAAGGCTGGAGCTGCGTGGGTGGGCTGAAATCGTATTCGACCGCGTACCCTGCCCGCATGATCTCGGCCTTTTCAAGCCCCGGGATTGACCGGATGAACGCCAGTTGGACCTCAAACGGCAGGCTCGTCGAGCAGCCGTTGATATAATATTCGTCGGTGTGGCGGCCTTCCGGCTCCAGGAAAAGCTGGTGCCGTTCCTTGTCGGCGAAGCGGACGACTTTGTCTTCAAGAGAAGGGCAGTAACGCGGGCCGACGCCCTCGATCCGCCCGCAGTAAAGCGGCGACTTGTCGAGATTCGACCGGACGATTTCGTGCGTCTCGGCCGTCGTGTAGGTAATCGCACACGCCAATTGTTCCACGTGGAACATTCCGTCCCGCCATTCGTTCAACGTAAAAATGTCATCCCGTCCTTTCCGCAACGTCTCGACCATATAACTGAACGGCTTCGGCGGCCGGTCACCCTCCTGCAACTCCATCCGGCTGAAATCGATGCTCTTCTTCAGCAGGCGGGGAGGGGTGCCTGTCTTCAGCCGCTTCAACTCAAAACCGAGCTTCAGCAGCGATGCCGAAAGTCCGCTCGCCGTATCACCCATCCTCCCGCCCGGCGTATTCCGCAAACCGACATGCATCAGCCCCTGCAAAAACGTCCCCGTCGTCACCACCACGGTCCGCCCGCGATAGATCACGCCAAGCTGGGTGCTGACTCCAGTAACTCGTTCTCCATCAACAAGTATCTCTGCAATATGCCCCTGCTTGACGTCGAGTTGCTCCTGCCGTTCGCAAGTTGCCTTGAGCCGGAATTGATACGCCTTCTTGTCGCATTGGGCGCGCGGACCCCGCACGCTGGCGCCTTTTGACGCGTTCAGCATACGGAACTGGACGCCCGTCGCATCGGTGTTCAACCCCATCTCGCCGCCGAGCGCGTCGATCTCCCGCACGATCTGTCCCTTCGCCAGTCCGCCGATCGCCGGGTTGCACGACATCTGGCCGATCGTGTCCAGGTTCATCGTCAGCAGAAGCGTCTCGCATCCCATCCGCGCCGCAGCCAGCGCCGCCTCGACGCCGGCATGGCCCGCCCCGATGACGATCACGTCGTAGGCCTTGGGATACTCGAACATGGCCCCGAAGAATACCGCAACCCGCGGCGGCCGACAAGCGGGGAGGGGAGCGACGCGCCGGCGACGCGGGAACCGATTTTATATGCAAATTATTTGCATATATCGGCAGCCGGCTGCCAACACCTCCTCTCTGTGCTATCTTATCCGCTTGATCGTCCTCACCATCGTCCGCCTCCTCCTGGCCGCGCTCTTCCTCTTCGCCGGCATGCTCCATCTGCGCCACTCGGAACTCCTCCTTCCGATCATGCCGCCCTGGGTGCCGTTTCATCTGGCCTGCATTCAAATCAGCGGCGTTTTCGAACTGCTCGGCGGCGTCGGGCTGCTGATTCCCGCCCGCCCGGTCCAATTCCTCGCCGGTTGGGGCCTGGCCCTGCTCCTCGTCGCGGTCTTTCCCGCCAACGTTTACATGGCCATGGCCCACATCCAGATATATGGCTTTCCTCCGCAGCCCTGGATGGGATGGGCGCGATTGCCCCTCCAACCTCTTTTGATCGTCGCCGTCCTCTGGGTAACTCGGGCTTGGCCTGGAAAATGCAATTAGCAGGAACAATTCAACCAACCCATGCCAACCCCCCTATCGAATAACCTTTGAATCGCCTCCCATGAATCCCCTTCAGCTCTTCACCCACCGCCCTCCCACCTCTAGGATTACCCACCTGAGCGATCCCTTTCCCGAACGTCTGAACGGCTCGAGCTCCCTCTTTAACCGTGCGGAATATCTTTCCTCTCAGAGGGCATATTTTGCCGCTCCAAAGGCTCCCCAGCTCCTGCCGACAGGGAAAAAATAGGCTTTCACATCTATTTTTTGTCCTTCCGATGTGGGCCGCACAAAGCGGCCTTGAGGTGGCCGTCGCGCGGTACGCAACGGCTATAGCAAAATAAAATGTCGTATACAGGAAAAGGAAATAGGCCGGTGCTCGGTGCAACAAACCCTGAAAGAGACCTCTGCAAAACCCATTCTCTAAGCGATCCGTCATCCCGAGCTTGTCGAGGGATCAGTTCCCCTCCTCTGAAAAAGGCAAACCGAACTGATCCTTCGACAAGCTCAGGATGACAGAATCCTAAAAGAGAGACTTTCG
>DASZIP010000011.1:0-1958 GCA_035948935.1 Methylacidiphilales bacterium | reverse complement strand
AACGCGGTGGTCTCAATGGGTCGACGCAACACTCGGCTCGAACCCACCTTGCATTGAAAACAAAAGCTAAAAGCGCTCGCTAGGCTAGATCAGCTGGAACACTACCCTGGCTAGGTTTTGACCGAGTATAGCCAGACAGATCAGTTCTCCAGGGGAAGTATCGTCGGATGAACTGATTGGATGGTGTTGCATCGACCGATTGAGCTGGCAGCCGTTACCGGTAAAGTCGATCCTAGTACCCAAGTTACCGGCACGACTTACCAGGACTTAGGCGCGTGGTCCAACGATAAGTTCTGAGAAGCCGCCAGTGCGCCCGAAACTTGGCGTATCCGAGCAGCACTTGTAGAAGCGGGGGTCATGGGCCGACTCGCCGCTCTTTAGGGTAATCCTGCATGGGGTACTTACTCCTTCCTCATTAATACCAGGCATGATGGCTGCGCGAGTGTGATGGCTGCCCGCACTCAAGGGCGCATACAGTTTGTCGAAAAAGGTGGAAAGGGACGCTACCGTACTAGCAAGTATGTTACGCAGCTTTAGTTTCCTGTGAATTTTACATCCCATCACTTGACGTCAGCCGCGCCCTCTGCATAATGCTCCGAGGGGCGGGTGGCATGGCCGGGCTCTCAGCTTCCTTCTCATTATTGCTCTCGCGAATCTTTAGGAGACCTGCCACGCGAAGTTTCCGCGAAACCCGCGCACTTCCGCGCATTCCGTAAATGCGAATCAGTTTTCTGGGGACACGAACAATTTTTAGCACCGCTCGTCTCTGTAGGGACGGCCGGCGAGGTTTGTTGAACTTTCGACTCGAGAGGAGAATCGTATGAATACGGCCAGCTTTGCGCTTCGGAAGTTTTTGATTGTGTTTGGCACGGCTTTCTCGCTGTTGGCATTCGCCAGCGCGGCTCGCGCCCAGGCGAATTCACCGGGCACTCTGAATCTGAAGACCACGGCTGCGGACTCTTCCGCCGCCGCGGGGGCAAAAACCGGCTATCACCATTCGCTTCCCGCGAATACTCCAGCGGGGAAAACGCTTCGCGGCCGCGAGGCCGTCGTCGGCCTCAATGGCCGGAGCGGGGAAAATGGGGAAGGCCATGATGGCGGGATCGTCAGCTATCCTGGCGACTTGACTTATCTTGGCGGCGCGGTTGTTCCGTTCATTAAGTTTCACGCCGTCTACATGCTGCCGAACGGCACCTGCCCCATCGCCACCTGCTGGGGCGACCCGGAAGGCTTCCTTGACCGTCTGGGGCGAAGCGATTTCATCCATCTCCTTGACCAATACGTCGGATTGTCTGGAGGGGATCGGTATAAGGTCGGCTTCGACGCGAATGTGCCGTACACGCCGCCGACTCCCAGCGCCGCGAACCCTCTCGGTGCGCTGACCGACGCCGACATTGTGGCTGTCGTGCACTTGGTCGCGTCCGCTTCCGGCGACACGGGTTACGGGCATGAGTACCATGTGTTCTTGCCGCCCGGGCAGGATCAATGTTTCACCGCGGCGGAAACCCAGTGCTACTCGCCCGACAATCCTTCAACATTCTTTTACTGCGGGTATCACGGCAGCGTTGACTTCCAGGACATCGGGCACGTGCTCTACAGCGTCGAGCCGTACGAGAACGTCCTGGGCTGTTCGGTGTACCCGAATTCGCCGAACGGCCAGTTGGTGGATTCGCAGGACAACGTGCTGAGCCACGAATCCTTCGAGACCATCACGGATCCGGACGGAACGGCGTGGATCAACTTCTCGCAAGTGATCATGCTCGGCGCGGAAATCGGCGACGAATGCGAATTCGTCACTTTCCTTGGCCCCAACCAAACCCCGTATTTCAATCCGCCGGCGTTCAAGATCGATGGCCACAAATACGCCGTGCAATCCGAATACTCGAACGACGTACACGGCTGCGGTACTGCACCATGAGCTGAGACGCACAAGCACGAATGTGCAAAGGGGGCGCGCC
>DASZIP010000010.1:0-104730 GCA_035948935.1 Methylacidiphilales bacterium | reverse complement strand
GGTAGCCGTCGCCGAGGGACGAGTCCCCCGGGCGACGGTGCCTTTTCGGGTGGCCCGGACTACTTCGTTGTCCGGGTCCCGCCGTGGCGGGACAGGAAGCGAATCCCCAACACCCCGCTGCTTGCGGCGGGGTTCTTTATTTTTCATCTCAATCAACCGCTCCATCATAACAACGCCGTCTGTTCAAGATGCACCGCCTCCAGCGACGGCAGCCCGCCGATCAGTTTCCGGTGCTGGAGATAGACCTGCCGGTCGGTGAGGCAGGCGAGGTAATCGCAGGTCGCGCGGTGTGCGCCGTCGTTTTTGAGCCGCATCTCGAACTGGGGCGTGAGCAAATGGGGATGGCCGACGAGCAGTTCGAAAAGCTGCACGAGGCAATCGACCGAGCGGCGCCGCACGGCGGTCAGCGACGGATGGTGGTAGAACCGGCTGTAGAGAAAAGCGAGCAGCTCCCTCGCGCGGATGGCCATCTCGGGCGAGAAGGTGATCATTGCCGGCATGCGGCGCGCGTCGTCGCTGCTCTGCGGCGCGCGGCCCTTGATCGTGTGGCTCGAGTGGTCGATCACGTCCTCGACGAGGCGGCCCAGCAGCGTCCGCAGGACGTAGTAGCGGCCCCGCTCGTGATCGAGGTGCGGGTAGGGGGACAGCGCCCGCTCGCGCGTGTCGCGCCACAGTTCGAGGCCGTCCAATTCCCGCTCGTTGATCAGGCCCGACTCGATGCCGTCGTCGAGATCGTGGCAGATGTAGGCGATCTGGTCGGAGAGGTCGACCGCCTGCGCTTCGAGCGACGGCTGGATGAAGCCTGCGATCAGGCTGTCGGGCGCGTAGGGTTTGTGCAGCCCCTCGCGCACTTCCCAGGTCAGGTTCAGGCCGTTGAACTCGGGGTACTTCAACTCAAGCTCCATCACCACGCGCAGGCTCTGGGCGTTGTGGCGGAAACCGCCGTGGCCGTTCATCAGCCGGTCGAGCGTCTCCTCGCCGAGATGGCCGAAGGGCGGATGGCCCAGATCGTGCGCCAGCGAGATCGCTTCGGCCAGGTCCTCGTTGAGGCCGAGCGAGCGGGCCAGCGTCCGCGCGATGCACGAGACCTCGATGGTATGGGTCATTCGCGTCCGGTAATGGTCGCCCGTGCCGTTGAGGAAGACCTGCGTCTTGTACTCGAGCCGGCGGAAGGAGCGGCTGTGGACGATCCGGTCCCGGTCGCGCTGGAAGTCGAGCCGGAAGCGGTGCTGGTCCTCGGGGTAGTCGCGTCCGCGCGAGGTGGAGCTGTTCTGGGCGTAGGGCGCGAGATGGCGCGCCTCGCTTCTTTCCAGGTCAAAACGGCGTCGCGGCATCCCACCAAAGTGTCACCTTCCCGCCCGCGATTCAACTCGCTTATTTGGCCGGGCGGAAAACAATCAACCACCATAGATGGCGTGAGTCCCGATATCGACGCTCCAAACAGTGCTTCCCTCCAAATAGAAAACGGCGCGAAGATCAGCCTCGACCCATACGGAATAGACGGTTTTTCCATGAGCGGCCGAGAGCTGATGGATTTTGTGGGTGCGAAGCTGGGGATCAAACGGGTTTTGCTTGAAAATACGGAATGCCGCTTTTGCGGCTTGTTTCTGTTTGGGACTCAGGCCGGCCAGCGCGCGACGGAACGATTTGGCTGAGCGGAACCGGTAGTTCACTCCGGCTCGTCCAGGGCTTTGAGGGCCTCATCAAGCTCAATGACGTCCCCGCGCGCGATTTCAGCCATGCCTTGGGTAAAGCTTTTCGGGATCTCAGCCTCCAATAAATGGCGGGTATGCTCCAGAACCTCCCAGCGATCCTTCGGCGGCAGGGCTTCAATCTGATGCAGGATTTCGGCGACACTCACGGGAAAAAGCTAAACCGATTGCCAGCAAAAAACAAGTCGGATCGCGAGAGTTGCGCCTCTTCCCACCCGCGATTCAACTTTATAGATGCGGCCCCGAACCTTGCATTTAACGGCTTCACCTTCATACTCCAAAAACAGGAAAACGGGGGAAAACAGGGACAGGCACAACCAGCAGCCTAAATCCCCTCGATGCGCAAGATGCGCTAAAAATATAGGCCACGAAAGCCATTTAAGCTACCCGATGGGAACCATGGTCCGGCGGTGGTTTTGGTAGGAGGCGATTTCCTTGATGCCGAGTTGGTGGAGGAGTTGGGCGAGGCGGGGGTATTCCTCGGCGAGCTGGGCGTGGGAGTGGGCGTCGCTGGCGAGGGTGAAGGGGATGCCGAGTTGCTGCGCGGCGCGGATGAGGTCGACGTGGGGGTATTGCTCGCCGACGGGTTTGCGCCAGCCGGCGGTGCTGATTTCGATGGCGAGGTTTTCGCGGCGGATGCGTTGGAGCAGCGGAAGGAAGTGGGGGAGGAGGCCGCCTTCGGGATGCCAGACACCGTGGATTTTGATGAGGTCGAGGTGGGCGAGGCAGTCGATGCCGCCGCGGTCGATCATGCCGTTGAGTTGGGCGATGTATTGGGCGCAGTCGGCGGGGAGGTCGCGTTTGGAGAATTCGTCCTTGCGGGTGACCTGGTCGAACATTTCGGGGTCGGGCGGGAGGTAGTGGGCGGAGCCGAGGACGAAGTCGAGGCGGTGCCAGTTCTTTTCGACCCAGGCGCGTCCGGCTTTGCCGGTGAGGGGGTCGTTGTCGAGTTCGATGCCGGCGAGGATTTTGATGTCGGGGTTGGCGGCGCGGAGTTTGTCGATCTGGTCGAAGTCGATGCCCTGGTGGTAGCGGTCGTGGTCGGTGAAGGCGATTTCCCTGAGGCCTCGTTGGCGGGCGGTGTCGGCCCAGGGTTGGAGGAGTTCGGGGGTGTAGGGTTTGACGCTGTGGGCCTGGGGATGGGAGTGGTAGTCGATGGGGAGGGGCATGGGCATCGTATATGAGATAGGTTCCGGGGGGTGGTTTTAAAATCAAAAAGATTGAACAAGGGGAGCGAAAGAATTAAACCTGAGCATGAAATTATCCCAAAACCGCCAGATAGCGTCCCGCCTTTTTATGCTTGGCGCTGTTTTTGTTTTTTTGAGCCGTGCGATCGCCGATGATTCGGATCAGGCAACCGCGGATTTTACCTTTGACTCCGGTCAGGCCGAGTATAACGACGCCTTTGTGAAGGCGCAAAAGGTTATTGAGGCGGACAGTCGGGACAACAAGTTCATTGCGGGGAGAAATTGGGGTCAGGTATGGACGCGCGACAGTTCCTTTTCGACCGATCTGGCGTTGAATCTCCTGAAGCCCGAGCTTTGTCAGTCGACGTTGATGGGATTGAGTGAGAACGTGGATGGGATCGGTGAATGCTGGGCGCAGGACCAATGCGGACATTTCGGAGGCTGGCCGAACCTGACGGATGCGATTGTCGGGGCGACGGGAGCGTGGTCGTTGTACCTGGCGACAGGCGACGACAGTTCGTTAAAGGTTTATTACCAACGTACGGTGAATTCGTTGAAGAGGGCGGAACGGGACGCGTATCTAAAGGACACGGGGCTTTTTGGCGGTTGCTCTTCTTTCATGGAATCGAACAGCGCCTATCCCACCAAATACAACTTCAAGGGGTCGCTGCTGGCGAAGACGGCGGCGTTAAGCACGAACGCACTGTATTACCACGGTTACATTGTTGCGGCGGACATGGCGGATAAGTTGGGAGAGGATGGCCAACCCTACCGGGAGAAAGCCGAGGCGCTGAAGGAGGCGATTAACAAGTATTTCTGGCAGGAGGATAAAGGGTACTACGGGTATTTTGTGGATGAAAATCAGAAGCTTTGTCCGACGATGGAAGGTTTGGGTGAAGCCTTGTGCATTCAATTTGGAATCGCCGATCCGAGCCGGGCAAGGCGCATGCTTCAGTCGACCCCGACGGCACCCTGCGGCTTTCCCTGTCTCTGGCCGCAGTTGCCGGAGTATAAAGGTTATAATGGGGGTTCTGTCGCCTATTATCACAATGGAATGATCTGGCCGTTTGTGGAGGGGTACTGGGCGCGTGCGGCGGCGCAGTGTGGCGATCTGTCGACTTTCGGGGGGGAGTTTGAGAAGTTGGTCAAACTTTCGCAGAAGACGGATACGTTCCAGGAGTTTTATCATCCGGAGGACGGCCATCCGGACGGTTCGGCGCAGCAGCTCTGGAGCGCGTCGGGTTATTTGGGGATGGTTTTGCACGGATTATTGGGGATGAATTTCGAAGAGAAGGGGATTCGTTTTGCGCCGGTGGTGCCGCGGCAATTCAGCGTGGTGACGATGAAACAGGTCAAGTACCGGCAGAGCATTCTGACTATCAAGGTGCTGGGAAGCGGAAGCCGGGCTCTCGGGTTCAAGGTCGATGGACGGCCGATATTCAAGGCCTTTTTCGATGCGTCACTGACGGGCCCCCACGAGATTGAGATCCAAATGGAGTAGGGCGGGTGATGGGCCTGTTCACACTAAAAGGGGTTTGTCCCAGAGGGACATCCGAAAGTAGCCCGGCGATTTATCGCCGGGTATCGGTAAAGGGAATTGCCCGTCCCGTAGGGACGGATGAACGAGCATCAGCGCAAAATGCGTTCAAGCGTCCCGATGGGACGCCCGGCCCCCCCGCGATAGACCCGGCGATAAATCGCCGGGCTACTATCAAAAGTCCCTACCGGGACTTGCTCGGGCCGCGGACCGGTTAGCGTTAGTGTTAACAGGCGCTAGGGAAGGGGCGGGGGCGAGGATGGGGGCGGGCCGAGGGTGGCGGGCGGGGGTTGGATTTTATCGCCGGGTTTGATGCCGTTGAGGGAGAACCAGTGGAGGTTGGTTTCGAGGGCGTAGGCGACTTTGTCGCTGGTGCTGCGGGTGATGGGGAGGTCGGCGTCGGGGACGGTGGGGTCGGCGGGTTTCATGTCGTGGATTTCGAGGATGACGCCGTTTTTGTCGATGAAGGCAACGGAGAGGGGGATGAGGGTGTTTTTCATCCAGAAGGTGGCGCGTTGGACCGGCAGGATGAATAGCATTCCGGCGTTGTCGCCGAGATGGGTGCGGTACATGAGGCCGCGTTCATCCTGCGCCGGTGTGGCGGCGATTTCGGTGGTGAGGGAGGCGTCGCCGATGTGGAGGGTGACTTTGGCGAGGGGGCCGACGTTGTCGTCGGGGCCGGTCTGCGCGCGGCCGGGAAGAGGGAGGGCGAGGCAGAGTGCGAGGAGAGCGGCGATGAGGCGTCGTGTTTTTATGGGAAACATGAGGGAGGGGAAGGCAGAGGATTTGGACAGGAGGAACATGAAGGCTGATGAAGGGAGGCAGAAAAGGCAGGACCAAATTACCAAATTCGCCAAATTACCAAATTTTTTTGAAGGGGAATTTTTTGAGAGGGGAAGGCAGGGGATTTAGACAGGAGGAACATGAAGGCTGATGAAGGGAGGCGGGGGAGTTTTTTTCGATGGAACAGGGGTTATTCGTAGCGCAAGGCGCGGGCGGGGGCGAGCGCGGCGGCGCTTAGGGCGGGGATGAGTGCGGCGAAGACGCAGATGAGGAGGGCGGCGATGTCGATGATGAGGATTTGGGGAGGGTTGACGATGGCGGGGATTTCGGGCAGGCCGTAGACGGAGGTGGAGAAGACTTCGATGTGGAAGGCGTAGAGGATGAAGTCGCGAATGTGGTTGAGGTTGCGGAGGACCAGGAGGCCGACGAGGGTTCCGCCGATGGTGCCGACGACGCCGACGACGGTGCCGTGGAGGAGAAAGACGCCGCAGACCTGGAGATCGTTGGCGCCGAGGGCTTTCATGAGGCCGATTTCGCGCGACTTCTGGATGGTTGTGGTGATGAGGGTGCTGCAAAGGCCGAAGGCGGCGACGATGAGGATGAGGCAGAGGATGACGGCCATGACGACGCGCTCGACTTCAATTTGGTTGAAGAGGTCGCGGTTGTCGTCCATCCAGGTCCGGGCGTGAAGCGTGGGCGGGAGGATTTGGTTGAGGCGGTCCTTTATTTCGCCGGCTTGGGCGGGGTCGTCGACGCGGACGGCGATGGCGTGGACGGCGTCGTTCATGCCCCAGATTTTTTGGGCCATTTCGGTGGAGACGAGGAGGTAGTCGAGGTCGTAACTCGATTGGCCGGTCTCAAAAACACCGCGGATGATCGGCTCTTCGGGGAGGGCGATGACGGCGTTTTTGTCGTTGCGATGGAGGAAGCTCTGGACCTGGGCGGCGCCGTAGATGGTGATTTTGTCTCCGGGAAAGGCGCCGTTTCGCCTGCTCCACTCTTTGCCGACGATGACGGAGTCGCCGCGGAGTTCCCAGTCGCCCATGATGAGGTATTTTTTGAGGGGCAGGACGGGGTCGTCGCCGTTTTCGGGGACGCTTTTGATGTAGGCGGGGGTCATGTTGGTTGCGCCGCGGGCGTCCTGGTGCTCGACGAGGACGGGGCCGCGGATGAAGGGGCTGGCGGCGCGGACGCCGGGCTGTTTTTGGAGGAGGGCGGTGAGTTTGTCGTAATCGTAGAGGACGCCGCCGTCGGCGGGGGCGACGGTGATGTGGGCGTTGAAGCCGATGATTTTGTTGGTGATTTCCTGCTGGAATCCGGCCATGACGGAGAGGACGACGATGAGGGCGCCGACGCCGACGGTGACGCCGAGGAAGGAGAGGACGGTGATGACGGAGACGAAGGTGCGGCGGGGGCGGAGGTAGCGGAGGGCGAGGAAGAGTTCCACCGGCAATTGCATTTGGGCACGCTAGCGGGAAACGTCGCGCTCGTCACACCGATATAAAGGCGGCGGGAATGGCTGCTCACGATGGAGGTTCCTTGTTCTTTGGCTATCATCTGGAATAGAACCCGGGTCCTTCGACTCCGGCTCGGCGAGCGCTTGATTGGAAGAGAGACGCCCCGCTCGCCGTCGCTCAGGATGACGGTGCGTTTTTGCGAAGAGCCGCTTGCGCAGAGGCCGCCCCGTTGGGCTTATTTGACGCCGAAATATTGGAGGACGCCTTTTTCGACGGCGGCGGCGTAGTCGCGGTAGATGCTGGGGACGTGTTCGCCGCGGATGGCGCGCAGGCCGAGGTAGTCGCCGGCGATGATGCGGTAGTAGGCGTCGCGGGCGTTCATGTAGGGGCCTTCGCAGTAGATGACGGGGCCGTGGTAGATGCGGTTGGCGAGGAGGTCGCGGGCGTAGACGCTGGGGACGTCGGTGAGGTGGTGGGCGAAGTAGGTTCCCGGATAGTTTTCGGGGGGATACTTGAGGGTGTCGAGCATGGCCTGCCCGACGAGGGCGCAGCCGCGCTCTTCCTGGACGGCGGTGCGGTCGAGGAGCTTGCGGAGGAGGTCGTACTTGTAGTCGTCGTAGACGAGCTCCGATGCTTCGTAGGCGCCGTTGGTGAAGATGACGAGGCGGCTGTGGTCGGTGAGGGTTGGATGATCGGGGTTGCCCCAGTCGTCGGCGTTGTAGTGGACGCAGATGGTGAGGTCGGGATGGAGGCGGTTGACGACGTCGCCGCGGGCGCGGATTTCGGCGACGCGGTAGAAGAGGAGGGCGGCTTCGTTGTCGATCATGCGCTGGATGGCCGATTCGTTGCTGATGCGTTTGGTGGTGTCGGGGCGAAGGGAGAGGGCGGCGATGGCTTCGCGATGGAGGTCGGCGGGCCGGAGGTGGGTGACGGGTTCGTAGTCGCGCTTGGCCCAGACGATGTCGGCGCCGTCGGCCTGGAGTCGTTGGGCGAGGATGCGGCAGGTGGTGAGGTTGAGGGTGGCTTCCTCGACGGGGGGATCGTCGCCGAGCTTGAAGTAGCGGGCTTCGAGTTGGGCCCAGTCGCCGCCGATGTGGCCGGGGTCGAGGGCGATGCGGATGCCTTTGAGGGGGCGGGCGGGGTCGCTGGAGGCGGCGCGGGTTTTGTAGCAATAGGGGAGGGGTGCGCAGGCGCTGTCGGTGGGGGCGAATTGGAGGGTGAAGAGGGGGCGCCTTTTCGCGGCATCGGAGAAGAGGCTCATGCGGCTGTCGTCGATGTCGGCATAGTTCCAGAAGCTGCCGTCGGGGGCGTAGACCTGGTCGATGAGGCGGGCGAATTCCTTGCGGGTGATGGTGCGTTGGTAGGCTTGGAGGGCGGACCAGTCGGGCGTCGGGGCGAGGGGGGAGAGTTGTCCGGCGCAGGCCAGGCCGGGGGACAGGATGAGTGCAAGCGCCGCCGAACGCAGAAAGCGAAAGGGACGGCTTGATGGCATCTTGGAGGGTGTCCGGAAAGAAGGCGCAGGTCACGCCGAAAGCAAGCCGGGATGAGGCTGCCGCAGGAGTTTTTAGACAGGATTGGGGGCAGGGGAATTCGACGGAATTAACGGAATTAGGACTAAATTAACGGAATTTTTTTGGAGGGGGAAGGCAGGGGAATTTTTGGATGGGATTGATCATTGGAGGGTCAGCCTCCGGCCTGACCCATGCTGAATCTCTAAAACTGCAAATACGTCGAAGTCTTCAGCCCCAGCTCGTACGACTCCAGCAACCTCATCCCTTCGTTCGGCTTCAAAACGTCCGCCTTGATCGCCCGGTCGATCTGTTCTTTCATTGCCCGCTCAAGCATCGTCCTGTCGTACTGCACATCGCCCAGCACCTCCGAGATCGTGCTCCCGGGAATCGTTTCCTCGATGTAAAACCCGCTCTCCTCGTCCGGGTCGAGAAAAATGTGCGCCTCGTTCACGCGCCCGAAAAGATTGTGCAGGTCCCCCATGATGTCCTGGTACGCGCCGAGGAGAAAAATCCCCAGGTAATACGGCTTCCCGTTCAGCGCGTGCAGCGGCAGCGTCTGGCTCACCTCGCCCTCGCTGTCGATGAACTTGCTGATTTTCCCGTCCGAGTCGCACGTGATGTCCACCAGCGTCGAGTCGTGTTCCGGCGCCTCGTTCAGCCGGTGGATCGGAGCGATCGGAAAAAGCTGCCCCAGCGCCCAGTGATCCAGCAGCGATTGGAAAACCGAAAAGTTGCACAAAAACTGGTCGCCGAGCGAATCCTTCAGGTCGTGGATCTCCTGCGGCGTCGCCTTCGCCCCGACGTAAAGCCCGACCACGCTCTCCGCAATCTCCCAGAAAAGCGTCTCCACCTGCGCCTTCGTGGCCAGATCGAGGAGCCCCAGATCGAACCGCGCCTGCGCGTCGTCCTTGATCTGCACCGCGTCGTGAAAATGCTCCCGCCGGTTCTTCCGGTTCAGCGTCGCCCGCAGCTCCAGCAAATCGGCCACGGGCTTCGCCGGCTTGCTCCCCTCCGGCGCCACGAACGGCTTCGCCTTCGTCTTCTCGATCACCCCGAAAATGTCGACCACCAGCACCGAATGATGCGCCACGATCGCCCGCCCGCTCTCGCTGATCAGCGTCGGGTGCGGCACCTTCTCCTCGTTGCACACGTCCGCCACGTTGTAGACCACGTCCCGCGCGTATTCGCCGAGCGTGTAATTCGTGCTGCTGTCATACGCCGAGCGGCTGCCGTCGTAATCGACCCCGAGACCGCCCCCCACGTCGAGATACTCCAGCGGAAAACCGAGCTGCCGCAGCTTCGCGTAATAGCGCGCCGCCTCCCGCACCGCCCGCTTCACCGTCTGGATGTCCGGAATCTGCGACCCGATGTGAAAATGCATCAGCTTCAGGCAATCCTCCATCTGGCACGCCTTGAGCAATTCGGTCGCCTCCATCACCTCGCTCGTCGACAGCCCGAACTTCGCGTTTTCCCCGCCCGACGTCGCCCACTTCCCCGAACTCTTCGCCAAAAGCCGGATCCGCACCCCCACGATCGGCCGCACCCCGATCTGCTGCGAAACCTCGATGATCGCCTTCAGCTCCTCCACCTTCTCCACCACCATGATGATCGTCTTGCCCAGCTTCCGCCCCAAAAGCGCCATCTGGATGTAAAGCGAATCCTTGTACCCGTTGCAGATCAGGATGCACTCCGGGTCCCGATGAATCGCCAGCGCCGCGAAAAGCTCCGGCTTGCTCCCGACCTCCAGCCCGAACTTGTAGGGGGCGCCCGCGTCCATGATCTCCTCCACCACCTCGCGCAACTGATTCACCTTGATCGGAAAAACCCCCCGGTACTGCCCCTGGTAACTCGCCTCGGTAATCGCCGCCCGGAACTCCTCGTTCAGCACCTGCACCCGGTGCCGCAACAAATCCTGGAAGCGCAGCAGCAGCGGAAAAGTCAGCCCCCGGTCCCGCGCCTCCGCCGTCACCGCCATCAGGTCAAGCGCCGGACCCTGGTTCTGGATCGGCTGCACCGTCATGTTCCCCTCGTCGTTCACCCCGAAGTACCCGCTCCCCCACCGCGCGATGTTGTAAGTGTGGAGCGCCCGCGCGACATCCCACGGTTCTGACGAATTTCCCATTCGCTTTCTATAAGTCGTGCGCCGCCAATTGCAATGCCGACAAGAAATTATTTTATGACGACCGTGTGACGAAGGTGGCCGTTGACCGCCACACGAGTGTGCCGGGCGACGGTGCAGGGGTTCCTAATGATTCGGTTGGGCCGGCGAAGGCCCCTTGGGGGTGTAACCGTTTAGCTCCGACGGCGCCGTATTGTCCTGCTGCGGATGGAGAAGGGAGGGTCCCTTCCAAATGAGCAGCGCCGCCACGACGACGACGATGACGACCATGCCGATGATCAGCCACATGCTGGTTTGCGCGCCGCGGGCCGTTTCAATGATTTCGACCTCCTCCCGCTGATTCTCGCGGAAATCGGGGTCGGTGATGCGCCGCTTCGCGTCTTCGAGCTGCTCGATGAAGTCGGCGTAAGATTCGTAGCGGTCCTCGGGATAACGGGCCATTGCCTTGCTCACGGCAAAGGCGGTCTGGTCGGAAATATCGGGAACGAATGCCTTGAGGGAAACGACGTTGCCGCTGAGATGCATCATGGCGACCGAGTTCGGATCGTCTCCCTCGTAAGGGGGGCGGCCCGACATCGCATGAAAAAGCGTCGCGCCCAGGCTGTAGAGATCGCTCTGGAAAGTTTCGGCCTCCCGCTCCAGCTTTTCGGGGGCGACGTAATAGGGAGTGCCCCAGATTTCACCGTGAAAATGGTCGGCGGTGTCGTACGAGAGCGAAAGGCCGAAATCGACCACCTTGGGCGTGTTGTGCGCGTTGAAGAGAATGTTGCCCGGTTTGATGTCGCGGTGAATCAGCCCGCCCCGCTGCAACGCGCATTCAAGGCCGTGCGCCACGGCAATGCCGATCTCGATTCCCTCCAGTTCCGTGAGCTGTCCGCGCTCCGCGATCTTGTCGTCGAGCGAACCGCCGGATATGTACTCGACGACCATGTAATAAACGCCCTCGTGCTCGCCGAAGGCGTAGACCTGCACGATATTCGGATGATTGAGCGACGCGGTGATTTCCGCCTCCCGCAAAAACGTGGCCAGGAATTTCTGGTCGCTCACCAGTTCGGCTTTCAGCACCTTCACCGCGACGACCCGGTTGAGCGTGACATCGTGCCCGACGTAAACCGCCCCCATGCCCCCGGAGCCGACCTGGCGTTCGAGGACGAAATTGCCGAACTGGCGGGTGATCGCAAATGGATGGGAGCAGTAGGGGCAGGTGATGCTGTCCCCCGGTTCCAGCCCCGTGATGTCGATCAGGTTCGCGCACTGAACGCACGGGATCGTCACCATTTTCTCGGTGACCTGATTTTTCATTCGCGGAAATTGCCATGACTGGGTTCAAATTGCAATCCATGAAGCCGGTCGCCACCATCCTGTCGTTCAGCGAGGAAGAGGCCCGCCCCTTTGCCGGCAAGCGGCTCGATGTTTTTCTCGCCGCCGTATTGCGGCGCTCGCGCACCCAGGCGCAGGCGCTGCTGAAGCAGGGCCTCGTCGAGTTGCGGCCACCCGCCGGGCGGGCCGCGTCGGCAAAAGGCGCCGCTGCGGTCACGACCGACGCGAGTTATCGCCTGCGGGCGGGCGACGCCGTGACGGTTCATCCCGGCCCGCCATCGCCCGCCGAAGCCGCCATGTCGGGCGAGGCGATTCCGCTCGAGATCATCTACGAGGACGACGCGCTGCTGGCCCTCAACAAACAGCCGGGGCTGGTCGTTCATCCCGCCGCGGGGCATTGGTCGGGGACGCTCGTCAACGCGCTGATCCATCATTGCGGCGCGCGCCTGGCGGGACGAGGCGGGCCGGAGCGGCTCGGCATCGTCCACCGGCTCGACAAGGACACGAGCGGCGTGATCCTCATCGCCAAGACCGACCAGGCCCACGAACGGCTCAGCGAGGCCTTCGCGCGGCGCGAGGTGAAGAAAATTTATCGCGCGCTTTGTCGGGGAGTTTTTCGCCGCGCGTCGGGCGAATGCCGGGGCGCCATCGGGCGCCATCCGGTCCATCGCCAGAAAATGGCGGTGCCGAAAAATCCGGAGCGGGGCCGCGCCGCCTGGACCGATTATCGCGTCCTCAAACAAGGCAGGCTCGGCGCGGAGGTCGAATGCCTGCTCCACACCGGGCGCACGCACCAGATTCGCGTCCACCTTTCCCATCTCGGGCATCCGATCTGGGGCGACACGCTTTACGGCCGCCGAGCCCCGGTCGACGGCTTTTATCCCGCGCGCCAGATGCTCCACGCGGCGCGGATCGAGATCGCCCATCCGCTGACCGGAAAGCCGCTGCGTCTCGAAGCGCCCCTGCCCGAAGATTACGCCGCCGGCCGCGCGATTTTGCTCAGTCCATAATTAGGGCTTGAACGCAACGATTGATCCGATCGGAGGCCCCCAGGCCATATGAGCCACCCCCGTTTCACGGCCCCGTCGACGGCGGCGTTGGCACGACCTCTTCCCGCGGCTTGCCCGCGTAGCGCCAGAGGACCGTCACGCGTCCCCACAAAAGGCCCGGCTCGTCCGTCGGCTTGAACCGGACCTTGCGCGCGGCCAAAACCGCCTGCTGGTCGAGGTCCTTCGCGATGGCCGCGCCCAAGCCGCCGCAGCTCTGCTCGACCAGCGCGTGTTCGACCGCGCCGCCGGGGCCGACCGCGACGCTCAACACGGTCGGATTCAGGTCGGTGTCCGAGGTGGGCGAGGGCAAATCGGGCGCGCCCGCGGGCTGGCGAGCGGCCAGCGCGTCGTCCCATCGCCAGGTCGTCCGGGCCGCGACGACCGGAGGCGTTTCATCGTAGAAGAAAGGCTGGCGCGGAGGACGCATCGCCTCCTCCACTTGTTGCTCGAGCGGCGTGACGGCGGGACGGCTCTCCCGGTAAGCCTCCGGCGGGGTGGGCGGCGGCAATTCCGTCGTGCCGAGGTTGGCGTTGAGATCGAGCCGAGGTTGGTCCGAGGCCAGGCCGGCCAGCGGCTCCAACGGCAGCAGGAAAAGCCGCGGATCGGTCAGGCGGTCTCCCAGCGGATCGCCCGGCTCGCCATTGAGGGCGACCGCCTGCGGATATTCCACGGTGACGTGGGGGCGTGTCTGGTGCCGCAGTTCCGCGCGGGTCGTATTGATCCGGATGAAGTAAAAAGCGGCCAGGTGGAGCAGGAGCGCCAGGAAGATGAAAAGTCCGAGCCGCCGCTGTTTCTGCGGCACGTAATCGATCCACGGCTGCAGAAGCGCCAGCGTCTGCGCCACCGGATCGGAGGCGGAGGCGGCGGGGTGCTCCGGGGAGGTGTTCGTCATGGGGAAGCCGTGCCCGACGCGGGCTGCACCGCGATGACGACCGGGAAACGATGCGGCGCGACGTTGATGATGCTGGTGACGAGATTGAGCGGCACGTCCTTGTCAGCCTTGACGACGAGCGAGGGCGTGACGCGGCTGGGCGGGAGTTGGTCGAGCGCGGCGCGGAGACCGTCGAGGGTCACGATCTGGTCGTTGAAATAGAGGATCGGCTCGCGCTTGAGCGGCGCGCCCTTGTCATCGAATTGCTGCGGGGCCAGCGTGACGGCGACGATGAGGCGGCTCGACGGCGTGCCGACGTCGAGGGCGCTGCGCGGCAGGTCGACCTTGATCCCCGGCTGAAGAACGAACGAGGAGCTTAGCAGGAAAAAGCAGAGCAGCAGCAGGACGACGTTGACGATCGGCGCGAGATCGACCAGCCCGCGCAGGGGCTGGAGTCGGCGCGTGAGTACCAGGGCCATGCGGGGAAGGGTAAAGGAAAAAGGTGGAAGTTAGAAGGTAGAAGTGAGGAGTGTTGCCATGGATGCATTCTTCGGGTGGGCCGGATAACTTAAGACCTCTGCGAATGGCATCTGTCGTTCGGGCAAGCCCTTCGGAGATCTCTGCGAAAATCTCTCTTTCCTCAATCCGTCATCCTGAGCGAGGCAAGCGGAGGATTTGCTTTTCCCGTTGAGGTTGGCCGAGCCGAGTCGAAGGACCCAGGTCGCATTTTCGGAGGACGACAGGCAGTAAGGTTGCGTTCCCGTTCAAGACAAGGCGGCGAAGCAGCCACTGTTGGCGAGGGCTTTGTCGGCCTTTGATCATCGGGGGATAAAAGTCGCCGGGTCCTTCGACTCGGACTCGGCGGCATCCTTCGGCCAAACCGATCCCACGCTCGCCCTCGCTCAGGATGACGGAGCTTTTTTTATTTCCTCGTTCCCAAGTTGTACTTGGGAACGAGGGAGGAGACAAACCTTCCCATCTCGTTCCCAACTACAACTTGGCACAAGGAGCCTATCGGTTATGCTCCGGTCCATGCGCGGCAAATGGCTGATTTTAGTTCGGCGATATCATCTTTATCTCAGCGTTTTCTTCGCGCCTTTATTACTGCTCTTTATCATCACGGGTTGGTGGCAGACGGTCGTCCCACACACCAAAAAACCATACGGTTATCAACCCTGGTTGATGGAGAAGCTCTCGGATATTCATAAGTCCCAGTATTACCCCGGGTTCGGCAAAACTTCTCTTTCATCCTTCTCGTTCGAAGTGCTCGTCGTCGCCATGTGCGTTGCGTTGATTATATCCATATCGCTCGGACTGGTTCTGGCCTTTACGACGGTGCGCAACCGAATCCCCGTCTTCATCGCGCTCATTCTCGGTATTGCCACGCCTGTGCTGCTGCTGGCTCTGGCCTGTCTGAAGCATTAGGCTATCATTGTCCCATGCAGTTCAACCTCTCCGAACTCACTCCCGGCAAGCGGTACCACGTGCTCTCCAGCCTTGTCGTGCCGAGGCCGATCGCCTGGGTGACGACGCTTAACGAGGACGGCCAGGTGAACGCCGCGCCGTTTAGTTACTTCCAGTTGATGGGCGAAAATCCGCCGCTTGTCGTCCTCGGAATCGGAAAGCGTTCCGACGGCAGCGCCAAGGACAGCTTCCGCAACATCCGCCGTGCGCGCGAATTTGTCATCAATATCGTCACGGAGGAAAACGCGGAGTTGATGAACCTCTGCGCGACCGATTTCCCTCCCGGCGTGAGCGAGGTCGGGGCGCTCGGGCTGGCGACAGAGTCTTCCGCCGTCGTGAAGCCGCCGCGACTCGCCGCGGCCCCGGCGCAGATCGAAGCGCGCGAAGTGCAGACGCTTCTCATCGGCGGCAACCAGGTCGTCATGGGCGAACTGCTCGTCGTCCATGTCCGCGACGAGTTCATCGAGGCGGGGAGCCTGCGCGTCTTCACCGAAAAGATGGGAATGATCGGGCGGCTCCAGGGCGGCGAGGCGGGCGGCTATTCGCGCACGAGGGAGTCTTTTCACATGAAACGGCTGACCTACGCCGAATGGCAGGCGCTCGACGCGGAGAAGAAATCGAAAAGGTAGCCGTTGCGCGCCGCGCAATGGACCGTCGCGGGGGCCCGCGACGGCTACCTAAGGCGTCGGCTGCGGCGGCGCGTTCGTGACCGGCGCCGAATTGGTATGCGTGATGATGATCATCGCGTCGCCCTGCTGTTCCGTTGTGACGCTCACGTTCGGGTTGCCGGACGGAGCGGAGGGAAACGGCGAGGGATTTTGCGCCGCGGGCCGGGGGCCCCCATGGCTCGCGCGGTAGTCGTCCAGCAGCTTGCGGACGCTGGCGATCCAATCGTCCGCGTTGGGATTGGCCGGGTTCGTCTTGATGAAGGTGACGAGCCCTTCGAGTTTTTCGGCGTTGGGCGCGATGGCATAGTCGTCGCAGGCGCGGTCGAATGCGAGGGGCGGATAGTCGATCTGATTCCACTTGTCGTTGTCGGGCTCATCGGCGTTTGCCATGGCGATATAGCCGTCCCAGGCGGTCAGCGTGGCGGGGGTGGGCGGCGTCCGCAACGGCTCCAGGACATTGGCGCGATAGAGTTTGGGCAAATCACCAACCGACCACCCTCCCTGTTCCTTGTCGCCCCAGGCGTTGAAAGCCAGGAACTTGCTGATGATCGAATCGCGCATCGTTTTGTCTTTCATCTCCTCCGGGTTAAAGGCGGGTTGTGGGCGGGGTGCGCGGTCCCTTCTTCCGTTATGGCGGTTTTGGCCTGGAGCGTTGCTTGGAGCGTTGTCGTCATTGGGCGCGCCTTCCTGCTTTGGGGCGTTGCTTGCCTCGGCCACGCTCAATTGCGGATAAATCTGCGCTGTCGTTCGGAGCCACGCCACCCACTCATTCTGCAAGCCTTTCTGGTCCGGGCTGACAACAAAGAGCGCCGCGTAGTGCATCAACCCGCAATGCAATTGCACGACGACGCCCAACTTGGCGAGGTTGGCCTGGTCCTGGGCCACGCGCTTCTCCCTTTCCGTTGCCGTTTCTTGCGAGTGCGCCGTGACGACGGGGGTGGGGTCGGGCAGGGCGCCGCCGGCTTGCTGATAAAGGGCGATCGCGGCTTCGGGACTGGCCATCGCCACATCGATCTGGGCGAAAAAATCTGTCAGCATCTTTGATGTGGCCTGCTGATGCGCCACGTTGGCCTCATTGAATTCACTCTCCAAAGCTTGAATGGAACTCTGCGCCATCGCAAAGCCGCCCTGACCCAGAAATATCCCCCAGACGATGCATCCCAACAACCGGTGTTTCATGTCATTATAATTAATGCAATTACTGTGAAAGCAAGCGTCTTATTCAATCATCAACACGGCCCACATCCGGCCGGTTTTTCCCTTTTCCGCGCGGTAGGAATAATAGCGGTCGAGGCGCGAAGCCGTGCATATTCCGCAATCGTGGTAATGCCGCACGCCGCAGGCGCGGGCCTGCCGTTCGATTTCCGCCGCGAAGTCGATTTCGTAATGGGGCGGGCGGATGCAGGGCCCCAGTTGGACGATCAGGTTTTCGGGATGCGTGTCGAAGGTCTCCCGCAGGCACGAAACGGTTTCAGCCACGATGTTGCCTTCCGTGCCCCGCCGTCCCGAGTGGGCGAGGGCGATCACCTTCTGCACCGGGTCGTAAAAGAAGACCGGCCCGCAATCGGCGACCCGGACCACCAGCGCCATCCTCGGCACCGAAGTCGCGAGGGCGTCCACATCGGGCACGCGGATGCCGAGGGGCGTGTAAACGGCCTGGGCGCGATTGCCGTGGGGTTGCTCGGCATGGACCGCGTCGACCATGGGGAATCCGGCGGCGGTGAAGGTCGATACGAGTTCCGCTTCGAGATGGTCGGGGCTTGTGCCGCTGCGGGTGGAAAAACCATGGCGCAACCCGGCCAGTTGCAAGGCGGAAAAAGTCTCGATTTCCATCGGCGTGACCATCTCATGGTAGCCGGCGCAGGCCCTTGCGCCGGACCGTCGCGCGGCGCGCGACGGCTACCTCAACTCTTCGCCGCGTGCTGCTGGGTGCTTCGGCGAATAATCGTCCGATAGATGCGCAGCCAGGCTTCGATGTCTTCCTGGCTCAGATCCTTGAAAAGCTCCTGCAGATTGCGGACGATCCCGCGCTTGAGGCCCTCGACGAGTTCGCGGCCCTTGTCGGTGATGCGGACGAGAACCTGGCGGCGATCTTTCGGATGACTGAACCGTTCGATCAACCCGGCCTCGACGAGACGCTCGACCAGCCCCGTCGTGGCGGGCGTGGTGTGGCGCATGAGTTCCGCCAGTTGCGACATGTTCAAACCGGAGGTCTGATTGAGGAAGCCGAGCAACGTGTATTGGGGAATGGAGATGTTTCCGCGGTTTACTTCGGTGGAAAGTTCCACGAGAAAAGAACGTTGCAGTTCCGTTGCGATTTCAGCCAGTTCTTCGGCCAGGTGAGTATTTTGATCGATCGTTTCCATATGAACCACTATTTATCAGATGAACCCTTTAGTCAATGAATAATTTCGCAAGGCCTTGGTTAAGTTGAGCTTTTAGACCGATTTTGCTGTTCTTTCATTTTGCGGAATGATGCAAGCGATTTGAGGCATCATCCCAAAAGCTCGGAAAGGGTCGCGAACGCAAAACCGCGGCCCATCAGGCCGTCCAGAATCGGGCCGATGCCGTCGGCCGTCTGCCGGTGCAGGTCGTGGCAAAGGATGATCGAACCGGGCCTGGTCTCGGCGAAAACGGTACCGGCGATTTTGGCCCCGTCCGGCTGCGACCAATCGTGCGAATCGACGCTCCAGATCACGATGCCGAGGCCTTTTCGCGCCGCCAGGATGGCCTGGTTTTGGCGAAGCGCGCCATAGGGCGGACGAAACCACGCGGGGCGATGGTTCAGCGCCTCGGCGATGATCTCCTGCGTCTTTTCGATTTCGGCGGCGACCTGCGCGTCGGCGAGCGTGGTCAGCTTCGGATGGGTGAACGTGTGGTTGCCGACGTCGTGGCCCCCGGCCAACACGCGCCGGGCGAGATCGGGCGCGGCGGCGACGCGCTCGCCGATCATGAAGAAGGTCGCGTGAAGTTGGCGCCGCTGAAGCTCGTCGAGAATGATTTCCGTCACGCCCGGCGTCGGGCCGTCGTCGAACGTCAGCGCGATCCGGTTGCCGTCGGGGGGGCCGCTGGTGATGAATTCGATCTTCGCGTCTTGCGCGATCTCCGGGTTTGCGGCGGCCGCCGGGGAGGGGATTTGCTTTGCAACAGGAGCGCCGGAGGCCGCGGCCATCTTGCCCAGAACCTTCTGCGCCGCCGTGGCGACTCCGCCGCCGAGCACCATGCCGGGAATCGATTTCTTCAGCGACTTCAGGAATTCCCCACGGGTAATGGACATGATGCTGAAACTACCTCGCGCCGCGCCGCGCGTCCAAGTTCTTAATGTAGCGACGATCTGTGACCGTCGCGTATTTTGCCTTTCTCGGGTGGGGGCCACTTGCCGACGGAACGTTTGCAAAGCGTGGCGGATGGGATAAACTCCGTTTTCCGGACACGCCATGAAGCTCTCGCTCGTTCATTTTTTTCTGTTGTACGTGACGGTTTTTCTTGCCGTGCTGCTGATTGCGTGGTTGTTTTTTCTACGGACTCGCCGCCGTTCGGAATTGGACGCGCGGCGAATTTTCATTTGTGGGTCTTGCCAGAACGCTTTCACTGAGCGGGTGCCGTATCAACGGCCCCGTTGTCCGAAGTGCGGGGCGCTCTACGAAAGCAAGGCCGTGAAGGAGTCGAACTGATATGGGAATGTGGATCGGACGCAATCGCAAGGCGCGGGTGACCTACGGTTTCGATGAAATCGCCCTGGTGCCCGGTGAAATCACCATCAACCCGAACGAGGTCGACACGTCGTTCGAAATCCCGAGCCCCGGCGGGCGGGAACCGCTCAAGCTCAAGATCCCGATCATCGCCAGCGCGATGGACGGCGTGACCAATGTCCGCTTTTGCATCGAGATGGCGCGGCTCGGCGGCCTCGGGGTGGTCAATCTCGAGGGCGTCCAGACGCGCTACGACGATCCCGAGGAGGCGCTCGCGCAGATCGTCAAGGCCGACAAGGGGACGGTCACCGAGCAGATCCAGAAATTGTACACGCAGCCCATCAAGGAGGAATTGATCGCCAAGCGCGTGCAGGAATTGCGCAAGGGCGGCGGGATTGTGGCCGTGTCGTCGATTCCTCAGAAGGCGGAGCGGTACGCGGCGATCGCGCAGGAGGCGGGGGCCGATCTCTTCGTCGTGCAATCGACCGTTTCGACCGTGAAGCACATTTCGAGCGAGTACAAGTCGCTCGACCTCGCGGCGTTCACCAAGGCGAGCAAAATTCCGATCGTCATCGGCAACGCGGTGACCTACAGCGTCGTGCTCGAACTGATGGAGAACGGCGTGTCGGGCGTGCTGATCGGGGTCGGCCCCGGCGCGGCGTGCACGTCGCGCGGCGTGCTGGGACTCGGCGTGCCGCAGGTGACGGCGACGGTCGACAGCGCGGCGGCCCGCGACGCCTATTTCAAGAAGACGGGGCGCTACGTGCCGATCATCACCGACGGCGGGATGTCGAAGGGCGGGGACGTCTGCAAGGCGCTGGCATGCGGTTCGGACGCGGTGATGGTTGGCTCGGCGTTTGCGCGGGCCGAGGAATCGCCGGGTCGCGGTCATCACTGGGGCATGGCGACGCCGCACGCGAACCTGCCGCGCGGCACGCGGATTCATGTCGGCGTGACGGGGACGCTGAAGCAGATTCTGTTCGGGCCGGCGACGGTGGACGACGGCTCGCAAAACCTGGTCGGGGCGATCATGACCTGCATGGGCAACGTCGGGGCGTCGACGATCAGGGAGTTCCAGGAGACGGAGATCATCATCGCGCCTTCGATCAAGTCGGAAGGGAAGCTTTTCCAGACGGTGCAGGGCGTGGGGATGGGGACGCGGTGAGGGTAGGGACGGCAGTCCCTTGCCGTCCGTCGAATCGTGGGACGCGAGTCCCTTCGCGTCCCTTCCCGGCGGTTGCTGTTGCGGCGGCGGTGCTCTCGTTCCAAAACTCTACTTGGGAACGAGGGACGTCGTTCCATCGCCGTCTGCAAGCGCGGCAAACTCAAATCTTCTTCGCGGGTTTGCGGGTCGTGCCGCGGGCGGGCTTTTGGTAGGTGACGACTTTTTGTTTCGGCTCGATTTTGTCGAGGCCGGCTTGTTGTTTGAGTTCCATGATCTGGTCGCGGAGGAGCGCGGCTTTCTCGTAGTGCATGGAGGCGGAGGCGGCGAGCATTTCATTTTCGAGTTCCTGGAGCACCTGCGTGACGTCCATGTCGGCGCCGCCCTCACCGGCGATGTTCGCGGCGATTTGCCGGCCCTTGAGGACGTTGCCGAGGCTTTCCTGCACGGCGCGGACGACGGAGCGGGGCGTGATGCCGTGCTCCTTGTTGTAGGCGATCTGCTTTTCGCGGCGCGCCTTGCTGATGGCGATGAGCTGCCGGATCGATTCGGTGACGGTGTCGGCGTAGAGGATGACGAGGCCGTTGAGGTGGCGCGCGGCGCGGCCCGCAGTCTGGATGAGCGACGTCTGCGAGCGGAGAAAGCCCTCCTTGTCGGCGTCGAGCACGGCGACGAGCGAGACTTCGGGCAGGTCGAGGCCCTCGCGCAGGAGGTTGATGCCGATGAGGACGTCGACTTCGCCGGTGCGGAGGCTGCGCAGGATTTCGACGCGCTCGATGGTGTCAATTTCGGAGTGGATGTAGCGGACCTTGACGCCGAGATCGCGCAGGTAATCGGCGAGGTCCTCGGCGGTGCGCTTGGTCAGCGTGGTGACGAGGACGCGCTCGCCCATGCCGACGCGGAGGCGCGCCTGTTCGATGAGATCGTCGACCTGTCCGCCGAGCGGCTTGACGACAATCTCGGGATCGAGCAGGCCGGTGGGGCGGATGACCTGCTCGGCGGTGACGCCGTCCGATTTTTCGATTTCGTACTTCGAGGGCGTGGCCGAAACGTAGAGGCGCTGGCCGACGAGCGCGTCGAATTCTTCGAACTTGAGCGGGCGGTTGTCGAGCGCGGAGGGGAGCCGGAAGCCGTGCTCGACGAGGACCGTTTTGCGCGAGCGGTCGCCCTCGTACATGCCGCCGATCTGCGGCACGGCGACGTGCGACTCGTCGATGATGGCGAGGAAGTCCTTCGGAAAAAAATCGATCAGCGTGAAGGGCCGCGAGCCGGGGGCGCGTCCGCTGGTGTGGCGCGAATAATTTTCGATGCCGTTGCAGAAGCCCATCTCCTCCATCATTTCGAGATCGAACGTGGTGCGCATTTTCAGGCGCTGCGCCTCGAGGAGTTTCCCCATCTTCTCCAGCTCGGCGAGCCGTTCGTCGAGCTCGGCGCGGATGGTGCCCATGGCGATGCGCATCTTGTCGGCGGGCGTGACGTAATGCCGCGCGGCGAAGAAGACGATCTGCTCGAGCGGCTCCTGTGTTTCGCCGCTGATCGGGTCGAAGCGGGTGAGGCGGTCGATTTCGTCGCCGAAGAATTCGACGCGGACGGCGTCCTCGGTGTAGGCGGGGCAAAGCTCGATGGTGTCGCCGCGGACGCGGAATTTTCCGCGCGTGAGCTGGAAATCGTTGCGCTCGTATTGCATTTCGACGAGCCGCGCGAGGAAGTTTTCGCGCGTGAGGAACTGGCCCTTCGCCACGGGACAGACCATGTCCTTGTAGTCGTCGGGCGAGCCGAGGCCGTAGATGCACGAGACGCTCGCGACGACGATGACGTCGCGCCGCGTGAGAAGCGAGCTGGTGGCGGCGAGGCGCAGGCGCTCGATCTCCTCGTTGATGCTTGAGTCCTTTTCGATGTAGGTGTCGCTGCGCGGGATGTAGGCCTCGGGCTGGTAGTAGTCGAAGTAGGAGACGAAATATTCGACGGCGTTGTCGGGGAAGAATTGCTTGAATTCGCTGTAGAGTTGCGCGGCGAGCGTTTTGTTGTGCGAGAGGACGAGGGTGGGCCGGTCGAGCGCCGCGATGACGTTCGCCATGGTGAACGTTTTGCCCGAGCCGGTGACGCCGAGGAGGGTCGAATGCTTTTCGCCGGCGCGGATGCGCTTCAGGAGCTTGTCGATGGCCTGCGGCTGATCGCCGAGCGGCGGATAGGGGCTGACGAGGTTGAAGGGCATCTCTCTAATCAAGCCTGTCATCCCGGGCTTCCGGAAGCGTCAGGTCAAAGTCGAGCTTGAGGCCGTCATAGGCGAGGTCGATGCCGGCGGGGAGGTCGCGGGCGCGGTCGGCGTGCGATTTTTCGTGGGTGAGGTGGGTGAGGTAGGAGCGTTGGGCGCGGACGGCGAGGGCGACTTCGATTGCCCCGGCGACGGTGAGGTGGGTGGGATGGGGCTTGTCGCGCAGGCCGTCGATGATGAGGGCCTCGACTCCGGAGATGGCGGCGCGGACGGGTTCGGGAACGGCGGCGCAGTCGCTGAGGTAGGCGAGGAGTTTGCGCCCGCGATGGGAGAAGAGGAAGCCGAGGGTGGAGACGGCGCCGTGGGGGACGGGGAGGGGCGTGATTTCGATGCCGCCGAGTTCGAAGGGGCCGGTGACGACGTGAGGCAGGGCGTGGACGTAACCGGGGACGAGTTTTTTGGGGTTGAAGGCGTAGAAGAAGATGCGTTCGACTTGGGCGAGGGTTTCGGCCGATCCGTAGATGGGGAGGGGGCCGGACTGGATTTCGCAGAAGCGGCGGAGGTCGTCAAAGCCCATGATGTGGTCGGCATGGGAATGGGTGAAGAGGACGGCGTCGAGGCGGTCGAGGTTTTCCCGGAGGGCCTGCTGGCGCAGGTCGGGGGTGGTGTCGACGAGGATGCCGGTTTGCGGCGCGGCGAGGTGGATGGAGGAGCGGGTGCGTTTGTCGCGGGGGTCGGTGGAGCGGCAGACGGGGCAGTGGCAGCCGATCATGGGGACGCCCTGGGAGGTGCCGGAGCCGAGGACGGTGACGGTGAGTTTGGATGAGGAAAGGGGCTGGGGCATGGTGTCGAGGGGCGGTCTGAGGATGGCGGTTGGACGAAGGATTTCACATCAAAAACGCAGGGTGCGTCTTCACGATAGGTCAACTCGCAACGCGGCCTTGTCCTCGAAGACACTTCCCAATTCCATCTTGTTTTCCGGGCGGCCGGCCTTAGTATGGGCCGAAATATGAGATATTTGGCGGCCATTGGCGCGGTCTGTTTTCTGGCGACAGGCTTGTCGGCTTCCGCGCAGGTTCAAGTGTCGGCGCAAACGGAACGGAGCAATTTTCTTCTCTACGAGCGGGTGGACCTGCTGGTGACGGTGGCGAACGTGGGGGAGAACAATCTTGTTTTGAATAATGACGACGGCCCGTGGCTTTCGTTTCTGGTGTCGAAGCACAACCGGCTGCCGGTGAGGCCGGAACGGGAGGCGACGTTCAAGCCGATCAGCCTGAAGGCGGGCGAGAGCAAGACGCTTCGGGTGAACCTGACGCCGCTTTTTTCGTTTCGCGAGGAGGGGGATTACACGGCGGAGGCGGTGATCGACCTGCCGGGGCAGGGGCAGATGATTTCGGACAGCGTTCCGTTCACGGTTCAGCATGGGCGCGAGGTGTGGAGCCAGACGCGTGCTTTGGACGGCTCGCAGATAGTTTATTCGCTGATCCGATTTTCGCAGAAGCCGGATACCACGCATCTTTACCTGCGGGTGGAGGATCCGTCGGAGAATGTGGTTTATGCGAACCTGGCGCTGGGTGAACTTGTGGCCTATATCGACCCGGAAGTTTTTTTTGATCCGCAGGGGAATATCCATGTGCTGCAACCGACGGCGATGGGGACGTATCTCTACAGCCGGGCGGACTCGAAGGGAAAGATTCTGCACCAGGGTGTTTTCACGACGTTTCAACTTATCCGGCCGCGACTGAAGAAGCTGGAGGACGGGAATGTGATCGTCGTCGGGGGGCGGGAGGACAATCCGGACACTCCGCGGGAAACCCTTTCGCAAGGTCAGAACATGGCCAACAGCGAGGCGGAGAAGAAACCGATTGCGCCGGTTGACGTGCCGGTTCCACCGACGGGTGTTGCGCCGGTTCCGGGGCCTTAACTCAAATTCAAAGCCTGATCAGGCGGGATTGAGGGTCCAATCAAAGACGGGACGAGTGCCGGCGTCCGGGCTGTGGGCGGGAGAGGCGTCGTCTTCGGGATCGAGAACTTCAATGCGAAGGCAGGCGGGGCGCTCGTCGAGGATGAGGGCGTCGTCCTGGCGGAAGAGAACGTCGAGGAGGTAGGAACCGGGGGTGAGGTCCAATCTGCCGAGGGTGACGGAGACGGCGTAGAGGCGGTTCGGTTCGACGGAGATTTTTTCTCCCGGCCTGTCGGAATCGCAGGAGAGGAGGCGGTTTCCGTCGAGGGTGGAGAGGGCGAGACTGAAAGCGAGGCGTTGCAGGGGGAGGAGAGTCTGGAAGGTGATGTCGACGCGGAAGGGGAGGGTGTGGCGGACGGCATCGCCGGAATTGACGGTGAGTTCGCAAAGCGAGAGGCCGGTTTTTTCGGCGAGGGGATTGGGATCGAAGTGAATCCGGTACGCGGTGGCGGGGTTGACGGCCTGGAGGTACCTGGGCATGACGGAGGAAGCGGGGCCGTCCTCGACGAGGCGGCCTTTGTCTAGGAGCAGAACGCGTTTGCACGTTTTGTTGACGAGCGCGATGTCGTGGGTGACGAAGATGACCGTCGCGCCGGAGGCGACGAAAGCGCGCATCTTGGCGATGCATTTTTTCTGGAAGGCGGCGTCGCCGACCGAGAGGGCTTCGTCGACAAGGAGGATGTCGGGGTTGAGATGGGCGGCGACGGAGAAGGCGAGGCGCATGGCCATGCCGCTGGAGAGGCGCTTGATGGGAATCTGAAGGAAGGGGCCGATTTCGGAGAAGGCGACGATTGGGTCGAAATTTTTGGCGATCTCGGCGCGGGACATGCCGAGGATGGTGCCGCAAAGGTAGACGTTTTCGTATCCGGTCAGTTCGGGATGGAAGCCGGTGCCGATTTCGAGGAGGGAGCCGACGCGTCCGCGGAGGAGGGCGCGGCCGGAGGTGGGTTTGGTGACTTTGGCGAGGAGTTTCAGGAGGGTGCTTTTGCCGGAGCCGTTGGAGCCGACGAGTCCGATGAGTTCGCCGGCGTGTATTTCGAAGCTGACGTCCTGCAAGGCCTGGAAGCGGTCGTCTCTCCGGCGCCATTGGGCCGGGGAAAAGCATCTGGCGATCTGCCGGGTGACGAGTTCGTTGAATTTGAGTTGGGCGGAGCCGGGGCCCATTTTCATCGGGTAGGACTTGCCCAGCTTTTCAGCGAGGATGGCGCCGGCGAAGCGGTTGGGTTTAGATGGTGTCGACGATGTCATCTTCGAGGGTGTAGAAAATTCGGACGCAGAGGGCGATGAGGAGGAGGTCGACGGCGAGGGAGGTGGCGAAGCCGGCGATGAGGAAGTGGCTGGTTCCGGTGACGCTGAGGCGGAAGAGTTCGATGGGGCCGGCCATGGGATTGAGGTAGACGAGCCAGAGGAGGTTTTTGGGAAGAATAGTTTGAAAGGAGTAATAGACCGGGCTGATAAACTGGAAAATCTGCAGGCCGTAGATCGTCAGGAGACGAAAATCCCGGTATTTTGCATTCAACGCCGCCGTGGCCATACCCAGCGCCGTTGCCAGGAAGAAAACGAGGAGCGTTGCCGGAAGAAAGAAGACGAGGTGCCAGGTCGGGGGAACGGAGTAGGAAAACAGAAACACGACGAGCAGCAGGGTGCAGACGGCGAAATCAACCAAACTACTGCCAACGGACGCCATGGGGATGATCCAGCGGGGAAAATAGACTTTTCGGATCAGTTGCTCGTCGGCGACGATGCTGCCGGAGGCGCGGTCGATGCCTTGGGCGAACAGGCCCCAGATCAAGATGCCGCTATAGGCGAAGACCAGATAGGGCAAACCGTCGGACGACATGTTTCCCAAGCGCCCGAAAACAAACACTCCGAGGATCAAAGCCGAAAGCATCGGTTGAAGAATGACCCAGAAGATGCCGACGGCGGTTTGTTTGTAGCGGACGCTGACTTCGCGCCAGACGAGGAGGAAGAGAAGTTCGCGGTAGCGGACGAGGTCGCGGGCTATCTGGAGAAGGGAGGTTTTCTCCGGGGAGACGACGGTGACGGAGGGGTCGTGCATGCGAGGTTCCGGGCGGATCGGGATTTATGGTACCGGGCCGGGGTTCAATCACAAGCTCGCGGGCTCTTGCGGAGGATGCTCTTGCGGAGGGCGGTAAATTTGGGAGGGGGGAAGCGTAGCTTCGCCGACAAGTGCGTTCCCAAGTACAACTTGGGAACGAGGAGAACAGCCTTTTCTCTGGCCTGCACGGGGAATTGAAGTAGAACTGAAAACAGGCGCTTCGATATGGCTATAGAAAAAGGCATTCTTCTTGCGGGGGGCGCGGGGTCGCGGCTTTATCCGCTGACGGCAATTGTGAGCAAGCAGCTTCAGCCGGTCTACGACAAGCCGATGATTTATTATGCGCTGAGCATGTTTCTGGAGAACCGGATCCGGGACATCTGCCTGATTTCGACGGGGGAGCAACTGCCGCTGTTCCGGAAGATTTTGGGAGACGGGTCGCACCTGGGGGTGCGGATCGAGTATCGGGCGCAGCCGGAGCCGGGGGGGATCGCGCAGGCGTTCCTGATCGCGGAAAGTTTTATCGAAGGGGCTTCCGTGGCGCTGGCGCTGGGGGACAATATATTTCACAGTTCGGCATGGTTCGGCCCGTCGTTTCGGGACTTTGGCGGCGGGGCGTTGATTTTCGCGTACCAGGTGCAAAATCCGGAGCGGTACGGGGTGGTGGAGTTTTCGGCGACGGGGGAGGTTTTTTCGCTGGAGGAGAAGCCTTCGCGCCCGAAGAGCCGTTATGTGGTGCCGGGGCTTTACCTGTACGACGCGGACGTGACCGGTTTCGTGAAGGAGCTTCGGCCTTCGGCGAGAGGGGAATTGGAGATTACGGACCTGAACCTGATTTACCTGCGGCGGAAGGCGCTGCGGGTGGTGGCGCTGCCGCGCGGTTTCGCGTGGCTCGACGCGGGGACGAGCGGGAGCTTGCACGAGGCTTCGAGTTTTGTGCAGACCCTGGAAAAGCGGCAGGGGATCAAGATCGGCTGCCCGGAGGAAGCGGCGTTGAGGGCGGGGCTGATCGACGAGGGGCGGTTCGAGGAGATCGTCAAACGGATGCCCGATTGCGAGTACCGGGATTACTTGAAGGGGCTGGCCCCCTAGGAGAGCCTTCTGCCATGGACGAGGGCGTTGGAATTATTTACGTCGATTTGGACCATACGCTGGTGCGGATCGACCTGCTTCGGGAGCGGCTTCTCGTGGCGATTTTTCGAAATCCGCTGATTTTTTTCAAGGCGGCGGCCTGGCTGTTTCAGGGAGGGCGGGTGCGGCTGAAGACGGAGATGGCGCGCCGCTACGCGCTGGACGTGGCGAATCTTCCGTTCAACGAGGAATTGCTTGGGCTGCTGAAGAAGAAGCGGGATGCGGGAGCGGCGCTGGTTCTGGCGACGTCGGCGCCCTACGGGTGGGCGCGGGCGGTCGCCGATCATCTTGGGATTTTCGAGAGGGTTTTGGCGACGGACGAGGCGAATGGGAATCTGAAGGGGAGACGAAAGCTTGCGATGATCGAGAAGGACGCCGGGGGAAAGCCTTTTGCCTACGCGGGGGACGCGCTGGTGGACCGGCCGATTTTCGAGGCGTCGGAGCTTCCGATCGTGGTGGGGGCGGGGGCGGGCCTGGCGGGCAGGCGGGCGGAGAAGGCGGTGGTGATCCGTTCCGAATCGCACGGCGCGCCGGGTTGGTGGAGGTCGCTGCGGCCGCACCAGTGGAGCAAGAACATATTGATTTTTGCGCCGGCGATTGCGGCGCATCGGATCGATAAGCTGTGGCCGAACGGGTTCTTGGCGTTCTGGGCTTTTTGCCTGGTGGCGTCGGCTTTTTATTTATTGAACGACTTTTACGATATCGACGTGGACCGGCGGCACCCCGACAAGCGGTTGCGTTCGCAGGCGAACGGGGCGTTGTGCCCGTCCCATGCGCTGGCGCTGGCGGTGCTGTTGTTGCTGGCGGCGGCGGGTGCGGCGGTCCATTTGCCGGGGAAGTACAACCTGATCCTGCTTTGTTACGGGATCGCGAACGTGCTCTATTCGGCGGCGATCAAGAATGTGGTGGTGATGGATTTGATCACGCTGGCTTTTCTCTATTCGCTGCGGATTTTCGCGGGGGGCGCCGCGTGCGGGGTCTATGTGTCGACGTGGCTGTTCGCGTTCATCTTTTTTCTGGCGCTGAGCCTTGCGCACTTGAAGCGGTACACGGAGCTGACGCAGCGGTTGAAGGAGGGAATTGGGTCGGCGGCGCGGCCGACTTACAAGGTGGAGGACATGCCGCTGCTGATGAAGGTGGGGCTTGGGTCGGGGTTGATTTCGGTGCTGGTTCTGGCGCTTTATGTAACGGCGCCGCAGACGGTTTCGATCTACAGGAGCCCGGCGCTCCTTTTCGTGGTGTGCGTTTTTTTATTTTATTGGATCGAGCGGATGTGGTTTTGGGCGAGCCGGGAGAGGATCGACGGCGATCCGATTGTTTTTATCGTGACGGACCACATTTCTTATCTGGTCGCGCTCGCGTCGCTGGCGGTGATTTGGATCGCGGCGGTCTATTAGAGCCTGTCAGGCAGCAGGCAGGCGGCGCCGGCTGCTAGAACTCATTGCAAAAGTAGCCACGGGTCGCGCCGGGAGGGATTTTGCCTTCTGGCGAGGAGTTCGAGTGAGGAGCATAGCCGTAGCTACGTGACGAGCGAGCGACGAAGCCAGAAGGCAAAAGAACCCCGGCCGAAGAGGAAATACAACGCGACCCATGGCTACTTTTGCAATGAGTTCTATGGGGTGCTTGGAGGTTTGGCGAGCGAGCTGACATATTCCTGCCACAGATCTTCGATGCTCATTCCGGTATAATATTTCCAAAGACTGGCCCTGTAAGTGCCGCGGCGCAGCGCGGCGTTGAGTTTGACGACGAGTTCGTGGTCGTGGTTTTTGACGACATATTCGATGAAGCCGGCGGTGACTTGATAGCTGTCGGAATACTTGGCCGCGCTTGGGTTGGACAGGTGGGGGCGGTGCTGGATCGACTCGTAGTGGAACCAGCGGAAATAGTCGGCTATGCCCTCGACCAACCATGTGGGCGCGTTGCTCCAATGATATTGCTGGGCGACATGGACGAGTTCATGGATAACGGAGCCCGTGGCTTGGTTCCAGCCCGGGTTTTTGTTCTGGGAGCGGATCCACTCGGTGCTGACAACGACGTCGGTGCCCTCGGTATAGGCGACGCCGGGCATGGATTTGAAGGTGATGGTGAATTTGGCGGGGGCGGTGTAGCCCTCGCTGGCGGTGGAGTCGCAGATGATGGGGTACCACATTTCGACGGCGGGTTTGAGGTTGTTTTGGGCCCAATTATCGAGGTCGGGGGCCTGCGAGGTGTCCATGGTGAAGTCGAATTTTTTTGTATCGATCGGCTCGATCTGGGTCGTGACCTCGGGCTCCGTTGGATGGAGGGCCCGGACGTCGATTTCACTGTAGAAGGTATTGCTGAAGGCGTCGTTCGGGTCTGTGCAGGAAATATCGAAGAGGAGGTAGCGATAGGTTCCGAGCGAACCGGCGAAGTCGGAGATGCTGACGCCGTATTGTCCGCCCGCTTCCCTGTATTTCAGTCGGGTGTCGACGACGGCGAGAAGGGTCCAGCCGCACCTGGCGGGATCGACCGGTCTTTTTGGGGTGGGGTTGAAATCGGGGGAGGTTCCGTCCGAGGCGTAAAGTTTGTAGACCTGCGGGGCGCGGCTGCCGGGATGCCATGAAAAGGTGTTGACCTGGGAGATCTCGATGGCGCTGCCGAGATCGACCTGCAATCGGCCGCCGTTGGTGCCTTGGCCGAAGAAAAAATTTTCTTCGGGAGAGTCGTTGTTGCCGGGGAGTTCGCCATCGTTGAGGGCCTTGATTTTGCTGCCTTCGATAAAGCCGCTCCTTCCATCGACAACGGTGAATTTGGCCTTGGCGGCGGCATCATTCGCGAGTGGGGAGGGGACATGCTCGAACTTGAATTCGGGATCGCCGTCCGCGTTGCGATCCATGGTTGCGACCGGGGCGGCGTAGGCGCGGGAAGCGACGGCGAAAGTGAGGAGGAGAAGGGCGCGGGTCAACTTCGGAAACAAGTTCATGGTTTTCGAGATTCGGGTCGATGCATGCATTCGCCCGATTATTGAGGCGGCGCACTCCAAAGTCAAACCCGCTTGAAAAGAGACAAATGGCTGTGATGTGGATGACAACTTGGCGGTTGGGAAACGGCAGGTTGGCGGGAAGTGAGTTGGGTTTGCGACCCCGCCGTCTTTCGGGGACAAGCTCGGGATTTCAGACGGATTTGGAAATTTCGTCGCGCATCCCTGCTCGACAACGCCCCAATGTCGGCAAGATTATAACGCGATGAATCACAACTTCGATCCCTGCTCCTATGCGCGCGACATCGAGGAAGCGGCCCGCGCGGGCGGCTGGACGGTCCGCCATCTCTCCCCCGCGGCGAGCGGCGACCGGCCCTGGTTCCAACGGGCCGCTCCAACCGGCGCCGGCGCGCCCCGCGTTTATCTTTCGGCGGGCATCCATGGCGATGAAATTTCAGGGCCCCTCGCGCTCCTCGAAATGATCCGCCGCCAACCCGACCTTTTCGCCCCGTTCGACGCCGTCGTTTTTCCCATCCTCAACCCCGACGGCCTCGCCCTCGGCGCGCGCGGCAACGCCGCCGGCGTCGACCTCAACCGCGACTATCGCGGTCCCCAAACGGCCGAAGTCGCCGGCCACATCGAGACGCTCAAGACCCTCGGCCGTTTCGACGCCGCCATGATGCTCCACGAGGATTTCGAGGGCGTCGGCGCCTATCTTTACGAGCTCAACGACAACCTTCCCTCCACCCTCGGCGGCCAAATCATCGCCGCGATGGGACGCCACGTCCCGATCGACCTCCGCCCCGTCATCGAGGAGTTCCCCGCGCGCGGCGGCGTCATCTCCCGCCGCGACATCGTCGCGCTTCACGGCCCCATCGAGGACCGCCCCGACTGGCCCGAGGCGATTTACCTCAGCGTCCATCACACGCGGGTCAGCTACACCACCGAAACGCCCAAGCCCTTCCCCATCGCGCAGCGCGTCCAGGCCCAGATCGCCGCGGTGGAGATGTTGCTGCAAGCTTTGACGGCCAACCGTCCCGCATGATGATGGAGGGGCGACCTCCCGGTCGCCCGCGGACGCGCAGGAGCGCGTCCCTCCAGGCCATCCGCATAATCTTGTTAATCGCGTGAATCCCGTCCAAAATTTCCGCGCTCTGTTTATGCCCGAAATCCGCAACGTCATTCTCGACTGGTCCGGCACCCTCGTCGACGATTTCGCTCCCGTCCTCGAAGCCACCAACGAAATTTTCAAACACTACGGCAAGCCCGTTTTCAGCGCGGACGAATTCCGCGAAAAATTCTACCTTCCCTTCCCCGAATTTTACCGCGAGTACCTCCCCGAATTGGCGCTGCCCGAACTCGACCATCACTACCACACCGCCTTCAAGCTCCTCCAGACCGGCATCGCGCCGCTGCCCCATTCCCTCGATTTCCTCGAATACCTCCGCGCGCGCGGCATGCCCGCGTTCCTCCTCAGCACCATCCACCGCGAACATTTCGAGGCCCAGGGCGCGCGCCTCGGCGTGAAGCACTATTTCAAGCAGGCCTACACCCAGGCCCTCGACAAGCGCAAGGTCATCCTCCACCTCCTCGCCGAGCACGACCTCGACGCTTCCGAGACCATCTTCATCGGCGACATGGTCCACGACATCGAAACGGCCCGCCACGCCGGCGTGATGAGCTGCGCCGTCCTCACCGGCTACGATTCCCTCCAAAAACTCAAGGGCGCGAACCCCGATCTCCTTTTCCGCAACCTGCGAGAAGTCCGCGATTTCCTCGAGCGCCATCGCGGCGTCGCCGTCCATCCGCCCGTCCCCACCGTCGGCGCGCTCATCTTCAATCCCCAGGGTGACGTCCTCATGATCCAGACCCACAAGTGGAGCCACAAATGGGGCATCCCCGGCGGCAAAATCAAGCCCAACGAACGCGCCGAGGACGCCCTCCGCCGCGAAATCCTCGAGGAAACCGGCCTCAAGCTCACCGGCATCCGCTTCGAAATGGTCCAGGACTGCATCGAGCCGCCCGAGTTTTACAGGAAGGCCCATTTCCTTTTGCTCAACTACACCGCCATCGCCGACGGCGCCGGCGTCACCCTCAACGACGAAGCCGAAAATTACCGGTGGCTTTCGCCCGACGAAGCCGCGAAACTCGATCTCAACGGCCCCACCCGGCTCCTCCTCGACCATGTCCGATCTCATCCGCGTCATTGACCTCGAAATCTTCGCCCGCATCGGCGTGCCCGTCGCCGAACGGCGCGAGCCGCAGCGCCTCCTCGTCTCGGTCGAAATGAGCGTCGATTCCTTTGCCCACGCCGCCGGGACCGATAATCTCGCGTGGACCATCAATTACGTCGACGTCGTTGAGCGCATCAAACACGTCGCCGCCCGGCGCGAGCGCAAATTGCTCGAGGCCCTCGTGGAAGAACTCGCTTTCGAGTTGCTCAAGGCTTTCCCCATCAAAAAAATCACCCTCGAAATCAAAAAGTTTATCCTGCCCGACGCGCAATACGTCTCCGTAAAAATCGAGCGCAGCCCTACGTCGTCCTGAAAAAAGTCCTCTGCGAAAGTGTTGTTTCCCAGTTCCGTTATCCTTCCCCAACCGCGGCAGCAAGTCACGCCCTGAGCGAAATCGAAGCGGGAAGGCGAGGTGCTGCGCACGGCAATAATTTCTCTTTTCTCGATCCGTCATCCTGAGCGAAGGTGAGGTGCTGCGCACGGCAGTTGTTTCTCTGCGAAGCTGTTACTCCCCTGCGCAGCAGCGAGCCGCAGTCGAAGGACCTAGGTCGCATTTTCGGAGGACGACAGGCATCAAGGTTGCGCTCCCGTCCAAGGCAAGGCGGCGAAGCAGCCGCTGGTGACGAGGGCTTTATCCGCCTTTGGTCATCAGGGGTAAAAGCGGCCGGGTCCTTCGACTGCGCGAATGCTACGCATTCGCTTCGCTCAGGATGACGGAGCTTTTTTTACGGCAGCAACCTCTGCACGAT
Organism: Methylacidiphilales bacterium; assembly: GCA_035948935.1. GTDB lineage: Bacteria > Verrucomicrobiota > Verrucomicrobiia > Methylacidiphilales > UBA1321 > JABDGH01. The sequence goes on along the minus strand of DASZIP010000010.1, from coordinate 70,906 downwards.
CTGGCTCAGCGTCTTCCCGTCCGCCTGGCCCGCCGCCTTCGCCTGCGCCGCCTTCATCACCGAGCCCATCTGCGCCTTGCTCGTCGCCCCCACCTCCGAAATAGCCTCCTTCACCAGCGCCTCCATCTTTTCCGGAGTCAGTTGCGCCGGCAGCAGCCCCTTCAGAAAATCGAGTTCCGCCTTCTCCTTCGCCGCCAGGTCGGCCCGCGCCCCCTGCGTATAGCTCGCGATCGAATCCTCCCGCTTCTTCGCCTCCTTGCGCACCACCGCGATCACCTCCAGGTCGGTCGGCACCGAATCGGCGCCCCCTTTTTCAATCGCGGCATATTTCACCGCCGACTTCAACATACGCAGCACGGAAAGCTTCTCCGCGTCCCGCGCGATCATCGCCGCTTTCAGGTCGGCGTCAATTTTGGCAACAAGACTCATAAGTCCCCCACGATACAACAGACTTCCGTTATGACCAGTGCTTACTGCCGTGTGAAGCACCCCCATTTGAAATAAATCGACTCCACACCGCTTCCCGCTAAAGCAAAGGGTGAAGAATTATTCATGAAACGCATTGCAGTCCTCACCTCCGGCGGCGATTCCCCCGGCATGAATCCGGCCATCCGCTCCATCACCCGGACCGGAATCCACAAGGGATTTGAAATCGTCGGCATCCGCAACGGCTACCAGGGCCTCCTCGACGACGAGTTCATCGACCTCGACACCCACATCGTTTCGGGCCGCATTCGCGACGCCGGCACCTTCCTCCAGACCAGCCGCTGCCCCGATTTCGTCAAGGAAGAGGGCCAGCGCCGCGCGTTGGAAATCCTCTCCAACCACCGGATCGACGGCCTCATCGTCATCGGCGGCGACGGCTCGCTCCGGGGCGCCCGCGCCCTCCACCGCTTCGGCCTGCCGGTCATCGGCATCCCCGGCACCATCGACAACGACATCTTCGGCACCGACATGGGCATCGGCGTCGACACCGCCCTCAACACCATCATCAGCCTCGTCGACATGATCCGCGCCACCGCCGCCTCCCACCGCCGCTGCTTCATCGTCGAAGTCATGGGCCGTGGAAGCGGCTACCTCGCCCTCATGGCCACCATCTCCACCGGTTCCCAGGTCGCCGTCATCCCCGAATTCCGTCTCAGCATGGAAAACGTCGTCGGCGTCCTCGACCACCGCTTCTCCACCCGCCACAACAACAGCGTCATTCTCGTCGCCGAAGGCGTCTGCCAGGGCGCCGAATTCATGGAACGCCTTGTCGCCACCGGCAAGGTCCGCCAGGAAATCCGCCTCACCGTCCTTGGCCACATCCAGCGCGGTGGCACCCCCACCCATTACGACCGCCTCCTCGCCAGCCGCATGGGCGAAATGGCCGTCCTCTCGCTCATGGCCGGCGAAAGCGGCTCCATGGTCTCCACCGTCAACGGCAAGACCCAGCTCCGCGACTTCGACGAAATTTTGGACCGCCGCAAAGCCCTCCCCGGCGACGCCATCCGCCTCGCCCGCAACATCGGCATCGAAATCGGCGAGGTCGTCGAACCCTAAAATCATCAAAATCGCTTTCTTGCAAGATTTTCTGTTGATTTTTACCGAAGTCCGGTGTAGAAGTTGCGCATCGTACCGAAGGTCCAAAAAAGAAAGAACCCCATGAAACTACTCCTTGCCGCCTGCTTCACCGGTCTTCTTCCCGCCATCGCGCTTGCCCAAGCCGTCCCGCCGCCCGACATGACCTCCAAACCCGCACCCTTCCAGCCCCTCGTCGCCAAGGAACACCAGGGCCTCGGACGCATCGGCGTCCGCCTCGAATTCGACAAAGTCACCGGCCTTCCCAGGATCGTCGCCCTCACCCGTGGCGGCCCCGCCGCCGATTACGGCTTCCGCGCCGGCGACGTCATCATCCGCATCGACAAAAACTACACCACCACCCTGACCCAGGAAGAAGTCAGCCTCGCCCTCCATGGCGAACCCGGCACCGGCGTCGAACTCACCATCCAGCGCGACGACGACCCCCACTACATCATCCGCTCCGTCGAGCGCCGCATCCTCCGCCCCGACCAGGAAGACATCGCCCAGCCCCCCCGCAGCGAAGTCGGCGAAGCCACCGTCCCCTATTAGCAATGTAGCGGCGGTCGGAGCCTGTCCTTCAGTAGCCGCGGCAGCAAGCCGCGCCCTGAGCGAAGTCGAAGGGGGAAGTCGAAGGAACCGTCGCTCTTTTTCTCGTTCCAAAACTCCGTTTGGGAACCCTCTCACGTTTGCGGCCATGAGGTAATTGATCCCGCCGCGTCTTCTGCTAGGCTCGGCGTCCCGTGACCGCCTCCCCATCCAAATCGCCCGCCCTCGTCATCGGTTCCGGATTCGGCGGACTCGCCGCGGCCATCCGTCTCCAGGCCCGCGGCTACGACACCACCCTCCTCGAAATGCGCGACAAGCCCGGCGGCCGTGCTTATGTCTTCGAGGACAAGGGCTTCACCTACGACGCCGGCCCCACCATCATCACCGCCCCCTTCCTCATCGACGAACTCTTCGCCCTCGCCGGCAAACGCACCGAAGACTACGTCAAGATCGTCCCCGTCACCCCCTTCTACCGCATCGTCTTTCCCGACGGCCGCGCCTTCGACTACACCGGCGACGAATCCGAAATCATCGCGCAGATTGAAAAATTCAACCCCGCCGACGTCCCCGGCTATCTCGAGTTTGTCGCCAAATCCCGCGCCATCTTCGACCGCGCCTTCATCGACCTCGCCGACAAACCCTTCTCCTCCTTCGCCGACATGCTCCGCGTCGCGCCCGACCTCATCCGCCTCCGCTCCGACCAATCGGTCTTCACCCTCGTCTCGCGTTACATCAAGGACCCCCTCCTGCAACAAGTCTTCAGCTTTCATCCGCTCCTCGTCGGCGGCAACCCGTTCCAGTCCTCCTCCATCTACGCGATGATCCATTACCTCGAACGCAAATGGGGCGTCCACTTCGCCATGGGCGGCACCGGCGCCCTCGTGCAGGGACTCCTCCGCCTCTTCGCCGAAATGGGCGGCACGCTCCGCCTCAACGCCCGCGTCGCGGAACTCCTCGTCGAAAACGGCGCGGCCCGCGGCGTCCGGCTCGATTCGGGCGAGGAACTTTCCGCCGCCGTCATCGTCTCCAACGCCGACGTCGCCAACTTCTACAAAAAAGCCGTCCCCGCCGCCGCGCGCAAAAAATGGACCGACCGGCGCCTCGACCGCATGCGCTATTCGATGAGCCTCTTCCTCATCTATTTTGGCACCGATTGCACCTACCCAAATCTGGCCCACCACACCATCGTCCTCACCGAACGCTACAGGGAACTGCTCGAGGACATCTTCCGGAAAAAAATCCTCGCCGACGATTTCTCCCTCTACCTCCACGCGCCGACCCGCACCGACCCCTCGCTCGCGCCGCCCGGCTGCGAATGCTTCTACGTCCTCTCGCCCGTCCCGAATCTCGGCGGCAACGTCGATTGGAACGCCGTCAAGGACCTCTACGCCGACGCCATCCTCGCCTCGCTCGAAAAGCTCTGTCCCGACCTGCGAAAGCACATCGTCAGCAAGCTCGTCTGGACCCCGCTCGATTTTGAAACCCAGCTCGACGCCCATCTCGGCTCCGCGTTTCAGTTCGAGCCCATCCTCACCCAGAGCGCCTGGTTCCGACCCCACAACGTCAGTGAAGACGTGAAGAACTTTTTCCTCGTCGGCGCCGGCACCCACCCCGGCGCCGGCGTCCCCGGCGTCCTCAGCAGTGCCAAACTTTTGGAGCGGGTGCTACCTGACCCATCTGGACGAAGCTAAATATACCCCAGCAAATAGAGGATAAGGATAATAACGAGAACCAGCCCCAGGCCGCCTGCGGCGCCCGCGCCCCTGCGGTAGTAATAGCCCCCTCCTCCGCCAAAAAGGATTAGTAGGATGATGATGATAAGGATAAGCCTCACAAGGTCACCCTACTCATGCAGCTATGGCTCGTCCATCCCTTTTCCTCGTTCCCAAGTTGCACTTGGGAACGGCCCTTGCTCCTCGCGAAATTCCATTTCGCGCCGAATTTTTTCCGCCCTTGTCACAAGGAACATCCTTATTTATGTTTACTGCATGAGCGTACAGGAACTCGAAAGCGCCGTGGCCCAGCTTTCTCCCGACGAGTTGACCAAATTCACCACTTGGTTCGAGGAATTCGTCGCCGACGCCTGGGATCGCGAATTTGAAGCCGATGTCAAAGCCGGCAAACTCGACGCCCTCGGGCGCGAAGCCGACCAGGATTTTGAAGCCGGTCGCTGCAAACCGCTTTGAATCACTTCGGGTAAATTCACCACCGCTTGCGGCGTGCAGTTGGTAGCCGTCGACTTCCGGGCGACGGTGCCTTTTCGGGTGGCCCGGACAACTTGTTGTCCGGGTCGTCCCGCCCAAGCGGGACGACAGGAAGCGAATCCCTAATACCCCGCTGCTTGCGGCGGGGTTCTTTATAAGTCTGGATATTCGGGCGATCCTTGTCTCCCGCGCGTCGACACGATAAGGTGGCCCCATGCCCGTACCCATGGTGCCTTTGACCAAACTAAGCCTCGTCTATCGCCGGAGCGAAACCCGCCAGCCCGGCGAGAACGCCGCCCGCCACCGGCTTCTCCTCTGGGGCGGGGGAATTCTGGTCGCCGCCGCGTTCTACTTCGGCGTGCCCGCCTTCTTTGCCTGGAAGCACGTCATTTCCTCCAGCGGCGGGCGCTACTTTCTCCACCGCGTCGTCATCCCCGTCCCCGTCCTCACGCAGAACGACCCGCGCTGGACGTTCGAGTTGCTCGGGCCCACCTTCGACACGCTCGGCCAGTCGGGTTGCGCCGTCACTTCCGCCGCCATGGTCTTGTCGGCCTATGGCGTCGATACCGACCCGGACCGCCTCAACCAATACCTGACCACCCACAACGGCTACACCGACAATGGCTGGGTCTACTGGGAAAAAGCGGCGGAAGTCGCGCCGGGCGGCCGGGTCGAAAAGGCCTATGAAGACCTCCCCTCCTACGCCCTGATCGACCGGAACCTCCTCGCGGGCAACCCGGTCATCGTCCGGCTCACCCTGCCAAACGGCACCACCCATTTCGTCGTGCTGCTGGGCAAGGAAGGCTGGGATTATCTCGTGCAGGACCCGGCCCGCAGCCCCTCCTGGGGCGTCTATCCGCTCAAGGAACTGACGGGCCGCATCGAGGCATTGCGTTTCTTCCGGATCGTTCCCGCGCATTAGAAACCTCTGCGAAAGAGAAACGCCCCGCTCGCCTCGCTCAGGATGACGGCACTTTTGTAGAGATATCTATTGGGATTAACAGCCCCCCCAACCCATAACCCCTGCTTATCAGCCATCGACCGAATTTCAACCCTACTACTACCTCTGCCATTCCGGTTGCCACAACCCGACAAATACCCTAGGGTAAACAGTCCTATGACCGTCATGCCCAACGGGGTCAATTTAACCTTCGACACCAACCGCGTCTCCCGGACCGATGTCGCTTCCGCAGAAAATGGACCCCTTCTGGACGCGCTCTATGAACAGTGGAAGCACGACCCCTCAAGCGTTGACGCCCAATGGGATGCGTTTTTCTCCGGGTTCGAGCTCGGTTGCCAGCAGCCCCCCCGGCGCAGCCCCGAAACGGCCCGAGGCGCGGCTTCCGCCGTCGAACCGGCCACCGATCGCAACCGCCAATCGAAGGTCGACGCCCTCGTCAGCGCCTATCGCCGGCTCGGCCATCAGCAGGCCAAGCTCGATCCCCTCCATCTCGTCAAGCGCCGGACCCCCGAATTGAGCTTCGATTACATGAAGCTCAGCGAGGACGATCTCGACACCGAATTCGAAATCTACTGGGCCGGCAGGCCTTCCCGGATGCCCCTCCACACGATCATCGACCTGCTGCACGAAACCTACTGCGGCCACGTCGGCATCGAGTACATGCACATCGAGAATTATACCGTCCGCCGCTGGCTTCGCGACCGGATCGAGGAGGGCCGCCTCCGCAAGGACACCCTCCCCAACGCCGAGAAAAAGCGGGTGCTCACCCACCTCCTCGAAGGCGAGCTTTTCGAGAAATTCCTCCACACCCGTTACGTCGGCCAGAAACGCTTCTCCCTCGAGGGCGGCGAAACCATCATCCCGATCCTCGACAAGATCGTCGAGGAGTGCCCCCGCCACGGCGTCGAGCAGATCGTCATGGGCATGGCGCACCGCGGACGCCTCAACGTCCTCGCCAACATCCTCGGCAAGGATTACGAGTTCGTCTTCAACGAATTCGCCGAAAATTTCGTCCCCAATTCCGAGCTCGGCGACGGCGACGTGAAATACCATCTCGGCTACGAATCGATCGTCACCACCAGCACGGGAAGCAAAATCGGCATCAGCCTCGCCCCCAATCCAAGCCATCTCGAAGCCGTCTGCCCGGTCGTCGAGGGCAAGGCCCGCGCCTGGCAGCGCCGGTTGAACGACACCGGCGAGCGGAGCAAGGTCCTCCCGGTCCTCATCCACGGCGACGCCTCCTTTGCCGGCCAGGGCGTCGTGGCCGAAACGCTGAACCTTTCGCAACTCGAGGGCTATCGCACCGGCGGCACCATCCACATCATCATCAACAACCAGATCGGCTTCACCACCTCGCCGGTCGACGGGGCGTCGAGCCAGTATTGCACCTCGGTCGCCAAGATGGTCGCCGCGCCGATTTTCCACGTCAACGGCGACGACCCCATCGCCGCGGTCACCACCATCCAGCTCGCCTTCGAGTTCCGCCAGCAGTTCAAGCGCGACGTCGTCGTCGACATGTACTGCTACCGCCGCCACGGCCACAACGAGGGCGACGAACCCCGCTTCACCCAGCCGCTCATGTACTCGGCCATCGAGGACCACCCCCCGATCAGCGACATCTTCTTCGGCCACCTCGTCAAGTTCGGCGACATCACCCCCGACGAAGTCCGCGCGTTCCAGGCCATGTTCGAGGAAAAGCTCAACAACGCGCTCCAAAAATCGAAGGTCGCCACCAAGGCCATCGTCCCCGCCATCCGCAAATCGCTCGCGTGCCCCGAATTGCTCGACCCGGTCGACACGGCCGTGCCGCTCCAAAAGCTCCGCGAAATCGGCGCCGCCATCACCAAGGAACCGCAAACCATCGACCTCAATCCCAAGATCAAGCGCTGGCTCCAAAGCCGCCACGACATGATCGAAGGCAAGGCCCCGCTCGACTGGAGCACCGCCGAGGCGCTCGCGTTCGGCAGCCTTCTCGAATCCGGATGCCCCGTCCGCCTCTCCGGCCAGGACAGCCGCCGCGGCACGTTCACCCAGCGCCATTCCGTCCTCTACGACGTGAACACCCGCGAACGCTACACGCCGCTCAACAACATCAAGCCCGGCCAGGCCAAATTCTGCGTCTACAACAGCCCCCTCTCCGAATACGCCGTGCTCGGATTCGACTACGGTTACGGGCTCGATTTCCCCGACATGCTCGTCCTGTGGGAGGCCCAGTTCGGCGACTTCGCCAACGGCGCGCAACTCATCATCGACCAGTACATCGTCTGCTCGGAAACCAAATGGGGCGAGACCTCCAGCATCGTGCTCCTCCTGCCCCACGGCTACCACGGTCAGGGCCCGGAACATTCCAGCGCCCGCCTCGAACGCTATCTCCAAGCCTGCGCCGAGGACAACATCCAGGTCGCCAATCCCTCCACCCCGGCCAATTTTTTCCACGTCCTCCGCCGCCAGACCCTGCGCAAGATTAAGAAGCCCCTCATCGTCATGACCCCGAAAGGCCTGCTGCGCGACCCGCGCTGCACCTCGCCGATCGGCGAGCTCGCGACCGGGCGCTTCGAGGAAATCGCGCCCGATCCCGCCGCGCCGAAGGATGCGAAGCGGGTCGTTCTCTGCAGCGGCAAGGTCTATTTCGATCTCGCCGACCATCGCCAGGCGCAGAAGATCGACGACACGGCGATCGTCCGCATCGAGCAGCTCTATCCGCTCCACGAAAAGAAACTCCAGGCCGCCGTCGCGGCCCATGCCAAGGCCGAAAAAATCATCTGGTGCCAGGAAGAATCGGCGAACATGGGCGCATGGCCCTTCATCGAGCCGCGCTTGAGGAAACTCTTCGCCCGCGACATCGGCTACGCCGGACGCGACGCCTCGTCCAGCACGGCCACCGGTTCCCACGCCATCCACGAACTCGAGCAGCGCGAACTCATCAATCAGGCGTTCAATCTTTAACGCAGAACTAAGAACGTAGAACGAAGAAGTTATGATTTTCAATTGGCCGCTTTTACTTCCAACTTCTACGTTCTAACTTCTTACTTCCTTCCCCCATGCCCATCGAAATCAAAGTCCCCTCCGTCGGCGAATCCATCACCTCCGGCGTCCTCGGCGTCTGGAGCAAACCGGACGGCGCCTACGTCAAGGCCGGCGAGCCGATCTTTGAAATCGAGACCGACAAGGTCACCTCCGAAATCGTCGCCGAAAGCAACGGCAGGCTCAAACATCTCGTCAAGGCGGGCGACACCGTCCAGATCGGCCAGGTTGTCGCCAGCATCGACGACAAAGCCCCCGCCCCCGTCGAGGCCGCCGTTCCGGCTCCCGCTGAACCCAAAAAGGAAAAGAAGGGTGAAGGCAATGGCGCCAAGGCTCCTGGGGAGGGCGGTAAGCCTTCCCGCATGGAAGCCGCCGCGCCCGTCGCTGCCGCACGCGGCAAAAGCGCCCACGATCTTTCCCCCGCCGTCCGTTACCAGACCGAAGAAAAGGGGATCGACCCCGCCTCGATTCCGGGCACCGGCAAGGATGGCCGCGTTCTCAAGAGTGATGTTCTTGTCGCAAGCGAGAGATCTTCTGCCGACAAGGGAGCCTCGCCAACGGCGAGCCCCTTACCGCCCTCCGCAGGAGGCGAGCGCACCTCGCGCAAAAAGATGTCCCAGCTCCGCCAGAAAATCGCCGCGCGCCTCCTCGCCGCGCAGCAGGAAACGGCGCACCTCACCACCTTCAACGAAGTCGACCTCTCCAACGTCATCGCGCTGCGGACCAAATTCCAGGAACGGTTCGTCAAGAAACACGAGGTCAAGCTCGGCTTCATGTCGTTTTTTGTGAAGGCGGTCGTCCACGCGCTCCACGTCGTTCCCACGGTCAACTCCCGCATCGACGGCGACGAGGTCATCCAGAACAATTTCTACGACATCGGTTGCGCCATCTCGACCGAGAAGGGGCTTGTCGTGCCCGTCATCCGCGACGCCGACCAGCTCTCCTTCGCCGGCGTCGAAAAAGCCATCGCCGCCTACGCCAAAAAGGCGCGCGACGGCAAGATCACGCTCCCCGACATGGAGGGCGGCGTCTTCACCATCACCAACGGCGGCATCTTCGGCTCGCTCATGTCGACTCCGATCCTCAATCCGCCCCAGTGCGGCATCCTCGGCATGCACGCCATCCAGGAACGCCCCGTCGCCATCGCGGGCCGCGTCGAGATTCGCCCCATGATGTACCTCGCGCTCACCTACGATCACCGCCTCGTCGACGGCAGGGAAGCCGTCACCTTCCTCGCCACCATCAAGGAAGTCGTCGAGAATCCCGCCGCCGTCCTCCTGGAGGTTTGATAGATAGCCGGCGCAGGCCCTGCGCCGGACCGTCGCGCAGCGCGCGAGGCGCTGCCCCGCGCGGCGCCTTCAGACAAAATTCATTGGGAAAACTTCCGCGTGCAGTTAAACTGAATGACCCATGAGCATCCCCGGTTCCGATCAAATCCCCCGCGAGGAGTTCGAGCGTTTCCTCAACGCGCTCACCCACGAAATCCGGAACCGCCTCAACAGCATCGCGCTCGAAGCCGCCGATCTCGCCGAGCAGGCCGGGCCGCCCGCCGACGCCACCCGGCTCCAGGAGCACGTGCAGGACTGCTCCGCCTTCCTGAAAAAAGTCCGGGAAACATGGGCGCCCGACGATTCGCACGCAAAAAAAGTCCCCCTTGCCGATTTCATCAAGGAAGTCCGCGAACAGAGGCATCTATGAAACTCACGCTCGGCCACTCGCCCGATCCCGACGACGCCTTCATGTTTTACGCGCTGGCGAAGCACCTCCTCCCGACGCCCGGCTACGAATTCGAGCACATCCTCCAGGACATCCAGACCCTCAACGAGCGCGCCACCCGCGCCGAACTCGACATCACCGCGATCTCCATCCACGCCTATGCCTACGTGCTCAAGGATTACGCCCTCCTCCGCAGCGGCGCCAGCATGGGCGACAATTACGGGCCGATGATCGTGGGAAAGAAAACGTTCACCCGCGAGGAGTTGCGCGCAAAAAAAATCGCCGTGCCCGGCCTGATGACCAGCGCCTTTCTCGCCCTCCAACTTTTCCTCGGCGCGCCCAAGGAGAAGCTCGACTATCTCGTCGTGCCGTTCGACCGGATTTTCGACGCGCTCGCCCGCGGCGATGCCGACGCCGGGCTCATCATCCACGAGGGACAATTGACCTACGCGGGCGAGGGCCTCGTGCTCAGCGCCGATCTGGGCCAGTGGTGGTTCGCCGAAACCGGCGGCCTGCCCCTGCCGCTCGGCGGCAACGCGGTCAAAAAATCGCTGGGCGGAAAGGCCATCGCCGAGCTTTCCGATATTCTCCACGCCAGCATCAAGTACGGCCTCGATCATCGCGCCGCCGGGGTCGAGCACGCCCTGCCGCTCGGACGCGGCCTCGATCGCGCCCTGGCCGACAAGTTCATCGGCATGTACGTCAACGAACTCACGCTCGATTATGGCGAGCGCGGACAAAAAAGCGTAAGGAAATTTCTCGACCGCGCCCACCATGCCGGCCTCATCCCCGCGCCCGTCGAACTGGAGTTTGTGTAGGCATGTCGCAAAAGCCTTCAGACCACTTTGAAAACTAATTTGGTAAAAACAGTTCTGTCATCCTGAGCTTGTCGAAGGATCAGTTCCGTTTGCCTTTTTCAGAGGGGCTGAACTGATCCCTCGACAATTCTTCGACTTCGCTTCGCTCGCTCAGAATGACGTTTTGCCAGCGGCGGCTTCACCGCCGAAAAAGGATCGGGATGACCGAAAGGTAAAGACCAGATTTCATCCTAAAGTGGTATCAGAGCTTCCCGCCCCAGCTTTTCGCTTGCAATTTGGGGCCGCGATGCGAACTGTGAGAGAGCAAATTTTTATGCAAATCAGCAGCCTCCTCAAGCCCGAACAAATCAAGATGGAGTTGACCCAGCAGAAGCGATGCAACGCCATCAACGAGGTCGCGCAGCTTTTGCAATCCAATCCCAATGTCACCAACTTCGCCGGTTTTTACGAGGAGCTTCTCGCCCGGGAACGGATCGAATCGACCTGCCTCGGCAATGAAATCGCCTTCCCCCACGCCCGCACCGATTCCCTGAAAGGCATGGTTCTGGCCGTCGGGCGCAGCACGCAGGGCGTCTGGTTTGAAAACAGCGGCCAGTCGGTCAAACTGATCTTCGTCATCGGCACGCCCAAACGAATGGTCACCGATTACCTCAGCGTGGTGGGCGGCCTCGCCCGCCTCCTCAAGGAGGCCTCGACCCGCGAGCACCTCATCTCCGCGCCCACCGTCGAGGAATTCATCGCCACGCTGACTCAAGCCGAAAACGGGCGGTAAATGTAGCGGCGCCCGGAGCCTCTCCCTCAATGGCGTCGATGGGCTGGGTGTACTAAAAAAATAGGCCACGCAGGCCGTTTAAGCCAACCGGCCTACTCCTCATCCGTGTCCGCATCGGAGCGCTTCTTGCCGCGCAGCCACGCCTCGATGAAGGCGTTCAGATCGCCGTCCATCACGGCCTGCACGTCGCTCGTCTGCTCGCCCGTGCGGAGGTCCTTCACCATCTGGTAGGGCTGGAAAACGTAGGAGCGAATCTGGCGCCCGAAGCCGATCTCGCCCTTCTCGCCGTAGTGCTTCTCCATCTCGGCGCGCTTTTTGTCGAGCTCCAGTTCGTAGAGGCGCGCCTTGAGCACGTTCATCGCCGAGGCGCGGTTCTTGATTTGCGAGCGCTCGTTCTGGCAGGTGACGACGAGACCGGTCGGGATGTGGGTGATGCGCACCGCCGAGTCGGTCGTGTTCACGCCCTGGCCGCCCGGCCCGCCGGAGCGGTAGACGTCGACGCGAATGTCCTTTTCCTCGATCTTGATGTCGATGCTGTCGTCCACCTCGGCGATCACGTCGAGCGACGCGAACGAGGTCTGCCGCTTGCCCGCCGAGTTGAAGGGCGAGATGCGCACCAGCCGGTGGACGCCGTGCTCGGCCTTGAGCCGGCCGTAGGCGAACTCGCCCTTGACCTGCAGCGTGGCCGAGCTGATGCCCGCCTCGTCGCCGGGCTGGATGTCGAGCATCTCCGTCTTGTAGCCCGACTTTTCCGCGAAGCGCTGGTACATCCGCAGGAGCATGTTGGCCCAGTCGCACGCCTCGGTCCCGCCCGCGCCCGAGTGGAGCGTGATGATCGCGTTGTTGCGGTCCATCGGCCCGCCCAGCAGCACGCGCAGTTCGAGGGCGTCGAGCGCCTTGGCCGCCGCGTCGAACTCGGCCTGGAATTCCTTCGCCGCCTGCTCGCCGGCGTCCTCGATCACGAGTTCCCTCAGCGTCTTGAGGTCGGCAATCTTTTGATCCAGGTCCTTCAGCGGATCGAGCTTCGCCCGAATCGCGTTGGCCTCGCCGATGACTTTCTGCGCCGCCTGCGGGTCGTCCCAAAATCCGTTCGCGGCCATTTTGGCCTCGTACCCGGCCAGTTGGGTTTTCAGCGCGGGCAGGTCAAAGAAACCTCCGAAGCTGCGCGAGGCGTGTTTCGAGGTTGCCGACGTCGGGAAGAGGATTCGTGGCCATGGGTTACTTTAGCCAAAGCGGGGCGTGCTTTAACAGGGAGAATTTGTCCGCCCCTATTTTATGTAAGTAGGATATAATCCATTTGACTTACTTTCAAAATCATGTATAACTATTCTCATGCAAGTAAGCGGAGCTTTAAACATCGTAACCTTCACCACCAAAGGTCAGGTGGTCATCCCTTCCAGGTTGCGGAAGGAATTTGACATTAAGATGGGCACTCGCGCCGCAGTGATCTCAACGCCCGAAGGAATTTTGCTCAAGCCGGTCACGCGGGAATACATCTGCAGCCTGCGCGGTTCGTTGAAAAACAAAAAGGTGTGGGATGTGTTCCAGGAGGACCGATGCTGGGAGCGGGAGCGCTAAGATGGCGTCAAAAATCTTGGATAGCTGGGCCTTGATGGCCTTTTATAACGGAGAACCGGCGGCGAACGCCGTTGAGGAAATTCTTTTTCACGGCTCCCAGCGGCGGCATCACCTTTACATGAGCGTGATCAATTGGGCTGAAATTTACACCGCCTATGCCCGAGGCGAGTCCGTGGCGGCGGCGGAAGCCAAGGCGCGGGAAATGGCGACTCTTTCCATCGAAATCGTGGGCGTAAGCGAGGACTTGAAACTTGCTCGCCAGGCGGCGATTTACAAAGCGCGTGGGGGAATTTCCTACGGCGATGCCTACGCGGCGGCCCTGGCCAAAGAAAGAAAAGCCGAGCTTGTCACCGGCGACATCGAATTCAAAAAGCTCGAAAAGGAAATCAAAATTCATTGGTTAGTTTAGAAAAGCGGACGTGCCTGTCCCCTCAATACAGGTCAAAGAAACCTCCGAAGCTGCGAGAGGCGCGTTTCGAGGTTGCCGACGTCGGGAAGGGGATTCGTGGCCATGGATGACTTTAAATAAATGAGAGCCGGTTTAACAGGGGATTATTACTTCGTTGTTTTTTTAGCGGCGTTAACAGCGTTGGCCATGCCTTGGAAAAATTGCTGACCTGAATCGATCTCCTCCTTCGTTTGCGGGCGCGTGCGGTGCGCTGCAATCGAGCCGTCCATGAGTACGAAGGCCCAATAGGGAGCGGCGTAATGGTTGGTCGCAATATCCTGACTCTCGACGGGCTTGGTAAAAATGACCTTGAAAAACCACCTGTTTGTTGGTTTTTGGTCCGTCCAACTTTCCGGGACCGTGATGCCGCTGTCTCCGAGATCGATCTGATGGAACTCGACAGAATCAAGCCGCCACTTCTCGGGATTCTTCACGTTCTTTTGGAGGTCGGCCTGCGCAATTACGAGGGCTTTTTTAAGAGAGACCGGAGTATCTTCCGTTGCGGGATCGCAAGGAGGAAGTTTGTCCAAATCTTCGGGAAGAACGTACCACTCGGTGACGGTTACGTGTGCGGGGTCGTCAGCATTGGTGTCGGAATCCAAAAATATTTTGGTTTCCGGGGACAGATTTTCCCCGGCCATTGTCGCCAGGGTTGCCACGCCAAAAAGTAAAAGGGAAAGGGTCTCTTTTTTCATCTTCAAACTCCTGCTTTCTGAAGTTGTCTATCTCGATCGTGATAGTCAAGAGAGGGTCACCCCAACGGGATTCGAACCCGTGCTACCTCCGTGAAAGGGAGGTGAGCTAACCGCTACTCCATGGGGTGTTCCGACGCGAGCCGGAAACTATAAGCGCAACGGCCTCCGCAAGGCAAAAGAATAGTGGCGTCGGATCTCCTCGTTCCCAGGTCACTGCCCTCCGCAGGAGCTTGGGAACGTTTATCGCCGTCCGCAGGACTGTTTTTCGCGAAATTCCATTTCGCGCTGGTCGAAAGGCGCGTGTCGCGATTAGTGTGATGGGTGCGATAGGAAGCTTCCCGATGAATTCGATCACCACCTACGCACCCGGACGCGCCGAACTTCTCGGCAACCACACCGATTACAACGAAGGCTACGTCCTGGCCCTGGCGGTCGATCTCGGCACGACGATCACCGGGCACGCCCGGGGCGACCGGACGATCCACATCCATTCCTGCGAGCTGGGCAAAACGGAAGCCATCGCGCTGGACAAACTCGCCGCGGAAGGGGTCGCGCCCTGGTCGCGCTATGCGCTCGGGGTGGTCGACCAGTTCCGCCGCAACGACCTGCCGGTGGAGGGATTCCAGGCCGAGATTACGGGGAATCTTCCTCTCGGAGCGGGATTGAGCAGCAGCGCCTCGCTCGAAAACGCGACGGTGCTGTTTCTGGCAAAACTTTTCGGGGCAAAACTCGAGCCGCTGCAAATGGCGCGCCTCGCGCAGAAGGCCGAGCACGATTTTGTCGGCGTCCGCTGCGGGTTGCTTGACCAGATTTCGTCGCTGATGAGCAAGGCGCACCACGCGACTTTCATCGATTGCCGGACGATGGCGGTCGACCACGTGCCGCTCGACGGCAGGCTGAGCGTGATCCTGGCGAATTCGAACGTGAAGCACGCGCTGGTCGGCGGCGAATACAACGAGCGCCGCTCGGATTGCGAGGCGGCGGCCCATGCGCTGGGGGTGAAATCGCTGCGCGATGTCTCGACGGAAACGATCAAGTCGCGCAAAAGCGAACTGGCCGACAGGATCTATCGCCGCGCACTGCACATCACCGGCGAAAACGAACGGGTGCTGGAAGGTTGCGCGACCCTGCGCAAGGGCGACGTGGCCCGCTTCGGCAAAATGATGTTCGAGTCGCATGAAAGCTCGATGATGAACTTTGAGAATTCGTGCCCGGAACTCGACCGGCTCGTCGAGGCCGCGCGGAAGACGCCCGGCGTTTACGGCGCGCGCCTGAGCGGCGGCGGGTTCGGCGGCGCGACGATCAATCTGGTGGAAAAGGGGCGCGAGAACGAAATCGTGAAGGCCCTGACCGCCGCGCTGCCCGAGGCGACCTGCCTCGTCACATGCGCGTCGGACGGCGCGCTCGAGTACGCGGGGAGGCATTGAGCAAGGTAGGGACGGCAGGGGACTGCCGTTCCTGATCGTTTGGGACGCGAAAGGACTCGCGTCCCCACCCGTCTATAGCTTATGCCCCATCTTCGTCCGCTTGGTGCGGAGATAGATCTTGTTGTGGACGTTGGCTTCGATGCGGATCGGGACGGTCTCGACAATCTTGAGGCCGTAGCCGGCGAGGCCGACGACTTTCTTGGGGTTATTGGTCAGCAACCGCAAGTGGCGGACGCCGAGGTCGAAAAGGATTTGCGCGCCGAGGCCGTACTCGCGGAGGTCGGACGGAAATCCGAGCTTGATGTTGGCCTGCACCGTGTCGAAGCCGTCCTCCTGCAGCTTGTAGGCGTGGATTTTCGCCGCGAGGCCGATGCCGCGCCCCTCCTGCCGCATGTAGAGAAGAATGCCGCGCCCCTCGCGCTCGATCTGTTGCAGCGCGGTATGGAGCTGGCTGCCGCAATCGCACCGGCGCGAGGCGAAGACGTCGCCGGTGAGACATTCGCTGTGGACGCGCACCAGCACCGGCCTGCCGTCGGCGACGTCGCCCTTGACGAGCGCGAGGTGATGCTCCTGGTTGAGCGTGGCGCGATAAAGGAGGAGGTCGAACGTGCCGTAGTCGGTGGGGAGCTTCACGCGCTGTTCGAGCTCGATAAGCTTTTCGCGGCGGCGGCGGTGCTCGATGAGATCGAGGATGGTGCAGAGCTTGAGCTTGTGCTTTTTCTTGAACGCAAGGAGGTCGGGCAGCCGCGCCATGGTGCCGTCGTCCTTGATGATTTCGCACAAGACGCCGGAGGGATCTAGTCCCGCGAGGCGCGCGAGGTCGACTGCGGCCTCGGTATGTCCGCTGCGCTGGAGGACGCCGCCGGCCTTGGCGCGCAGGGGGAAAATGTGGCCCGGCTGGACGAGGTCGCCGGGGAGCGATTTCGGGTCGGCGAGGAGGCGGATTGTTTTGGCGCGGTCCTCGGCGCTGATGCCGGTGGTGACGCCGTGGGTGGCGTCGACGGAAACGGTGAAGTCGGTTTTGAAGCTCTCGCGATTGTCGAGGACCATGCGGTTGAGGCCGAGCCGAGCGGCGCGTTCGTTGGTGATCGGCGCGCAAATGAGGCCGCGGCCGAAGCGCATCATGAAGTTGACGCTTTCGGCGGTCGCCTTTTCGGCGGCGAGGATAAGGTCGCCCTCGTTCTCGCGCTCGGCGTCATCGACGACGATGACCGGCCTGCCGGCGCGGATGTCGCGCAGGACGGAATCGATGGAGTCGATCCCGGCCTTGATCTTTTTCGACGCAGGCTGCTTGGCGGGTGCTTTCATGGAAATAGACTATCAAGCAACCACGGCCAGCGACGGGCGCGCGCCGATGAGCGCGAGGGCGTCGGCGCTCAGGTTGCGAATCAGTTCCGGATTATTTTCGATCCGGGCGCGGGTCAAAGTCCCTTCGTAAAAGGCCCAAAGCAACCGGGCTTTCAAGGCGGCGTTCCTTCCCTCGACTTCGCCGGATGCCTGCGCCTCCCCGATCGCGTCTTCAAAATAACGGGCGACGCCGCTGAGAATTTCCTGAACGAGAGATCGGAGCCGTTCGTCCTGGGTGCAGATTTCGGAGCCGAGCGTAAAGAGGGGGCAGCCGAGCACCTGGCCGCTTTCCTCGTAGGCCTGGATCTGGCGTTGGGTCACGGAATCGAGATATTTCCAGATGCGCTCCAGGGGCGGAACCTCGGGCCGAAAAATCTCCTCGACCAGGATTTTTCGCTCATCCCACCACGCCATGATCGCGGAGACGGCCAGGTCGGATTTGGAATCGAAAAAGTAATAGAAGCTCCCCTTTTTCACCCGCGCCCGTTCGCATATCGCCTCGATCGTCACGGCGCCGTAGCTGTATCCCCAGATCAACTCGTGAGCTGCATCCATGAGGCGTTGCCGTGAATCACTCTTTCTTCCCATAGCAAGGCATAGCTTAACCCGAATCCGATAAAGAACAAGGGGTGATCGGGCGGAGAGACCTCTTGGCGGCGGCGCGACGGCGCGTGGCGTGACCTTGACCTATTTTGAACGCACGCCCTAACATCATTTGGCCGTGCCAAGCATCAAAAGAAAAATACGCGCTTTTCTCGACTGCGCCGCGTTAAGGCTCAAATGCATGGCGCTTCGAATCAAGTGTCTCCGTTTTCCCTCCCATTATTGGACCTATCACCGGCACAAGCTCGAAAACCCTCCCGTCTTCATCGTGGGATGCGGGCATAGCGGCACCTCGCTGTTATTGGCTGTGCTTGGGTCCCACTCGAGGATTTGCGCCATACCCGAAGAGACGCGCATCGCCTATGACTATATCGCCAACGCGCCGGTTGTTAGTGCGAAAGCGGCCCGGTTGATCCGATATTTCGATCTCCTGGCCATCTCGGAAAACAAAAGCAGATGGATCGAGAAAACGCCGAAGCACATTTACAGCATACCGTTGCTGCGCAAACTTTTTCCGGGCTGCAAATTCATGATCATCCTGCGGGATGGGCGCGACGTCGCCTGCTCCATCGAAGCCCGTTACGGTTCGATCGAGGAGGGGATCAATCGCTGGATCGAGGACAACCGGGCCGGCGAGCCTTTCTGGAAGGACGCGGACGTCCATGTGCTGAAGTATGAGGAGATCATCGGCGATTTCGGGGAGACGATCACGAAAGCGCTCCACTTCATGGGCGAGGATTTTGAAGAGCAACTGTTGCGCAGCCATGAAAAGCCGAAGTATTACTATTCCAAAAAAATCGAAAAACCACCCGACGCCTCCCAGGCGCATCATGATCAATATAGAAACTGGCAGATCAATCAGAAGTTGTTCGACGGTCGCGGCAAATGGAGGCGTTTGTCGGATGAAAAGAAAGCCGTGATCAAAAAAGCGGCGGGCGACATGCTCGTCGAGTATGGATACGCGGCCGACGGGAATTGGTGAGAGGCTTTCGGCCTATTTGATGTTTTTAATGAAATCATCAAGATCAACGGTTGCATCCCGCAAAGCGCCTTTGAGAGTGAAACGATCGACTTCGGAATGAAAGGGGAAAATAATTCTTCGTCCGTCCGGATGCTGCATTTTGAGATGACTCCCCTTGCGATGGATTTCAATGAATCCCATGCGTTGGAGAGCAGATAGAACTTGTTTTCCCGAAAGGAGGGGGAGCTTCACACAGTCAGCTCCACCACCTCGTGATTCTGATCCTCAATGACTTCTTCCGGGGCAGGTTCCAAATAGAGATCGATTGCTTCCCGAATATTACGCAAAGCCTCGTCCTTGGTTTTGCCTTGTGACCAGCAGCTTTTCAGGGAGGGGCAATGAGCCGAGATATAGCCGTCCTCGCCTTTTTCAATCACAACTTTCAGAACCATAAGCGAATAATACCGAAGATGCGTCTCAGGTCAATTTTTGCCGGAACCGCCGAATGAACGAAAAGAATCTAAAAGCGCGCCTAATCACTCTCGGCGACGGCGAGCTTCGCCGGGTCGGCTTCCAGCGGGCGTCCGAACGCGCAGAAACGGCCCTGATGATGGACCAGCCCCAGCCACGTCGTATAACCGCCGCACGGTTGACAGGGCCGGAAAACATAAATATCGGGACCGCCGTTGCGCCGGTTGTGCTCGCCGCCGCTGCTGGTTTGCGAACCGGCCATGATCCACTGGCCCTTGTCGTTGGTGCCGAGGAAGACCATCACGTGGGTGATCGGCGGCTGCCGTTCGGGCCGGTAGGTGTTTTCCCAGAAAAGAAGGTCGCCCGGTTTCAGGTTGTGACGCAGGAAACTGGTGTCGGCCCAGCCGTCGGACGTCTGGGGCACGTCCCACGCCTTGCCTTGCAGATGGAGATAGTAATATTGGTCCGAAGCGGTGCGTGGCAGTTGGATTCCCGTGGTGACTTTGTACAAATAGCGCGCGGTGTTGGAGCAATCCATCTCCCACGCGTGGGATTCGCCCGGCGGCCGCCAATCTTCGTCGTACTCGATGCCTTCATCGCCGAGTGCGCGGGCTTGCAGGAGGAAACGATTGCCCCAATCATTCGCGGGTGGCGTAACCGGCGAACTGAAACCTAAAATTTCGGCGAGGCTGCGGCCGGCCGGTCGGGGCGCGGGTGGGTTGTACGGCGGCGAGGCGCTCGACACCGTCTTCACATTCGTCAAATGTTTGGTCGAGCTGTCCGGCACGGCTTCGGTATCCGCGACCTGCGGCGCGGGCTCAACCGGCGCGGCGCTTTCCTGGGCTTGAGTGGCCGCCAGTTCGGCGGGAGAGACCGGTCGCGCGATCGGCGCGGGCTTTTCCTCCGCGACGGGCGCGGGTGAAGCGGCATCATCGTCCTGAGAGGGGATCGGAACCGGGCACGACGCGAAGGTCGAGGCGGGGATGTCGAAGTCCTGCACCGGTTGCGCCCGGAGGTATTCGTGATGGGGCTGCGCCTCGGCAGTTGCCGTCCCGGCGCTTCTCAAGGAAGGAACCAGGAGGACCTGCCCCGGCTTCAGCTTCACAATGTCGGCGGCAAGATTATTGAGCTTCTTCAGCTTCTTCCGCGTGGTGTTGAATTTTTCGGCGATGCTCGTCAGCGAATCACCCTTCACCACCGTATAGGTGGTCGTGTGTTTCGGGAGCGGCGCTGCGGGAGCGGAAGACGTCGGGTTCGAGACGGCGGGATCGGCCTTGGAAAGGAGAGGGAAAGCAACAAGCGAAAGGAGAATGGCGCTGAGAATCGGGGCGGATAAATTCCGATTTTTCATTGCGATCTGAGGCTTTTTTTTAGATCAAAGGCGCTTGGAGGTGAACTGTTGCGCGATTCGCGTCGCCGGAGATTACTTGGTGGTCGTGTCGCTCGTCGCCGGAGGAATTTGCAGGACCTGGCCGGGGTGGAGCAACGCGCCTTTTTGCAGATGGTTAAGCTTCCGCAGCTTCACGACCGTGGTGCCGAACTGGTGGGCGATTTTCCAGAGCGAGTCGCCTTGGACGATGGTATAGGTCGAGGGCCGTTCCTCGGGGGCCAGAGCCGTAGCGGGCGCAACGTTGGTATCGGCGGGAGCCGCCGCCGGAGCCGGGGTCGCGGCGGGCGCCGTGGGAACGGCGTTGGAGGAAGCGTCCGCCGGTGCGTTGGTCTGGGCTTGCGAGAGAAAAGCCGGAGCGATGGCGAATGCAAAAGCAAGCGTGCAGAGGATGAAAGAAGAAGAGGGCCGGGTAGTCATAAAGGATAGGGTAGGGGATTTATTACGTTTTTAAAGTAAAAACTTACTCCGCTTCTGGCGAAGAGAGGTAGGTTATGCGAAGCGCCGCCCCCAAGGTCAAGCCCGGTGATGGCCATTTTTTAAGATTCACGATTTTTCGACAAGAAAATATGAGGGAAATGAAGGACATGAGAAAATCGGAATTTGACAGGAGGAACATGAAGGACATGAGGCAGGAAATTTTTTTGGATGGGATTAATGGGATGGGCTGAAGAAAAAAACCACCTGCCTTTAAAATCATTTTAATCTCATCCCAAATTTCCCCTTCATCAGCCTTCATGTTCCTCCTGTCAAAAATTCCCCTGCCTTCCTCATATTTTTGCGCATCGCAGTTGGCAGCCGCCAAAACGCCGGTACGGTTAAAGCATGAAGAGGCTCGCCGGTTTGGAAACCGAATACGGCTGCATGGCCCCCGAATCGTTCGGGCTTCCCGCCGTCCCCACGCGCGTGCGCGACTACATCTTCAAAAAGAAAAAGCTCGGCCTCATCGACCTGCACGACCGCGACTACGACGAACCGGCCGGCAACGGCGGCTTTCTTTTCAACGGCGGACGGCTCTACCTCGACATGGGCCATGTCGAGTATTGCACGCCCGAATGCCTCTCCCTGGCCGACGTCGTCGCCTATGATCAGGTCGGCGAAGTCCTGCTCCAGCAGGCGCTCCAGGAACTTCATCTCCTGCCCGACGTCTCCTTCATCAAGAACAACATCGACCACTACACCAGCGCCACGTTCGGCTGCCACGAGAATTACCTCCTCAACCGCGACGCGCCGCTGACCAAACGCAACATCGACACGCTTCTCACCTTTCTCGCCGTGCGCATCCTGCTCGTCGGCGCGGGCCGCGTGGGGATGACCCAGGCGCCGCGGCGCTACGGGAAGCTCGACGCCGGCGACTTCGTGCCCTACCAGATTTCGCAGCGCGCCGATTTCATCCAGACCGATATTTACGAATGGGTGCAGTTCAACCGCGCGCTCATCAACGCCCGGGACGAGCCGCTCGCCGATTACCGCCGGTTTCGCCGCCTCCACCTGCTCCTGGGCGACTCGAACCTGCTCCCCTTCGCCAATGCGATCAAGGTCGGCACCACGGCGCTCATGCTCGACCTGCTCGAAGCCGACGCGCTGCCCGACATCGCGCTTTACGAACCCGTTTGCGCCATGCGGAAGCTTTCCCATCAGCCGAATCCCGCCCAGGCGGGATGGAAAGTCGAGATGGCCGACCGGAGCGAACGCCCGGCCCTCGACCTGCTCGAGGAATTCCTCGCCGCGGCGACCTCGGGAAAAATCGAGCTCGACGCCGACGGCAAATGGACGGTCGAAGCGTGGCGGTTCGCGCTCAACAAACTGCGGCACGATCCGGGCGCGCTGATCGGGAAGCTCGACTGGATCACCAAACAATACCTGCTCGACTCGTTTGTGAAATCGGAGGGCATCACCTGGCGCGACACCTGGCTCGAAAGCCTCGACCTCGAGTACCACCAGGTCGATCCCGCCAAGTCGCTCCTGGCCGGCCTGCCCGGCACATCCTTGATGGAGCAAAAGCTGCCCGGCCTCGCCAAACGCGACTTCTTCATCCAACCGCCGCCCAACACGCGCGCGAATCTCCGCAGCGAAGCGATGCGCACCATCCTCCACAAGAAGCTCTCCTACGTCATCGACTGGGACCTCATCTACATCGGCGAAGGCAAGCAAATCCACCTCGACGATCCCTTCCAGCACGACCTCCGCACGCTCAACAGCTTCCGCACCCACGAACCTCGGTAAAAAAAGCTCCGTCATCCTGAGCTTCCCCTCGTTCCCAAGTTGGACTTCGGAACGCCCTTGTCCGCGCAACTTCGTTGCCAAGTTCTGCCTGTCACGCTAACGTCAACCCCTTATGTTACGCGCCGGAATCGTCGGACTGCCCAACGTCGGGAAGAGCACGCTCTTCAACGCCGTCACCCGCACCCGCAAGGCGCAGGCGGCGAATTATCCCTTCTGCACCATCGAGCCGAACAACGGGATCGTCACTGTCCCCGACGACCGTCTCGCCAAACTCTCCGCCATCTCGAAGTCGCAGAAAATCATCCCCGCCGTCTTCGAGTTCGTCGACATCGCGGGCCTGGTCAAGGGCGCGAGCACCGGCGAGGGCCTCGGCAACCAGTTCCTCACCCACATCCGCGAAGTCGACGCCATCATCCAGGTCGTCCGCTGTTTCGAGAACGACGACATCCACCACGTCTCGGGCACGGTCGACCCGGTGCGCGACATCGAGGTCATCACCACCGAGCTGGTGCTGGCCGATCTCGGCGCCGTCCAGAAGCGGAAGGAAAAAAACGTCAAGGCCGCGCGCGGCGGCGACAAGCAGGCCAAAGCCGAGCTCGATCTCATCGCCAGGCTCGAACCGCACCTCGATTCGGGCAAGCCGGCGATCCTGCTCGATGCGACCGCCGACGAGAAAGCGGTGCTGAAAAACTTCTTCCTGCTCACCGCGAAGCCGACCCTCTTCGCCTGCAACGTCGCCGAAAGGGAACTGGCCGATCCCGGCGCGAATCCCCACGTTCGGGCCGTGCGCGATTATGTGAAGACGCACCTCAACACCGAGGCGGTGGTTATCTCCGCGCAAATCGAGTCGGACCTCGTCGACCTCAGCGACGACGAGCAGAGGGAATATCTCGAAAGCCTCGGCGTCAAGGAATCGGGCGTCGGCGCGCTGATCCGCGCGGCCTATCACCTGCTCGGCCTGCGCACCTATCTCACCACTGGCGAAAAGGAGACGCGGGCCTGGACGATCCACGCGGGCGACAAGGCCCCCGCGGCGGCGGGCGTCATCCACTCCGACTTCGAGCGGGGCTTCATCGCGGCGGAATGCACGGCCTACGACGACCTCGTCCGGCTCGGTTCCTTCGCCAAGGCGCGCGAGGCCGGGCGGCTCCGCGTCGAGGGCAAGGAGTATGTCGTCCAGGACGGCGACGTGCTCGAGTTTCGGTTCAATGTGTAGACTTGCTTTGAGACCTGCAGAGCCTACTTTGTCGTCATGAACGGAATTAGTTTCGTCACGGATGAGCGAGGACGGAAGAAAGCCGTTATGATTGACCTAAAGAAGCATGGTCGGCTTTGGGAAGACGTTTATGACGCTTGGGTCTGTGAGTCGCGAAAGAAAGAACCCCGCGAATCTTTGGAATCCGTCAAAGCGCGCCTGAAGGCACGCCGCGCCCATGGCTGATTATCGTGTTGTCCTTTCGAGATCGGCGCGGAAAGAGTTGGAAGAAATTCCTGATAAGGTAGCGGATCGCATCGTTCGCCATCTTGAGGCACTGAGTCGTTTGCCGCGTCCAGCCGGTTGCTTAAAGCTCAAAGGCGCGAGTCAATGGCGAATTCGCATCGGCGATTATCGGGTCATTTACGACATAGATGACTCGGCGAGGCTAATCGACGTCGGCTACATTCGTCATCGTAAAGACGTCTATCGAGATATTTAAGGACATGAAAACCTTTCCCCGCACCTGGGTTTGCGGCGGTGGCTACAGGGATGGTTACGGTTTCAGATTGATCGAATTGGGAGTGCCGTTTTCGGCCCGAAGGGTGACGTCGCCGAGCTTGTGCTCCTCGCCCTTGGCGTTTTTGGTCCAGAGCTTCACGTTCCACATCGGCCCGGCGTTTTTTTGGAGCGTGAGAGTGAACTCGGAGCCGGTGACGGTGACGCCGGGGATGAGGCCCTGGGCGATCTGGAGGGCGTCCGTGGAATCCTCCACGAGTTGTTCCTCGGCGAGGACGTCGGAGTCGGCGTAGGGGGAGGCAAAGTCAACGAGGTCCTCGCCGGTCTTGACGATCTTGCCGGCATTGACCGTGATGATGCGGGCATGGCCGGCGGCGTCTTTGTCGAAGAAATAAAACGTCCAGGTGGTGGGGGTGATCTGGGTCTCGTCGCGCTTGCCGATGATCTTCAGCAACTCCGCTTTCCCAGTCGGGGCGATGTCGGCGGGCGGGAGGTTTGTTTCGGCGATTCCCCGTGCGACAAAGGCGCTGTCGGGAACGACCGCGAGGGCCGGGATCGGCGGGATGGGCAAAGCGGGGTTGGCCGGTATCACGTTGGTGTCGGGGGCCGGGTTTACCGGAGGGGCCGGGGCAGGGATGGGTGCGACGGCGACCGGGGTGGGCGCGGGCAGGGGATTGTTCGGGGCGACGGGGGCGCGCTGATTTTCGGTTGATGCGGTGTGCGATTCTTGAGCAGCGACCGGGACCGGGCCGGTTTTTTCTTTTTCGACGGAGGGATTCGGCGTGGGCTGCTGCGGTGTTGGTTTGTTGGAAAGGTGGGCCCATTCATTCTTCAGAAACAAGAGCGGTTGATTCGGCCCCGTCCACGCGAGCAACAGAGTGGTTGCGATCACCAGGCCGATGAGAAGGGCGGCCGCGCCGAAAACGCCGTAGTCGGTCCGGCGCGGCGGGATCATCGCCGGCGCCGGCCTGGAAAGAGACGGCGCGGGGGGATCGTCTGGCGGTTCCGCGTAGACGCCCTCCGACGAGGTCTCGATGCCGTAATTCAATTCCTGCTGGCGCGCCGTGATCGAATCGTGGTCAAAGCCGGCCGCTTCCAGGCGGTCGAGGCCGGAATCGCCATAAACCTGCGCGTGCTGCAAATCGTGGAGCAGGGCCCGGGCGCCGGCGTAACGCAGATCGCGCGTCTTGGCCATCATCTTGCGGCAGATCAGGTCCGCCGAGCGGGAGGCGTCGGGTCGCAGCGCGCGGGGTTTCGGCGAGGGCTTGGTCAAAAGCTCGCTCATGATGTTGTAGGGGTTTTCTCCCTGGAACGGCGGTTGGCCGGTGAGGCATTCGTAGAAGCTCGCGCCAAGGCTGTAGATGTCGTCGCGGGTGTCGGCGATCTTCGCGTCGCGCGCCTGTTCGGGACTCATGTAGGCGGGCGTGCCCATGAAGCTGCCGCCCAGCGTCAGGGTGAGGCGCGAATCGATCTCGTGCTTGGCCAGGCCGAGATCGGCCAACTTGGCGGTTCCGCGCAAGTCGAGGATGATGTTGTCGGGCTTGATGTCCCTGTGGACGATTCGGTTTTCCTCGGCGATGACGAGGGCGTTGGCGATGCCGGTGACGATGGCGAGGGCCTTCGCCTCCGGCAGCGGGCCGTGCCGCAAATGCCACGAAAGAGAGCCGCCGCCGACATATTCCATCACGATATAATAGAGGCCGGTGGTTTCGTCGTGGGCTGCGTCCATGACGGCAATGACGTTCGGATGCCGGATCCGCGCCGCCAGTTGCGCCTCGCGGATGAAGCGTTCGGCGAGGCCCGGATTGTCCATCGACAGGGAAGGGGAAAGGACCTTGAGGGCGACTTCGATCTGGAGCGTCTGGTGCGCGGCCAGATAGACCGTCCCCACGCCGCCGCGGCCGAGTTCGCGGATGATCCGGCAGCGTCCGATGACGTCGCCGGGCTCAATTTTTTGGACGAGTGAGGGCATGAGCATAGTTCTAGAACTTATCTCAAAATTAGCCAAGGGCGCGTTGCGATCCCTCCTGTTTCTGTTGATCGCATTTCACCCGGCGCTTCTGACACCAAATTTAAGGCGGTCTCTCTTTCGACGTTGCCGGGTGAGAGCCGTTCAAATATTAAAAAGCTGTCATTTTGAGCGGAGGCGAGTTGCTAAAGCCCCGTTAAGCGCATCAATCTCTTTCCCGCCATGGCCCGCGCTGAGAGTCACGCGCAGCCGCGCGGCGTGGCGCGGGACGGTCGGGTGGCGAATGGCGGGGATGAGAAAGCCCGCTTTTCGCAGGGTTGCCGCGAGTTCGAGGGCGGCGGCGGCCTCGCCGCAGATCAGCGGTTGAATCGCGCTTTTGGAAAGCGTTCCTCTTTTCCAGCGGGCCGGCAATCCGGCGTGAAAACGGGCGACGTTTTCCCAAAGCCGCCCGCGCAGTGCCGCCCCCTCGTGCGTCTGGCACAGCTCGACCGCCGCGCAGCCCGCCGCGATTACTCCGGGCGGAAGCGCCGTCGAATAGACAAAACTCCGCGCCCGATTGACGAGCCAGTCGATGAGCGCGCGCGATCCCGCGATAAATCCGCCCACGCTTCCAAGCGCCTTGCTCAGTGTGCCCATGACGATTTCCACGCGTGCGCTCAGTCCCGCCTCGGCCACCAGACCCGCGCCCGTCGCGCCGTAGAGACCCGTCGCGTGGGCCTCGTCGACGAGAAGCCACGCGCCATGCCGGTCCTTGATCTCGACCAGCTCGCGCAACGGCGCGGCGTCGCCGTCCATCGAAAAAATCGATTCGGTGACGACGAGAACGCGCGTTTTGGCGCGGGAGATTTTTGCGAGCAGGGCGTCCAGGCGGCCCATGTCGTTGTGGGGAAATGTGCGCACCGTCGCGCCGCTCAACCGTGCGGCGTCGATCAGGCTGGCATGGGCGAGTTTGTCGAGAACGACGGTGTCTCCTTTCCCGGCAAGGGCCGGAATCGTCCCAAGCGCGGCGGCATAACCGCTGCTGAAAACGAGCGCGGCGTCCTTTTCCTTCCACGCGGCGAGTCGTTCCTCCAGGGCGAGAACGGCCGAGCTGGTGCCGGTCACCAATCGCGATGCGCCCGCGCCGGTGCCGCGATCAGCCGCGGCCCGCCGCGCGGCTTCGATCAGGGCGGGATGCAGGCTTAATCCGAGATAATCGTTGGCTGCGAAGTTGAGCATTCCCGCGTCCGTCACGCGCAACGTGCGGCGGAGGTCCGCCTCTTCGAGTTTGGCGAGTTCGCCCTGAAGGAGCGAATCGAGATTCATTCTTTCCCCTGCGCGCGTTCGAGCAGACCGGCGGGCGCGGCGGCCTGTCCGCGCAACGACACGAGCGCCGTGCCAAGATGGGCGCTGAGCAATGTCGGCGTGAGGCCCTCCTCGCAGCCCCGTTCGGCCAGGACCAGGTCGGCGGCGTGACCGTGGACCCAGACGCCGAGTCGTGCGGCATCGAGCGGCGCGAGCCCCTGCGCGAGAAGCGCGCCGAGGATGCCCGAAAGCGTGTCGCCCGAACCGCCTGCGCTCAGACCCGGGTTGCCCGTGGTGTTGATGGAAAGCGGCTGCTTCGGCGCGGCGATCAGCGTGCGCGTTCCCTTCAGGACAAGCGTGACTTGATGCTGGTCGACGAAATCCCGCGCCACCGATTCGCGTTCCGCCGCGTCGAATTTGCGCCCGATCAGCCGCGTCATTTCACCGGGATGAGGCGTGAGCAGAACGGGCCCTCTCGCCTCACGCAACAGGCCGGGGTTTTGCGCGAGCGCATTCAGGCCGTCGGCGTCGATGAGCACCGGACAACCGACCGCCAGGACCGAGCGCAGCATTTTCACCGTTTCCGCATCGACGCCCAGGCCGGGCCCGATTGCGATGGCCGAGGCGTTTGCCACGACGGCGGGCGCATCATCGCCCTTCGGCCACCCGGAAACCATCGCTTCGGGCGGCGCATGCGCGGCGACAATGGAACTCGCGTCGGGCCGCGTCACCACCGAGACCAATCCCGCGCCCATCGCCACCGCGGCCTGGGCGCAGAGGACGGGCGCGCCGGTGAAGCCGGGACTCCCCGCGACGATGGCGAGCCGCCCGAAATCGCCCTTGTGGGAAAGCGCGCTCCGGCGCGGAAGCAGGCCGGCCAGTTCGTGCGCGACAAGAGCCTGACGCGCCGCCGCTTGCGTTGGGATATTGTTCCACGGCACGACTTCGAGCCGTCCGACCCAGGCTGAGAGCGTTTCGCGGACCAGCACGTCTTTCGCAAAGCCGACCGCGATCGTCACGTCGGCGACCACGGCGGCGTCCCTGTCCGGCGAACGGCAGTTTTTTTCATCCTCGAACGCCGCCAGGCCGCTCGGCAGATCGAGCGCGACGGTGCGGAAGAAACGGGCCGCTCGCGCCGCGTTCAATTTTGCGACGACCTGCGCCACGACTCCGCGCAGCGCCCCGCGGGCCTGGTTGCCCAAAAGCGCGTCGATCACAACACCGTCGGCGCCGGGGAAGTCGAGGTCGTCGCGCCAGGGCGAGATTTCGGGGCTCGGAAACAGCCCGTGGAATTGCGCGAGCTGGGCGCGCGGCAAATCGCCGAGTTCATCTCCCGGGGCGGTGAGCACGACCTGCACGCGCCTTCCCGCGTTCGCCAGATGCCGGGCCGCCACCAGCCCGTCGCCTCCGTTGTTGCCCTTGCCCACCAGCACGAGAAAAATCCGCGTGTGCGGATAGATCGCCGCAATGCGTCCGGACATCGCTTCCCCGGCGGCCTCCATCAGGGCGCCGGCGGTCACGCCGGAACGGAACGCCTGCTCCTCGCGCGCGACCATTTCTTTCACAGAGAGAACGTCCATGGTTGTTCATCCTAAACTACCTCTCGCGAAAGACAAATCTAGGCGTATGTTTAAATAGAAAGGAATTCAACCATGAAGACTCGATCTTATTTGATCATGACCACCGTCATCTTCGCGTTTGTGGCATTGATGCATCTGATGCGGCTTGTGCTGGGTTGGTCGGTGATACTGGGCACGACGAGTATTCCGTTCTGGGTGTCGCTGCTCGCGGTGTTCGTCTCCGCCGGCGTGGCCATCTGGGGTTTGACCCTCGTCCGGCGGACCTGACTTGGATAGACGATGACCACCCCAGTGGCGGAGGAACGTGTGCAGCTTGCACGAGGCTTGTTCCCTGGGGGATTTGGTGTAGGGATTCCCCGTCCACGTCATTACCCGGAAGAGACTGAATGAATTTGCGGAAAGTCATCCCGATGCGCTAAGTGCTCTCGATCATTGGTATCGCGTGATGAAATCCCGTCGGTTCGCCAACTTTGCTCAATTGCGGGAGGCGTTTCCGAGTGCCGATCAGGTTGATAACAAGACGGTGTTTAATATCGGAGGCAATAAGTATCGTCTTATCGCCGCCCTCCATTATAATCGCGCCAGAGTCTACATTCGTGCTATACTCCTCCATCGCGATTACGACAAAGGAACCTGGAAAAACCGATGACTCTCGCTCAAATCGATAAAACCAAGACGGCATGGCCGTCCGTGGCCGAGACCCTTCACGTGCCCCATACCGAAAAGGACTACCGGGAGTTGACCGCCTTCCTCGACCGCCTTGTCGATGAGGTTGGCGAGAACGAAAACCATCCGCTCGCATCGCTCATGGAAGTCATCGGTGTGCTCATCGAGAAATACGAAGATGAGCACGTGCCTGAACTCCAGTCCTGATTCTTGCAGTCATCATCGCGCCAGCTTGTCAAAAACCGCCAGCGTCGCGTTCAGGTTTCGGGGCAGGTCGTACTGTTGGGCGAGGGCCTGCGCCGGCTGGCGAAAACGGGCGCGATGGGCCGGATCGGCCAGGTAATCGAGAAGATGCACGATGAGTTTGTCGTCATCCGCGCGCGGCAGGACGAAGCCGCTTTTGTCGTCCTCAATGATTTCCGAAGCGCCGTTTTGCGCGGAGGTGATGACCGGCAGTCCCGCGGCCAGCGCCTCGAGGGTGACGTTGGCGAAGGGGTCGTAGAGCGTGGGAAGCAGGAAGACGTCGGCGGCGGCGTAGACATGGGGCATCGCGACCGGCGGCGGCGAATCGACGATCAACAGCTTCGCATATTTCTTCTTGATGCGGCACATGGCGTCGCGGGCGATGGCGTGGCCCTTGCGCTCGGCGCCCGCGCCCACCAGCAGCACGACGTAATCATCGGGGTTCAACTGGAGCGCGCGGCGCCCCAGCGCGCGGTCGCCCATGCTGAACTGCTGGTAGGGGACGCCGTTGTAAATCACGTCGATGCGATCGGACGGAAAATCGAAGCGGTTGACGATCTGGTCCGCGACGAAGCGCGAATTGCAAATCACGCGGCGAACGCCGCCGGGCGCAAACACCTGCGCTTCCAAACGGCGCAACCCGTCGTTCTTCGGGCGAAGCAGCGTGCGGACCCGGCCCATCACCGGATGGAAAGCCCGGCGATAGGCGAGCCAGTCGGCGTGGACGCCGTCGCCCGCCCGGTAAAGATCGCAGTGCGGCACGCGTTCGAAGCTGAAGATGATGTCGTGCCTGTTCCGCATCGGCTTGATCACGATCTTCCGGGCGAAGGAAACCGGATCGTCGGAATCGATTTTGCGCACCTCCTGAAAGGGATTTTCGCGCGGCGACCACTCCTCGCAATAGAGGGTGATCTGATGGCCCCGTGCGGCCAGTCCGGAGGCGAGGCGCAACAGGTAGCGTTCGGCGCCCCCGGTCGGGGAAAAGCGCCGTCGCAGAAAGGCGATTCGCCACGTCCGCTGGGGAGTCTCTTCGGCGGCCATAATTTCAGGAGGGCGCGAGGAGAGGTTCGGGAGCCGGCGCGGAAACGGGAGGCTCATTGTATCGGCACATCTGCTCCAGGCAGCGATGGAAGGCGTCGTGGCCGCGGATGATTTCAATTTCGACCCGGAGAAAATAGACGGGGAGGGGCCGCTTGCCGAGGCGCGGGAAGCGCACCGAATCCTTTTCCGTCGTGATCACCGCCCGCGCGCCGCGCGCCTTGCTCCGCTCGAACATCTTGGCGATTTCGCCCTCGCTGAACCGGTGATGATCGGCGAAGCGGCGGGAATAAATCAGCTCCACGCCCAGTTTCCGCAGGCCCTCCTCGAAGCTTTCGGGCCGGGCGATGCCCGAAATCATCCCGATGCGCAGGTCCTTCAAAAAGGAGAGAGGCACGACCTCGTGGGTGAAAATTTCCTCGAGATGGAGCGGTTTGTGCGCGCACTCGACGAATTCGGCGTGGTTGTTGTAGCGGCGCAATTCGGCGCGCAATTCGCCAAGGTCGCGCCCGTCGCACTTCGTGATGAAAATAATGTTGGCGCGGCGGAGCTCCTCGGGTGGCTCGCGCAACAGGCCGCGCGGCAGCAGGTACCGGTTGGCGAACGGCGATTCGCTGTCGACAAGAACGATGTCGAGCCGCTCCTTCAGGCGCAGAAATTGCAGCCCGTCGTCCAGCAAAAGAGTGTCGCAGCCGAATTTGCGGATTGCATGGAGGCCGCTCTTGACCCGGTCCTTGTCGACCAGCACGAGCACATCCTTCAGGTTCGACGCGAGCATGAACGGTTCGTCGCCGGCCATCTCCGAGTCGAGGAGCAGCGAGCGGCCGTCGGAAACGACGCGCGGCGGGTGCCGCTGGTCCAGGGGACGGAACCGGTCGAGCAACTGCTGCGGAAAAGGCGGCGGCTGGCTTTTATATCCGCGGCTCAACACCGCGACCCTGCGGCCGCGCCGGGTCAATTCGCGGGCGAAAAGCTCCACCACCGGCGTCTTCCCGGTGCCGCCCACGGTCAGGTTGCCGACGCTCACCACCAGGCAGCCCAGCGCGTGCACCGAGCCGAGCCGCGTCTCGAACCACCAAAGCCGCCACCGCACCCCGATCCGGTACAGGCCCGAAAGGCCCCAAAGAAAGAAGCGAAAAAGACCGGCGCGAAAACCCCAGCGCCGCTCCAGAATGACATCGACGGCGAATTGTTCGAGCTCGTCGCGGAAGCGGTGGGAAGATCCGGGCATGGGGAGGAGAAGAGTTGACCGCCATGTATCTCACAACCGCGCCTCCGAGCCAAGATGAACCGGGTGGCCGCCGCACCCTGGGCGGCGGGTGGTTTTTGTTTCCCTTGTTCCCAAATACTTGGCAACGAGGGGAAGTGGCCCGGGCCGCCCGATTGGATGGCGGCGCTTAAGCTCGACTTCGCCCTCCTTTCGCTCTTTTCTTGGAACGCAAAATGCAACGTTGAAGGCATGAAAATCCGGATCCAGCATCGCACCGCCTACCGTTATGCCGAACCGGTCCGGCTCGGCCCGCATCGCGTCATGGTGCGTCCGCGCGAGGGGCACGATCTCCACATCGAAAGCTCGATCCTCACCATCCGGCCCGCGCATACGGTCCACTGGATGCGCGACGTGAACGGCAACAGCATCGCGCTGGTCGATTTCACGGAACGGGCCGACGAGATGATGATCTACAGCGAACTGGTCCTCGATCACTACGACTCCGATCCGCTCGACTTCCGCGTCGAGCCCTACGCCGTCCACTACCCGTTCGTCTACGACCCGTGGACGCTCCCCGAGCTGACCGCGTTTACGCACATCGTCTTTCCCACTGACGCGGAGCGCGTCCGCCAATGGCTCGGACAATTCTGGGAGCCCGGCAAGCTCGTCGAGACGGTCTCGCTGTTGAAGAGGCTCAACCGGTTTGTCAGCGAGACGTTCACCTACACCCGCCGCGACGAATTCGGCGTGCAGCGTCCCAGCCGGACGCTCGAGAAAAACAGCGGATCATGCCGCGATTTCGCGACCCTCTTCATCGAGGCGTGCCGGAGTTGGGGCCTCGCCGCCCGGTTTGTCAGCGGGTACATGCTTTGCGAGGCGACCGAGGCCGGGCACGCCTCGACGCATGCCTGGGCGGAGGTCTACCTGCCCGGCGCCGGATGGAAGGGTTTCGATCCGACGAGCGGCACGGTGGTCGGATCGCAGCATGTCGCCGTTGCCGTGTCGCGCCATCCCGAGGCCGCCACGCCCATATCGGGTTCCTTCACCGGCGTGCCCGCCGTCTTTTTGGGCATCGAGGTCGACGTCAAACTCGAGCAACTCGACAAGCCCTACTCCTCGCCGCAGCAGCCCTCTCTGTTTCCGATGCAGCAGCAGGACCAGACGCAGCCGCTTCCCTTGCCGCGCGAGCACGTCAAGGAGCAAGAGTTGGAAAACACCCCGCCGCTTCCCGATCCCAGGCGGCGGGACGAAGCGGGCGCCACGGACGACTCCGGAATCTCCTCTGGTATAAACATCGGAATGAGCTAAAATACCTCCGTGGCTTCTGAATCCGGTCCGCCGTCATCCCCCGTTTTCGATCCGCAATCCTGGATCGATCTTCTCACCGTTCACGCCGTGAAGGGCGACATGTTCAGCGCGAGGACCCTGACGGTGATTCACGAAGGGGTTGAAAAATTGGCCGAGGCGAGCAAAGCCGCCGACAGTACGATCACCATCACCAGTTTTCACGCGGCTCTTTTTGAGCGCCTTCAGCGTTCGTTCAACAATCCGAATCTCCTCAAGGAAATCGGCATCGCCTACCTGGAGGAATTCCGGATGCCCGCCATCGCGCTCAAGCATTTTGACATCGCGCGCCAATTCGCGCCGAAAGACCGGGACATCGAGCAGTTGCAGGTCGCCGCCGCCCTCGCCGTCGCCCGGGGGATGACCGATCAATCGGCCCACAGCGGCCTCGATGAAGCCGCGCCTTCCAAGCCCGAGGTCGGCGCGCTCCTTCGCAAGACGACCAAGCTCGCCAACGTCGTCGATACGCGCACCCATCTGGACGAGACCGCGGGCGAATTGGGCCGCAAGCAGGAGGTCTGGCGCAAGTCGGGCGCGGTGAAATCGGCCATCGGCGATTTCCACAAGCCGCTGGGCCGCGTGCGCGGGCTCCTTTCGCAAACCGACTTCGCGGGCGCCGCCGCGGCCCTGGACGAAGCGCGAAAAGCCGGCGCGCCCAAGGAGGAATTGCAGGCCTACTACGCGCAACTCGGGCTCACTGCCTACGATTACGGCCGCTTCGAAGAGGCCCTCGCCGCTTTTCTTCAGTTGCGCGACCTGGGACCCGGGGCGGTCGAAGGCTGGTTCAATTGCGGACTCGTTTGCCAAAAAATGGGCCGTCTCGACGAGGCCGTGACCTCCTACCAGGAGGCGGTGCGAGTCGATCCCGGCAACCCCAAGACCTGGTGCAATCTCAGCGCCGTCTGGTTTGAGCGCGGCGACCACGCCGAGGCGGAACGGGCCGCGCGCCGATCGCTGGAGTTGAAGGCCGATTACGCGCGCGCCTGGGACAACCTCGCCTCCGCGCTGAGCGCGATGAATCGCCTGCCCGAAGCGGCCGAGGCCTGCCAACAGGCCATCCATCTCCAGCCCGCCCTTCATTCGGCTTGGTTCAAATTCGGCGTCGTCCACTTTCAGCTCGATAACATGGTCAAGGCGACCGAGGCCTTCAACATGACCGGTGATAGCCCCGATTTTTTCACCTACGTCCTCTATTACTTCTCCATGATCGCGGCGCGCCGGGATGAACTTGATGACGCGGTGGAAAAACTCCAGCAGGCCCGGGGCGCCGATCCGGGCAACGAACTGGAACCCATCGCGACCCGGGAAATCGCCGCCGCTTTCGCCAGGGCCGGAGACCACGCGCGCGCCGCCGATTTTTACGGCCAGATCACCCAGACCCACCCCGACGATTTCTCCGCCTGGCTCGCGCTTGGGACGGCGCATCACAAGGCCGAACAGCTCGACCTCGCGAGCGAGGCCTACCTCCGCGCCACCGAATTGCGTCCCGACAGTCCCCTGCCGTGGCATAACATGGGGATGCTCGCTTCCGATCGGGGCGACCATGCGCAGGCGCGAGATCATTTCCAGCGCGAGGTGGAACTTGCTCCCGACGACGCCAAGGCCTGGTACGATCTCGGCGTCAGTTTGCAGACCCTTGGGCTGGAGGAGGAAAGCGCAAACGCCTTCGAACAGGCGGAGGGACTGGTCAAATCCCTCGCCCGCCGCAGCAGCGATCTCTCCGCCGCGCTCACCATCGTCCGCCGGCTCAACCTCGGCGAACGGGTTCTGAAGACCGAATAGAGGCCGCCGGGAGAGGGCCGGAAATTTTGTCCGGAGGGATGATTTGCTCTTGTATTCCCAAAGACACTTGGGAATTGTGTGGGCTGCGATTATGGGAATCACATCGCACCGCGCGGAATCTTTTCGGTAAATCGACTATGCAACCTCAACATCTTCAATTCATCGACTATTCCATCATGCTGATCTACGTCGGGTTCGTCGTCGGGATCGGCTTCGCCCTCAAGCGCTACATGCGGACCAGCGCCGACTTTTTCCTCTCGGGCCGCTCGATTCCGGCGTGGGTCTGCGGCCTGGCGTTCCTCTCGGCGAACCTCGGCGCTCTGGAACTCGTCGGCATGGCCGCCAGCGGCGCCAAGTACGGCATCGCGACGTGTCATTTCTACTGGCTCGGCGCCATTCCCGCGATGGTCTTCCTCGGCGTCTTCATGATGCCGTTCTATTACGGATCGAAAGCGCGCTCCGTCCCCGAATACCTCAAAATGCGCTTCGACGAACGGACCCGCTGCTTCAACTCGATGACGTTCGCCGTAATGACGGTGTTCGCCTCCGGCATCTCGATGAACGCGCTGGCCCAGCTCCTGCATAGTCTGCTCCATTGGAACTATTTCTTCAGCCTCGTGATTTGTTCCGGCGTCGTGCTCGTCTATGTCTTGAAGGGCGGACTCACCTCGGCCATGTACACCGAGGTCCTCCAGTTTTTCATGATCGTCCTCGGCTTTGCGCCGGTCGTCTGGCTGGGACTCAAGGACGTCGGCGGCTGGGACGCGCTCAAGGACATCCTGCACGGCGTTTCGCAGGACCCGACCAAGCTCGGCCTCAACACCTCGCACGATTTCGGCCCCGACGCCTGGACCAGCGCCTGGAGGCCGATCATCGCGGGCCCGACGGCCAATCCCATGGGAGTCGATCTCTTTGCCATGGTCTTCGGACTCGGCTTCGTCCTCTCGTTCGGCTACTGGTGCACCAACTTCCTCGTCGTCCAGCGCGCCATGGCCGCCAAGGACATGGGCGCGGCGCGTCGCACCCCGCTCATCGCCGCCCTGCCCAAGATGCTCTTCCCGGTCTTGGTGATTTTGCCCGGCATGATCGCCGTGGGGCTGGCGGCGACTGGCAAGGGCGGTTATAGCCTGCCGGGCGTGCAAATTTCCGATGGTGACTATCCGGCGGCCATTGCTGCGGTGAGGGACGCCTCCAAACAGCCTGGAATGAACCGGAACGATCCTGCTCCTGTCACCGCTCCCATCGCCGCCGCCGTCCATCACAACCTGAATGCCGACAAGATCGCGGCGCTAGTGGGCGACAACAACGCCCAGCCGATGAGCGACGACGACATCAAAGCGCGTCTGCAGGGCGCGGTCGCCGATCCCGACTACAACGGCGTCATCCTCTCGCTGGTCACAAGGTATTGCCCGCCCGGTTTGATGGGTCTCGCACTCACCGCCCTGCTCGCCTCCTTCATGTCGGGCATGGCGGGCAACGTCACCGCCTTCAACACCGTCTGGACCTACGATCTCTACCAGGCCTACCTCGCGCCGAACAAAACCGACCAGCACTACATGCGCATGGGCCATTACGTTACTTTTGTCGGCATCGTCCTGAGCGGATTGTGCGCCCTTGTCGCCCGCAATTATTCCAACGCGATGGACATCATCCAGCTCGTCTTCGGCTTCGTCAACGCGCCCCTCTTCGCCACGTTCCTGCTCGGCATGTTCTGGAAGCGCGCCACCAGCCACGGCGCCTTCTTCGGGCTTTGCGGCGGAACGCTGACCTCGATGCTCTTTCACGGCTGCACCATCGCGGCGGGCAATACCCCCGGCATCAAGGGCGCGTGGATTTCCCAGGTGCAAACGTTCCCCAGCGAAATGGCCCAGAATTTCTGGCTGGCGAGCTTCGCCTTTTTGAGCTGCTTCCTCCTCACCGTCGCGATCTCACTGGCCACCTCCCGCACCAAGAGCGACGAGGAACTCAAGGGCCTCGTCTATTCGCTCACCGAAAAAGTCCGCGAACCCGACCAGGCGTGGTACGGGACCCCGGCCTTCCTCGGAACGTTGCTTCTTCTTGCTTGTCTCGTTCTCAACATTTACTTTTGGTAGAAAGGATACTTTATGGGTCTCGATATACGCCTTCCAATCGGCATGATGTTTTCCCTGCTCGGCGGCCTGCTGGTGGTCTACGGCCTCGCCACCGGATCCGATGCCGCCACCTATCAAGGTTCGCTCGGCATCAACATCAACTTCTGGTGGGGACTCGTCCTCCTCGCCTTCGGCGCGGTCATGCTCATCTTCGCCCTGCGCGCCCGCTTTTCCACGAAGTAAGTTTCGGGCGGTGGAAGGAACCGACCCGCTTCTTCAGGTGAGGGAATAACAGCTTCGAGGGTCGTCAATCGCGGGGACCGGCCGGTTCCATTCACACAAACAACCCGGCGACGCTGTCGGCTACGAGTTGCCCGCGCCGGGTCAGGCGCACGCGCCCCTCCTCCTCGAACGCCAGGCCGTGCGCCGCGAGCTGGCCCAATTGCGATTCAGCCCCGCCGAACTCCGCGCGAAGAACCCCTTCGCGCATCCGCAGGCCGAACATGATCCGCTCCTTCGCCCGCGTCGCCGCGTCGAGCGTCTCCATCTCCACCCGGACCGATTCGCCGAGGGAAATCCGTTCCGCGTAGACGCGCGTATCGGGCATGTTGCGCCAGCGCAACCCGCCGACCGTCGAGCACGCGCCCGGGCCCAGCCCCAGATAATCGGCGCCGCGCCAGTAGGCGAGATTGTGCCGCGACTCGAAACCGGGCCGGGCGAAATTCGAAATCTCGTAATCGACAAACCCCGACGCGCCCAGCAAATCGCGGGTCCGCTCGAACATCGCGATCTCTCGCGCCTCGTTTTGCCGCCACTCGCCCCGTTGCAATTTTTTGAAGAAAGGCGTGTCCTCCTCGTAGGTCAGCGCATAGGCCGAGACATGCTTCGGCCCGCAGGCCAGCGCGGCCCGCAACGTCTCTTCCCACGCCGCCTCGCTTTGCCCCGGCAGCGCAAACATCAGGTCGATGTTGATGTTCTCGAAGCCGTGTTCGCGCAACAACGCGCATGTTTCCGCGATGTCGCCCGGCGCGTGCTGGCGCCCCAGAATTGCCAGCATGTCCGCATCGAACGACTGCGCGCCGAGGCTGATCCGGTTCACGCCCGCCGCGCGCCACGCCGCCGCCTTTTCCGGCGTCACCGTCGCGGGATTCACTTCCAGCGTGAACTCACGCGAGGGCGAATCGGGCTGGAGGGACAACTCCTCCGCCATTTCTGAAAATAATTCCGCCGACAAAATCGAAGGCGTTCCGCCGCCGAAATAAACCGTTTCCGGGGCGAGGGCAAATTCCTCCCGCGCGCACCGCCATTCCGCGCGCAACGCCGCGACAAATTCCCGCTGCGCCGCCGCGCCGCCCCGGTGCACGTAAAAGGCGCAATAGGGGCATATCTTTGCGCAGAACGGCGTATGCGCGTAGAGATGGCGAATCATGAATTTATAATGTAGCGGCGGTTTGCGGCCGTCGCTAACTTTTCTTCATGCCCGATACGGCCCCGCTTCATCCCCTTCGCGTCGAGGTCATCGGCGACGAACTCGCGCTGGCCTGGAACGACGGCAAGGAAAGCTACATCCCGCTCGAAAAACTTCGCCGCGCCTGCCCGTGTGCGTCGTGCGGGGGCGAGCCCGACGTCATGGGCGAAATTCAGCGCCCCCATGTCAACTACGGTCCGCACAGCTTCGAGATGCGCGGCTTCCGTTTTGTCGGAGGCTACGCGCTCCAGCCGTCCTGGAACGACGGTCACGACACCGGCCTTTACACTTTCCGCCAACTCCGAGCTTTGGACGATTATGCCCCGTAAATTCATCACGCCCCGCGATGAACGGGGAAAGCGCGAGGAATTCAAGACCTATCGCGAACTCGCCCTTCGACGCGACCTCAAATCGAAGGTCCAGCGAAAGCGCGTTGAAGCGAACGGCCTCCGCCGCGTGCTCGGCGACGGCTCGACCGCGCAGCCTTACCTCGTCGTCGAAACGCGCCGCTACCGCGAAGTCCGGCTCGACATTCAGCGCCGGCTTCTCCTCCAGGCGCGCCAATCCGGCCTCGACCTGCCCGTCGATCTCCTCCTGCGCCAGCTCAAGCCGCGGGTCGAGGCGCTCGCCTACGCGCAACTTGCCGAGGAAAGCGCTCAACACGCCCTGCGCCATGTTCCCGTCGCCGCGCTCGGCCGCGCCCTCACCGCCGGGGAGCAGGACCGCTTCACCGCTTCCCACGCCGCATCGGAAAACCGGGCCCGCCCCGCGAACCAGACGACGCAGACGGCGCTCAACCATGTCCTCGGTTCCATCGAGCAACGCCAGACCCATAACCCGGCGCGGTACCAAACGCTCTGGGCGGAACTCGTGGGCCCCGACGCCGCGCAGCAATCGCAACTCGACCACGTCGATCCCCACACGCAGACCGCTTATTTCCGCTGTTACAACTCGGTCCTCTCGACCGACCTCCAGCGTCGGCGCGGGCTCGTGCAAAAACTGGGACGGGCTCTCGGCCTGCCCATCCGCCAGCTCCGCGCGAAGTTTTAAACAGAATTTTTAGACAGGATTAACAAGATTAACAGGATTGGAAGACAGTCTGAATTTTGACATGAGGAACATGAAGGCCGATGAAGGGGAATTTTTTAGATAGGATTAATCCTATTTCTCCTTCTTCATGTCCTTCATGTTCCTCCTGTCTAAAATCCGTTGAATTCCCCATAATCTTGTAAATCTTGTTAATCCTGTCCAAAAATCTTCCCCTCATTTTCGAATCGAAAGCTTGTAACCCTCGAAGATGCCGATGGCGTAAATCAGATACATGATCGGACTCATCTGATCGACGATGTTGGCGAGCAGTTGGGTCAGATCACTCGTCGTCAGCGTGGTAAAAAAATCGCGTTGAGGCGTGCTCGCAAGTTGAACCACCGTCAAAACTTCTCCGCCCAGGCAGCCGAGCAACGTCAAAATCGCGCCGACAATTCCGAAAATCATCCCCCTCCCGTTGCCAAAATAACGGACCGTCATTCCCACCAACGCGCCTACGCCGAGAGCCACATACCCCACATGCAGTCCCGTCACGACGGTGATTCCCATCCAAATCGCCGCCCCAAGGATGGCCGCGACGGCTCCGGCCAAAATGCCGAAAAGAAGATTCTCCTCGCGGCCCCGCACGCCATCCATCGTAACGTCTTTTGCAAATTGTTGCGACATGCCGCTGGAAATTTGCAACTCCCTCCCTCCAAATGCAAGAAAGTCCTGCTCAGGAGTGCGGCATCCCACGCCCGGAAAAATCCTGTTCAAACCGTACTGTTTTGTGGTGCGCTAATCGGGTGTCGATGCCATGGACAAGATTCATTTTCTGGATTTACCTCCTCGTTCTCGTCTGGGCCGCCGCCACCGTCACCAATCCGGCCGATCCCGATCTCTGGCACCGGCTTGCGGTGGGTGAATATCTTTGGCAAACGGGACATTTTCCTCCCGGCGACGCATTCAGCTATCTTTTTGATTACAAACAAGTTGCCGATCATGAATGGGGCAGCGCGCTAATTTTCTACGCACTATGGCAATGGGGCGGCGGCGCGGCCATCGTCGCAGCCAAACTCGTCACCCTCGCCGTCACCCTCGCGCTGGTTGTTTGGGCCGGAAGCCGCGACCGCACGCCGACCCTGGCGCTCACCGCCTTCTACGCCCTGGTTCTGCTTGCGCTCCTCCCCTCGTTCGACTCGACCCTGCGGTGCATGGTCTTCACCCACATCCTCTTAGCCCTCTGGGTCTTCTGGTTCCAGTGCGAACGCCACGGCCGCCCCATTCCCACGTTTCTTTACATCGTGACCATGATCGTCTGGGCCAATCTCCACGGAGGCTTCGCGATCGGACTGGCGTGGCTCCTCGCCGTGACCGTGATCGAACTTGTCTACCGAGGATCCTGGAAAAAATGGGCACTCCGCCTCGCCCTCTGCTCCCTCGCCACCCTTATCAATCCCTTCGGCGCGCAGCTTTGGATCGCCACCGGACGCGCCCTGACCACCACCCGCCGCGGCTTCGGTGAATGGGCGCCCGTTTCCTGGAATTC
This sequence comes from Methylacidiphilales bacterium, assembly GCA_035948935.1. Classification (GTDB taxonomy): domain Bacteria; phylum Verrucomicrobiota; class Verrucomicrobiia; order Methylacidiphilales; family UBA1321; genus JABDGH01. The sequence continues at coordinate 29,214 of DASZIP010000010.1, read as the reverse complement.
GTACATCGTTAACTACCTCGGCTTCAAACTCTTATTCCTCGGAGTCCTTCTCGCCCTCACGATTCAAATTTACCGGAAAGGCTGGAAACAGATCGACCGGACCGCCGTGATTCTCATCGGCCTGTTCATGGCCCTCGCCATGACATCCGCCCGGCACACCTCGCTTTTTGCCGTCGCCGCCGGCGCGCTCATTCCCGGCTTGTTTCCACCGGGACAGACGCCCGCGGAAAGCGCCGATCCGCTCCGCCGCCTCGGCGGCATTGCGATGAAATTGGCGCTTGTCCTCGTCCCGCTCATCACCGCCTTGTACATCCTTCCGAAAGGAGCCGGACTGCGCCTCGAATATCCCCACGTCGCGCATCCGGTCGACGCCGTCAATTTTCTCCAACGGCGGGACATTCGCGGAAACCTCCTCGTCCCCTTCAACTACGGCAGCTACGCGCTCTGGGAATTGCGCGGGAAAATGCGCGTCTCCATGGACGGCCGCTACGACCTTGTCTACCTCCCGGAAACCTACCGGCACGTCGACGATTTCTTCTCCGCCCGGGGCGACTGGCGCGACCTCCTCGCATCGCCCCGGCCCGACGCCATCCTTCTTCCCCGCAGCGCCCGCGTCTATTTCGACCTCCTCAACGAACCCGCCTGGACCGAAGCCTGGCACGATCCCTACGACGCCGTCTTTTTACCGAGGTAAGTCCGACGTTTCGCACAGAGGACTTGCAGAGAAAACTGAAGAGGGCCGAAGAGGGGGGGGAGCAGGAGAGTTTCAAACATGGTAGGACGCGATCTACGTGAGACGCTTTCACCGATACGTTACCCCGCCCTCCTCTGTCTCCCCCTCTTCAGTCCGCCACACGAGTGTGCCGTGCGAAACCCTCAGCCAATCTTCCGTCTTCTCTGCCTCCCTCTCTGCAGTCATCTCTTCAGTCCTCTGTGCGAAACCTCCGCTTTTCATGTTCCTCCTCTCAGAAATTCCGCAAATTTCATTCCCAATCCCGTTACCGCCCTCCGCAGGAGTTCCGTCAAAATTCACCTCTGAAAAACCATCGCCTATAAGTCCCCCACAAAAGAATCTTCAAAAATATTCAAAAAACTATTGACCCTCCTCTCGATTCCCGTATGTTTGTCCTTACCCCGAAATGGGGAAGATGGTGCAGTTTGAGACTTCAATTTGACCCGCCGAGCTGATTCAAGCGAGGCATGAATGGGCGAATTTGTCTCCGGCGTCATCCGCAAGTCAGTCCGAGTCTTTGGTTAAAAACGAAGAATGGCAGACCGCGGGTGAAGCGTCGTCGAGTGGCGCGAAAGCGACATTTCGATGACGGATGGGCCAGGAAGTCGGATGCAAATCCGATCGTCCTCACCCCGCCAAACTGAACGATCTGCGATCTTTGAACACTTTACTGGAACCGAGTGGCGCATTTGTTAGCCGCGCTTGAAAACTCGGTGGAGACAACCTAAGTAAGAAGTACAGCGAATAGATTGAATTGTGCGGAACGTTGAGTTTCTTTCCTACGCGGATGAAGGCTGGCGCAAGTCAGCACTCCCATCGGTAGGATCTCAAAGTTTTTGACCGATTAAGGTCAGAAGAATCTGCCCCCGCCTAGCCGCGGGACGCAGACTTACTTTTTGATAATGATCAACCCCTTGGTATCAAGTGGTTGAATTAACGGAGAGTTTGATTCTGGCTCAGAACGAACGCTGGCGGCGTGGATAAGACATGCAAGTCGAACGCGACTTATCGTGTTAGCAATAACATGGTAAGTTGAGTGGCGAAAGGGTGCGTAACACGTGGGCATTTACCAAGAAGTGGGGAATAGCTCGGCGAAAGCCGAATTAATACCGCATGTGATCGAAAGATCAAAGCCGGGGACCGCAAGGCCTGGCGCTTCTTGAGAAGCCCGCGGCCCATCAGCTAGTTGGCGGGGTAACGGCCCACCAAGGCTATGACGGGTAGCTGGTCTGAGAGGACGACCAGCCACACTGGAACTGAGACACGGTCCAGACACCTACGGGTGGCAGCAGTCGAGAATTTTTCACAATGGACGAAAGTCTGATGGAGCGACGCCGCGTGGAGGATGAAGGTTTTCGGATTGTAAACTCCTGTCACTGCAGAACAAGGGTGCGTTTATGAACAGTAGACGCATTTGATGGTATGCGGAGAGGAAGGGACGGCTAACTCTGTGCCAGCAGCCGCGGTAAGACAGAGGTCCCGAGCGTTGTTCGGATTCATTGGGCGTAAAGGGTGTGTAGGAGGTCGGGTAAGTCAGGTGTGAAATCTCAGAGCTTAACTCTGAAACTGCGCTTGATACTGCCCGGCTAGAGGATCGGAGGGGGTATCGGAATTTATGGTGTAGCAGTGAAATGCGTAGATATCATAAGGAACACCGGTGGCGAAGGCGGATACCTGGAAGATTCCTGACTCTGAAACACGAAAGCCAGGGGAGCAAACGGGATTAGATACCCCGGTAGTCCTGGCCGTAAACGGTGTGCATTGGGCGTAGGCGGATTCGACCCCGTCTGTGTCGTAGATAACTCATTAAATGCACCGCCTGGGAAGTACGGTCGCAAGATTAAAACTCAAAGAAATTGACGGGGGCCCGCACAAGCGGTGGAGTATGTGGCTTAATTCGATGCAACGCGAAGAACCTTACCTGGCCTTGACATGCTAGTAGTAGAACCCAGAAACGGGGACGAGGTAGCAATACCAGCTAGCACAGGTGCTGCATGGCTGTCGTCAGCTCGTGTCGTGAGATGTTGGGTTAAGTCCCGCAACGAGCGCAACCCCTATGATTAGTTGCCCCGCAAGGGGCCCTCTAGTCAGACTGCTCTGTGAAACGGAGAGGAAGGTGGGGATGACGTCAAGTCAGGATGGCCCTTACGGCCAGGGCTGCACACGTACTACAATGCTCAGTACAGAATGAACCGAGACCGCAAGGTGGAGGCAATCGATAAAACTGAGCCCAGTTCGGATTGGAGGCTGCAACTCGCCTCCATGAAGTTGGAATCGCTAGTAATGGCGCATCAGCTACGGCGCCGTGAATACGTTCCCGGGCCTTGTACACACCGCCCGTCACATCATGAAAGCCTGTTGTACCCGAAGTGGCCTCGTGTCCCTAAGGTATGGCCGGTGATTGGGATGAAGTCGTAACAAGGTAGCCGTAGGGGAACCTGCGGCTGGATCACCTCCTTTCTAAGGAGCAGCGCCTGCACGTTTTGATACTTCCCTCTTCGGAGGAAAAAGACCCAAACAGTCGCAGCGCCAGGTCGAACGCTAAATCGAGATCGCAAGAAATCGACACGCGTTCAAACCCTCAAAACTCGAAAGAGCGAGAGGTACTCAACGTTACGCACAATTCAATCTCGAATTTGCAAAAAGAAGAAAGGTTTTGTCTCAGGCAACCCCATTTATGGCAATGCCCATCCAGTCTCATTTGAAAGTCGCGCGACGCCTCGGCGTCGCCATGTTCTTTGGAAATACTATTTTGGAAGAAAGAGAAGGGTCGTCAACCTTGACCTCCTCCGGCTAACCGCATACCTTGTGACAGCCCACGGGGACATAGCTCAGCTGGTAGAGCGGTAGCTTTGCAAGCTATAGGTCAGGGGTTCGAATCCCCTTGTCTCCAGTGCTGGCGCACGGCAGATGTTGCGGCGACCTGCGATCGCCGTCGGTTCAAACGAACGCCTCGAATACAGGGCCTGTAGCTCAGTTGGTTAGAGCATGCGCTTGATAAGCGCAGGGTCACTGGTTCGAGCCCAGTCAGGCCCACGGAAAAAGGTAAAAGTAAGAAGGGTAAAGGCAGAAGGGGCTGCAAAATTCTTCCAAAATAAATAACGAATTTCGTCTTCGGCTGGATGGCCACAAGCCACGCACCGAGGACAATCTGCGGTAAAGCAGTCTTTCGCGTAAGCGAACTGCCCGCCGCAGGCGTTCTTTGAAAATTATAGGTAAAGTAAATTAACTGAGTCTTTTAGTAGGTTCTGCGACTAGTAATCGCAGGGCCTGTCAAAAGCTCGGGTAAATACAACTTTATGCTGAGGCGTCTGAAAGTGCTCCGGGCATTAACTACCCGGAGCAAAACAAGAGAACAATTGATCAAGCTACAAAGAGCGTATGATGAATGCCTTGGCGCCAAGAGGCGATGAAGGACGTGGAAAACTGCGATAAGCCTCGGGGAGCGGTAAGCACGCTGTGATCCGAGGATTTCCGAATGGAGTAATCCTAGTCGATTAATCTCGACTAACTCCCGTGTGAATACATAGCACGGGTAGAGCAACACCCGGTGAAGTGAAACATCTCAGTAACCGGAGGAAAAGAAAGAGAATCGATTCCGTCAGTAGTGGCGAGCGAAAGCGGAACAGCCCAAACCAGGGTGCTTGCACCCTGGGGTTATAGGGCCACGACATGGCAGTGTAAAGGTTAGGGGAAGCGGATGGAAAGTCGCTCCAAAGAAGGTGAGAGACCTGTACCCGACAACCAATACACGCCTAGTGGTACCCTGAGTAACGCGATGCACGTGAAACTTCGCGTGAAGTGAGACCGACCACGGTCTAAGGCTAAATACTCCTTGGCGACCGATAGTGAACAAGTACCGCGAGGGAAAGGTGAAAAGTACCGCTGTGAGCGGAGTGAAATAGTACCTGCAATCATATGCTTACAAGGTGTCAAAGCCCGCAAGGGTGATGGCGTGCCTTTTGCTTAATGAGTCTGCGAGTTACTGTCAGTGGCGAGTCTAAGCCCCTCTGGGGTGGAGGCGTAGCGAAAGCGAGTCCGAAACGGGCGAATAAGCCGCTGGTAGTAGACCCGAAGCGGAGGTGATCTACTCATGGTCAGGTTGAAGGTTGCTTAACCGCAACTGGAGGACCGAACAGGTGAATGTTGAAAAATTCTCTGATGAACTGTGAGTAGGAGCGAAAGACTAATCAAACCCCGTGATAGCTGGTTCTCTCCGAAATAGCTTGAGGGCTAGCCTCGTACGCTGACCTGCGGAGGTAAAGCACTGGATGGACTATGGCCCCTAACGGGGTACTGAATCCAACCAAACTCTGAATGCCGCAGGGCGCAGTACGGGAGTCAGACGGTGGGGGATAAGCTTCATCGTCGAAAGGGAAACAGCCCAGACCGCCAGCTAAGGTGCCTAAATACCGCTTAGTGGAAAGGATGTTAGGTTTCTATAACAGTGAGGATGTTGGCTTAGAGGCAGCCATCATTTAAACAGTGCGTAATAGCTGACTCATCGAGAGACCTGGCGCCGAAAATGATTGGCGATCAAGCGGTATACCGAAGCTGCGGATACATAGAAGTTTCGACTTTTATGCATGGTAGGAGAGCGTTCTTGGTGCTGTGAAGCGGTAGGGAAACCATCCGTGGAGCGCCCGGAAGTGAGGATGCAGACATGAGTAGCGACAAGACAGGTTGAATTCCTGTCCGCCGTAAACCCAAGGTTTCCTGGGGAAGGTTCGTCCTCCCAGGGTTAGTCGGGATCTAAGTCGAGGCCGTAAGGCGTAGGCGATGACCAGCAGGTTCAATATTCCTGCACCACCGACATTTAAACCGGGACACGCAAGAAGTGAGAAAGTCCAGGTGTTGATTATCCTGGTCCCGCAAGGGGACGTGAGGGCGCAAGCTCGAGCGGATCTTTTAACCTTTTTGCCGAGAAAAATCCCGGTGCATACTAAGGTGCCCGTACCGGAAACCGACACAGGTGGGTGGGTAGAATATACCAAGGCGCGTGAGTGAAAACTCTTGAAGGAACTCGGCAAGTTAGCCCCGTAACTTCGGAAGAAGGGGCGCCCCTCGCAAGAGGGGCTGCAATAAAATGAGTCAACCGACTGTTTAACAAAAACACAGCTCTCTGCTAAGTCGCAAGACGACGTATAGGGAGTGACACGTGACCAATGCGGAAAGATTACGGTAAGGGGTCAGCGCGCAAGCGCGAAGCTCTGAGCCCAAGTCCCCGTGAATGTCGGCCGTAACTATAACGGTCCTAAGGTAGCGAAATTCCTTGTCGGGTAAGTTCCGACCTGCACGAATCGTGTAACGAGTTGACTGCTGTCTCCAAGAGAAGCTCAGCGAAGTTGTAGTGGCGGTGAAGATGCCGCCTACCCGCAGCAGGACGGAAAGACCCCGTGCACCTTTACTGTATGCTGTTACTGGATTTTTATTCGGGATACTTAGCGTAAGTGGGAGACTTTGAAGGGCGGATCTCGGTTCGCCCTGAGTCGACGATGAAACACCACCTTTTCTGCGTGAAGATTCTAACCCTCAGCCCTGAAGCGGGCGGGGGGACAATGGCAGCGGGTCAGTTTGACTGGGGCGGTTTCCTCCCAAAGAGTAACGGAGGAGTTGTAAGGTTCCCTCAGCTTGGTTGGCAATCAAGCGTCGAGCATATGGGTAGATGGGAGCTTAACTGTGAGACACACACGTCGAACAGATACGAAAGTAGCACCAAGTGATCCGGTGGTAGAATGTGGAATTGCCATCGCTCAACGGACAAAAGGTACGCCGGGGATAACAGGCTTATCGCTTCCAAGAGTTCATATCGACGAAGCGGTTTGGCACCTCGATGTCGGCTCATCGCATCCTGGGGCTGGAGAAGGTCCCAAGGGTCCGGCTGTTCGCCGGTTAAAGCGGTACGCGAGCTGGGTTCAGAACGTCGTGAGACAGTTCGGTCCTTATCCGCTGTGGGCGCAGGAGATTTGAGGGGTTCATTCCTTAGTACGAGAGGACCGGGAATGACGAACCTCTGGTGTTCCGGTTGTCGTGTCAACGGCAGCGCCGGGTAGCTATGTTCGGAAAGGATAAGCGCTGAAAGCATCTAAGCGCCAAGCCTATCCCAAGATTAGATCTCCCCATTAAGGTCCAGGTAGACCACCTGGTTGATAGGACGCAAGTGTATAAGCAGCAATGCAAGAGCTAAGCGTTACTAATTACCTGATTGGCTTGATCTTGCCCGGCCCAAGTTTGTTTCCTCGTTCCAACGAGGGACCAGACACTGGGCTGGGAACAACAAGATCGTTTGCCTCGCGCAAAGTGAGTATTTATTTTTCGAGCCGCATGTTTCTAAAACAACGGCCCTTTACCTATAATTTTCAGAGAGCACCGCTCTTTGACAGAAAGGTAGAAGGAAGAAGTTAGAAGGTAGAAGTACCGAATTCTTCCGATACCCTCTTGATAACCCGATGACGCCAGACATTGTGCGGGAAATGTTGAACAGAAGTCAGTCCTCTTACTTCTTACTTCTTCCTTCATCCGTCTGGTGACCTTAGAAGCATGGCCCCACCCGTTCCCATACCGAACACGGAAGTGAAACGTGCGTTCGCCGATGGTAGTACATCTCTAGGTTGTGCGAGAGTAGGTCGTTGCCAGTACCATGAACCCCGTCGAGGGAAACCTCGGCGGGGTTTCTTTTTTTCAAAGCCCATCATCCTGAGCTTGTCGAAGGATCTCCTGCTATTTGCCGGCTGGAGTATTTGGCAAGACCATCTGACGGAGAGTGACTTGCGGGGCACTACCGACGGACGAGCCGACTTGTCTTTGTAGCTGTTTTGCGGCATCTTAATTCCATGAGCATCACGACCACCGTTGAAGAAGGGAAAATCGTGCTCCCGCCCGGAGTCGATTGGCCCAACGGCACCGTCGTGTGGATCGAGCAGGTCAAGCAGGAGGCTAAGCCGCGGAACCTTCGAGAATTGCTCAAAGATTACGAAGGCATTGCGGACGATCTGCCGGCCGACATGGCGGAAAATCATAATCACTACATCCATGGGCATCCGAAGCAATGAACTTGGTCTTTGCAGATGCCGCTTATTTTATCGCCCATTTCAACAACCGCGACCAGTATCATCGCAAAGCAGTAGCTCTGTCTGAGCGGTTCTCTCGATTGGTTACTTCTGAGTGGGTGCTCCTTGAAGTTGCCGACGGTTTTGCCGCAACTCACCAGCGTCGTCGGATTCACCAGCTCTTTTATCTTTTGCGGAATTCGCCCCTCAGTGAGGTTGTTCCAGTTTCTTCTGCATTGCTGGATCAAGCCCTCGAATTGTACCACGAGCGTGACGACAAACAATGGACCCTGACCGACTGCACGTCATTCATCATCATGCGCGAGCGTGGCATTAAAGAGGCCCTGACAGGAGACCGCCATTTCGAGCAGGCGGGATTTACTGCTCTGTTGAAGTGAGAAAAAAAGGAAGGAAAAAGGTAACAGGCGCTTTTCCCGTTTACGCATCGCCCTTCAAAATCGCCTCCATCAGCTTCCACGTCCGCAGGGCGGCTTGCGGAGTGGTCCACGGCTCGGCTTTTCCCCGCAGACAGTCCATCACATTTTCCAAAAGGCCCTGCTGGACGTGCTCGGCGACAAAAATCTCATCCGGCACGAGCGGCTCGGAAGGGTGTTTGCGATTTTCCGCCTGGAGCGGATCGAGGGAGAAAATAGTGAAGGAAAGCGAGCCTTTTTCTCCTTCGATGCGCATGCGCTCCCGATTTTCTCCCGGCTTGGCGAAATTGAAATCGAGTTCGACCCGGACTTGTCCCGGCGCGGTCAGAGCGGCTTGGACCGAGTCAGGCATCTCACCTCGGCCGCTTCTGTTTTCGGCGTGGCGTGATTTCAAATCCAAAGGGCCAAACCAAAAATCGAGGATGTCGAGAACGTGGCTGCCCAAATCGATGAAAAGGCCGCCTCCCGAAAGACCGGGATCGAGGCGCCAGTTCGTACAGGTCAATTGGCTGTCGGAGAGATGGAGATAATGGACCTTCTCCACCTTTCCCAAAACGCCGGCGGCCAGAAGCTCGCCGACTTTTCTGAATTTTCGCAGGCCCCTCCGGTAAAAAGCGGGATAAAACGGCAGCCCGGCCTGGTCGAAGACATCAATAAGCCCCTGCGCGTCCGATGAAGAAGCGCCCATCGGTTTCTCGACGTAGCAGGGCTTGCCGGCCTCGGCGACCAATCGCCCCAGCTCCAAATGGACGCCGGGCGGGCTTGCGACGTAGACCGCGTCGACTTCCGGGTCGGCGAGCAGGTCGCTTGCGTGTCCGTACCATCGCGGCACGCCATGTCGTCGGGCGTAATCGCGGGCCTTGTCGGCATCGCGCCGCATGACGGCGGTGAGCGCGCTGCCCGCGATCTTGCGCAGCGCGGGACCGCTTTTGATTTCGGTAACGTCGCCGCAACCGAGAATTCCCCAACGGATCGCGCCGTCCAAGGGTTTGCTATTGAGTTTTTTCACGCGAGTAAGTTTGATCAGGTTGTCAGGCGGAGGCAAGCGTCGTTTGGTCAACGGACGTGGCGCGGGAAAGCGGCCTGTCGGAGAAGCCCGCTATTTCCTTGCCCCGTAGCGCCGAGTTTGGCTTCATACTACGATGTTGAGGGCGTGTCTTGCTTTGGCCTTTTTGTGCCTCGTTTTTGCCCTGCCTCTGCGGGCATTCGACTGGGAGGAAGTCACCTTGAACGGTCGCGAGTACGTCACACTTCATTCCTTTTGCGCATTCTACCAGTTTGGTTACGAAGCGCCCTCCGGGAACAACCGGTTTGCGAGCCGCAGCACGTCGGGGCACTCGATCAGCCTCAAGCTCGGCACCTGCGACATGTACCTCGACGGCGCCCACTACGTCATGAGCTTCCCTGTCGAGGAGGGCGACCACGACTGGCTGGTCTCGCGGATGGACGTGATCAAGCTCTTCGAGCCGGTCCTGCGACCGACCGAAATTGAGGGTCGTCATGCCATTCGCGGCGTGGTCATCGACCCGGGCCACGGCGGCTCCGACAACGGGGCCACCAGCCGTCTCGGCAATGAGAAAACCTACACGCTCGACACCGCCTACCGCCTGGCCGCGATCCTCAACGACGCGGGACTCAAGACCGTGCTGACCCGCCGCACCGACGTCTTTGTCGACCTCTATGAACGGGCGCACATCGCGTCGCTTTATCCCGATTACTGCTTCGTCAGCATCCACTACAATTCCGCGATGGAGGAGGCGCGCGGGCTGGAGACCTACTGCCTCTCGCCGCGCGGCGCGGCGTCGACCTCGTCGGCCTACCTCACGCGCGGCGACATCCAGAAGCTTCCCGGCAACGACTACGACACCCAGAACATCCTGCTCGCCTCGATGGTCCACTCCGAGATCATCAAGCTCAATCCGGGCGACGCGACCGCCGACCGCGGCGTCAAACGGGCGCGGTTTGTCGTGATCAAGCAAAACGTCCTGCCTGCGATCCTGGTCGAAGGCGGTTTTGTTTCCAACCACTTCGAGGCGGCGCGCGTCAACCGGCCCGATTATCGACAGAGCCTGGCGCAGGAGATCGCCCGGGGCGTGATCCGGTTCGTCAATGCGATGGGCGATCGGCACCTCCCGCTGCCGGGTCCGGACCGGAGCGCACCCGCGCTGAGAGCCATTGCCGTCGAGCCGCCTCCGGCTCCGTCGGGCCTGGCCCATGACCACCCGGCCACAGCCGTTTCTCCCGATGCGACGACCGCAATCCATAAATCCAAGAAGAACAAGAAAACGACCGCCTTGTCCGCGAATCCCGCGACGCCGCCGGAGACGGACAACAAATCTTCGGCGTCAACCCCGGGAGGCGCGCTGAATTTGAAGGAACCGGCCACCCCCGCGCCTTCACCGGGAGCCGAGAAAGCGCCGCCCGAACCGGACGAACCTCCGACCGTGACTATTTATTCCCCGGACTCACCGGGCGCGTCGGCGGGTTCCGCGTCCACAAATGCAGATGCCTCACCGGTCCCGCCTTCGACCCACCATCCATGAGTGTTTCCCCTTCCGAGCGGCCGATCGGCGCGTTTGATTCCGGCGTGGGCGGGCTGACCGTCGTCCAGGCCATGCGGGAGTTGCTGCCGGCCGAGGACATCCTTTATCTCGGCGACACGGCGCGCGTCCCGTACGGCAACAAGTCGCCCGACACGATCGTCCGTTATTCGCGGGAAATCATGGCCTACCTGCGCGGCAAGGACGTGAAGGCGGTCGTCGTGGCCTGCAATACGGCTTCGGCCCACGCGCTTGCGATCCTGCAAAAGGAATCGGACGTTCCGGTCATCGGCGTGATCGCGCCGGGGGTTGAGGCGGCGCTCGCAGCCACCCGCAACGGGTGTGTCGGCGTGATCGGCACCCATGGCACGATCCGGAGCGGGGCTTACCAGGACTTGTTGCGAATGTCGCGGCCCGGCGTGGTCATTACGGCGGTCGCCGCGCCGCTGCTTGTTTCGCTCGTCGAGGAGGATTGGCTTTCGCACCCGGCGACGCAGTTGATTCTCGAGGAGTATCTCGCTCCGATGAAGGCGGCGCGGGTCGATACGGTGGTGCTGGCCTGCACCCATTATCCGCTCCTGAAGCTGTTGGCCCAGCGCATCCTCGGACCGGAGGTCGTCCTGGTCGATTCCGCCCAAAACGCCGCCGCCGCGTTGGCTCGGAAGCTGGAGACGGCGGGGTTGAGCCGCGCCCTGGGGCGGCAGGCGGGGCAGACCACGATTTGCTCGACCGACGTTCCCGCCCAGTTTTCGCCTCTGGCGGAACGCTTTCTGGGCGAAAAGATCAAGGCGATCCAACGGGTTGCCGTGGGTTGACTCCTGTGGGGGCAAAAGAGAGGGCTGTGGCTTAGATGGCCTGGGGGGGCTATTTTTTTAGTCGATGCTGCACATCAAGGGGATTTAAGCGCGGGGCAGGGGTCATTATGGGCGCGGGAAGGAGGCGGTATCGCTTCGCGAAAAAAGCGTCGCCGGGGGTCGATTAGCGTTCGGGCCATCTGGGCCGATCGCTCCAGAGGGTATAGTAGGAATCCGCCAGGGGGTTCGTCATGTGCACGATGAGGGGGAAGTCGGCGGGCGCGGGACGCTCCTCGATAAAGGAGAGCCAGTCCTTGCATTCGCCGGTTGTGGTTGTGAAGGTGGAGATGGGTTGCGACCAGGTGACGGGTGTCAGGATGAGGATGCCGGTGGGGCAGATATTTTTGTGAAAGTTTTCAAAGTCGGCAATGGAATCGGGAAGCCAGAGCGAGGCGCGGTCGGCGTACCATGCGGTGGCCCAGGGCATGTCGGAGGTGACCCACTCATCGGGCTGGGCCAGTTGTCCGTAGTATTTGATGGCGGGGGGGTAGTAGGGTGGAAAGTTGAAAGGGATGCCGCCGAAATTGGTAAGGGTAATCGTCAGGGGCATCATGGTGAGCACCATCGTGGTGATGACCATGAGACTGTTTAGGAGCGGTATCTGGATGTCGAGGCGATCGAGAAGAATGAAAAAGTAGGCCGTTCCGAAAACGAGCATGCAGGGAAAGAGGACGATGAGCGTATTCCATGCACCGAGGGGATCCGGGGTCGCGGAACCGAGATTGTTCGCCACGATGAGGAAAAAGGCGCAGATAAACAGGAACCAATGAAACAACCGGGTCCGGCGGCGTTTGAATTGATGCAAAATGGAGGCGGCAAAAAAAAGGATAAACGGATTGGATCCCAACAAGTTCCATGAATGGTTAAAATTCCAAGTGAAACCGGAGAGTTCCTTTTTGAACGTCTCCTTAAACAACGAGTCGAGGTGGGAAATGGAGGTGGCGCAATAGACCTGATTGCCCGAATAGTCCTCCTCTCCATACAGCAGCAGAGGGAGATTGGAACCCATGGGGTTGCCGCAAACGGCGTAGACGTGGACAAACCAGGGTGTGACGAGGCCGATGACGACCAGGGCGATGAGGGCGCAAAGGGGAAAACTGGCGCGGGGCATCACCATCAATAAAAAGAAGAGGGGTATGAGCAGGACGAGGAGATGCAAGCGCGTCAGGCAGGCGGCGGCGAGCAGAAGGGCCGCCGCGAGCCCCCAGAACCAGGCCGGCGTGAAGGTATGATCCTCGCTTTCGAAACAGTCCTCCCCGACGCAAACGATTTCCAAGGCGCACATGAGAATGGCGGTGACGAGAAATATGAGGACGCTGGTGGAAAGGGCGGTGAGGGTGTACTGCCAGACGAGTTCGGTGCCGACGAAGGCGATCAGGGATATCCAGGCGATCCTGTCGTCAAAAAGACGGCGGCCCAACGCAAAAATCAGGATTGCGGTCATGAACATGAAGAGCTGGTTGAGCAGCGGAATCCATCGCTCGCCCGAATAGATGACAGCCGCCTTGATGGCATCGGGGGGTTGATTGAAATCGGGATGGGTGGTGTAGAACCAGGCGGCGAGAAGGCAGGGATAACCGGGCGCGTTGTAGGTGTCGGGCAGGATGCGGGGGGTTGCGGGAGGGAATTGAGCGGCGGGGAAGAGGCCGGACTGTTTTTTTTGGTTGACGGAGTAATCGAGAAGTTGCGCCACGGCATACGGACGGAGGAACTCGGTGGTGAATCCCTGCCGGCGGACGATCTGGCGGGCAAGTTGGGCGTTGTCCATGGACTGCGGATCGTTCAATCCGTGATAAATGACCATGTCGTGCATGCCGGCGACGAGAAGAAGGGCGGCGACGAGGGGAACGATGCGGGCCACGATCTGCCCCTTTCCGACTTCCACGGCCTGGAGGGTGGTTTGAATGAAGTTCATGGCAGATGCATTTTGTAAGCTTTGATCTTGCGGTGAAGGGTCCGGCGGCTGATGCCGAGGAGCCTGGCCGCCTCGGTGACATTCCCCCCGGTCAGACGAAGAGCCTGAAGGATAAAATTTTTCTCCATGGTTTCCAGATTTAAATTGGAGGAAGGGGGGCAAGCGCCCGGCCCGGAATGGGGCCGCCCGGCCGCTTCGTCATCGCCGCCCGGTTTTCCCAAGATGCGGGCGGGGAGGTCGCGGACGCCGATGCGTTCGCCGCGGCAGAGGGCGACGGCATGTTCGATGGAGGCGCGCAATTCGCGGATGTTGCCGGGCCACTCGTAGCGCTGGAGCGCGTCCCGGGCGTCGGCCGAGAGGCCGGTGATCCGCTTGTTGTTCTGGCGGGCGAATTCTTGGACAAAGGCGTTGATGAGCAGGGGAATGTCCTCGCGCCGTTCGCGCAGGGGGGGGAGGTGAACGGGCACGACGTCGAGACGATAGAAGAGATCGTCGCGGAATTTACCCTCGCGGACCATCGTTTCGAGGTTTTTGTTTGTGGCGGCGACCACGCGCACGTCGACCTTGATGTTTTGGTTGCTGCCGACGCGCTGGATGGTTTGTTCGCCGAGGGCGCGCAGAAGCTTCACCTGGGTCGCCGCGTCGATCTCGCCGATTTCATCCAGGAAGATCGTGCCGTGGTTGGCCTCCTCGAAGCGCCCCGTGCGGCGTTCGGAGGCGCCGGTGAAGGAGCCTTTTTCGTGGCCGAAGAGTTCGCTTTCGAGGAGTTGGGGCGAGAGGGCGGCGCAGTGGACGGCGACGAACCGGGCGCCTTTGCGGGGGCTGAGCATGTGGAGCGATTGGGCGACGAGTTCCTTGCCGGTGCCGCTTTCGCCCTCGATGAGGACGGTGGCGCGGGTGGGGGCGACCTGGCGGATGCGCTCGTAAATTTCGACCATGGCGGGGGAGTTGCCGATCAGTTTTTCGAGGCCGAACTTCTTGTCGAGCTCTTCGCGCAAGCGCTGGTTTTCGGTTTCGACGCGGCGGGAGTGAAGGGCGCGGGTGAGGACGGCGTCGAGTTTTTCAAGGTCGAGGGGCTTGGTGATGTAATCGTAGGCGCCTCTTTTCATCGCCTGGACGGCGATTTTTTCGGAACCGTAGGCGGTCATGAGGATGGAGACGGGGGGATGGGGGATCGATTGGGCGCGGGTGAGCATATCGAGGCCTTCGGCGCCGCCCATGAGCCGCAGGTCGGTCAGGAGGACGTCGACGGGTTGGGACTCGAGGGCATTCATCGCGGTGGGCACGTCGGGGGCGAGGTAGATGTCGAACTTGCCGTCGAAGTAACGCCGCAGGCCGTCCCGGGTGTTTTTTTCATCCTCGACCACGAGGAGGGTGGGCAGGTTGTCGGCGACCGCGCTCATGCCGGGTTTGTCCTCGTGTCGGCGGGAGGGGCCTCGCCCGATCCGAGGAGGCGGACGCGCCGTTCGGCCAGGGGGAGGAGAATGCGGGCGGTGGTTCCGCGGCCCGGTTCGCTCAGCAGTTCGAGATGGCCGCCGTGTTCGTGAAGGATGCGTTGGACGATGAAAAGTCCCAGGCCTGTTCCGTCTTTTTTGCGGGTGAAGTAAGGTTCGGTGATGTGGGCCATGTCTTCAACCGAGATTCCGGTGCCGTTGTCTTCGAAGGAGATTTGCAAATGGGTGTCGGAACGGGACGTTGTCACCCGGAGAATGCCTCCGTGGGTGAGCGCTTGCACGGCATTTTTAATCAAATTGTAAAAGGCCTGCTTGAGCTGGTCGACGTTGGCGGGGATCAGCGGCAGGGCGTCGCCGAGTTCCTCCTGGACGATGACGTCGCGGTCCTTGATTTCGGGCTGGAGAAAGGCGAGCGATTCGCGGACGACGGTGTTGATGCCGACCATGGTGCGGACGGTGTGGGCGGGGCGGACGGCGCCGAGGAATTGGTTGATGATGGTGTCGAGCCGGGCGACTTCACTTCGGGCGACGCGGACTGATTCGAGGAGGTCCTTCTCCGATCCGTTCCCGACCGACTCGCGCCGGCGAAGGTCGCGTTCGAGGAGCTGGAGATGGATGTTGAGGGAGTTGAGGGGATTGCCGAGTTCGTGGGCGACGCCGGCGGCGAGGAGGGTGACGGCGTTGAGTTTTTCCGATTCGATGGCTTCGCGGGCCTGCGCGCGGCGCGCGGTCAGGTCGTGGAATATGAGGGCGAAGCCCATGAGCGAGGTTTCCTTGTCCTCGAGCGGGACGAGGTAAAAATTGAGGTAGCGCTGCTGGGGATAAAAAACTTCGAGGTCGCGGTTGACGACGCGGCCTTCGGCGAGGATGGTGGGCCAGTCGAGTTCCTTGAGGTGTTGCGCGATCGGCGTGCCCATGGCGCGGGCGGGGTCGATTCCGAGCAGGGTGGTGACGGCGTGGTTGAGGTAGAGGATGCGGCCATGGGAATCGACGACGATGATGCCCTCCTGCAGCGTGTTGAAGATCGTCTCGAAGAAACCTTTTTCGTTGTTGAGGCGTTGGAGATAAGCCTGCAGATCGTCCTGGCCGACGCGGTCGATCCGGTTGAGGAGCTTGTCGAGGAACGTGTTTTTCACGGCTTATGAGGATGCGCCAGACTGGCGCTATGAGCAACTCGAAGTGGAGCCGGTTTTTTAGATGCTGTCCGAAAAATCAGCGCAGGTTATACCGAAAAGATTTTTTCCGGGAGCTACAGCATTTTAATCCATCTTTCAGTTGCGATCCATTTACTCTCTGGACTCACTTAGAACGCTAGCGAGAAAGTATTGGCCTGCCCATTGTAGGTGAGTAGACACTTGGCAAGAACGTCGCGTCCAATGAGTCCTTGAATTCCCTGATGGGCTAGATGTGCTTCAACAACAGGAATCGGATTAAAGACCAAGCTCGCCGGTGGATTCGGAATATGGATGAATCCCAGACCGACGTCGAACACTCGCAGATTATGAGCCGCACCATCCTTTGTGGAAGGCGTATGGCACGGCATCACTCCTCTGGGAGTGATGCCCAACTGATTGAGAACCTGTGCATCAATGGCAGTCACGCCGGCACCGGTATCTAAGAGGACGCGGATGGTAACGGGCGAAGGGATAGGCTGCTTTTCGTCGATGAGAGCCTGATAGCGAGGCGCGGAAACTGCAATGATAACGTCCACGCACGGTCCATGCGGAGACAGTGCTGTCGTCAAGATGGGCACAGGAGTAACTCGCGGCTAAAATAATGAATAGGCTGGGAGGACTGTATCTGCTGCACCAGAAAGGGCTCTGTCTTGAAAAGTTTATAACCTTCCTGCAGAGCGTCTGCATAGGCGGAGTAGATTCCGATCACGTCTGTGCCCTTGATCAAAGCAAACTGACCTGCACGCTCAAGAAGTTCGGGAAGCTTCTTCGTGTAGGTTTCCAATTCGATCTGTAATGGTTCAGCCATAACACATTTAGGATTAAGGAATCAAAGTAACTTTACCAGTATAAATTATCACAATTCACGGCAAGCGAAAGTGAGTAGTGCCAAATGAGGATACTACCGGTGATTACTTCAACTTGCCGAGCACGGCTTTGACCGTTTCGAAGTCGGGCAAGTCCTTCGGCGTCGGGGTCTGCTCGATATGGACGATGGCGCCCGCCTTGTCGATGACGACGGCGGCGCGGGCGGCGGTGTCGCCGATGCCGGCCAGTCCGGGGAAGACGACGTCGTAGGCTTTGATGACGGTTTTGTTGAGGTCGCTGAGGAGCTTGATGGAGATTTTCTCCTGGTTGGCCCAGGCTTCCTGCGCGAAGGGGCTGTCGATGCTGATGCCGTAGACGGCGGCGTTGAGGCCTTCGTAGGAGGAGATGCCGCCGGAGACGTCGCACATTTCGGCGGTGCAGACGCCGGTGAAGGCGAGGGGAAAGAAGAGGAGGACGGTGTTTCGTTTGCCGAAGTTGTCGCTGAGTTTGACGTCTTCAAGGCCCTGGGGGGTCTTGGTCTTGAGGGTGAAGTCGGGGGCGCTGGTTCCGATTTTGAGGGGCATGGTGGTGGGAAGGTTAGAGCGTAGAAGTTAGAACTGAGAGTCTGAAGTTCTTCGTTCTACGCTCTTCGTTCTTAGTTTTTGGCGGGGGCTTCGAGTCCCTCCGCGGCGCGTTCTTTCATCGCGGCCTTGCGGCTGAGCTTGGAGCGGCCCTTGTCGTCCTGGCCGATGCACTTGACCCAGACTTCGTCGCCGATCTTGGCGACGTCGTCCATGCGGTTGACGCGGGCGTCGGACCATTCGGAGATGTGGACGAGGCCGTCCTTGCCGGGGAGGACTTCGACGAAGGCGCCGAAGTCCTTGAGCGTGACGACGCGTCCGCGATAAATCTTGCCGATTTCGATGTCGCCGACCATGCCGAGGATGATTTCCTTGGCGCGTTCCATGGCGTCGCCGTTGGTGGAGTAGATTTTGACGCGGCCGTCGTCCTCGATGTTAATTTCGGCGCCGGTTTCGGCGACGATGCTCTTGATGTTCTTGCCGCCGGGCCCGATGACGAGGCCGATTTTTTCGGGGTTGATCTGGATGGTCTCGATGCGCGGGGCGTATTGGGACATCTCGGTGCGCGGGGCGTTGATGACGGTCTGCATGAAGTCGAGGATCTGGCCGCGGGTGATTTTGGCCTGGTCGATGGCTTCGTTCATGATCTGGAGCGGGATGCCGCCGAGCTTGAGGTCGAGTTGAAAGCCGGTGACGCCCTCGCGCGTGCCGGAGAGTTTAAAGTCCATGTCGCCGTAGTGGTCTTCGGAGCCGAGGATGTCGGCGAGGAGGAGGTAGCGCTTGAGGTTGTCGTGCTCGTCGTGCTCGGTGACGAGGCCGACGGAGATGCCGGCGACGGGCGTCTTGATCGGCACGCCGGCGTCCATGAGGGCGAGGCAGCCGCCGCAGACGGAGGCCATGGAGGTCGAGCCGTTGGACGACATGATCTCGGACGAGACGCGGATGGCGTAGGGGAAGTCGTTTTCGGTCGGGATGATCGCGAGCAGTGAACGTTCGGCGAGGGCGCCGTGGCCGATTTCGCGGCGGTTGAGCCCGCCGACGCGGCCTGTTTCACCGACCGAGAAGGGCGGGAAGTTGTAGTGGAGGATGAAGCGCTTGCTGATTTCGCCGCCGGTGTAGCCGTCGAGGTCCTGGGCTTCGTCGCTGGGGGCGAGGGTGGCCAGGCAGAGCGCCTGGGTCTCGCCTCGCGCGAAGAGGGAGGAGCCGTGCGAGCGCGGGAGGAGGCCGACTTCGCCCGAGAGGGGCCGGATTTCGGTCGCGGCGCGTCCGTCGCTGCGCTGCTGTTTGTCGAGAATCGCGGTGCGGAACGCCTTGATCTGGACCTGGTCGAAGGCGGAGCTGATGTCGAAGCCGGTGGCTTCCGGATACTTGGCTTTGATGGCGACGGCGACCTCGTCCTTGAGCGCGCCGACGGCGGCGTAGCGTTCCACTTTGCTCGGGCGGTAAATGGCGTCTTCGATGCGGGTGGAGACCATGTCGTAGGCGAGCTGGACCAACTCGGGCTTCACTTGATAAAGCGGCAGGGTGCGCTTGGCCTTGTTGACCTTGGCGGCGAGGTCCTTTTGGAGGTGGATGACGATCTGCGCTTCCTCCTGCGCATAGGCGAGGGCCGCCTTGAAATCGGTTTCGGGCAGTTCGAGCGCGGAACCTTCGATCATGAGGATTTCGGTTTCGGTGGCGACGTAGACGAGGTCGAGGTCGCTGAGTTCCATCTGGGCGTGGGTCGGGTTGGTGACGAACTTGCCGTCGACGCGGCCGACGCGGAGCGCGCCAATCGGGCCGCCGAACGGAATGTCGGAGACCATGAGCGCGGCGGAAGCGCCGTTGATGCTGAGGATGTCGGGATCATTCTCGCCGTCGGCGGAGAGGAGGGTGGTGATGATCTGGGTGTCGTAGAGGTAGCCCTTGGGGAAGAGCGGGCGCAGCGGGCGGTCGGTCATCCGGCAGGTGAGGATTTCCTTTTCCGAGGGACGGCCTTCGCGCTTGAAGTAGCCGCCGGGAATCTTGCCGACGGCGGCCGCGCGTTCGCGGTATTCGACGGTGAGGGGGAAGAAGTCCTGGCCCTCCTTGATCTTGGTCGCGGAGACGGCGGTGACGATGACGAGGGTGTCGGCGTAACGGACGGTGACCGCGCCGTCGGCGAGGTTGGCGAGCTTGCCGGTTTCGATGATGATGGGGTGGGCGCCAAAGGGGGCCGACACCGTGTGAATGGTGGACATGATGTTCTTTCGGGTTGGCGCGCAAACAGGCGCCCAACCGGAAAAGAAAACGCAGAGGACAATGAACTCAGTTGGGATTTGACCGGACCGTCGCTCCGAGGCCGACGGTTACCCAATGAAGTTGATTGTACTCTGTAGTTTTCCGGATGACCCGGTCCGCCAGGCGGAGGGGCCTTTCGCGGTGCGGGAGTCTATTTGCGCAGGTTTAGTTTCTGAATGACCTTATCGTAGCGGGCGGAGTCGGAATGCTTTAGGTAATCCTGGAGCTTTTTGCGCTGGGCAACCATCATCAGGAGACCACGGCGCGAGCTATGGTCCTTGGTGAACTTTTGCAAGTGCTTGGTGAGGTCGTTGATGCGATGGGTCAGAAGCGCGATTTGGACATCGGCCGAGCCGGTGTCCTTGTCATGCAATTTGAACTCCCTGGTGTATTCCGTTTTTAGCGCTGCTTCCATAAGGCGAGGGTGGATTAAAGCAGACTCGGCAAAGAGCGCAAGGGAAAATTACGGGGATCGGCGGGAGGGAAGTTTGATCCGCTCTATTGACGCACTTTATGGCGGGAATTAGTATTATGGCATGACTCTGGGCACTCTTGATATCAAGGAAATCAAAAAGCACCTCAAGGGCCGAAAAAAAGGCATTCAAGTGCTTGCTTTGCCAGCGACTCAGGCTGAACAAAAGGAAGTTCATCTGAGCGGCAAAGACTTGGCGCGCCGGCTCAAGGGTTTATTGACGCCGGAAGAAGCTGACACTTTCGAGGGGCATATCAACGAAAGTTGTGAGCAGGAGAATGATTGATTGTTCATTGGACACCACGGCTCTCATTGACATGATGAAAGGGCGCAGGGATGCGGCGGCGCTTGTTGGCCAGTTTGGGAATCCGGGTGTTTCTCATGTTGTTGTCGGCGAATTGCTGCTTGGCGGATACAAGGCAAGCGATCCAAATGAAAAAATCAAAATTATTGAACGGCTCAAAGGCATCACGATTTTGAAGGCGGACGTTTTAACAGCGGACATCTACGCTCAAATTTGCTTTGAATTGGGGAAACAAGGCAACACCATCCCAACGAACGACATTTGGATTGCTGCGATAACCCTTTAGGCAAATGTGCCGCTGATCACACGCGACCAACATTTTAGCCGGATTCCGCAGCTAAAAGTTTTGGGATATTAGTCGACGGTTAAGATGAAAATGCCCGAAAATCCTTGATGTGTTCCTGGATCAGCACGAGGGAGACGGGGGGATGTTTCGCACAGAGGACTGAAGAGGGGAAAGGCAGAGAGGGCAGGGGGAGGCAGGACCAGATTTCCAAACTTACCAAATTACCAAATTGGAAGGCCGTCAGATGGGAAGCAGAGCTTCGCCGACAAGTGCGTTCCCAAGTACAACTTGGGAACGAGAGAAAATAGCCGCTGCGATAAACTTATTTTTTGAGGAGCCTTATTGCCGCTTTGCCAAATAGTTGATAGCGCCTGCAGAGGTCCTCTAATTCAACTCGCAGAGGATCGTCCTTTTTCAGGTATTTTGCCCAAGCATACTTCGTCCACAACATAGCTTTTTCAGCATCCTTGGTTCTTTCTTCAAGATATACGACTCCGACATCAAGAGGTCGCTTCTTTGGTATTTCTAACCTTACGCTCCTCCAAGTGAGGTTGGAAGTTTTTATTCAAGCCGCCGCCGTCTCGCGGGTCATGGTGCCTTTGTAGTTGGGGGTTTCGTCGAGGATGCCGAAATTGCCGGCGGCGAGTTGGGCGACGCGGGCGAGTTCGTCGCGGGTGAGGGCGGGGGATTCGGAGGCGGCGGCGAATTCGCGGAGTTGGGCCTCTTCATAGATGTTGGGGAGGCAGCAGGCGATGCGCGGGTCGGCGAGGAGCCACTGGAGGGCGGCCTGGCCGAGGGTGCGTCCGGGGCCGACGAGGAATTGGAGGGTTTCGATTTTTTTGAGGCCGTTGACGAGCCACGATTTGGGCCGGTGGCTGCGATGATCGGTGGGCGGGAAGACGGTGTCGCTGGTGTATTTGCCCTCGAGCATTCCGCTGGAGTGGGTGACGCGGATGAGGTAGCGGGTGCGGGCGGGTCTGGCGGGGTCGGTGAGAGCTTCGCCTTCGTCCATGATCTGGCGGCCGGGATGGGGTTCGAGCGCGTTGTAGATGTGCTGGAGGATGTGGGGCCTGCGGCGCTGGACGCAATCGACGCCCTCGTAGAGCCAGCCGATGGCGGGGCCGAGCGCGGCGCCGTAGGAGCGGATTTTGCCCTCGCGCATGAGATTTTCCATCAGCTCCCAGAGGGCGTCGTCGTCGACCTGGGCCATGCGGATGTTGTGGAGCTGGAGGATGTCGATGCGGTCGGTGTTGAGGCGGGCGAGGGCCTTGTCGACGGCGTCGCGGATGAAGGGGACGGAGAAGTCGTGCGGGATTTCGCGCTGGCCGCGGCGTTCGTTGCCGTGTTCGTAGAAATTATAGCCGACCTTGGTGGCGATGACGATCTGGTCGCGCTGGTTGGGGAACGCCTTGGCGATGAGCTCCTCGCTGAGGCCGTTGCCGTAGGTGTCGGCAGCGTCGTAGAGGGTGACGCCGAGGTCGAGCGCGCGATGCATGAGGGCGACGGCCTCGCCCTCGGTGAATTTGCCCCACCAGCCGGTGGAGAGGGTCCAAAGGCCGAAGCCGATTTCGGAGACGCGGATTTCGGTTTCGGGCAGGGTGCGGAATTTCATGGCTCCAGCTTAAGTCGACCGTCGCGAGTGGGCAAGACCGCGGGTAGTGTATCATTTTGAATCTACAATTAAGTCGCCCCTTTGGGGTTTCAAGCGGATACACGACCCAGCGACCGCAGTCGGCGGGACAAAAGCATTGCCATCGCGTTCGGGAAAACCTAGATTGCCCGACTCCGCCTGAAGGGGCGGAGGATTCAGGAGCCATAGCTCAATTGGTTAGAGCGCCTCCCTGTCACGGAGGAGGTTGCGGGTTCGAGCCCCGTTGGCTCCGCTCTTCTATTTCATAGGTAAAATGACCTCAGATGAGCGGAAATTCTGGTTTTGGTTACAGAATGGTTACGCTTCTCGCAAAACATCCCCGTTTTGCGCTCAGGATGCCGTAGGAACGGTGTTGACCGTCTGCCGAACACGGGAGGCCTTCGCTCGACCAGATCCAGATGAGGCAAATCCCTCAGCGAGATCATCAGCCCCAGCCACATTGATCTCTACTAAAATTCGATTTTTTTGAGCAGGAAATGGCCAAAAAGTCTTCCGCCGACTTGAAGCCAACACAAAAAGGGTGCCGTTCCTCACCCGTTGACCGCCCGAGCGAGAGCGCCCATATTAAGCCATGCCCATCGCCACAATCAATCCGGCGACGGGAGAAACGGTACGGATCTTTGTTTCCCTTTCCGAAAACGAGCTTGAAGCCAAGCTCGCACTGGCCGAAACGACCTTTCAACGCCATCGGCAGAGCAGTTTCGCGGAGCGCGCGGAAAAAATGATCGCCGCCGCCGAAATTCTTGAGAATGAGCAGGACCGCCTGGCGCGGTTGATGACGCTGGAGATGGGCAAGCCTCTTCAGCAGGCGCGGGCCGAAGCGGCCAAATGCGCCACCGCCTGCCGCTACTATGCGGCCCACGCGGAGCGACTGCTGGCCGATGAACCCCTTCCCGAGGCCGATGGCCGCTGCTTCGTGCGCTTCGAGCCTTTGGGCGTCGTGCTCGCTGTCATGCCCTGGAATTTTCCCTTCTGGCAAGTCGTCCGGTTCGCCGCGCCCGCGCTCATGGCGGGAAACGTCGGCCTCCTCAAACACGCGGGCAACGTGCCGCAATGCGCACTCGCACTCGAAGAGTTGTTCCTGCGTGCGGGATTCGCGGAGGGTTGTTTTCAATACCTGGCCATCGAGAGCAAGACCGTCCAGCGCGTGATCGAAGATTCGCGTGTGGCGGCGGTCACTCTCACCGGCAGCGTGGCGGCTGGCAGCGCCGTCGCCTCCATTGCGGGAAAGCAAATCAAACGCTCCGTGCTTGAGTTGGGCGGCAGCGATCCGTTCGTGGTCATGCCCAGCGCTCCCCTCGCGGCGACGGTCGGGCAGGCGGTGAAGGCCCGCGTACAAAACAACGGGCAGTCGTGCATCGCGGCCAAGCGATTCATCGTCCATACCGCGATCTATGACGAGTTCGAGAAACTTTTTGTTGCCGCATTTCGCCGCCTTCGCGTGGGCGACCCGTTATTGCCCGAGACAGACATTGGACCGCTCGCCCAGGCGCAAGCCGTCGAGACACTCGAAAGGCAGGTGCAGGCCGGAATTGACTCCGGGGCGCGCGTTCTGGTTGGCGGCAACCGTGTACCGGGACCGGGCTTTTTCTTTGAACCGACCATCCTGACCGGCATTCCGACCGAGGGGTCCTTTTGTTGTGAGGAACTTTTCGGTCCCGTGGCCATGCTTTTCCGTGCGCGCGATCTCGACGAAGCCCTGAAAGTCGCCAACCGCACGCCCTTCGGACTCGGCGCAAGCATCTGGACGCAGGACGAAGCCGAGCAGCAACGCGGCATTCGTGAATTGCAAGCCGGGCAGGTTTTCGTCAACGGCATCGTGGCCTCACAAGCCGCGCTCCCTTTTGGCGGCATCAAGCAATCGGGATACGGGAGGGAACTCGGCGAATTCGGCATTCGAGAATTCGTGAACGTGAAAAGCGTCCGGATTGCAGTCAAGGACGGTGGAGACTGCAACTCGTGAATAATGACGGTCAATTAGTCGATTTCTACAGAACGTCAGTCGTTTGGAGTAACATAGATCACGGACGAATTCCCGTTGGAGTCGAAGGTAATCCAACCTTAGGAACACTTTTCATGGAGGGGTGGACGCATTTCGATTGATAATGACGCCATCGTCAAACTTCGGATCTAGGTCTGTGGTTGAGCCACTGCCCTGAAAAGGATTGGGACTAAATCCAGATTCTGCTGCGCTTATGCCGCGCGTTGCATCGTGAACTTTGACAGCTCCTGGCTGCAAGGCATTGAAAAAACTCACCGCGTCAGGCACGGCATCATCAAGTAAGATCGGCACGTCCCATCCCACATAGGCATGGGAGTTAAATGCGGTGTGGTAGGCGGTCGCCATTCCCGTCGTCGCCGGTGCGGAAAAGTTGTCATTAGCTGAAGCGCATCCATTAATGAAAACAAGGTCGTAGGCACTGGTTCCAATGTTGCTGCTGATGTCGCTCGCCGTCACCACATAGGGCTTGTAAAAGATGGTTCCCGACTGCCAGACGTTGAACCCTGCGAACGTGGAGTTATCTGGCCCTCCTGGGGCAACATGCGTTCCCGTCGAATGGGTCAGGATGTAAAAGATGGAATGGTTGTTTCCTACTTCGCTCCTGAGTTTGGCGATGGTCAGATCGGTCTGCTTGACGGAGTTGGCGTAGCCCAGGACAGGAGGCGTGCTGGAAAACCAGCCGGTAGAACTCTTCAGCCCGATGATATGGTCGAGTGTTTCCAGATGGTTTTTTGTGGTGACCCCCGAGGGCAGTCCGGCCTCAGTACCACCGCCTAACGCGCCGGTGGCGAGGAATGCTGTCGGCCCTGCTTTTTTAGGATGACGCCGTGATCCTCGATTACTCGCACTAGGTCGGCTGCCCTTTTGATCGCGTCGAAGTCGGGGTTCATACGAGGTAAAAACACGTCAAGCCGATTTTTCGGTTTTTGACATGGCGAACAAATACAGCTAATAGCTGTTTTTATGCAAGGAGTTTCTACGATGGCATGTAACTGGATTTATACTCCGCTCATGCCCGGAGGCCGTCCATCCACGTCCAAGCGTTCCCCTTTCGGGACGCGCCTGTTTCAACTTCGCGAAGAGCGGGGGTTCTCGCAAAAACAGATGTCACAAAAGCTCGGCATCAAGCAACAGTCCTATGCCGCCTGGGAACGCCGGGCGGTCGCCCTCAAGCCCGAACAACTGGCGCAGTTGGCGGGGATTCTCGAAGTGCCCCTGGATTCACTGGTGGGCCGTCAAAACGGTTCCGCCCGCAAGAGTGGTCCCGTAGGCAAGGTGCGTCTGGTTTTCGAGGAAGTCAGCCGCCTACCCCTCTACCAGCAGCGCAAGATCGTCGAAGTCGTTCAGGCCCTCGTGTCCACCCAGCGCAATGGCAAAGGCCACTGACTTTTTCCTCCAGCCGTCCCCATCCCCCGTTTTTGGCTTAAAAGCCCCGTATAGGCCATCCTGGCGCGTTTACCGGCCTTTGCTGATCAGCATCTACGACGTTCGCTCGGTTACTTGAAGTCGCCGCCCAATAACTGGCCGTTCTCTGCGTCGATCCACACCTCCAGCGCGCCGCCGGTAGGTTTAAAATTATTGGCTACAGGAGGCCCGGTGTATGTCTTTTTGTAAACCGCCACCCATGCTAGCCGTGCATTTAAATCCACATGGCCCATGGCCTGAACGCTGGAGAGCGTGGATAGATGGTTTGGATTGACGATCATTAGCTCCATCGTGGGAGTGCCAACCAGTTCGTAGTTTTTCAACCACATTGCGCCAGGTGCCCACGCAAGGATTTGTTTCGCGCCTTCTGCCGCCAGAGCAAGCGCTTTGTCCTGGGCTATCGGCGTGATCGCCTTGTCGTCGTAATGCGACCAAAAATTGTAGCCGAGATTGGTGGGACCGTGACCGTCCGTCAATAATACGACAATTGAACCATTCCTGAATCGATGTCCTTCTTTGTCGGTTTGTCCCCACATAACCATCCAACTCGAATCCATATAGCGCGGCAAATCGGTCTCTTGATGCGAATGGACATAGGGCGGCCTCAAATTATCGGGCATTTGCGCTCCCAAAATCGCTTTGGCGTAACCTGTCGCCAATGCAACGGCTTCTTCCGGTGTCCACTTTAATTTGGGTGGCTCTGCATAATAGTGATTGCTGGTTCTTTGTGATGTCCAATTTGCAAAACTGACTATTTGAGCACTGCCCGGCAACAGCTCTATCCGAAAAATCGGATTGGCGCTGCTGAGTTCGATTACATTTTGCTGACCTATGCTGTGATACATTTCTCGCGCGTAAAATTTTGGAGGAATACCTGGAGTTGACCAGAGGTGATTTTCTTTCAGAAAAGCCTCTTCACGTTGAACCATGTCCAGGGCAACGGCTGCATATTTCTGCGTCTCATTCGCGTCAAGCGGAGTCCAGCTCTGAGCTGCCAACGGAAAGATGCCGGCAATTAATAAAAGCAAGATTACCGGCATCAGGCCAACTCGTAGAAGACGCAAATTCAAGGCAGGCACCTGTCCCTATTGATTCAAATCAATTTGTTGGTTTTGGCCCGTCGGATTAGCCAGTAGGGGCACGGTTCCCCCTGGCGTGGTAAAGCCATTGATTGGAGCCTGATTGATTTGAGCATTAATGTCACTCACTGCATTCTGAACCGTCGGAATAGCTCCACTTAATGGATTCTTTTGCAGGGCGATGAAAAACTTTTCGCCATAACTTACCGCACTACCCATCTCGACCTCGTCAGTCCAGCCCACATAAGCCGTGTCTTCCGCCTGGCTGGGATCGGATTGTCCGGCGGTATTTTTGAAGGCGGCCGCAAACGCCGTTTCCCCGGCACCACCATCGGCAGAGGCACAACCGTTGATGAACGCCAACTTGTAACTCGCAGTTCCTATGTTTGACGAAATGGTGGAAGCCAGGACGGGCTGCCCATAATAAAGATCAAGAGGATGATGAACGAAATCGGAAGCACTTGGCCAGACACTGAAACCTACAAATGAAGTGCTATTATCTCCACTTGGAGTTCCCCCATGGGCAAGAACATAAAACAGCGAATACTTGGAAACACCGGTGGTTACGTCCGCATACGTCAGCGCTTGATCCTTCGTTACGGTCCACCCTAAGCCTGGAATGTTGGCCGAGGCTGAGCCAATCAGGGTTTGTTCAATGTTATTGAGATGGGTGTCGCCCGTGATTAAACCAATGATCCCCGTCCCGAGTTCGCCCGGCATTTCAAACGCATTTAGAGCGCGACCGATAAGCGCTCCTCCTGTCGGCTTGGGATCAATTTTGGAGCCGAATATCGTCGCACAAACCGGGTTCGTACCGTCGATCTGCAACGTGGTTATTCCTGAGTACGAGCCACTGGTGCCCGGCGCAAGCAAGGCAAGTGGAGGAGTTCTGAGTAGGTTGGGTGATCCGCTGACCGCAGTGGCATTGACGGTGACACTGTTGGCTCCGCTGCTTAGCGTGATGGGAACGCTGGAACCCATCGCTGGCATTTGAATGTAAAAGACACCTTCTTTACTCGATCCAGGATCGAGCGGCGTGAAGGTGGATACTGTTGCACTGACGTTGGCAAAGGCGTTTGACGTGGACGAGGTCTCCGTCAGGGCAAGGGTGGCAGTCTGGGCTTGGAGGAAATTGTCCTGCACGGAAATTTGCATGGCCGTCCCGGAGAGGCTGTTGATCGTGATCGTCATGTCTCCCTGAGTGCGGGTGAAAATTCTGGTGTTTACGCCGGTCTCGGTAAGTGCCGCCTCCACCGCCTTGTCGTCTTCGCTGCCACTGAGATGCACTTGGATGGTATTCACCGCAGTCGTGCTTAGTGCGCCAGACAAGTCAACCTCTGCAAGAACGATGTCTGCTCCGAAATTTAACGTTGCTGGTCCCGTTTCGCCCAAAGTAAAGGGAGCGCTGCTTAACCCCAACGTCGAATCCGTCACCAGCACTTGCAACTTATCAGCCACGGTACTGCTGGTGGTCTTGCTGGTTGGGCTGAGCGTCAAAGTGAATGTGCTGCCGGTATCATGGAAGACGCCGGAACCTGCGGAGGTTTCCGTCAAAGTGCCGGAATAGGTGCCGGTGGAATTCTGGAACGACACCACCATCGAGGCCGTCGAAGTGCTGCTTAGGTTCGTCGATAATTGCGCGGTGAAGACGTATCCGCCCGACCAGCTCACATCAGTATTCATGCTGGCAGCCATGTCCGGGTGATACATTGGAAGCTGCGCCTTGTCATCGAGGCCATTGTCTTTGATCGGCGTAAAGGTTCCGCTGCCAATCGGAGTTTCTCTCACAAATGCAACAGGGAGGAGCATGACCCCGTGCGAACCGGAAGGAGTCGTGTCATTCGTGCCCTGGGGCGTATATGTGGCCGTCCCTACTATTGCGCCGGAATCGTTGATGGAGGCGGGTGTGATGCCGGACCACGGAGCGTTGGTCGTGCCGTAGCCGGGCACGAGGGTGTCGAGCTTTTGCGGGTTGCCGAAGGTGGGTGGGGAATTGGTCGAGGGAATCATGTTCCAGATGCAGCTACCAGCAAAACATTCGCCAACGACCTGCGTGGCGGGGACCGTTTGCGGCGCGCCGTTGGTGCCCGCTACGGTGGTGGTCATGGCGTTGACGCCAATAATTGTTGCGGAGTCGGGGAGAGTGATCGTGTTGGTACCGTCCCAGCAAACGGGGGTACCGTAGTTATAGTAG
>DASZIP010000009.1:0-1579 GCA_035948935.1 Methylacidiphilales bacterium | reverse complement strand
CCGAAGAGGTTGCTTCGGCGGTCGCGTTCCTTGCCTCCTCGGATGCCTCCTACATCACCGGAGTCGAACTGAACGTCGACGGCGGCATGGGCCAGATCTAACACCCATTTATCCCTACGAGCGCTCCCTTCCTGGAGGACGATAAATACAGCAGCCAAAATCCTGCGAGGCGCCTCGTTCGCGCCCGCAGGATTTGCTTTGTGGCTGGAGCAAGTCTTCAGTTCATTTCACCGGCAGTTCGGCGTGGTGGCGTCTTCATTGTGGAAGTCAATCTCTCAGAGCTTCGTTTGACGGCCCGCGGCGCGCGCCGATAGACTCGATTTTGTCCAGGAGGCCGTATGGCTACCGCATCCGCTTCGTGCGCGTACAAGAATTTTATCAATGGGGAATGGGTGGCGCCACGCAGCGGCAAGACGCTTGAGAACCGCAATCCCGCCAATGTCGACGAGTTGATCGGCATCTTCCCGCTCTCCTCGCAGGAAGATATGGACGCGGCCGTCGCTGCCGCCAAAGAAGCGTACAAGTCCTGGCGCCTCGTTCCGGCCCCCAAGCGCGCCGAAATTCTTTTTCGTGCAGCGGAGCTGCTGGTGAAGCGCAAGGAAGAGTTTTCCCACGACATGACTCGCGAGATGGGAAAGGTGCTTGCCGAAACGCGCGGCGACGTGCAGGAAGCCATTGACATGACGTATTACATGGCCGGCGAGGGGCGCCGCCTGTTCGGCCAGACCACGCCCTCGGAGCTTCCCAATAAATTTGCCATGAGCCTGCGGCAGTCCATCGGCGTTTGCGGCCTGATTACGCCGTGGAATTTCCCGATGGCGATTCCATCGTGGAAGATGATGCCCGCGCTCATCTGCGGCAATACCCTGGTGATCAAGCCGGCGGAGGACACGCCGCTTTCCACCTACCACCTGATTGAGATTCTGTCCGAAGCTGGACTGCCCCCCGGCGTTGTCAACCTAGTGGGAGGTGATGGACCAGGCGCAGGGGCGTCGCTGACGAAGCACGTCGATGTCCCTGTCGTCAGTTTCACGGGCTCAACTTCGACCGGCAGGATCATCGCGGAGACTTGCGCGCCCACCTTCAAGCATTACAGCCTCGAAATGGGCGGCAAAAATATTATTCTGGTGATGGAGGACGCGAATCTCGACCTGGCGGTGGACGGCGCCATCTGGGGCGGGTTTGGCACGACGGGCCAGCGCTGCACAGCGGCCAGCCGTGTCGGTATCCACAAAAGCGTGTACAAGGAATTCGTTGCACGATACGTCGAACGCGCCGCAAAGCTG
This sequence comes from Methylacidiphilales bacterium, assembly GCA_035948935.1. Taxonomy (GTDB): domain Bacteria; phylum Verrucomicrobiota; class Verrucomicrobiia; order Methylacidiphilales; family UBA1321; genus JABDGH01. Next base: position 293 of record DASZIP010000009.1, on the reverse strand, counting down.
AAAGTCGGCAATGGCCTCGATCCCTCTGTCGAGATGGGGCCGTGCATCAACGAGCAGCAATTGCAGACGGTGATGTCCTACGTCGAAATCGGCGTGAAGGAAGGCGCGAAGCTTTTGACCGGGGGCCACCGCCTTGCCAGCGGCGATTTCGCTAAAGGATGGTTCCACGAGCCAACGGTCTTCGGCGATTGCCAGCCCAAAATGCGCGTCGCGCAGGAAGAAATCTTTGGCCCCGTCGTTTCGCTCATTCCGGTTGATAGTCTTGAGCAGGGAATCGAAGTCGCCAACGGCGT
>DASZIP010000008.1:0-4748 GCA_035948935.1 Methylacidiphilales bacterium | reverse complement strand
TAGCGGCCCTTGATGTGGCCGAGATGCGTGTCGGTGACGAGGGCGGCGACGCGTCCGCGCCAGGAGGCGGGAAGGCCGGGGAGTTTCACGGTGACGCGCTTGATGCGAAGAGTGGCGGCGTTGGCGAGGCCGTAGAGCGTTGCGAAAACGGCGAGGCCGAAGAAAAACATCGCGATTCCGGATTGGGTGAAGGGCAGATTAAAAACGATCATGCTGCCAACAGCGATCCACGCGAGAGCGGCGGCGGCGAAAGCGAAATTCACGAAGCCGAGCCAGACGCTGGCGAGGCGATAGTAGGTGCGCACTGGGCGATTGAAGAAGCGATGCGCCAGCAGCGAGCTTGCGAGGAAGCTGACGGAGAGAATGGCGAAAGAGATTTGGAGCAGGAGCAGCCATGGTTGGCGAGGCGCGCCGTGGAGGGCGACCCAGGTTTCGTAGATAAAGAAATGGACGAGTAGAAGTATCGATTGGATTATGGAAATGGCTACGGCGATTCGAGAACTCAAGCGCGGACTCCCTGCCGGCGGGATGGTTGCCGGCGTTATGGTTATTGGATGTATTCGGAGGAGAATTTGGTATTTGGCGAATGCAGATGGTACTCGGCACTTAGCCGAGGAGAGGCCAGGGTTGGGAGGAGTTGAGGAAGGCGCGGAGGCGTCCGATTTCGGCGGGCACATTTTGGATAAGTGGGGCGCGATGGCCGGGACAGATGAATTGGGGATTCAGGTCGAGACAGCGTAAGGCGGATTGACGGGCAGTGGGAAGATCAGGAGTAACCGGGCGGGCCATGAGCCGCAACTGATTGCCAACGACAGCAAGGGCGTCTCCACAGAACAGGGTGCGGGAATCTTCGTGGAAATAAGCGACGTGGCCCGGAGTGTGCCCGGGCGTTGCGAGCACGCGAAATAAGCCGACGACCAGATCGCCATTTCGGACGAACGAATCAGCAGCTACTGCACGGGGAGGAGCTTCTTCGAGGAGTCCGCGGAGCAAGACGAGCGGGCCGAGTTCGGGAATTTTTTCGCCGAGCCACGCGCGGAAACCACGGGCAGCAGTTTCACGCGTGAAAAACGCAGCATCCTCGGTTGCGTAGTGAATGGCGACGCGGAGACGAGCTTTTAGTTCGGCGGCGCCCGCAGCGTGGTCGTTGTGCCAATGGGTCAGAAGTACGGCAGTCAGTTGAGTGGCCGATAGACCGAGTTTTTTGAAGGCTGTGAAGATGTCTGCGGCGCCGGAATCCATCCCGGCATCAATGGCTACAATGCCCTTATCGGTTTCCACGAGGTAGGAACAGGCAAGATAGGAAGGCCGGCGGACACACCAGATGCGGTTGGTGACAGGCAGGACTTGGAGTGAAATAGGGGCCTCCGATTCGTGAGTCGAGAAGGATATTAATCCGGATTTGCGGAGAAGTGTGCGGCGAGTCGTTCGAACAATTCGAAAGATTCATCAAATAGGGCCGGGACCCCATAAGAGCAAGGGAAATCCAAGAGCACAGGCAGGAATGCCTGTGCCACGGGTTACTCCATACGGTAGTTGGGGGCTTCTTTGGTGATGACTACGTCGTGGACATGGGATTCGCGGAGGCCGGCAGCGGTGATGCGCACGAATTTGCTTTTTTCGGTGAGCTCTTTCAGGGTGCGCGCGCCGACGTAGCCCATGCCGCTTTTGAGGCCGCCGACAAGTTGGTCGGTGAGACCGCCGAGAGGGCCTTTATATGCGACGCGGCCTTCGACGCCTTCGGGGACGGACTTGCCGCTCTCGGGGGAGTCCTGGACGACGGAGTAGCGGTCCGAGCCCGCGTTCATGGCGCCAGTGGAGCCCATGCCGCGATAGGACTTAAAGGTGCGGCCCTGGTAGAGAATCGTTTCGCCGGGGGCTTCTTCGGTGCCGGCGAAGAGGCTTCCGATCATGACGCAGGAAGCGCCGGCGGCGAGGGCCTTGGTGATGTCGCCAGAATACTTGATGCCGCCGTCGGCGATGACCGGAACGTCGGTGCCTTTCGCGGCTTTGGAGGCTTCGACAATGGCGGTGATTTGCGGGACGCCGGCGCCGGTAACGATGCGCGTGGTGCAGATGGAGCCGGGGCCGATGCCGACTTTCAGGCCGTCGATGCCGAGGGCGATGAGATCCTTTGCGGCTTCGTAGGTGGCGACGTTGCCGGCGACGATTTGCATTTCGGGCAGGCGGTGGCGGATGGCCTTGATGGCTTCCATGACGCGCTCGGTGTGGCCGTGCGCAGTGTCGACGGCGAGGACGTCGGCTTTGGCTTTCGCCATTTCAACGGCGCGTTCGAGGAAATCGCCAGTGGCGCCGACGGCGGCGCCGACGGTGAGGCGGCCGTGGTCGTCCTTTGCGGCTCGGGGATATTCAAGTTTTTTCTGAATGTCTTTAACGGTGATGAGTCCCTTGAGGTTGAAATCCTGATCAACGACGAGAAGTTTTTCGATGCGGTGCTTCTGGAGAATTTTTTCGGCTTCTTCGAGAGTGGTGCCGACGGGGACGGTGACGAGGTTGTCCTTGGTCATCACCTGGCCGACGAGCTGGGTGTGATTTTTTTCGAAGCGGAGGTCGCGGTTGGTGAGGATACCAGTGAGGCGGGTGCCTCGCGTAACGGGCAGGCCGGAGATGCGGTACTTGGTCATGATTTCGAGGGCCTGGCGCAGCGTGATGTCGGGAGAGATGGTGACGGGGTCGACGATCATGCCGGATTCGGAGCGCTTGACGCGGTCCACTTCCTCGAACTGGCGGTCGATGGGGAAATTGCGGTGGATGATGCCGATGCCGCCCTGGCGGGCGATGCCGATGGCGAGGCGCGATTCGGTGACGGTGTCCATGGCGGCGGAAGCGAGGGGAATGTTGAGGGCGAGCTTGCGCGTGAATTTGGTGGTGGGGTCGACTTCGGTCGGCAGGATGGAAGATTTGCCGGGGAGGAGGAGGACGTCGTCGAAGGTAAGAGCTTCGGGGATGGGACCATCAATCATGAGAGCCTCGCGAATTGAAATTTGGAGTGTGTTTGACGCGCAAGAGCACAGCCAGGAATGGCTGTGCCACGAGTGACCGGCCTGAAGGCCGGCCACTACAAATGCTTGGTTCCAGAAACAGCGCAGCCCAGCGGGTGGCCACTGGGCTGGAGGATGAATTCAACAGATCGAAAAATTGCGTCACGGTGAAACTTCTATTTTAGGGGTGGAGGGTGTGTGGGTCAAGTAAGGGCTGGAATGGCGAGGTTTTTTGTTCATTTTTGAGGTGAGGCGTAAAGCCTCCTGGCGACGTCCTCGAGATAGCGTTCGAGTTGCTCCGTGCGTGCGGGCCCAGTGGATTTTTGGATCAGGGTGGAGAGGATGGGCTCGAGGAAGCGGTTGTATTTGGCGAGGGTGAGCTGGTCGTTGGAGGCAAAGGCGGATTCGACGGCGCGTTCCGTGGCGGGAGTGACGAGTTCGAGGCGTCCGACGAAGACGCGGGCGGTTGTGGCTGGTGCGGGCGCGATGCGGAGGGGGAGGACGGAATCGGTGAAGCGGCGCGGGACGACGTAGATGAGGCGAGAGCCTTCCTCGAACCAGGAACTTTTCCAGGTTTCGAGCATGGCATGGGCTTCGTCGGGAAAAAGGCCCTGCGAGATCAGGATACCTTCGAGATCGGTGGAGAGGGAATCGAGCGAGGCGGACAGTTCCGGCGGGGCGTAGGCAGCCTGGTCGCGCAAGGGGCCGAGCATGCGGTAGCCGAGTTGCGCGCCGCGGCGCTCGAAGAGAATGGCTGCGGGGATCTCGTCGGCGAATTGATTTTGCAGATGGATTGTGGAATCTGGGGTGACGTTGGCGGTGATTGGAATTGAGAAAGCGGAGACGCCGCGGTAGAAGAGGAATTTTTCGCACTGCGGGCCGGAGGGAGTTTCAACGGAAAGCGGGGTGGAGGAAGTGCTGCGCGCGGCGAAGTAATGATTATCGGAATTGTCGGAGGGGAAATCGGTGGAGCCTTGCGGTTCGATGCGGACAGAGTTCCAGGCGATGGCGCCGGGAGATTTCTTGTTGTAGAGCGAATAATCGCGAGTGGTGAGGGCGGGGTTAGCGGAGTCGGCGTGGGGATACCACTCGGTGATGAGACCTTTGGCGAAGGAGACATTGACGGAGATTGTGGTTTCGCGCGGGGAATAGAAATAGAGGACGGGGGTTTCCATGCGCACGGTGCCGCGCAAGCCACCCTTGAAGGCAACTTCGCGGAAATGTTCGACGAAGGAAGGCAGGTCGGTGGAGCCCGTCAGAGGCAACCAGTTCATGGAAATTCCGTCGGGGCCGGCGATGGAGGTGAAGGTGCCCCATTCGTGGACGGTGAGGTCGTCTTCGGGAAGTTGTTTTGGGTTGGCGTGAAGCAGAGAGAGAGAAAGGGCGAAGAGAAGCGCGGTGGCTAAGGCGTGGTGGGTGGAGCGATTCAGTTTCACGGGGTTTTCTCCTTGCTGACGGAATGCGCGTTCGTGTGGAAGACGTTAGAGTGGTGGCGAGTGTTAACGATTAAGAAGGAGAGGATCTCACCACAGAGGAAAAACGAGGTCCGCAGAGAACGCGGAGAATTTGAGGGCTGATTGCGAGCTAAGGCACTTGTTTGAGAAGAGATTGTTTTTTCTGGAGCAATTGTTGTGAGTTCGGAGATTGTTGCGGAGATGCGGATTGTTCCCAGTAACGCCAGGTGGAGATTTCGCCGAGGCCGAGGGAGTTCCACCAGAGGTCGAGCATGGATTGATCGAGATTGAG
>DASZIP010000007.1:0-3197 GCA_035948935.1 Methylacidiphilales bacterium | reverse complement strand
ACCATGCTGACTTCGCCGCGGGTGGTGTAGTGAGAGAGTTTGGACATTTTAGTTTGGAAGGTAATTCCTTACACCGCAAAAGCGGGAGCTTTGCTCCCGCACTCAAAATTAGATTACGTCGAGGCGCGGTAGAACGGAAACTTTCTCTCCGGCGGGAATGTCCTGGCGGTCAGCCGGAACGACGATGAAGCAATTGGCGTGGGTGAGCGCGGCGATATCGCCGGAGCCTTGCCAGGTGAGCGGGCAGACTTCGGGGGAGATGCCGGTCCATTCGAAGTGAGCGGGGAGAAAGTGGGTGAGTCCAGGTTTTTCGTGAAGCGTCTTGGTGAGGTTGGCTTCGAGAAGCGGGAGGGGGCGTGGGTGAGCGCCGCCGAGTACGTCGATCGCCGGAGTGACGAACAGCTGAAAGGTGACCATCGTAGAGACGGGATTGCCCGGAAGGCCAAAGACGAAAGTGTCGCGGCAGCGGCCGAATACAGCCGGCTTGCCGGGGCGGATGGCGACGGCATCGAAATAGAATTCGGCGCCGAGCGATTTCAGAACAGTTTCGACGAGGTCGTATTTTCCCATGGAGACGCCACCGGACAGAACCAGGATGTCTTCCTTGAGGCCGAGTTCGATTTTGGCCCCGAGGTCGTCGACCCGATCGAGGGCGTTGCCGAGGGGGACAGGTTCGGCGCCGGCCAGGCGAACTTGTGCGGCGAGGGAAACGCTGTTGCTGTTGCGAATGTGAAAGGGGCCAGGTTGCTCGGTGACGGGGACAACTTCGTCGCCCGTGGAGAGAATAGCGACGCGGGGGCGCCGGGCGCAGAGCAACTCTGCGGCGCCGACCTGCGCAGCGAGGGCGAGTTCGGCAAAGCCAAGGCGGAGACCTGGCTTCAGGGCGAGGTCGCCGGAACGGGCTTCGCTTCCCTTTTTGACGATGTTCTGGCCGGGGTTGGTAGCGCGCTGGAAGGTGACGTTGTCTCCGGCACGCTCGGTGAATTCGATCATGACGACGGCATCGGCGCCCGCGGGAACGGCGGCGCCGGTCATGATCTGGACGCAAGTTGCGGGAGCGAGCGGTTGTGTGACGGTGTCGCCGGCTTTGATTTCACCGACGCAGCGTAAGATTGCGCCTTTGGCGGCATCGGAGGCGCGGACTGCGTATCCATCGCGAGTAGAGCGGTGGAAGGGCGGGTAGTCGCGGTCGGAGCGGACTTCTTGGGCCAGGGCGTCGCCGAGGGCTTCAGCAAGATTCTTTTTTGAGGCTTGGCGCGGGTGAGAGAGGAGATGCGGCGTGGTTTTTTGGATGACGAGTCTGCGTGCATCTTGAAATGGGAGCATCAAGGAGTCCTTAAGAATGAAAGACCAGCCATTGTAACGCGAGATGGCGGTGAAGGGAGTTCCGAGGGGAGAAAAGAGGTTGGGTAAAACTCGAGTGAAGGCGAAAGACAGATCCCTCACGCGCAAAAAACCACGGGTTCGGGATGACATTTACGGTGGTTTATCCCTGACTCGTTAGAGCCAGCGGGCGAGGAGAGTGCCGGGCTGGATTATGGTGGCGTCGCGCTCGGGGCCGGTTGAGATCATGCCGATTTCGACCTGGAGGTAGTCGGAGACGAAGCGGAGATAGTCCACGGCCGCCTTGGGGAGTTTGGCGCCGTCTTTGAGGCCGTAGGTGGATTCGCACCATCCGGGCAGTGTTTTGTAGACTGGCGTGACGCGCTCGTAGACTTCGGCCGAGGCAGGCATTTCGTGGATGGGTGAGCCTTTATAGGTGTAGCCGACTCCCACCTGGATTTCGCGCTGGGTGTCGAACACGTCGAGCTTGGTCACGACCAGCGAATCGATGCCGTTGATCATTTTGGCGTAGCGGAGTTCGGCGAGGTCGAGCCAGCCACAGCGGCGCGGGCGTCCTGTGACGGCGCCAAATTCCTTGCCGCGCTCGCGAACTTCCTGGGCTTCGAGGTCGGGCATTTCGGTGGGGAAAGGGCCGCCGCCGACGCGGGTGGTGTAGGCCTTGGAAATTCCGAGGACGTGGCGAATCTTGGTGGGAGGAACGCCGGTGCCGGTGGTGGCGCCGCCGGATGTGGCGCTGGAGGAAGTGACGAAGGGATAGGTGCCATGGTCGATGTCGAGCATGGTGCCCTGGGCGCCTTCGAAAAGCACGGACTTGCCTTCGTCTAGGGCGCGATTGGCGAGTTCGGCGGTGTCGCAGATGTAGCCCTTGATTTTTTCGCCGAGGCGAAGGGTTTCTTCGACTTCGTGAGAGAAATCCACGTTTGCGCCATAGGCTCCTTGCGCAATGCGATTTTTCTCGGCCACGACGCGAGCGGCTTTTTCGCGGAAAAGAGCGGGGTCGAGCAGGTCCACCATGCGCAGGCCGCGGCGGGCCATTTTGTCCTCGTAGGCGGGGCCGATGCCGCGGGAAGTGGTGCCGATTTTATTTTCGCCGCGGGCGGACTCGGCGGCTTTATCGAGTTCACGGTGATACGGAAAAATCAGGTGGGCGCGATTGCTGACGTGCAGGCGGCCGGCGACGCTGACATGGGCCTTTTCGAGCATTTCGATTTCGTTGACCAGGGCGGAAGGATCGACGACGACGCCGGGACCGATGATGACATGCTGCTTGGGTCTCAGGATGCCGCAGGGGATGAGTTGGAGAACGTAGCGGTCCTTGCCGATGATGACGGTGTGGCCGGCGTTGTGGCCGCCGGCGACTCGAGCGATGTAATCGAACGAGCCTGCGAGATAATCGACTACTTTACCCTTGCCTTCATCGCCCCACTGCGCACCAACCACGACGACCGATTTCATTCGGATATTCTCCTGGGTCCAACAACGAGAACGCGAGAGTTGCAATCAGTATTCCGGCGGGACACACGAGTCCTCAGTGCAAAATCCACGCGACACACCAATTCTAAATCGTACGACGGGCTAGTGTGGAAGGCAAGCGAGTAAGTCGGAAGAGAAAATTGCGATGAGCGGCGAGCACTTGCGAATCATAGCGATCAGCTAACCGGCAATTGGCGGTAGTTCGAGGGGCATTGGCTGTTGCGCAGCGACGGACACGGGTTTTCTTGATTCCGGGGGCAGCGTCAGATAGCGTCGAAGGAGCGGGGTGCCTCTCCATCCCGCGTCTGAATGGCACTTTTGAGAATCCAGAGGGAGAGAGACTTGACGAATCCGATCATTACGTTGACGACCGATTACGG
>DASZIP010000006.1:0-1631 GCA_035948935.1 Methylacidiphilales bacterium | reverse complement strand
CGTTCGTCCTCGACGACGAGAACGGTTTTCCGGCCAACGATGGTTTCGTGGACTACAGGGATCTCGGGTGCCGCTTTGAGCTGCTCGAAGGTTTGTGGCAGATAAACCTTGAAGCGGGCGCCGCTGCCGGGGGTGGAGTCGACGTGGATGAAGCCGCCGCTCTGCTTGACGATGCCGTAGACCGTGGCGAGGCCGAGGCCGGTACCCTTGCCGGGTTCCTTGGTGGTAAAGAAAGGCTCAAAGATGCGGGCTTTGGTGGCCGCGTCCATGCCTTGGCCGGTGTCGGAGACGGTTATGACTACGTAGTCTCCGCGCTCAACCGAAGAATGTAGATGCGCGTTGCTGTGATCAACGATCAGGTTTTGCGTTTCGATGGTGAGCTTGCCGCCGAGAGGCATGGCGTCGCTGGCGTTGACGGTGAGATTGAGGAGGACCTGCTCGAGTTGGCTGGGGTCGGCTTTGACGCGGCCGAGGGAATCGCCGAGGCGCAAGCTGAACTCGATGTCTTCACGAACCAGGCGGCGGAGGAGCTTGCCTATGTCGGCGATGAGTTCGTTGAGGTCGAGGACCTTGGGCTGAAGGACTTGCATGCGGCTGAAGGCGAGCATCTGGCGGGTGAGGGAAGCGGCGCGGTCGGATGTTTTGCGAATCTGCTGGCAACTGCGGTAGAGGGGCTCGTCGGGCTGCAGGCGGTCGAGAAGCAGATCGCTGTGGCCGCGGATTACGGTGAGCAGGTTGTTGAAGTCGTGGGCGACGCCGCCTGCCATGCGGCCGAGGGCTTCCATTTTTTGGGCCTGGCGGAGTTGGCCTTCGAGCTGTCCGCGCTGCGTTTCGTTGCGCTCCAACGTGTCGCGCATCCCATCAAAAGCACGGGTCAATTCCGACAATTCATCATGGCCGCTGGCTTCGAGGGGGTATTCCATGTCGCCGCGCGCGAGTGCGTGGACTCCCTTGACGAGGGATTCGAGCGGGCGCGTGACGGTGTCGGAGATGAGGAAGATCAGCAAGGCGCCGGCGATGATAGCCACGAGGCCCAGGCCGAGAAGGAGATGGTTGAGGCGCAGGAGATAGGCGTCGGCTTCGCGCAGGGACTTGAGAACGATGATGTCCGCGACGGGCTGGAGGCCAGGGGCGAGTTCGACGGCGCTGGCGTGATAGCGTTCGTTGCTCAGGGCAAGTTCGGTGGGAACAAACTGGTCGGGAAAGCCGCGGGAGAATTCCGCTTCCTTCAGCACGGGAAGTGTGCTGACGGCAACTTTGCCGGCTTCGCGGAAGATGATGTCGCTGGAGGTGATGCGCGCAAGATCAGCGGCAGCGCGTTCGTTGATCAGCCTGCCGACGACGACAAAGCCGAGGAGATTTTTGCGCGAGGAGCTGTCATAGAAAGGTTGAAGAACAACCTGATAAAGGCTCGTACCGCTGAACCACCAGCTGGAGGTTTCTTTGCGATTGATGGAACGGGAAACCATTTCCTGGGCGCCGGCGATGGTGAGGGAAGGGGTGGTGGAATGGAGCGCAACGATTTTTGCATTTTTGTTTGTAAGGACGAAAAGACTGCAGTCATCCGATTGCCAGGGGTCTTCGCTGGCGTCGCGAATGGCGGTGGGATCGCCGTTACGCATGTAGGCGAG
>DASZIP010000005.1:0-2315 GCA_035948935.1 Methylacidiphilales bacterium | reverse complement strand
CATAACTGATCACGAACGAAAAGCCGCTTCCATTCGCGTTCCATATTTCCATGTTCTCGGCGCGACTGATGACGCGGGCGAACTGCATGGCCGTTCCACTCCACTCATGGGGCGTCTCCCATTCGAGAAGCCCCCATGCCCGAGCGAAAAACCAATCCTGAGTCGCGGCGCAGGTGTGGCGCGCAAGCGCACTTTCCCCAGGATGGGGAATTGGTAATTGAAAATTCAGCAAATCAGGAGCATCGTCGGGCCAAACCGCAGGACTGCGACAACGTTAGGAGTTTGAACGACCGCCGCAATAAAACTCGCTCGTTAAGCTTGATGCCGGCGCCGCGGGTTAATTCTGGAACCAGCGGCGATGCGAAGTCACTCCGCGCCGGCCGGTGCAATAGGTCGATTCGCTGGCTGACTTCGCCTTCAGTCCTCACTTAAATCTGGGTCTTTTTCTTTAGTCACGTAAGGACCGTGAAGCACGTCTCGCCGCCGTTTCGCAATCATCGACCAAAGCAACAAACACCCCGTAACTAAAAACAGCACCGTGAGGATATCGAGGATCATTCCAAGCCCCGAAGCGATCTGTGTTCATAGGTGCGCCGGTGCGGGAGTCAGGATTAGTTTAGCACCGCTCCGCCGATCGTCTATCGCTCGCGCGCCAGCTTTCGCCGTCCCCAATGTTGGTCTTTGCGATCGAGGTTAAAAACTCTCTCGACGCGGCGGTTCAGCGCCCGCATCACACCAATCCGCGCAAACATTGTCGGGCCGCCGAGGGTCACGACCAGGATCAGGGCTTCCATTGCGGCTTGCCATTCGGCCGCCGCGTGCTCGGCTTTCGGTAGGCGCATGATGAACTTGCCGGCATCCTCAAGGGTGACGAGCTGGCGCCCGCGGGGCAACGGTATCGGATCCCCGAAACGCCGTTGCCATCCTTTGTCGGGCTTCAATGACGCCAGCCCCTCTTATCCAACACGATTCTGAACCCTTTCGGCGGTCGCGGTGCGGTATCACCGTCGCTCATGTTGCACTCGGGGCACGGCATGCCGGCGCCACCACAGCGGCAGGCGTGTTCGCCGTCCCATGGTCGATCGGGGTGATTTTCGCACACCCAGCCGCAGTCCTCGCAAGCGACGCATTTCATCGGCGCGGAATTCCGTCAGCATAGGAAGCGGTGATGTGAGGAATGTGGATCAGCGTGCATTCCAGCTTGCGGCTGTCAAAGGTTTCCCCACAAGGGCAGCGCATCAGGGAGCTCGGCATCTGCGACGGCATCCTTTCACCGGCCTTCCACATCGCATATTTGCGTTCGGTCCAATTAAGCTGATCGCGCCAAGCCCGAAAATCGGCCTCGGTGCGATTCGCCAAAAACACCTTCCACGCGGTTTCGAATTCGGCGCGGGCGTCGTCGAAGGTCTCCGCAGTGCCGCTGGTGCACTCACCCGGACGACTGCCTGGATAGAAGCCGCACCGCCATTCCCACGGCTCGGTATCGTGCGGATTGCCGGTGCGCTCAGAGATCGTGCCGGCGTGAATATCGCCGTAATAAATTTCCCACCATTCTTCGCGGTGGTCTGGCGATCTGCGGCGGGTGAGTTCGGGCATGGCCCATGATTGCGCCGACCGGGCCCCGAGTGAAGCCGCTGGATGTTGGGCCTTGGCCCCGTCGGCACACAAGCGCGACGCGACATTAACGGACCCTAGTCCTGTGTTATGCTGCTGCAACGGGGACGGCCTCGGGCCGGTAGGGGATAGCGAATGCGAAAACTGGCACTTCTCGCGGTTCTCACTCTGGGCGGCTGTTTAGCAGATCAAACGCCACCGCCGGCAGCATCCCGGTCTTATCCTGATCCAGCCACCGTAAAAGCAGAGCGAGACGCCAGCACAAAAGCCTATGTCGCCTGCTTATCGCGCGCCGCGAAAAAACTGGACGATCGAAAATCGGATCCCGGCACCATAGCCCACGCGATGATTTCATCTTGCGGCGCTGAATTCGACGCCAACGTCGAGGTCTATAGCCGCTACTTGGACGACGGGCTGGAGGGCCGGGAAAAGGTCGCCAAATCTTTGAGAGAGGGCAGCTACGGAAGCGCTATTCAAATCGTGCTTCAGAACAGGAACGCGCGGGGCACCTGAATCCCCACTGCCGCCGCAAAGGCGCGCGGTGCGGGTCTATCTAAATGTCCTAGTGGTCCAAATCTGACACTTCGATTCGTTTGGGGATTCCCTGAAGCACTCGCGTGTGCGAGTCTGTGGGATGCACGAACGAACCAATATCCGATTGAGCCGAGCCGACCGCAGCAAGCTTGAGGCTGTGGTCGCCG
>DASZIP010000004.1:0-1626 GCA_035948935.1 Methylacidiphilales bacterium | reverse complement strand
TGGAGAGAAGATCAAGGCCATTCCGACATTGCAAGTGGCTTGAACCGGCGCCACAGCGAACGAGCATTGCCCATTTTCATCGGCCGTGGCGCGCCACCGGCCGCGCGGCGTTCTCCTCTTAACGGTTTGCGACCCCAACGCTGCGCCGTCATTCGGCCGCCCTGCAGCCGGCAAGCTCCTCCAATCCGGGATAGAAGCGCGCCGTCATGCGGCCGACATAGCGGCGCAGGTTCTCGTGCCGCTCGGCGGCGCTTCGCGTCGGCGAGGTGAAGAGCGGGCACAAAGTTGCGCACGCGAATGCGAATATGGTGGCGTCGACGCCGGTCGGTTCGGGGCCGAAGAAGAACGGCTTGTCGCCCAGGAAGTCCGCGATCGCAGCGACGGACTTGGTTCCCAGTGCGAGGCGCTCATCGTCGGAATGTCGTCCGCCCCCCTGGCCGCGAAGGTCGCGGCGCACCTTGCGCCGGATTGTCGTCACGACGAGCGGCCGGATCGGCGCCGGGATGCGGTCGAAGAAGCGAAGCGGGCCCCTGCGGAAGTTGGCGTCGTCCGTCCAGCGATCGTGCACGACCACCCAATAGAGGTTGTCCTCGACCATTTTTTCGAAGGCCCATGCGGTTGCCCTTTGGGCGGCATCGAGCCCCTGGTCGAAGTCGATGCGATGTTTTTTCTCGAGGTGCCAGCGAATGAAGGTCGAGTCGGCGATGAGTTGCCCATCGTCCGCGATGTAGGGCAGCTTTCCCTTGGGAGCCTTGGAAAAGCCGCCCGTATCGGTGCGGTACGGCACCTTCGCCATTTTCAACAGCGTCTCGGTTTTCATGACGAAAGGGCTGGGATCCGGCAGGCCGAAGGCCGGCCCGAAACTGTAAAGGGTGATCATGATGCCGTTCTCCTCTAGAGCATGATCCCGAAAAGTGGACACCGGTTTTCGGAAAAGATCATCCTCAATCAATAAGCTAAAGCGGGAGGACGATTCGAAGAAAAGTCATCCCGCTTTAGCCGTCGCGCGAGAACGTCGGCCGCGATTTTTAGCGCGGGATCGTGACGCCGCGTCAAACCTGAATGGCGGGTCCGCGCCGGACGACCTGGGCGCGAGCCATGCGAGATCGGGCGACAGGCGCGGTTAGGGCAATTTCCGCCGCGGTCTGCCCCCCGTGGCTCATCCGCCGCCGACAGGAACAGATGCGGCGACTGCTGGGCTCATGATGGCCAGCCCGGAGGCCCAGGTCGGTGGTCACGCGAACCCTGTTCCAATCCGGGACGTCCTTGCAGCGCCTACTGAATACCAGTATATGCGGAGGCGAGGCTCGCCATGGACTTTGAGTGGGGCGCCGCCAAGGAACAAGCAAACCGGAAGAAGCACGGAGTCGACTTTCGAACCGCAGCAAAGGTGTTTTTGGACCCGTACGTAATCGAGTTCGATGATTTCGGTGCTGCCGATGAGCGGCGTTTTAGTGCGATTGGGTTGGTCGATGGCCGAATGCTTTTCGTCAGCTATACGATGAGGGGCGCTGTCGTTCGCATCATATCCGCGAGAGGAGCGGAGCCACATGAAAAAAGGAAGTATCACGAAGTTTAAGCTCAATCCCAAGAAGCCGCCGAAGACCGACTGGCGAGCTTTTGACA
>DASZIP010000003.1:0-1936 GCA_035948935.1 Methylacidiphilales bacterium | reverse complement strand
GCTGAATGCGGCCGCCCATTCGTCGTTGTCGGTTGTCTTGATGTTCGAAAAGGCTTCACGGACATCGGCGGGATCGAGGCCGATGAGAGGATACATTCCGTTCTCGGCGCGTTTGACGGCCTCGGTTTTGATTTCGTCGAGCGTGCGTTCTTTTTGTGGCTGCTGAGCGCGGGCGCCGGACGCCAGCACGATAAGCATAAAGCCTGCAAACAAACCCAAAAATAATTGTCGCAAAGAAGTTCTCCTCATGGTGGTTACTTTGCTTTCGTTAGCGCCGCCTGGTAATACGACGGGTCGTAATATTTGTCGGGTGATGGAGGATGTCCGCCCCACTGGCCTTCCACTTCCGCCCGCAGCTTCAGAACGTTTTCGAATCCGCGGAGGTCGAACTGCGCATCTTTGGCGAAGCCTCCTGGGTGCGTCATGGTGATCTCATAGTCCTCGGCGGCGATTTCCGGAGCGAGATGGTATTGGGTGGCGAGCAGGTCGATCACTTGCTGTTTGTTGGCCGGGTTCATCAGCCAGCGCTGCGCTTCGATGCAGGCGGAGAGTAATGCGACCAGAAGCTCGCGGTGATCTTTCGCCCAGGCACGTTGGGTGAAGAAACCCGCGGCTTGATATGGCCCGATGAGTTGCTGGACCGAACCAAGGCTTACGAAGCCTTCGTGCTTGGCTACCAGCGAAACCGGGGGGCCGAGCATGGAACCGGCAAAATCTTTTTGCTCACGCATGGCGATCAGGCGCTGCGGCGTGGCGCCGAAGGGTTTGATCTCGTAGTCTTTGCCGGGGGCGAGGCCGCTGAGCGACAGGATTTTTTTCATTTGGAGCGCGTAGGCCGTATTCGGCGCATCCACGATGAGCGTTTTGCCGTGGAGGTCCGCGATGGACTTGATGTCCTTTTGAGCGATCAGTTCGTTCTGCGAGCCTTCACCGCCCATGACGATGACGACGTCCTGATGGGCGAGTTCGACCATGGCGACGGCGTTGTCTACCGCGAGGTAGGCAACGTCGCCTTTTCCGGCGGCCAAGTCGGAGCGCAATTCGTCGGAATTTTTCTTGTTGTCGTTGACGACGTCGAGGCCGTATTTCGTGAAGAGGCCTTGCTTGTCGGCGACGACAAATTGAATCGGGCGTCCCAATAAGGTGAGGACGTGGATTTGCTGGGGCGAAGTGGTCTGCGCGTGCGCTCCACCACAGAGGAGAAGCGCGCACAAAGCAATGCTCGATTCAAAAGAAAAGATGGGTTTCATTGGCATTCTCCTGGCGAGCGGAATCAGGGCGCGCCTTCATTAAGTTTGTCGAGCGACCATTCTGTCACAGGCATGGGATCGAGGATCGGTTTGCCGAGGTTGGGGCAACTCAGAGCATAGAGGCCGGTGTCGGTGGCGGCCCAGAGGATGTTGCGGTCCCATTCGATGAAGATGTTGTCGACGGTGCGGTCGTAGCTGCCGAATTTCTTGAGGTCGCCACCCTGCGGTGGGACGAAATAGGCCACTTCCTCGGGCTTGTAGAGGTCGCCGATGTCGTAGCAGCGGAGGCCAGCGATGAAATAGGAATAGGCGATGAATTCCTGGCGGGGCTTGCCCGGCGCCTTGAGATGCGGCGGATTGTGCGCGCCGAAACGTCCGCGCTTGAAGCAGAAATCACGGTAGGGCGCTTCGGGCGGAGGAACGGGGCGCGGGAGTTGCGCGACGGCCACGGGATGCGCTTCGTCGCGGATGTCGATGACCCAGTTGGGCAGATAGATCTGGTTGCAATCGGAGTTGGTGGTTTCGCCGTTGGTGATGACGAACCCGCGATCCAGGATGCCGCAATAAATGGTGTGGAACGCGATGCCCATGCCGGAATACTGCGCGGGCGGTTCGAAGCGGCCGATCTCTTTCTGATGCTGAGGGTCGGAGAGATCGAGAATGATGAAGCCGTTGCAGCCAAAAGC
>DASZIP010000002.1:0-26156 GCA_035948935.1 Methylacidiphilales bacterium | reverse complement strand
CCCGAAGGGTTGCGGCGATTTTGGGCTGTGGCTTCGTTACTCGTCGGTCACAGACCTGAGGGTATGCTCCCTCCTCGCGCCTCGCCACAGCCCAAAATCGGCTCGCAACGCGGCCTCGCCTATTTATGAGATAGACTCTAGGGCCTGTTCACACTAAAAGGGGTTTGTCGCAGAGGGACATCCGAAAGTAGCCCGGCGATTTATCGCCGGGTATCGGTAAAAGGAATTGCCCGTCCCGTAGGGACGGATGAACGAGCATCCGCGCAAAATGCGTTCAAGCGTCCCGATGGGACGCCCGGCCCTCCCGCGATAGACCCGGCGATAAATCGCCGGGCTACTATCAAAAGTCCCTACCGGGACTTGCTCGGGCTGCGGAAGGTTAGTGTTAACAGGCCCTACTCCGAAGGCTTGCCAGTGGTGGAGTTCGCGGGCGTGCTGTTTGTTTTGGCGACGGTGCCGAGCCGGGTGAACATCTTGGAAAAGTCGCCCGAAGGCTGGCTCTTTCCGCTCAAGGCGGTCGAGCGGCCCACGAAGACGACGCCGTCGTCCATGGCGAGGCGGTTGCTGTGGAGGTCGCCGTAGACTTCGGCCTTGCCGCGGATCTCGATGCGGCCCGTGGCGTGGATGTTGCCCTGGACTTTGCCATAGATCAGGACGTCGTTGACCTTGATTTCGGCCTTGATGAGGGCCTGCTCGCCGACGGTGAGCGCGCCGCCCTCGGATTCAATCGTTCCCTCGAGGCGTCCGTGCAGTTCGAGTTCGCCGGAGAAAGCGAGGGCGCCCTTGAATTCGCAATCGGAGGTCAGGACCGTCGTCGTCCGGGTTCCGGCGGGTTGCCCGGGGCGGGCGGGATCGACGGGAAGGGAAGGGCGTTTGGAGGTGTCGGTAAAGGTGGACATAGATGTTGATTTTAGGTGAGTGGCGTGGGCAGGTCAAGCAGGCGCCGTTCTAACGCAAGTATCGTACCGAAATGACGCGGGCGACCGTTTTTGTGTTAACTGTAATTATTCAATGCGTTTTCGAGCAGCTTCTTCGATTCCTTTTGGATGATCTGGCGTTTGAGCGGATGGACCACGTGGGCCAGGGCGTAGTCGCGCAGCTTCCGCATTTCTTCTTCGGTGCGCAGCGGGGGGGAGAGATATTGCTCCTCCATCGCGAGGTCGATCAGGTCGCGTCCGGTCTGGCCCAGGTAGGTGACGCAAAGGCGGCGGAACTGCCCGGCGAAGCTTTCATCGGTTTCGTGCGATTCCTTGAGCGAATTTTCGGCCTGTTCGGCCACCTTGAGCATGGTGAGGTTCGATTCAAAGACGTCCTCGGTGCGCAGGGCGCGGTCGAGCACGAGGACGGAGAGATTGAGCGGCTGGCGGAAATCGGCCGGCTCGAGGTTTTTCTCCATGAATACGACGAGGTAAAAATTCTTGGCGAAGAGCCGCGTGTAGACCGCGTACTTGTCGTAAACCAGGCGGAATTCCTGCGTGAGGACCTTGACCTTCCAGCTGAAAAGCGCGAGCTGGTAGAGCTGCGAGGCGATCCGCTTGAGGATGTCGTTGCTGTATTGGCCGGGCACGTCCCGCGCGATGATGGCGTGGAACTGGTCGAAAACGAAGGCCGCCTTGACGCCGGGCAGCGCAGTCACTTTTCGGAGGGCGTCTTCGAGTTTGGTCGCCATAATTGAATCAATCGATGACCGCGTTTACCGCCGAGTCGAAGTCGTCCTGGAAATCCTCCTTGCCCCGCAGCAGGATGATGAAGCCGCCGTCGTGGTTCAATCCGACCACCTGGTATCTCTCGGTGTCGATCGTCCATTTTTCGCACGTTCCAAAACCGAGCGTGTCGCCGACCGATTTCGCCCGGTCGGCGAACTCGGCCAGCCACGAGGTGTTCTCGGTTTCGGCCTCGGTCGTCGCGGTTTCGTAAAGCACCTCTTCCTTGCCGCGTTCGATCCGGATCATCTTCAGCAGCCCGGGGATGGTCTTGAAGCGGTCGAAGGGACTCGACGGGGTCGATTTTTGCGCGCGAAAGACAGGCCCCGATCTGGTGAGCAATTTGCCGCTGGCGGTTGCGGCGAGGCCGGGATTGAGGAGGAATTCGATCTGGTCCCAAAGCGAACGCTTGATGCCGAGCGGCAGCGGGGCGACGGTGCCGTCGGCCAGTTTCCATGTGACGATCTGCGCGAGGGCCTCCTTGCCCCAAAGGGCGGCGTAATTCGCCTCGATCAGCTCGCCCTCCTTGAAGTAGAGAAAGGCCGCCTCGCCATTGGCGTCGGTGATCGTCAGCATGCAATCGCGCAAAGGGAGACATTCCTTGCGGATGATTTCCTCCAATGACTGCGGGGTCGCCATGGGGCCGAGTTAAGCATACTCGCTCGCGGATGGGAAGCGCTTCCCCGTCGTTACCGGGTTGGAAACGGGGATTGGTTTCTCCCGCCTGCGACCGCTGTCACGGAAAATTTTCCGGGGGATTCGATCAGTTCTCTAGCGACAACAGGCCTTTTTGCAGATAATTGTTAATGATCAGCCATGTCACAAGGTTACCTCGCTCTCGTCCTGCACGCGCATCTCCCGTTCGTCCGGCATCCCGAGTACGACGAGTTCCTTGAGGAGGACTGGTTTTACGAGGCGATCACGGAGACCTACATTCCGCTGGTCAACATGATGGATGGGCTGCTCCACGACGGTTGCGATTTTCGGCTGACGATGTCGATCACGCCGCCGCTGGCCGCGATGCTGGGCGACCAGCTTTTGCAGGACCGCTACGTGCGCACGGTCGACAAGGCGATCGAGCTGGCCCACAAGGAGATCAACCGCACGAAGGGCGACCACCAGTTTCACGAATTGGCCTGGTTCTATTTGCACCGGCTGGAAAATTGCCGCCATGTTTTCGTCGACAAGTATCACCGCAACCTGCTCACCGCTTTCCGGAAGTTCCAGGACGCGGGAAAGCTCGAGATCATCACCTGCGGCGCGACGCACGGGTATCTGCCGCTGATGGCCGAGTATCCCGAGGCGGTCCGGGCGCAGATCATGGTCGCGCGCGATCACTACCACGAATGCTTCGGGCGCAATCCGCGCGGCATCTGGCTGCCGGAATGCGCCTACACGCCGGGAATCGACAAGTTTTTGCAGGAGGCGGAAATCCGGTGGTTCGTGGTCGACACGCACGCGATCATGCACGCGGAGCCACGCCCCCGTTACGGCGTCTACGCGCCGCTCTACACGCGCTCGGGGCCGGCGGCGTTCGGGCGCGACATCGAATCGAGCGTGCAGGTCTGGTCGTCGAAGGAGGGTTATCCGGGCGATCCGTGGTACCGCGATTTCTACAGGGACATCGGCTACGATCTCGATTTCGATTACATCAAGCCCTACATCCAGTCGAACGGGCTGCGCAAATTCACCGGCCTCAAGTATCACCGGATCACGGGCAAGAGCGGCTGGAAGGAGCCTTACCGGCCCAACGTGGCGCGGGAACGGGCGGCGGAGCACGCGGGCAACTTCGTCTTCAACCGGAGCAAGCAGATCGAGCATCTGCACGGGATGCTCGGGACGAACCCGATCGTCCTCGCGCCCTACGACGCCGAGCTTTACGGCCACTGGTGGTACGAAGGGCCCGAGTTCCTGAATTACGTTTTCCGCAAGGCCCACTACGACCAGCATGTTTTCAAGACGACGACGCCGGGCGAATATCTCGCCAATTATTCGACGCAGCAACTCGCCACGCCGAGCGCTTCGTCATGGGGCGCGGAGGGCTATTACAAGGTCTGGCTCGACGAGCCGAACGCCTGGATTTATCCCCACCTGCACGTCGCGGCGGGACGGATGATCGAGCTGGCGAGGCAGTTCCGCGATTGCTACGGCCTGACCGACCGCGCCATGAAGCAGGCCGCGCGGGAACTGCTGCTGGCGCAGTCGAGCGACTGGGCCTTCATCATGAAGACGGGCACAATGGTGCCCTACGCGGTCAAGCGGACGCAGGACCACGTGATGCGCTTCACCCGCCTCTACGAGCAGATCAAGAGCAACACCATCGACACCGATTTCCTCGGCAATTGCGAGTGGAGGGACAACATCTTCCCGAACATCAACTGGCGGTATTATATTTAAAAAACACCGCCGAATCTCCTACGCCGCCTCCTGGTGCTTTTCTTCTTCGATGAGTCTCAGCATCTTTTTTGCCTCGACATCGGACATGCCGTGGGTGATTTCGGCGTGAAACCGTCGGGTCAGATAATCTTCAATTGTCAGCCATTCCCCTTCGTATTCGATCAATTTCGACCAGGCACAGATCTTGATCATCTCGTGCATCCGTTCCAATCGAAGCAATAGCAAAAAGACGATAATGACAAAACCGATGCCGATCGCAATGACCAGGCTGGACAGTTCGGAGTTGACCCGGGCCGAGCGCTGGTAGGCCTCTTCCCGCTGCTGGAGCAGGTCCCTTTCAACAGTGTGCATGTCGCCGAGGATCGCGCGGATCTGGTCCATGGCGTTCTTCCCCGAATCGTTCAGGACTATCTTGAGCGCGCCCATATGATCCGAGTTCTTCTCCAATGCCACGGTCTGAGCCAGCTCAGCGAACTTGGCGTTCACGAGCGGCTCCAGACGGTCGAGATTTTTCTGCTGGACCAGGTTGTCCGCGGTCAATTGCCGGAGCGTTTGAAGCTCATTGGGGTTACAGGTTAAGGCATTATTGTAGGGTTCGAGATAACTCTCCCTGTGGGTGAGGAGATAGCCGCGCTGCCCGGTTTCCGCATTATTCATGCAGGAAAGGAACGACTCCAGATTAAGCATGACGACGCGGCTGTGGGTGGCCCATTCGCGCGCAGAGAGATATTCGCGCACCGACTGCCATTGCAACCAGTCGACCATGATCAGGAGCAGGACTGGAACTGAAATCCCAAAAATGATTAAGTGGCGTGCGTTCGATTGTTTGAAGGAGAATTTCACAAATAGCCAACTGGTGGCATAAATGTAACACACCTTTTCTTTGGAAAGTCGAGCAAATGTAGCCGGGTTGGTAAAAGTTGGGACACAACGGATTGCCTCACGGCGGCTCGCGCCATTCCGCCCTTTTTGCCTCAACAGGCCTTAATCGGTCAGCTCGACGTTCCAGTAGGCGAGATCGATGAAATGCTTCCACGAGTCGTCGCGGGCCTTGCTGAACTGGAGATGGAGCATCGGACGCCACTTCGGCCGCTTTGGCTTGTGGAGCAGCTTCATGCCGGCTTCGTGGGGCGTGCGGTTGCCTTTGCGGCTGTTGCAGGGGACGCAGGAGCAGACGATGTTTTCCCACGACGTTTCGCCGCCCCGGTCGCGCGGGATGACGTGGTCGAGGTTGAGGTCCTTGCGGTCGTATTTCTGGCCGCAATACTGGCAGGTGTTGTGGTCGCGCTCGAAGATGTTGTGGCGCGTGAACTTCACTTCCTTCTTCGGCATCCGGTCGAAGAAAAGGAGCAGGATCACCTTCGGCACGCGAATCTTGAAGGAGACGGTGCTGACGACGTCGCTCCCTTCGTAGCCGCGCGAAAAGCTGAACCACTGGTCGAACGTCATCGTCTGGAAGGAACCGCTGTCGGCCTCGACGACCTGCGCGTGGCCCTGGTAGAGGAGCATGAAGGCGCGCTTGACGGTGCAGATGTTGACCGCCTGCCACAATCGGTTGAGTACGAGGACGTTATTGCCGAGGACCGCTTCCATGGATCCCTTTCAGGCTCGAAGGGCGCAAGGCCCCCGGCAAATGGAACGTGTGGTTGTCACGTTGGGCAAGGTTGTTAGCAAAGCTGTGAATAACTGTCAATAAGCGCCGCGTTACGTTGGGGTGACGAATACCTATTGGACGCTGTCAAATGCGAAACCCTGCTTCCTCTATTTGTCTTTTAACACCTGATTATATTCGGCGTGGGTGCCGAAAAAAACCATATGACGGTGTCGCCCTCCATGACTCCGATGGCGCGATAATCGTCCGTTATTCTCGCCGACCAGCGCGCGCCTATTTTCTTGAACCGAACGGAAGGGTGGTGAGGATTGGCCAGCCAAAGCTTGTATTGCTTGACGGCCAGTTCCTGAACGACCGGCGGCAAGCGATTGTAGCCGTCCCAAAAACCCGCAACCGCCCTACTTTTCATCGGGTGGAAAAGGCCTGCTCCGATCGGCGCGATACTCAGCCAGGGCCTCCCGGGTCACCGAATCGAGCCGGCCGGCGCGGGCGTCTTCCTCGATCTGCTTGTCCCACGCGTCGTCAAAGCGATCCCGGATCCATTCGTGAAGACGAAAAAAATCTTCACGAGGAAGTTGCTCGATGGCGGCCTCGATCTGCTCCAGTGTGCTCACGAATCCAATCTAACAGAGTCATCGGCTCTTCCAAGCTCCAAACGTGGCCGGCAAGGCCTGTTTCAGAGGCCTGCGTTGGGTTGGGGTGACCAATGGGTAGGGACGGCAGTCCCTTGCCGTCCCATTCATTCGTGGGACGTGATGGGACTCGCGTCCCTACCGGCTCTAATGAAAAAACTTGTTCAGCGCCTTGTCGATGGCGTTTTTGATCTGCGTATTCTGCATCAGCAAGCGCGTGGGGAGATCGGTTTTGGGATTGTTCGTGGTGCCCGTGACCTTGAAAGCGATCGAGCCGGTGCCGTCCTGCTGCTGCACGAAGGAGGCGGCGGCTTGCTTCGGCAACCGGCCCATCGCGTCGCGCGTCAGGACGAGCACCAGGTTCGCGTTGAGGTTGCCGTTGAAATCGACCGTGCCGTCGCCGGTGATCTGGAAAACCGGCGAATCGACCTGGAGGCCGATGAATCTCGTCTGCCGGTTCTGGACCACAAAATGGGTCTTCGCCCGGGTGATGACCGGCGCTTCGATCTCGGTGATCTTCAGGATTTGTCCCACTTCCTGGAGAATCCTCACGCCTTCGAGTTTCCCGTTGGCCATCTGCGCGTCGCCTTCGCCGTCGAGGACGCCGGTCTCCACGCCGCGCCATTTGCTGCTTAAATCGAGCGAGCCGCTCAGCTTCGCCGACGAGTCGGAAACCGTCGCCGCGGTGAGCTGCGCGACGTCGAGGCCCTTGGCGTTGAGATTGAGGACGGAGGGATCGGAACTGCCCGTCTGGTAATCGCCGGCGATCTTCCCACCGAAGGCCGAGGCGTCGAATGGGCTGGCTTGCACCCTGGTTTGGTCGCGATTAAGGCTGAACGGAGTGGAAAAATCGGTCACACGGAGATTCGGCGGGACGGTGATGTCGGTGATGCGCAGCGTGCCGGTCACGTCCCTGCCTTCGGTATAGCCCGACGTGTTGGCGTCGGCGTTGACGCCCTGCAACTCGACCATCGACGCGCCCGTCGCGTCGTGGACCGAGATGCCCCCATTGTTCACCTTCGCCCGGTCGAGGACGAACTGGAAGGGCATCGAGGTCCCCTGCGCCGGTGTTTCACTTGTCAGCGGACCGCTCGGAGTCGCCGCAGTCACGGGAGCGGGTTGGGCCGGGGCCATCGGCGCGGTCGCCTGTTTCGTCAACACGATCTGCGGCTGGTCGAGAGTCACGCCGGTCAGCCTTAGTTGGCGGGCGAGCAGGTTGGTCAGGGAATAGGTGCAATTCACGCTGGCGACCTGAATTTTGAGCGCGCCCTGTCCGCCGGCGTGGCCCGGGTCGATCTGCGTGACGAGCCCCTGCAACTTCAGGCCATGGAAAATATCGAAATCGATCGATTGGATCTGCACCGGGCCGCCGACGCTCTGGGACGCCCGGCTTTCGACTTCAGCCTTAAATGCGGGCGAGTGGATGAAGGTGTTGAGCCAGAACACGCCGACGGCTATAGCTAGAACAGCCAGACCCGCGACAATCGCGCCGCCTATGATGATCCAACGAAAAAAGCGCATGAATAACAGGCTACCCCAGCCCAACATCCCGAGCCAATCTTGAATCGCATTTGCATCATTGTGAATCCGGCGGCGCGCGGCGCCAAGGCCCGTTTCCAGCGCCTGAAGCAGCTCACCCGCAACGTGACCATCCGCGCCACGCAGGGGCCCGGCGACGCCGAGGCGCAAACGGAACGCGCTGTCGAGCAGGGCTACGGGACGATTGTCGCCGCGGGCGGGGACGGGACGATCAACGAGGTGGTCAACGGCATCGGAAGCGCGCCGGTCGCGCTCGGCATTCTGCCCATGGGCACGGTCAACGTCCTCGCGATGGAACTCGGCATCCCGTTTGACCTGGTCTCGGCGTGGAAGGTCATCCGCGCGGGCAAAGTGCGGCTCATCGACGAGGCGAGCGCGAACGGCCATCTCTTCGTGCAGATGGCCGGCATCGGCCTCGACGCGCAAATCGTCGAGCGCAACAGCCGCCAGATCAAGCAGGTCCTCGGGCCGCTCAGCTATCTCCTTACCGCGACGCAGGTCGCCGCCGAAAAACCGCCGCGGCTGCGCGTCATCAGCGAGGGCCATCCCACGGTGGAGGGCTCCTTCGTCCTGGTTGGCAACGGACGCTTTTACGGCGGGCCGCTCTCGCTGTTCAGGGAAGCCGACATGCAGGACGGGCTGCTCGACGTGTGCGTTTTCAGGCACATGAACTATCTCGCGCTGATTCGCTATTTTCGCGGCGCGCTTTTCGGCTCGCTGGCGAAATTTTCCGACGTGAATTATTTCAAGGCGCGCAGCCTCCGCGTCGAGGCGAACCGCCATGTCCCGCTCGAAGTCGACGGCGAACTCGTCGGCCACGCGCCGGTCGAATTTTCGGTCCGGCGCCGCAAGCTGCGCGTTCTCGTGCCGGAGTGAAGCGCCCCGGATCGCGTTCCCGCGGCGACGGAGCGGCGCATGTGTTATCTTGAAGAAAGGATATTGTCCATGGTCGCTCTTGTAACCTGGGTCGGAAATCCCTATCCTTCTTCCTTCGCATGAAAACCGTCGGGAAACAATTGCAGGAGGCGCGTCTGGCCAAAAACTGGACGCCCGAACTTGCCGCGCGCGAGACCAAGATCAAGGTCGACCGGCTGCGCGATCTCGAAGCGGACGACTATTCCCACTTTACGAGCCCGACCTACGCGCGGGGCTTCGTCCGCACCTACGCGCGCGCGCTTGGGCTCGACGAGTACCGGATCCTGCGCCAGCTCGACAACAAGCTTCCCGACGACGACTCGGCCAATATCGTCACCGACGGCGGCGTGGCCTACCTTCCGGAAACGGCGATGCCTCCCCGCGTCGCGCACCGGGATTTCACGGGGCTTTACATCGTGATGGGGCTCGGGGCCGTGGTGACCCTGGCCATCCTTTTTGTGCTTTTCGAGGCCTACCGGGTCGGCGAGCTTTCACGCTGGTTCGCGAGCAGCCCGGAACCGGCCGCGACAAGCGCGACGAATGCCGTCCCGGCGATGACCGCGACGGACGCGCCTTTGCGGGCCAGGCCCATCGATTCCGACACGCCTCCGCCCATCATCGAGGCTACCAACACGCCGCCCGAGACCGCTCCTGTCGCTTCCGCTGCTCCGGCCGCCGCCGATGCTTCGGCCGTTCCCGCTCCCGTCAGTCCGAGGGCGCTGCCGGTGGATGATTCGGCTCCCGCCGCGAGTCCCGGCGACAACACCGCGCCGGTGCAAACTCCCAAGGCGCTGTCGGTGGATGATTCGGCTCCCGCCGCGAGCGCCGACAACAACACCGCGCCGGTGCAAGCTCCCAAGGCGCTGCCGGTGGATGATTCGGTTCCCGCCGCGAGCGCCGACAACAACACCGCGCCGGTGCAAGCTCCCAGGGCGTTGCCGGTCGATGCTTCCGGGCCGGCGGATGCGGCTCCGGTGCCGCCCCGCGCGCTGCCGGTCGACCCCTCCGATCTGGCCCATGCGGCTGCGCCAACAACGGTGGCGCTTAATGAAACGAACGCGATTTCCAATCCGCCCGCTCCGCCTGTTGCGCCCCCGGTTCCGAGCACCACGAGTTCAGCGCGGCAATCGAACAGCGGTCCGGTCGTCGAGCCGTCCACTGAATCGCCGCCGGTCGTTCCGGTCGCTCCCGCCGCCGCGACAAATGCCGCACCGCAAGCCGCCGCCCCGGCCGCTGCCGATGCCAATTCCGGGAAGAGGCTCGTTTTAACCGCCTCGCAGGATTCCTTCGTCCGGGTCACCGATCTCGATTCGCCCGATCCGGACAAGCCCCTCTACGCCGCCGTGCTCCACAGCGGACAATCGATCGGGTTCGACGGGCGCAAGTTTTCGATCAACGTGGGGATTCCTTCAGCGGTCGACGTGAAGCTCGACGGAGTGAACTACGGCCCCCACAGCGACCAGGAAGCGCCGGAAACCTTCGTCGTGGAGTCGCGATTACCATGAGCGCTCCAACGATTGCATCGACCGTTTTGGAACCGGCTTCCCGCCGCCCGAAAATGGTGAAAGTCGGGCTGGTCTCGCTCGGATGCGCGAAGAACCTGGTCGATTCGGAAATCATGGCGGGTCATTTGCACAAGGCGGGCATGGCGCTGACGCCGAACCCGGACGAGGCCGACGTGATGATCGTCAACACCTGCTCGTTCATCGACGCGGCCAAGGAGGAAAGCATCGGCGCGATTCTCGACGCCAACCGCGACCGCGGCATGCGCCGCCGTCATCGGGGGCAGAAGCTGATTGTCGCGGGTTGCATGGCGCAGCGTTTCGCGGGCGAGTTGGGCGCGTCCATGCCCGAGGTGGACGCCTTCATCGGCCTGGACCAGCTCACCCGGATCGCGCCGATCATCGAGGGCCTGCTCGCCAAAGAGCGGGAGAAAAAGGCGTTGCCGGAAAATTTTGTCACTCCGCAGCCCAAGTTCATCCCCGATTTCGACACGCCGCGCTTCCGCCTGACGCCCTCGCATACCGCCTACGTCAAGATCGCCGAGGGCTGCAATCATCCCTGCTCGTTCTGCATCATTCCGCAAATGCGCGGACGCCATCGCAGCCGGACGGTCGCCTCCATCGTCGCCGAGGCGCGGGGTCTGGTGGCGGAGGGCGTGAAGGAACTCAACCTCATTTCGCAGGACACGACCTATTTCGGCATGGATCGCTGGGAGGAGAAGGCGGGGCCGCGCGCGCCGGTCGATTCGACGCGGGGCGATTCGCTCACGCACCTGCTGCGCGAGTTGCAGAAGATCGAGGGCGATTTCTGGATACGGCTGCTCTACACCCACCCGGCCCACTGGAGCGACGAGCTGATCCGGACGATCGCGGAATGTCCCAAGATCGCGCGTTACGTGGACATGCCGCTCCAGCATATATCCGATCCGATGCTCGAGGCGATGCGGCGCGAGACCTCGTCGCAACACATCCGCGACCTGATCAGGCGCATCCGGGCGGGCGTTCCCGGCATCGCGCTGCGCACGACCTTCATCGCGGGATTTCCCGGCGAGACGGCGGAGGACTTCGAGACGCTGCTCCGGTTCATCGAGGAGACGCGGTTCGAGCGGCTCGGCGTCTTCAAATATTCCCGCGAGGAGGGGACCCGCGCCGCCAAACGCGACGGGCACCTGACGTCGCGAGCGAAGGAATCGCGCTGGAAAAAGGCGATGGCCCTGCAACGCCGGATCGCGCTGGAGCAAACCGCCTCGGCGGTCGGGAAAAAGCTGCGCGTCCTGGTGGAAGCGCCCGGCGTGGCCCGAAGCGAGGCCGATGCGCCGGAAGTCGACGCGCGCGTTTTCGTGCCGAAAAGATTGCCCGTGGGCGAATTCGCCGAGGTGACGGTCGTCGCCGCGAACGAATACGACCTGGTGGCGGAATAGTTTTAAAGGCCGGGAAAACAACCAAATTACCAAATTTTTCCAAATTAACCAAATTCAGAATGGAGAGCGGGCATTGAAACCGGTTATTGTGGCATAAGGGAAATGAAAATCTTAAGATGGCTCTGTCAGAGTTTTCCCGCCTACCGAACGGTGTTCATTTGGGTTTGGTACGCATCGTTTTTGCCGATGGCTGCAGCATGGGGAACATGCTTTCCGGGTACATTAGTCTTCCTCTGTTTTTTCGATACCCATCCCTTAAATACCGTATTCCCGCAGTCTGAGCCATTCGGCCTAACCAAAGGCATGTATCTGCTGTTTTGCCTGATAATTACGCTTATCGGCTTTCCGGCGATTTATTTCAACGTCAGAGACCTCAGAAGACTGAGACTCGGAATTTCAAATTAGGTCACTACCGCACCTTTCACGCGATTGACATCCGGCCCCCCTGTTCTGTAGTCTGCTCCATGCGTTGGATGCCTTTGATCGCACTGACCGCTTTGTTGCCGGTCGTGCCGGCTTTTGCCCAAACCGATGCGGAGTCCGCCCCGCCGAAGCCGTCGAAGACGCCCACTCAACTCGCTCCGCAGAAGGCCGAGCCGCAAAATCCGGGGGCCTACGCTTCGCCGGTGGCTGCCGAACCGGAAGGCCCCTCCGCCGCCGATGTCGGGCCGGTGCAAAAACATTTCGTCCGCGCCTCGAAGACGGATGATCTCGAAGAGACGCAAAACGAGGACAATAAATCCCTGGCGATCCACGAAAAAATCGCGCTCGATAAGCGGATCTCGGTGCCCCTGATTCACGACGTCCAGAACGACGGGACTGTCAGCAACACGGGCAATCACGCGCTGCAATTCGAGGACACCTATCTCAACTGGGGCGCGGTGACGCAGGAACAACTGCTCGCCCGCCGGGGCCATTATTTCACCATCACGTGGGAGAACGACGGGCCGAAAACCGACTTCACCGCGCGGTTCGAATATCGCGAGGTGAGGAGCAAGGAAATCGTCCGCACGCTGACGCAAAACATGCCCGGCGTTTCCGGCTCGACCCGTTCCTACTTCGCCGTGGTCGACCAGGCTTACCAGGCTTACGGGCCCGTCGTCTCGTGGCGATTCACCGTCCTCAAGGGCGACACCGTTGTCGCCGAGGCCAAGTCCTTTATTTGGTGACCGAAACAGGAAAAATTTTATGATTGCCACACTCTTCGCTCAGGCCGAAAGCATCGCGCCGGTCCAGGAAACCATGGGCCCGTTCCAGATGATCCAGCGCGGCGGGCCGTTGATGGGCGTCCTTTTTGTCTGCAGCATTGTGGCCCTCGGCGTTTTTTTCGAGCGGATGTTTTACTTCAAACGCTCGCGGATGAATGTCAGCGAGTTTCTCGCCGGCGTCCTGGCCCTGGTCCGCCGCCAGAGTTACGCGGAGGCGATCTCGCGCTGCGAGGAGGGCCACGGCCCGATCGTCTCGGTCGTGCGCACGGCGATCTACAAGCGCCACCTCCCGCCGGCCGAACTGAGGGAAGTCGTGCGCGAAATCGCCCAGCTTGAAATTCCGAATCTCGAAGCCAACATCTCGCTGCTCGGCACCATCGGTTACGCCGCGCCGCTGCTCGGTCTCTTCGGCACCGTCCTCGGGATGATCGACGCCTTTGTCAAGATCAACCAGACCAACGGGACCGCTTCGGTGGGCGAGCTTTCGCAGGGGATTTATCTCGCGCTCATCACGACCGCCGCCGGATTGGCCGTGGCGATTCCCTGTTACCTCGCGCACAATTTTCTCGTCGCGCAGGTCCATGGCATCGTCGCCGACATGGAACGGGCCGGGATCGAGACGATCCACACGCTGACCGACCTGCCGCGCAAGGACATGATCTCGGTGCCGTTCGCTTCCGCCTCCGACAAAGTGGGCGATAAAAAAGCGGCGGGTTGACGCGGACGCCCTTGCGGGAACGCGCCCGTCTTCAATGTCAAAACAAGAAGCGGTTGCAAGCGCGTAGAATTTTTTAAGACAATCACTTTTCTTATAAGTTGCCTTTTAAAATTCTGTCATATTCGGAGTGTTTTCCGATCCAAAACCAATAGTAGGAGCCATCTTTAAAATAGCAAAGCGCCCTAAAGTCATCTGTTATGCGAACCGACCAGAAAGGCCCTACTTTTTTAAACTGAAGGGAGGGATGGGACGGATTGTTAAGCCAGAATCGAAACTGTTTTCTGGCTACAGTTTTGACTTGGATCGGCAAGTCTGCATAAGCAGACCAGAACTTAGGAACCGTCGATGACTTCATTCAACGGTTTGGTCCTGCCCGCGGCGATGTCGTTCTCGATTTCTTTGATGACGTGATCGAGCCGGCCGGTTGCCGCGTTTTCTTCAATCTGTTTGTCCCAGAGAAGATTGTCGCGTTCCAACAGCCAGTTGCGGACTTGGGCAAAATCGTGCGGAGGCAGATTGCTGATCGCTGCTTCAATTTCGGCGACTGTGCTCACAAACAAAATCTTACCCATTCCTGCCGATAACTCAAGACCAGAGGCTTAACTCTCCCGCTTCAGGAGAAAATCGGCGATCGCTTCGAGCGGCGCGGCGTCTGCGCCGAAGGGCTTCAGCGCGGCGCGGGCGCGGGCGGTGAGGCGGTCGGCTTCCCGCTTCGCCTTGTCGAGGCCGAGCAGGGCCGGATAGGTCGCCTTCTGCGCGGCGACGTCCTTGCCCGCGCTCTTGCCGAGCTTTTCGGTCGTCTGGGTCACGTCGAGAATATCGTCGATCACCTGGAACGCCAGCCCGAGGCTCTGCCCGAAATCGGTCAGCCTGGCGAGCTGCTTCGCGCTCGCGTTCGCCGACATCGCCCCGAGCCGGATCGAGCCGGCGATGAGCGCCGCGGTTTTGTTCTCGTGGATGTAACGCAATTCCGCCGGGCTGATTTTTTTGCCCTCGCCTTCGAGGTCCGCCACCTGGCCCGCAATCAGTTTCCGGCTTCCGGCGGCCACGGCGAGTTCGCGGATGATGACGGCGTGCGGGTAGCGCGGCCATGCCTTGCACGAGGCCGCCATTTCAAACGCGATCGTCAGCAGCGCGTCCCCCGCCAGCACGGCGATCCCTTCGCCGTAGACCTTGTGCGAGGTCGGTTTGCCGCGCCGGAAATCGTCGTTGTCCATCGCGGGAAGGTCGTCGTGGATCAGCGAATAGGTGTGGATGCACTCGACGGCGCAGGCCAGCGGCAAAGCGTCGGCCGCCCTGCCGCGCAGCACTTCCGCCGTCGCGAGGCAGATGACGGGCCGCAGCCGTTTCCCGCCCGCGAAAATGCTGTAGCGCATCGCCTCGTGGATCGTTTTCGGTTTCGTGGCGGCGCCGGGCAGGAGGCGGTCCAGCGTGTCATCGACTTTTTTCTGGCGCGCGGACCAATAACGGGAGAAATCCATCCCCGGAGTTATGCGAACGGCGCGCCCCTTTGGCAAACGCTTTTCATCGGATTTTTACAGATCACTCCGAAAACCGTCCCCGCAGATGCTCTTGCTTTTTGTGCATGGAATGCCAACCTCGCCGCTTTATGGGGGCGCTCAGACTTTTTCTGGCTGTTTCGGTCCTCGTCGGGCACCTGCGCTTCGGACGGGGCCTGCTGGGCCTTACCCTTCTCCCGGGAGGCCTGGCCGTTCAATGCTTCTTCATCATATCGGGTTTCTACATGGCCCTCGTTTTGAATGAAAAATACAACTACCGCGGCAGCTACTGGGCCTTCATCCAGCAGCGCTATCTTCGCCTCTACCCGCTCTACATCATCATCGCCATTCTCATTCTTGCCGTCGAGGGCCTCATCTCGTATGCGACTTCGCATCCCTGCGGCCTTTATGATCTATGGTCGAAGTCCCGCTGCGTCACCGTTCCCTCGCTCTGCTATTACGCCTTGGTGAACCTGGTGATTCTAGGCCAGGACACGCTCTGGTTCATTTCCCAGGACATCGCCACCGGCCGGCTCTATTTCACGCCGAATGACATCCCGCACGCCACCCGCGCCACCGACTATCTCGTGAACGGCCCCACCTGGACGCTCGCCGTCGAGATGACCTTTTATCTTCTGGCCCCCTTCCTGGTTTGCAAGCCGATCAAGATCCAGGCGGCGTTCATGGTGGCGAGTCTCGCGCTGCGCTCGGCCTTCTATTGGTCCATGCCGGCCCATGAAAGCATCCCCTGGACCTACAGCTTCTCACCCTCCGTCCTCTTTTTCTTCATGGCGGGGTCGATCGGCTACCAGTTTTACAAGAGACACGGCGCTGCGATGGCCGAATTCGCCCGCAAGCGCCGGTGGATATTCGTGCTCTTTGCCCTCTTCATGCTCGACGTCACCCGGTTGCCCTTCAAGGAATACTACTTTTACCTCTTCGTGCCCGTGGCCATCGTCATGGTCCCGCTCCTTTTCGCCTATACCCACAGGAACAAAACGGACCGGCTCATCGGCGAGCTTTCCTACCCCTATTACCTCATCCATTACCACGTCATCGCGGTGACCGAATTCTTTTTGCACGAAAACCACAATGCCCTCTTTGGCCCGATTTGCGCGGTGGTGACTTTTGCCCTGGCCTTGTTTTTCTACCAGACAATCGAAATCAGGACGGAACACTACCGCGAACGCCTCTTCCAAAAAATTCTCACGTCCAGAAAACGGCAGGCCGCCGCCTCGCCCGCTTCCGCTTCGACCGCTTCCCCGGCATAAGCGCCTTCTCACTCCGCCGATTGAGGCACGATTTCCGGCACGGCCAGAACCGGCGCCTGCACCGTCCCGTCCTGTCTCGTCACCGCGGGCAGAAGAAGGCCCCAGATTGCCGTCGCAAAAATAAAGAGCGGTGTTTGCAGCATCAACGGCATCGAGTAAATAAGCGTCACGCCCGGAATCCAAAACATCCAGTTTATGACCAGGACCGGAAGCATTCGTTCGGTGAGAAAATCGCGGTCCAATTCCATCCACAGCCGCCGGCCCGAGTAGCCGAGCATATGCCAGCGCGTGAGGATCGTATTGTAGGGCGTCGACCAGAAAACCGTGTAGCCGAACTGGTCGACGAGGACTTTCGGCACGATGACCGCCAACGCGGCGCCTTCCCCCCACCAAACCGCCTGCAATTGGTAAAACTCATAGACGATCGCGCCGCTGACAAAAAAGAACGCCCACTTGAACGCCACGCTATTGGCGTTCTCCCACGTCCAGCGCCCCCGGTTCTGGAAATAAACCAGGCTCAGTTCCGACAAAACGCCTCCCGCGAAGGCCGTCGCCAGCGCGGCGGCGAAGACGCCTCCGGCATGTTGCCACGCCGCATAGCGGAAAAGGACATCGCGTCCGGCGGGCCAGCGATAATAGATCGCGACCAGCCCCGCCATGGCCAATTGCAGGGCCAGCATCGCGGGCAGGTTTTGCCGCGCGGCCCGAACGCCTTTTCGAAAGGCCTCTCCGAACGGAGACACAGCCTCAAGCCTCGAAGGATTTTCCACAGCCGCACGTCTGCTTCGCGTTCGGATTCGTGATGCGGAAGCCGGCCCCGGTCAGGCCGTCCTTGTAATCGATGACCGACCCGGCGAGGTAAACCAGCCCGCGATCCTCGACAAAAAGCTTCACACCGTGCGCGGTAAATTCGTCGTCTCCCGGCTTTCGGGCCGAGATTTCCATCGCGTACGACATCCCGGAACACCCGCCGGTTTCGATGAAAATGCGGAGGCCCTTGTTTTCAGGGTTGGTCTCTCCGATGATCTCGGCAATATGGCGCGCGGCGCTTTCGGTCAGCGAGACCGCGGGCAGGGTCGTTTCTGTCATAGGGGTAGTTTAAAAGCAGACGACCGGCCTGTCAATGCGGGCACTCCCGTAGTGAGCGGTATCTTCCCGGGGAAGTTTACCGTTCTCCGCACGAGTCACGCGGCGGCGAGACCGTTATGGCCGTTATTATCGCCGCCGGAAGGCTTGTTCTGGCGCAACGCCCGCCAGCCGGCCCGGTGCTTGACGATCCAGTCGAGCAGGGCCTTTTCAAAACCGATGTCGTGTCCCACTTTTTCGCTCTCGATCCATTTATGCCGCAGAATTTCCGCCCGTTCGGCCAGAAATTCCTGATAGAGAGCTGATTTTTGGAACATGGTATCGTGTTCTCGTACGGATGAATCCGACATAGCCTTAGTAGACGAGAGCGTAGCTATTTTGTCAAATGGTTAAATCATTTGGCTAGTCGTTCGATATTTTTTTCAAAAAGAACTTATGCAACGCATTGTTGTCGAATGGCTTTTGCGATATGATAAAAAAGGTGTCCTGTGGGACTTTCTGGGTCCGAGAGCGCCAACGGGAACCCTTTATCGCCTGATTCCCGTAAACCCATCTCCAAGGGAATTTGTGCCAATAACGTGACACCCAGTCGCGCCGCTTCGCGTTCGCCCCCGCCGGAACCGAAGATATTGTAGCGGTTGCCATCATTGGGACAGAGGAAATAGCTCATATTTTCCACCAGGCCCAGAATCGGCACATTCACTTTGGCGAACATCGTCGCCGCCTTGCGCGCGTCGATCAACGCGACCTCCTGCGGCGTGGTGACGATCACCGCGCCCGAAAGCGCGACTGTTTGCACGATGGTCAACTGGATGTCGCCCGTTCCCGGAGGCAGGTCGAGCACGAGATAATCGAGTTCGCCCCAGTCGACGCTCCGTAAAAATTGTTGCGTGTAGCGCGTCACCATCGGCCCGCGCAGAATGGCCGGCGCGCCGTCGTCGAGGAGAAATCCCATGCTCATCAGGTTGAGATCGTGGCGGCGGATCGGCTGGATGCGGCCCTCTTCGGTCGCGGTGGGACGCTCGTTGGTGCCGAACATCAGGCCGATGCTCGGACCGTAAATATCGCAATCGCACAGGCCGACCCGCGCCTGATTTTTTTCTCCGCTCTTTCCCCGCAGGGCC
This sequence comes from Methylacidiphilales bacterium, assembly GCA_035948935.1. Taxonomy (GTDB): domain Bacteria; phylum Verrucomicrobiota; class Verrucomicrobiia; order Methylacidiphilales; family UBA1321; genus JABDGH01. The sequence continues at coordinate 7,529 of DASZIP010000002.1, read as the reverse complement.
ACGGCGAGGTTCGCCGCAACGGTCGATTTGCCCACGCCCCCCTTGCCGCTGGCGACCGCGATGATGTGTTTGACCCCCTCGATCTTCGTTTGAGGGAGCGCGCCGCCCTCGGCCTGGAGCGCCTTGGTGACGGGCGCGCTGACGTCGAGCTGCACCGCCGCTTCGCTGACGCCGGGAATCGATTCGAGCGCCGCCGTCGCCGTCTCCTCGATTTGCTTCGGAATTTTCGCATCGGCCGTCGTCACCGCGATCCGCACCGAGACGCGCGTCCCGTCGATTTGCACGTCCTTGACCATGCCGAACGAAACGATGTCCCGCGAGTAGCCGGGATATTTCACCCCGCGCAATTGCGCCAGGACGGTTTCGGAAGTCAGAGGAGCGGACATGCCATTTAATGTAGCGGCGGTCTATGACCGTCGCACTATTTTTCCCTTGTTTCGCACGGAGGACACGGAGGTCTCGGAGAGGAAAATAGAATCGGAATCTCCGTGGACTCCGCGTGCTCTGCGCGAACCTTCTTCATTTTTTGCGTTCTTTCGCGGCTAAATCAGGGTCAGGCCGGAGGCTGACCCTCCAAAATCAATGCGCCGGTTTCCCCGAAACGGCCGCCGCGTGTTCGGTAAACGACTTCCCACGGCCCGTCGGCTTGATGACGGAATCAATGACGCCTTCCTCGAACTCCTTCCACATCGGCGACATGTTGCGAAGCTTGTCGACGATCTTCGGAAACGTCTCGATCACGTAGTCGACGTCCTCGACGGTGTTGTCCTTGCCGAGGCTCATGATGATGTTGCCCTGGGCCAGCGCGTGATCGAGCTTGATGGCGCTCAGCACGTGGGAAACCTTGAGCGATTTGCTGACGCAGCTCGATCCGCTCGCGACCGCGATGCCCTGGTAATCGAGCAGGAGAAGCTGGCCCTCGCCCTCGATGAACTCGGTGCTGAGATTAAGCGTGTTGCAGATGCGCAGCGGTCCCGGCACGGGGCCGTTGAGCTTGAGATACTCGATGTGCTTCCAGAGGCCGTCGTAGAGCCGTCTTTGCAGCATCGCCACGTGCTCGACGCGCCCGGCCATCTCGCGCACGGCGAAGTCGGCCGCGACGCCCGCCCCGATGATCGCCGGCACGTTTTCCGTTCCGGCCCGGCGTCCGCCTTCCTGCACGCCGCCGTGGATATGGCTCGTCACCCGCGCCTTCCGGTTGCGGTAAAGCACGCCGATTCCCTTCGGTCCGTAAAAGCGGTGCGGGCTGAAGCTGAGCAGTTGCACGCCGAGGTCCTGCACGTCGATGGGCATCCACCCGGCGGCGGCGAGGGCGTCGGCGTAAAGCGTGATCCCTTTTTCCGCGGCGATCTTCGCGATCTCCTTCACCGGCTGGATGGTGCCGATGTCGTGATTGACCAGGTGGACGGCGACCAGCGCGGTCTTCGGCGTGATCGCGGCCCGGACGTCCTCGGGATTGATCCGGCCGATGGTGTCGACCGGCACCTGGGTGACCTCGAAGCCGTGCTTGGTCAGGTACTCGACCGAGTTCATGACCGACGGATGCTCGATGGCCGAGATGACGATGTGATTGCCTTTGGTGCGGACATTCGCGTCGGCAAAGCCCTTGATCGCGAGGTTGGCCGACTCGGTGCCGCCGGAGGTGAAAATGAGGTCCTCGTCGCTTTCGGCGTTGATCATCCGCGCGATTTGCTGACGCGCTTCCTTCAGGCCTTCGCGGACCTGCAGGCCGTAGCGGTGGAGGCTGGAGGGCGAGCCGTAGACCTCCCGGAAATAGGGCAGCATCGCCTGCAGCGCCTCTTCCAATACGGGTGTTGTCGTCTGGTGATCGAGATAGACCGAGCGTTTGTCCATGGGGAGTTAATATGGTAGCACGGAAGCCGCCGATGACAATTCAAGTTGCTTAGCGTTTTGAGGAGGTCTTCCCGCTAAGCAGGCTCAGGCAAAAAATGACAAGCAACTTGGGATATTGTTTCTCCAAGCCGCTCCACAGCTTGAAGACATTCTCGGTTTGCTTGACGGCGCTGTCCGCTTCCGCCCTCGTGATGGGTTCCGAGAGATCGTAATCAGCGCTGTGCCGTAACTCCTGTAATTCGACAAAAGCCCGGGCGATTTTTTCCAAATCGCGTTGGCTGGTAAAGTTGAGTTTGCTCGCGAAGCTCTTAAAGTTTTTATCATTGGCATTGCCAAAAAACTTGCAGACTTTGCTCATTGTTGAATGTTCCAGGGCCCTTGCAAGCCAGGTTCGCACTTCCACCACATCGTTGGTGGCGCCTGCCAACGTTCGCGTCACTTTATCAGCAAGAAAATGGAAGAGTGCGTAGTACGCCGTTGATGCAGCCCGACGGACGTTGGCCTGCTTCGGTTTCTTCTTATCTTTGCCCAGCAGATCATCTGCTTGCGCAAGCAAATCTCTGCTTAATTGCGACATGCTATGCGGCTTGTTTGAAGTCGCTTTCTCTACCTAAGCGAAAATACGGCCAACGATCACTATCACGGTTTTCGAAAATCTGATCCCGTATCCATTCTACGACACTATGTAGTTTTACCCAGTCGAGATCGTTCTCCGTCACGCTGTCAGGATAAACCAGAACCACTTCATAGGCATCTTCCCCAACCGAATCTTTTATCTCAGAAATCCTTACCTGTTTGGGCGCTGGCAGTTTGGGAAACTTAATGCGAATTGCCTCAACACTGACAACATTCTTGAGTCTTTGGAGGATACTCGTTGACACAGCGGTTCAATAATTATTCTCAGGCGGCAGCTTCGGCGATGGGAGCGGTCTTCGCCTGTTTCGCCTCGTAATCTTCGATCGCGGCCTTCAGCGCTTCCTCGGCCAGCACGGAACAATGAATCTTGACCGGGGGCAGGCCGCCGAGCGCGTCGACGACTTCCTGGTTGGAAAAATTCTTGGCTTCCTCCAAGGTGCGGCCCTTGATCAATTCGGTCGCCATGCTGGAGGAGGCGATGGCGCTTCCGCAGCCGAAGGTCTTGAACCGGGCGTCCTCGATTTTGCCGTCGCGAATCTTGAGGGAAATTTTCATGATGTCGCCGCACGCCGCCGCGCCGACCTCGCCGATGCCGTCGGCCTCCGAAACGTCGCCCATGTTGCGGGGGTTCAGGAAGTGGTCCATCACCGTCTCGTTGTAAAGCGTGTATTCTTTGGTCTCTTTCATAAATGATCCTCTTCGCTATAGCTTAGCGTATCAGGCCCCGATGTAAAGAGGCACGGTCATCTTTCTGACAGCGCAGCCCTAATCGAGCAGCGTGAACTGGCACTTGTAGAGGCCGGAGACCCGCTCTTCCTCGCGGTGCACGCGCACGCCGAGAAGATTTTCAATCAGGCTGTTTTCCAACTGGGTCAAAATCTTGAACTGGTCGGCAACGATCAGGATCGGCGAATTGTACTCGATGATCTGGTGCCGCTGAATATCGGGATTGAAATAATACTCGCTCATGTAGCCGTCCTGGTCGCGCAGGGCGGCGAACGAGCGGGCCCGGTCTTCGAGCGTATGCCCGGCGATTTTCGTCTGCAACCGCGCGGTCAGATTCTGGTAGATCTGATAGAGAATTTTTTCCGGGGCGGCGGGACCGTAAACCTGTTCGAGACTCTTTAAAATTTCAGCGGTGAAATTGGTATGTTCAGAGGGAAAAAACTCCTGCGCCATCAGCGTCAGGCGGTAGGCTTTTTCGGGCCGACCCATTCCCTTCGGGCGGCGCCACGTGTCGAGATAGCCGTCTTTTTCCAGAGCGACGCAATGCTGTTTGACTCCCATGTAAGAGAGATTAATTCGTTCGCACAATTGCGATACGGAGAGTCCCTGACTTCTCTTGATCTCGGCCAAAATCAGATATTTTTGACTCTTGGCTAATTTTCGCAAAAGCTTGCTTTTCATAAGGTGCTGGCGTAGCGGACTTTTGAGGTGTTTTTATCTTAATTTAGCGTGGGAGTAACTAATCCGTTTTGCAGAGTAAAGACTTGTAGGGAACTGGGCAAGTCTTTTTACCTTTCTAAGTAAAGAAAGTTATTCACAAGCCTCGATCAATGCAACTATTCTTACGCATTTTATGTAAGAAGTTGAAAACGAGCATCTTCGCCGCCTTTTCAGGCGAAAATTGCCGCCTAAAATCTTCCCATCTCCACGATCCTGACGGTTCTGTTTTGCGCCGGATGATTTACAGCCTTGTTTGGGCGTCGGTTCAACGGCATGGTCTTGGGGCGAGCAGCAGGACCCCATGGCAACACGGAAAATGAAGCCGGCCACACCGGAAGCGACGCGTGTCGTCGAGCCTGGGAGGGAGATGGCGGGAATCTCGGACTCGAAGTATCGAGGAGCACTTGGGAAGCCGACCCTGTGGCGGGCCGTGCTCATCGTCGCGGCGGGATTGTGGGTCTTCTGGCCCGCGCTGCGCGGCGGCTGGGTGTGGGATGACCATCTCTACATCAACGACAATTTCCAACTGCGCACGTTGGGCGGCCTGTGGAACATCTGGTTTTCGCCGGGCAGTCAGAGGGATTATTATCCGATCCTGCAAACGGCGCTGTGGGTGGAGTGGCAGCTCTGGCACAACGAGACGCTGGGCTATCACGTCGTGACCCTCGTACTGCACTTGCTCAGCGCCTTGCTGGTGTGGCGGCTGCTGGACAAACTGGGTTTGAGGTTGGCGTGGCTGGGGGGACTTCTCTTTGCGATCCATCCGGTGCAGGTCGAATCGGCGGCGTGGGCGGCGGAACTCAAGAACACGTTGTCGCTGCCGCCGCTGCTTCTGGCGATGGGGTTCTATCTGGATTACGAAGAGTCCAGGAAGCTGAAGGACTATTTTTTGGCCATCGTGTTGTTTTTGGCGGCGCTGCTTTGCAAGCTCACGGTGGTGATGTTTCCGGTGGTGATCCTGCTTTATGCGTGGTGGAAGCGGGGGCGGATCGGATGGGGTGACATCAAAGTCAGCGCGCCGTTCTTTGTTGTTTCGCTGGCGGTGGGTCTGGTCACGATCGTGAGCGGGGTTTGGGACAAGCAATTCGACGACCTGGGGTCCGGCTACGTGCCGGAGGGTGGTTTGCTTTCCCGGCTGGTTCTGGCCGGGCAGGAGATCGCGTTTTATTTTTCCAAGAGCTTTTTGCCGGTGGGATTGCTGCCGATTTATCCGAAGTGGGCGGTGGATGCCTGGTCGCCGGTCGATTATTTGCCGTGGGTGGTTTTGGGCGGGGTCGTCTGGTGGCTTTGGACAAAACGTCAAAGTTGGGGCCGTCATGCGTTGCTGGGACTGGGCTTTTTTGTGGTCAACCTGATGCCGTGTCCGGGGTTCATCCCGACGCCGAACATGGGCTTTGCGTGGACGATGGACCATTTTCTTTATCTTCCCATCATCGGGCTGATCGGGCTTGTCGTGGCGGCGATGGGACAGGCGGAGGAACGGCTGGCCCCGACTCTTCGACCGATAGGGGTGGGAATCGTGGCGGTGATCTTCGCGCTGCTGGCTTGGGAGAGTCGGAGTTACGCGGGGATATTCATCGACGAGGAAACATTCTGGACCTACACGCTCCGGCACAATCCGGAAGCCTGGCCCGCCCGGAATAATCTCGCCAATGTTTTATCGCAAAAAGGGGACATCGACGAAGCGATCAGCGAGAGCCGAAAGGCGCTGGAAATCAATCCCAACTATGTTGAAGCGCACAATAATCTCGGCAACGCACTCTTGAGAAAGGGGCGGGTGGACGAGGCGATCATCGAGTACCAAAAGGCGCTGGAAATCAACGCGAACACTGCCGACACCCACAGCAACCTTGCCAACGCTTTCATACTAAAGAAGCGGATCGACGAGGCGATTGCCGAGTGCCGGGAAGCGCTGGGAATCAACCCCAACATGGCCGAAGCCCACTACAGTCTCGGCAATGCTCTTTTGCAAAAGGGGCAAACGGACGAGGCGATTGCCGAGTGTCAAAAAGCCCTCGAATTGGATCCGACGCTGGCCCAGGCCCACTACAGTATCGGCAACGCTCTCTTTCAAAAGGGGCGGGCGGACGCGGCGGCGGTCCAATTTCAACAAGCCCTGGAAATCGATCCGAATGATGCCAAGACCCACAACAATCTTGGCCTTGCTCTCTTTCAGAAGGGACGGGTGGACGAGGCGATGGACCAGTATGACAAGGCCCTGGAGATCAACCCCAACACGGTCGACGCCCACTACAACCTTGGCCTTGTGCTCTTCCAAAAGGGGCGGGTGGACGAGGCGATAGTCGAGTACGAAAAGGCCCTGAAAATCGATCCCGACTATGGCGATGCCCGCGACGATCTCGGAAATGCGTTCTTCCGAAAGGGGCAGGCGGGCCAGGCGATCGTCGAGTACGAGAAAGCCCTGGGAACCAATCCCAACAATGCCCTGGTCCACTACAATCTTGGCTATGCTCTTTTTCAAACGGGACAAGTCGATGCGTCGATTGCGCAGTTCAAAGAGGCGCTGCGACTGAAACCCGACTTTGCCGAGGCGAAAAACGATCTGCTCAAAATTGAGGCCATTGTGCGGCAGAAGGCGAACCACAACTGAAGGACCGGCCGGTGAAAACCAAGACTTCCCACTCTCGTTTCAATGGTCGCGCGGGAAAAGTTTCAGGCTCGAAGTCCCCGGGAGGAAACGGGAAGCTGATCCTTCAGGCCCTGTTTATCGTCGCGGCTGGGTTGTCCGTTTTCTGGCCCGCGCTGCACGGCGGCTGGCTTTGGGACGATGACCGGCTCATCACCGGGAATGTCCAACTGCGCAATTCATCGGGCCTCTGGAGCATCTGGTTCGCGCCGGGCAGTGAGTGGGAATATTATCCTCTCGAACAGACGGTATTGTGGATCGAGTGGCAGCTCTGGCACAACGACACGCTCGGCTATCACATCGTCACTCTCGTGCTGCATCTGCTCAACGCCTTGCTGGTGTGGCGGCTGCTGGGTAAACTCGGTTTGCGGCTGGCGTGGCTGGGAGGGCTTCTCTTTGCGATCCACCCGGTGCAGGTCGAATCGGCGGCGTGGGCGGCGGAACTTAAGAACACGCTGTCGCTGCTGCCGCTGCTTCTGGCGATGGGCTGTTACATCGATTACGAGGAGCGCAGGAAGACGAGCGACTATCTGTGGGCGATGGGGCTATTCGGAGTGGCGCTGCTTTGCAAACTCACGGTGGTGATGTTTCCGGTGGTGATCCTGCTTTATGCGTGGTGGAAGCGGAGCCGGATCGGGTGGAGCGATCTCAAGGTCAGCGCGCCGTTCTTTGCGCTTTCGCTGGCGGTGGGGCTCATGACGCTCCTGAGCGTGGCATGGGACCGGCAGTTCACGCACCTGGATCCGGGCGACGTGCCGGAGGGTGGTTTTCTTGCGCGGGTGGCGCTGGCGGGGCAGGAGATCGGGTTTTATCTTTCCAAGAGCTTTTTGCCGGTGGGGTTGCTGCCGATTTATCCGAAGTGGGCGGTGGATGCCTGGTCGCCGGTCGATTATTTGCCGTGGCCGATTCTGGGTGGTGCGGCTTGGTGGTTTTGGACGAAGCGGGA
>DASZIP010000001.1:0-173923 GCA_035948935.1 Methylacidiphilales bacterium | reverse complement strand
CCCGAAGGGTTGCGGCGATTTTGGGCTGTGGCTTCGTTACTCGTCGGTCACAGACCTGAGGGTATGCTCCCTCCTCGCGCCTCGCCACAGCCCAAAATCGGCTCGCAACGCGGCCTCGCCTATTTATGAGATAGACTCTAGTGATAGACCGGGGGCATGTCCGGATCGGAAACGACTCTCTTGTCGGGATTGGGGCCCATGTTGACGATGAGTTGGCCGCCTTGGGTGATCTCGCGATGGGCGATCCAGGTGCGGGTGTCGTTGATGCCGTTCAAGGTCCGGCCCTGGACGTAGACATTGGTCGCGTTATTGGCGGGAGCGTCGATGACGAACGTTTTGCCTTGGGGAAGGCGGAGGACGATTTTGTCGAACATGGGACTGGTGAAGACATAGCTGGGGTTGCCGGGACAAAAGGGGTAAAGACCGATGGAGCTGAGGATGTACCAGGCGGCCATGGAGCCGTTGTCTTCATCGCCGGGAAATCCGTCGATGCTGGAACTATACATTTCGGCGCAAACGCGGCGGGTCCAATATTCGGTTTTCCAGGGCTGGCCGGCGATGGTGAAGAGATAAAGGTTGGCAAAGGAGGGCTGGTTGGATTGGGCGTATTGTCCGAATTTGGCAACACCCATTTCGACCATTTCGTGAATGACGCCGCCGTAGCCGTGGGTGTGATAGGTAGGGGGTAGGGACATCATTTGATCCATTTTTGCCGCGAGCTTGTCCCGACTGCCGATCAACTTGACGAGGCCGTAGGGGTCGTGGGGGACAAACCAACTGCTTTGCCACGGCCCGCTTTCGGCATAGGGACCGCCCCAGTCAAATTGGTCGAAGGGTTCAATCCAGTTGCCATTCGCATCTTTTGCGTGCATGAAACCGACGGCGGGGTCCCAGAGATTATGATAATTCTGCGAGCGGGCCATGAGGGCGTGATAGTCCTCGATTTGCCCCTGGGCCTTGGCGATTTGGGCCACGCACCAGTCGTCGTAGGCGTAATCGAGGGTGGCGGAAAGGGCGTACTCGCTGGCGCCGTCCGGGATGTAACCGAGTTTGAGGTAATCGGCGAGACCTCTTCTGACCAGTTCGCCGTGGGTGGGGGGCTCAAAGGCGCTCTTGCGCAGGGAGTCGTAAGCCTTGGCAACGTCGAAGTGGGTTTCGCCCTTGGCAACGGCGTCGGCGAAAATCGCCGCGCTGTGCTGGCCGATCATGCAGTCGCGGTAACCGGGGCTGGGCCACTCGGGAATGGTTCCACCCTCGGACGAGGCGTTGACAAATCCCTGGAGGATTTCTTCGTATTGTGAGGGGAAGAAAAGGGTGAGCAGGGGGAACGTGGTGCGAAAGCCGTCCCAGATGCCGATGTCTCCATAGAGGACGCCCTCATGAATTTTGCCGTCGTAGGGGCTGTAATGCTGGGCGGTTCCGGTTTCATCCATCTCGTAGAGGCGATGGGGGAACATTTGCGTCCGGTAGAGGCAGGAGTAGAATGTCTTTTTCTGATCTTCACCGGCGTCAATTTCAATCCGGTGGAGATTGAAGTTCCATGTTTTTAAAGCCTGCGCATGGACGGCATCGAAATTTCCGGCCGTCTCGGCGCGGAGGTTCCGTTCGGCCTGGTCCCAACTGATGAAGGAGGTTCCGACGCGGACGATGACGGGATCGTCGGGCATGGTTTTAAACTCGACGTTCGCGATGACGTTGTCGCCATTGGCGGAAGATTCGTTTGATACGGTGTCATGGACAAAGAGGCTGCTCTTATCGATATCGCGATCGAGTTCGACGACGAAGTAGGAGGCGAAGTTTTCCGATACGCCGCCGGAGTTGGCGCGACTGATTCCGCGAATGGTGCGGCCGTCGATTTTGATTTCAGATCCTCCCGAGGCATTGACGAGCAGTCTTCCCGATTCTCCCTGATGAAAGGTGAACTTGAAGACCGCGCATCTTTCCGTGCCGGTCATTTCCGAGGTGATTTGATGTCCCTGAATATCGAGTTTCTCGTAATCGGGCCGGAAAACGGCTGTCGTCGTGTCGTAGTCGGACATGCGCTCCTTCGCTTTCCATTTCAAATCGCCGACCTGGGGCATCAACACGAACTGGCCATAGTCGCTGATCCAGGGGCTGGGCTCATGGGTGCCCCGGATGCCGTCTATTTTTCCATTCGGTTGAAAGAACCATGATCCGTACGCATTTTCGACGGACCAATCGATCATTCCCCAGGGCATGCCCACAAGCGGAAGCGTATTGCCGTGCGAGAGGCCGCCAGTCGAATCGGTCCCCTGCAGAATGTTGACGTAGGCGGCCAAGTCCGCGTCTTTGGAGGATTCGATATCGGCGGCCCAAGCCGGCATCTGCCAGACAAGGCCGAGGAGGAGGAGGAGACATGTTTTATTCATGGAGGGTGATTTTCTCTTTGGGTTGATCAGCGGGCCTGTTTGTCGCCGGAGATCGATTCCTCCAGGAGGAGGGCGTCGGCGAAGTGGCGACCGTCGCCATCATGATGGACATGGAGGGCGATTACGTTTTGTCCCAAGCGGAGCATAACCGGCGCATCGGGGTCCGGGTCAAGGATTTTGACGATTGTCGATTGGTCCACGGAATAGAAATCGCGGACGGCGAGAACGCCGTTTAAATAGACCTCGATTCCGTTGTCGTGATCGACGGCGATGGCGGCGCGGGCGGGGATTTTATTCAAATCGAAGGTGGCGCGCATCCAGATGTCCTCGGTGGTCCAGGGCGTGCGAGCCTTGACGTTTGCATCATCGGTGCCAAATCCGCCCGGCCCTTGTTTCCAGGAGCTGTCGGAAAAACCGGGCTTCATCCAATCGTCGGAGGGCCGGGTCGTCGTGTAGCGCCAGACAAGCGGGGGAGCGCCGGCGGGCGGGACGAGCGGGACGGGGACGGCGTCGGGAGGAACATAGTGGAGGCCGGTGGAAAGGGAGTAGGGCCGGTCGAACGGGCTGGCGCCCCAATCGGGGTTCGGCTGGGGGCCGACCGCAACCGTTAACTGTCCCCCCGAAAGAACTTCCTTTTCATCAAACCAGGGCTTGGTGAGGGGCGAGCCGTTGAGGGTGGCCGATTGAATGTAGACATTTTCCGGCGACGCGGCGGGCGCCTCGACCGTAAACACTTTCGCGTCCGCCCCGGCTCCAAGGTGGAGCGTGGCCTTGGGGAAGCGGGGCGTGCACGTTTCGAAATAGGGGACGCCGGGATCGACCGGATAAAAGCCGAGTTGCGACAGGATATACCAGGACGACATTTCGCCTAGATCGTCATTGCCTCCGTTGGCCAGGCCGCCCGGGGCGTCGGTGAAATTTTTGTCGGCCGTTTCGGCGACGAGTTTCTGCGTTTTCCACGGATGATTGATGTAATCGTAGAGGAAGGGCGCCTGGAGATCAGGTTCGTTCGTGGCGTCGTAATGGTTTTCGGAGAAGAATTGATCGAGCTTTTTCTCGAATGCGTCCGAGCCGCCGAGGAGGTTGACGAGGCCTTGAACGTCCTCGGGTACAAACCAGAGATAAATCCATTTGTCGCCCTCGCAATACCGGCTGGTGATATCGGGGCTTTCCCATTCTCCGCGGGCATCGCGCGATTGAAAGAAGCCGGTCTCCGGGTTGAAAAGGGTCCGGTATTCGAGCGCGCGCCCGAAAAGAAAATTGGCGTCGTCGGGCTTGTCGAGATGAAGGGCCATGTGTCCAAGGGCGGCGAAGGAGACGTCGTACTCTTGCGCGGTGGAGACATTGCTGTCGGCGTTGAGCCACGTTCCGCCATGGTCCTCGATCGGCTCGTAGGGGCCGAGATGGGCATTTGTCGAGGTGGGGACGGAGGCTTTCAACATCGCTTCATAGGCCGTGCCGACGTCGAAGTTTCTGAAGCCGGCGTTCCAGATATTCACGAGGCAAATCGTGAGGGGATTGCCGTTCATGATGGCCGAGGGCCGGTTGGCCTCGGGCCAGCGGTCGATGTAACCGAGTTGCCGGTACATTTCGACGATGGATTGCGCCATGTCCTGCGCGCGGTCCGGTTCGATCAAGGTCAGGAGCGGCCACTCCGAGCGGTAGATGTCCCAACCGGAGTAGTTGGCGTAGATATGGCGATGCCCCTTGGGGACACGGTGAACGGTGTCGTCGAAGCCCATGTACCTGCCGTCGGCATCGTCGAAGATGGAGGGAAAAAGGAGCGCATGGTAGAGGGCCGTGTAGAAAACTCGCTTGTGCAGTTCGGTGCCGCCTTCCACCTCGATCAGGCTTAGTTCCCTGTTCCAGGCCGACACCGTCTGCGCGCGGTAGTCGTCGAATTTCGCCTCCGGCATTTCGGTTTTGAGGTTGTTCATCGCCCCTTCGACGGAGACGTAGGAAATGCCGATTCTCACGTTCAAGACTCTCGGAGCGGTCGAGGCGGGATAGCTGACGTAGAATCCGACGCTGGTCTTCTTGTCGGTCTGCTGCACGTGATTGCTGTAGGGGGTGACCTGGTTTTGTATCCATGCGCCGTGTTGGGCGAAGGGCTGGTCAAAGACCATGGCGAAGTAAATCACGATCGGCTTGGCCGGGCCGTAAAAGGGCTGGGTGCTTGTCTGGCCGGTGAGCGTGCGGTCGTCGACCTTGTCGACCCTCGACGCAAACGTGGTGACATTGGCATAGCTGACCGGCAAAAGGACGTTGGCCTGTTGACCGGCGGGGAAGGTGAACCGGGCCATGCCGCAGCGGGTTGTCGCCGTGAGTTCGGCATTGATGCCGAAGGGCTGCATGAGCACCCGGTAATAACCGGCGGCGGCCGATTCGTTTTTGTGGTCGTAGGTGTAGCTGTAGTGGGCTTGATCGACCTGGATGTTACCGGTCGTCGCGGTGAAAAAGGGCGTGCCGCCGTTGGCGCCGCCGGGGCCGCTCATCAGCGTCAAGGCGAAACCGTGCATCGTGAGCCGGGGATAGTAGTAGCCCTGCCCTTGGACGTCGGGATTCAATTGGACCATCCCAAACGGCGCCTGCGCCCCGGGATAGGTGTCGCCGTCGCGGTCGGTGCCGACAAGGGGATTCACGTACGAAGCCAGCCCGATGGGCGATTCCTGGGCGCAAACGAAACCTTCCGCCGCGCACGCCAGGACGACGCAAAGGGCCATTCGACTCAAAAGAGCGGGGAACAAAAAACTTCGGAGATAAGAGTCGATCATGATAACGAAGCCCGGAAAACTTGCATGAACGATCTTTAGTGGGTTGACGATGAAAGTAAAAGTTATTTCAAAATTGTAATCTGCAGCCCCGATCAAGAGAGATTGCCGCAGGTCTGGCAGTCCGGGCGTGAAGTTGATTTGGTCCGGGGAGCGGTCGATTTTCATCCCTTCCCCGCCATGTCGGCTCCCGGACGAGGCGCATTTTCACAGCAAATGGTTTCTCTATGACGGATGCGCCGACACGTTCGTCGACGGGGCGACCCTCAATGTCAAGCCGGGCGAGACCTCGTTTGTTTCGACGTCCCAGCCGCCTACTGCGTTCCGGTGTGCTGGGTCTGTTGCCGCACCAGCGCGAACGCCTCGCGCAGGCCCTCGCGCTGGGCCGGCGTGAAGGATGAGTTTTCCAGCGCGGTTTCGGCCTTTTGGAAGAGCGATTCCATTTTCTGGGTGAGAAGACCGACGGCGCCCGATTTGTCGATGAGCTGCTCGATCTTGCTGACCGAGGCGTCGTTGGAGGTGCGGGTGCTCAGGCAAATCTGGAGGAAACTGCGGTCGACGTCGACCAGGTGGTCGTAAGCGGCGCGCAGGAGCAGCGTCTTCTTGCCCTGGAGAATGTCGGTCTGGCGCAGCCGGTCGAGGCCCTTGAATTGGTGATATTCGATCAGGTCGTTCTGGATTTGAAAGGCGAGTCCCACCGGTTCGATCAACTCGGCAAGTTCGCGCAGGTGATCGTCATCGACTCCCGCCAGCAGCGCGCCGAGAACCAGGGGCGCTTCGAAGGTGTAGCGGGTGGTTTTGAGCGTGTACATGCGGGAGATGTCGGCTTCCTCGACGCGGGCGATGTCGCGCGCGCCGAGGAGAATGTCGTAAACCTCGCCCGCTCCGGTGTCGGAAATGTAGCGCAGGAAATGGGAAAGGGCGGCATCGCGCAGGGCGGGAGCGAAGTCGGTGGAGCGGAGCGTGTCGACGGCCATGGCAAAGAGGATGTCGCCCACGACGACGGCGACATTTCCGCCGACGCGGGCCGCGCCGTCGATTTTGCCGAGGCGTTCCTCGACGAGCTTGTGGAAAGTGGGCAGGCGGCGGCGGCGCTCGGATTGGTCGATGACGTCGTCGTGGATCAGGATGAAGGAGTGGAGCAATTCGAGGGAGAGCGCGGCGCGCAGAAGGGAGTCGTCCTCAAAGGGGCGTTCTCCGCCAAAAATGCGGTGGGAACCGAGCAGCAAGAGGGGGCGGATGCGCTTGCCGCGGCGCGCCACGAATTCGGTGATGTCGAGGTAGAGCGGCTCGAACAATTCCCCGTAGGCGTAACGCTCGGTGTTTTCCTGGAAGAAACGGGCCAGGAAATTCTCGAAGAGCGAGGGCGCCTGCTGCAACTCGGCGCGGAGCTGGGCGGTGGGGAGGTTCATGCGTCGTGATCCGGGATGGCCATGGGACGGATGCTAGTCGAAAAACCTGATCCGCGCAAATGTTGATAAGGCGTCCCGGATGGCTCCAGCCTCCCGGTGCGAAGGCACAAATGTTTTCAAGTTTCGGCGCGGGCATAAAAAATCATCGGCATGATGCAAAAGACCCGCTAGATTGACGCCATGTCCGAGACCCAGCACCAGCGCATCATGATCGATGATTATTTCGACATCATCGTCCGATCGAAAGCTTCAGACCTTCACATGCAGGAGGGGCAGCCGCCCAAAATGCGGGTTCATGGCGACATTCAAAAAATCCGGGATCACGTGCTGACCCGGGCGGAAATGGAGCAGATGCTCAGCGAAGTGGCCGGGCCGAAGCGTTGGGAAAAATTCGTGAAAACGGGCGACGCCGATTGCGCGTACGAACTCAACGCCGATTCCCGCTTTCGCTGCAATCTCCACAGGCAGTTGCACGGCCTCGGGGGCATTTTTCGTCTCATCCCGAATAGAATTTCCTCCATGGAAGAATTGAAGGTGCCCCCGGTCATCAAGCGTTTTGCCAATCTCAAGGGGGGGCTCGTCCTGGTCACCGGTCCCACCGGCTCGGGCAAATCGACCACTCTGGCCGCGCTGATGGATTATATCAACAGCAGCTACGCGCGCCACATCATCACGATCGAGGAGCCGATCGAATTCGTGCACCAGAACAAGCTGAGCATCATCACGCAACGCGAGGTGGGCGAGGACACGCCGAGTTTCGCGATGGGGCTGAAGAACGCGATGCGCGAGGACGCCGACGTGGTCCTCGTCGGGGAAATGCGCGATCTGGAAACCATCGCGCTGGCGCTGACCGCGGCAGAAACCGGGATGCTTGTCTTCGGCACGCTGCACACCAACAACGCGCGCAAAACGGTCGACCGCATGATCGACGTTTTTCCGAGCAGCCAGCAGCCCCAGGTGCGCACCATGCTTTCCGCCTCGCTCCGGGGAATCGTGGCGCAGCTTCTGATGAAGAAGGCCGACGGTTCCGGGCGCGTCGCCGTGAATGAAATTCTCATCTCCAACACGGCGGTTTCGTCGATCATCCGCGAGGGCTCGGTCGAGAAGCTCACGGACGTGCTCATCAGCGGGAAAGCCGAAGGGATGCAATTCATGGACGATGCGATCATGTCCCTGGTGAATCAGAAAGTGGTCACCGCGAAGGAGGCTTACATGAAGGCGATCGACAAGACCCGCTTTGCCCCGCTGCTCGAGGAGGACAAGGAGGAGGGCGGCGGAACGATGGCCGCCATCGCCAATAACGGCGGGCAACCGATACCCAAGCCGAGCATCGCCAAACCGATGCTTCCGAAGGTGGCGGTCAAGCGGTAGATTCCTTTTCGATCTGCCGCCACAACCCGACCCACTCGGCGGGGGCCAGTTGTTCCGCGCGGCGGCCATCCGGCGTGGGGAGCAGATTGGAAAGTTTCTTGCGCCTCTGGGAAAACCCGCGCCGGACGACCGCGGCGAAGCGCCCGCGGTCCGCCGGAACAACCAGGGGTTGCGCGCGCGGCGTGAGTCGCACGGCGACCGACTCGACCTCGGGCGGCGGATAAAAGACCGAGCCGGGCAGCGTGCGTACCAGCGCCACATCGTAACCCGTCTGCGCCAAAACCGAGAGCGAGCCGTAGACTTTGTTTCCCGGCAGGGCGGCCAGGCGCTGCCCGACTTCCTTCTGGACAAGAAAAAAAAGCCGCGCCGGGACGCCCGGCAAACGGAAGCACTCCATCAGAAGCGGCGTCGAAATGTAATAGGGCAGGTTGCCGCAGATCGCGGCGGCCGCCGCTTCGAGCCGGGGCAGCGCTTCCAACGCGTCCCCCTCGCGTAAATCGAGGCTTCCCCGCGCGATCTCGGGGCCGAAATGGTCCCGCAAAAAGAGGCACAGGCCGCGGTCTTTTTCGAGCGCGATCACATGAAGATTTTTTCCCAGGAGAAGCGAGGTCAGCGCGCCCAGGCCGGGTCCGATCTCGACCACGTTCGCGCCCGGATCGAGTCCCGCGACCGCGTCTTCCGCCAGCCGTTTCGCCAGGTTTTGATCGTGAAGAAAATTCTGGCCGAGCTGCTTCAGCGGGCGCAGCCCCCGTGAATCGAGGGCGGCACGGATTTCCGTCAGGGTCATCTTAGAAGCTCTCGTTGATGATGTCGAAGACGTCCGTGTTGTTGAGAAAGCCGCGCAACTGGGACGAGCCCTCCCCGCGCGAAGCAAGCCAGGCCGGTTCGACGATCGGCAGTGCCTGGGTTTGAAATCGAAAGGCCGGGTCGGGCTGAAGGAGGCCGGGGGCGAACCAGCCGCTTTCGCCCTGCTGCCGCAACCAGGCCGCTTGCGCGCGCGTGACGGTGGGACCGCCCGGTCCGGCGAGCCATGCGGGTTGGGGAGGCGGGGCCATCGGAATGGCCGGGGGCCTGACGTCGCCGCCGTTGGCGTCAACCGTGGGAGTCGGCGCGACCCGGTCGCCGGCCGAGGGCGGAGGCAGGGGACCCACCGCGCCGAGGCTGTAGTTGTTGGTTACCATTACGAGGGCGTCGGGACCGGCAAACTCGACGGCCGATTGAATCGCCTCGTCGACCTGGGCGACCTCGTTCACCGCGAGCCTGCCAAAATTCCGCTCCGCCGCCCGCGCGACCAAGTCGTGCTCGACGACGAGGAAATAGCCGTTGCCGTTGTGGTTGAGGCTCGAAATGGCGACGCGGGTCATTTCGGCCAGCGAAGGCTGCCGCCGGTTCTCGGGTTGGAGGGAGGAAAAATAAAACTGGTCGGAGGCAAACAGGCCGAAAAGTTTGCCCATCGACCAATAGGAAACGTTGTTGAGATCGTCCCGCGTGCGCAGGACGGTGTATCCCTTCTTCTTCGCTTCATCCTCGAGGTCCACGCCGTCGCGCCGTCCCCATTCGTTCGTGGCGTTGGCCGGGGTGAAATATTGTTCGCCGCCGCCCAGCACGACATCGATGCGGTCATAGACCAGTTCGGAGGCGTTGCGATAGGGGTCCGGCGTTCCTTTGATCGTCGAATAAAAAGCGACCGGTGTCGGTTGAACAAGCGAACTGGTCGTCACGAGGCCTGTGGCGCGGCCCGCCTTTTCCGCCGCGTAGATGAGTGAGGGGAGCCCCTCGCCGCCGACAAAACCATTCTCGACCCGTTGGCCGCAGGCGAGCGCGGTGGCGTCGGCGCCCTCGTCGGGCACGGGTTGGCCCGGGTCCTGAATGCTGAGGAGCGCGATATTCCAAAAGGAATCGAGATCGAGTATTTCGCTCCGATAGGCCGCCCGCCGCCTCGCGTCGCCGATGGCGGGGTCGTCGGGATCGCCGTGGGCGGAACTGCGCCCCAGTTGTTGCCGGGCCATGTTAAGCGTGTTCAAGTCGAGGCCGTTGACGACGAAGAGAATGACCGCCTGCTGGTGCTTGCGCACGAAGGTGTTCACGTAAAGGTAGGCGAAGCCCGCGAACAACGTGAGCACGAAGACAACCGTCAGGACGATGCGCCATTTCATCTACTCTAAGTAAACGGGAAAGAGGCCGTTAAGAAAAGGGGGAAGTGATGCTGCGGACGGCAGTAATTCCGCCGGCGGCTATCGACCGCCGCACCAGCCAAATGTTTCTTCGAGAATGCCGCACCCGCGCGCAACGCCATTCTCGGCGCGGATCAACCCGCCGAGGCGTTGCGCGCGGGCGGGGGCGTCGCCTGCAAGCAACCGCTCCAACGCCCGCCCGATGTGCCGCGCGTCGCGCTGATGCGGCAAGACGACCTCGGCGACGCCCAGGGCCTCGAGCCGGCGCGCGTTGTTCGGCTGATCGAAGGCGAAGGGGCACGCCACCGACGGCGCGCCCGCGCGAAGCGCATGCGAGAGCGTCCCGATGCCGCACTGATGCGCGACCGCGCGGACGCGGGGCATGAGCAGGCCGTAGGGCAGATAGGGGACGGCGAGGATCGTGCCGGGCAAGCGGGCGGGCCGATTTTTCTCCAGGCCGATGAGCAGGATGCCGCGGAGTCCGAGAGCTTCCAGCGCTTCGACCGCGCCTGGATAAAACGCCCCCGGCTGTTGCACCGCGACCGAGCCGAGCGTGAAGAGGACGGGCGGTTCGCCCCGGTCCAGAAACGTCTCGATTTCCGGGGGCAGCGCCGCGCCGGGCGGATCGTGGTGGCAAAATCCGGCGATCCGTTTTTCCGCGCTCCAGTCAGTCGGACGCGGCGCGAAGTGTTCGCTGTAAAGCTGGAGATTCAGGACGGGCGAATGGGCCTCGAAAATCGCATCTCGGACCGGTCGCAGGCCGTGCTTCGCGCGGAGCCGGTTCACCACCGGATCGACCATGACGCGCGAAATCATTCTTCCCGCCGACCAGATGAACCGGTTCCGGGCGCGGCCGAAAAATCGATGCCCGGCCCGGCCAAAGTTGGCGGCGGGCAGCGAGTAGGCGGAAGGCACGACGCCGGGGGCGAGAGTCACCGTCGCCCAGGGAAGCCCGGTCAGTTCCGCCACGACGGGCGCGGGGAAAGCGAAGTGATGCGCGACGATCACGTCGTGCGCGCGCGCCTCCGCCAGCAGCGCCTCCATCGTGTGCGGGAAACCGGGCGCGATGGCCCGGTTCACCAGCGTGTGCAGGGAAACGAGGCCGCCCCATTTCATCGACATGACCTCGGGATGGTCCCGGATGAAATCCTCGCGCGACGGTTCACCCGTCGAGACGAAGCGCAATCCCGCCGCTTCAGTTTCCACGCCCCAATCGGGATGGCCGACGAGGGTCGCTTCATGCCCGCGCGCAATCAATCCGCGCCCCAGCGCGAGAAACGGATGGAGGTCGCCGTGCGAGCCCCAGGAGGAAAGGAGAAAGCGCATTCGCCCGAATGTAGCGGCGGTCCACGACCGTCGCACTATGATTCGTTTTTTAACTGCCCCGCCGCGAGGGCCCGCGGCGGCTACCTTAGAATGCGGGCTGCTGCTGGGTGATGCAGTGGAAGGCGCCGAGGCCCCAGATCAAGTCGAGCGCCGGCCCGATCACGACGCGGCGGGTGGGAAAAAGCCGCTGCAAAATATCGCGCGCCCTGGCGTCGTTGGGGTGATCGAAGCCGGGCATGACGACGACTTCGTTCGCAATATAAAAATTCGCGTAGCTCGCGGGCAGGCGCTGGCCGTCCTTTTCGATGCGGCCCGGCGTGGGCAGATCGACAACGCGCCACGGCGTGCCGCGCGGATCGCGCATTGCCGCCAGCCGCCTGCTGTTCTCGCGAAGGAGGGCGTAGTTTTCGTCGGCGGGGTCCTCCTCGACGATCGTCACCAGCGTGGCGGCGTCGACGAAACGGGTCAGGTCGTCGATGTGACCGTCGGTATCGTCGCCGACGATCCCCTCCCCGAGCCAGAGAATTTGCTCCGCGCCGAGGTAATCGCGCAGGCAAGCCTCGATTTCCTTTTGGGTGAGATTCGGATTGCGGTTCTTGTTGAGCAGGCACGCTTCGGTCGTCAGCAGCGTGCCCTCGCCGTTCACTTCGATGGAGCCGCCCTCGAGAATCATCGGCGGCGAAAAGAGGCGCATTCCGAAAAGCTTCGCGACATGCCGCGGCACGTCGTCGTCGAGATCGCACGGCGGATATTTGCCACCCCAGGCGTTGTAGCGCCAATCGACAACCGCCATCTCGCGCTCGTTGCGAACAAAGATCGGGCCGTGATCACGGCACCACGGTTCGTAAGCGGGAAAAGGATGGAGATGGATGCGCGTGTCGACCGGCGCGCCGGCTTTTTTCAGCGCGGCGCGGATACCGGTTTCGTGCTCCGGCGAAAAGACGTTGATGTGGACCTCCTCGCCCCCGGCGAGCAGCTTGGCCAGGTTCGCCCAGATCGCGGGGATGTTCTCAAACGCGTCGGGAAAGCTGATCCCCTCGGGCCGCGGCCATGTGAGCCACGTCGCGTCGTGACGCGCCCATTCCGCCGGCATCCGGAAGCCGAGGGAGCGGGGCGTGGCGGATGGGTCCGCTGAATTTGCGCTCATGGCATGTCGCCCTTAATCCACCAGCCGCCTCGTCAAATCGCCGTAGGCGTCGATGCGGCGGTCGCGCAGGAAGGGCCAGTGGGTGCGCGTGACATCGACCGTGGCGAGGTCGAGTTCGTGGACGAGAATTTGTTCCTCCTCGAGGCCCGCCTTGGCGATAATTTGTCCCGAGGTGTTGGCGATGAAACTCTGGCCCCAGAACTTGATGCCGTCGCCGCCGACCGGGCGTTCGTGGCCGACCCGGTTCGTGACGGCCACGTAGCAGCCGTTGGCGACGGCGTGCGCGCGCTGGATCGTTTCCCAGGAGGAATGATGTGCCTCGCCATATTTTTCGCGCTCGCTCGGATGCCAGCCGATGGCGGTCGGATAAAAGAGAATCTGCGCGCCGGCCATGGCGGTGAGCCGCGCGGCTTCGGGGAACCATTGGTCCCAGCAGATGAGGACGCCGATGCGGCCGAAGCGGGTGTTCCAGGCGCGAAAACCGAGGTCGCCCGGCGTGAAATAAAATTTCTCGTAGAAGAGCGGGTCGTCGGGAATGTGCATCTTGCGGTAGCTGCCGAGATAGGCGCCGCCGGCGTCGATGACCACGGCGGTGTTGTGATAAATGCCCGCGGTGCGCTTTTCGAAGAGCGACGCGACGATCACCACGCCGCGCTCCCGGGCCAGTTCGCAAAAAGCCCGCGTGCTCGGCCCGTTCGGGATTTCTTCGGCCAGCGCGAAATTCGCGTGGTCCTCACTCTGGCAAAAGTAGGGGGACCGAAACAGCTCCTGCGTGGAGATGATCTGCGCGCCCTGGTCCGCCGCGGCGTGGGCGAGTTGCAGGGTCCGCTTCAGGTTGGGAACCGGATCGGCATCGGCCCAGGTCTGCAGAAGACCCAGTTTGATTTTTTGAGACGCGGCCATGGAAAATCCATTTTAGGACCTATTTCGTAATATGCAAAGGCCGCCGCTTAAAATTTTCTTTCCCCTCGTTCGTCGCGAAATTCCATTTCGCGCCAACTGGTCTTATCTCGTCGAGGTCGGCAATGGAATTGCCTCAGCAAGTGCGTTCCCAAGTACAACTTGGGAACGAGGATTGAAAAAAGTGAGACATGCCACGGCCTTTTGGCTAGGTTAATCGTGTGATCGCGGCCAATAAAAACGACATCCTCGATTCGTTGCTGTTCCTCTATTTTCGGTCGCTGGCGCGCCGCGCCTTTCATACCATCGCGGGCCGCGGCCTGGAGCGCCTGCGCAACCTGCCGGAGGACCGTCCCGTCATCCTGTTTTGCAACCACACCAATTGGTGGGACGGGCTGATCATCTACCTCCTCACCCGGCAGATGCCGCACAAGGCCGTTTACTGCATGATGGAAGAAAAGCAGCTCAAGCATTACCGCTTCTTCACCTGGCTCGGCGCGTTTTCGGTCGATCTCAGCAGCCCGTTGCGGTCGGCGGCCTCGCTCCGCTACGCCCAGCGCCTGTTGCAAAAGAACGAGACGGCGATCTGGATTTTTCCCCAGGGCCGGATCTGCCGGCAAAACGAACCGGTCGAGACGAAGCCGGGAACCGATTATCTGGCCCAGAGTTCGCCCCACGCGCTGCTGGTGCCGGTGGCGATGCGGTACGATTTTTTCCGTGAAGACCGGCCCAATTGCCTGATCGAGATCGGCCATCCTTTCCCGGCCGTCGAACGGACCGAGGGCCGGATCGCGCAGGAGTGCAACGAGGCCTTTGCGCGGATCACCCGGGCGGCGCAGGACCAGGACCTGGGCGGGTTCAGCCTCCTCTTTCCGCCGCGCTGGACGATCAACAAGCGCTGGCAATGGGTCAAGCTCGCCCTGACCGGACGCCTCCACGAATTCAGCCCGACAAATTAGAACTGAATCGTCTATTTGTTGGCCGGCGCGGGCGCATTCACGTCGACATCGGGCTTGAGGCGGATCACCTGGTTCGAATCGAGGATCTCGTCTTCCGAAGGCGGCTTGACCGTCGAGCCGCCCCAGAAAACGCGCCACGGTTTTTCCGCCAGTGTCGCGGTGAGCGCCTTCGCGTTCGTGCTCACGACCTTCAGGTTTTCGGTCGAGACGCGAAGGCTGTCGAGCATGTCGTTGAGCCGTTTGCGCCCCGCCGGAGTATCGAAATTCGCCAGCACGCTGTCGCCGTCCTGCAGGAACTTGTCGGCGTGATCCATCAGAGGCGGGAGCGACGTCGACATCTTTTGGCTGAGCGTGTCGAGCCGGTCCATCACCGGCCCCAATTTGTTGACCAGCGTCTTCGCCTGTTCCAGCGCCTCACCGGCCGGTTGGATCAAATCGGACAGATCGAACGGCGGTTCGCCCTGCACGGTATCATTGTCGGCGAGGGCGGGGCTGTTGGGATCCGTGCCGGGGGTAAGAAGGACATATTTGGCCGAAATGCCGAAGCCATCCTGTTTGATCGTGACCTCAACGTCCTTGCCGACGTCGATGTCCTTGTCGATGTCGCACACGACCATGATGGTGTTGACCATGCCGGTCTTGGGGTCCTTGTCACGCTGGTCGCGCGGGATGAAATGGACCTCCCTCACGCGACCCGCATGCGCGCCGGCGCATTTGACCTCGCTGTTGGCGGCGATCCCGCTCGCATTGGGAAACTTGATCGTGACCTGATAGCCCGAACGGCCCCACGACCACTTGCCGATGGCGAAGCTCAGCGCCCCGAGCATGATCAGGGCGGCGATGCAAAAGACTATGGCGGTGATGGCGTTGATTCGATTTTCTTTCATGGCGTGCTCCTTCTCGTCAGTTAAGTCTGCATCAGGCGTTTGAAATAGTCATCCTTGGAAAGTTTGAACGGGATCGGGCCGTCGGCATCTCCTCTGATGAATTGCTGAAGATACGGGTTGGGATTGGCCTTGATCTCCTCCGGCGTGCCCGAGGCGATGACTTTCCCCTCGAAAAGAAAGATCATCTGGGTGGCGATCCGGAACGCGCTGGTCATGTCGTGCGTCACCACCACGGCGGAAAGGCCGAGCTTCTTCGTCAGGTCGACGGTCAGCGTGTCGATCACCGCGGTCATCACCGGGTCGAGGCCGGCGGTCGGCTCGTCGCAAAAGAGGAGGTCGGGGTCGAGCGCCAGCGCGCGCGCCATGCCGACGCGCTTCTTCATCCCGCCGGAGATTTGGGCCGGCTTCAGGTGCTCGAACCCGGTCAGGCCCACCAGTTCGAGCTTCAACTTCACGACCAGCTCGGCGATGTTCGGCGACACGTCGCTCGATTCGAGAATCGGCAGCGCCACGTTCTCCCCCACGGTGAGCGAATTGAAAAGCGCCCCGGTCTGGAAGAGCATCCCGAAACGCTTGCGGACTTTCGACATTTCCTGATCGTCGAGTTTGGTGATTTCCGTGCCGTGGATGTAAATCTCCCCCGCGTCCGGTTTCAACGAGCCGATGATATGCCGCAGCAGCGTGCTTTTGCCGCAGCCGCTGCCGCCCATGATGATGAGGATTTCGCCGTGCTTGAGCTGAAAACTCACGTCGGACAAAATTTTGCGCGGGCCAAAGCTGCGGGTCAGGCCGCGGACTTCGAGGGCGTAGGGGCTCCTGGGCTCGCTCATAGGATGAAGTAGATTAATGTCGTCAACAGGGCATCCATGGCAAGCATGCAGGTGAGGGACGTCACCACCGATTTCGTCGTCGCCTTGCCCACGCCCTCCGCGCCACCTTCCACCTGGATGCCGTAAAAGCAGCCGACCGTCCCCACCACGCCGCCGAAGACGAGCGCCTTGAGCAAGCCGGTGAAGAGGTCCTTCTGCTCGACGGCGTCGACCGAATTGGCGACGTAAAAGACCGGGTCGAGATGAAGCGTGGTCACGCTGATCAGCCAGCCGGCAAACAGGCCGACCCCTTCGCCGAGCACGGTGAGCATGGGCATCATGATGATCATGGCCAGCAGCCGCGGCACGACGAGAAACTTGACCGGATCGATCCCCATGACGTTGAGCGCCTCGATCTCCTCCGCGACCTTCATCGTCCCCAGCTCGGCGGTGATCGCGGAACCGGAACGCCCGATGACGATGACCGCCGTGATCAGCGGCCCGATCTCCCGCAGGACCGAAAAGGCGACGAGATTGGCCACCATCGCCGTCGCGCCGAGTTTCTCGAATTGGCCCGCGCCCTGGATCGCCAGCACGAGGCCGAGAAGGAAATTCGCCAGCGCGACCGTCGGCATCGACGCCACGCCGATGCCGACCATCTGGTCGAACAGGGCCGAAAGGCGCCAGCCCCGCCGCCCGAAAAGCGGCGCGAAAATGGCGCTGAAAGCCCGCAGGGATAATTGAGCGTACGCGAGCAGCATGGTCGTGCCCCTCTCCCTTCCCAGCTACGATTTGAGCGCGGTCAGCGCCGAGGCAACGTCGGGATGGAGGGAAAAAATCTGCTCGAGCCGCACGATTTCAAACACGTTCTTCACGCGGGGACTGAGCGCGGCGAGGGCCAGCTTGCCCTTGAAGCCCTGCACGGCCTGAAAATACTCGATCAACGTCGCCAGCCCGGAGGAATCGATGTAATTGACCCCGCCGAAGTCGAGCACCAGCAACGGCGTTTTCTTCGACGACTTCGGCTTCAGAAATTCCCGCAATTGGGGCGAGGTTTCCAGGTCGACATCGCCGGTAATCGAGACGACCGGTATGTTCTCCTCGGTTCGTTCGGTAATTTGCATCAGAATAGAGGTATCAACCTTCCAGCACGAAGAAAGCCATTTTTTTGATTATTCACGGTTTTTCACTGCTTGCCCGCCCAAAATACCCGGTTTCGCCCCTCAAACAGGGCGCGGCGACCCGGTCGAACTTATCCGGGTGACGGCTGGAGCGGAACGCCCGCCGGACCGGACGGCGGCACATCAACGGTCCACACGTCGCATTCCGGCCCGAATTGG
Source organism: Methylacidiphilales bacterium (assembly GCA_035948935.1). GTDB lineage: Bacteria > Verrucomicrobiota > Verrucomicrobiia > Methylacidiphilales > UBA1321 > JABDGH01. The sequence continues at coordinate 156,437 of DASZIP010000001.1, read as the reverse complement.
GCGAGGCAGTCGAGTTGAAAGCAGCGCAAAAAGATCGCCAGCGGCAAAATTAACTGGCACAAAACCAGCGAAAGCAGCATGGAGCCGATGAGCGGGATGCACGCCAGCCAGCAAATCACGCAACAGGCCACGCAGAAAATCAAAAGGGCCAAGAGTCCGCTCGCAATGGCGAGAACAAAGCTGATCAGCAAATAGCTTCCGATGCTGACCGGGCGGGTCACCACCAACCGCGCGAGAACCAGCAACGCCGCTCCGAGTCCCATCGACTGTTTGAAATAGAGCGGGATGACAAAACTGCGGATCAGAAACATGCCCGCCGCATAGATGATCCACAGGCCAAAAAAGATCAAGAGGCAGCTGGTCAAAACCGCGACTTCGTTTCCGGCCGGATTCCGTTCGGCGTTAATCCAGGACCAGTTGAAGGCAAGGAAAGCTCCCGCAGCGGAGAGGAAAAAAACAGAGGAGAGCAGGATCAGGCCAAGGTGGAAAAGAAACCAGATATTGCCCTGGCGGGCGTACTTCTTCCATGGCAATGCTATCGCGGCCCGATTGCGGACGATGTTGTCGAGAAATATAAACTGGCCTCGACAACCGACCCAATTCCCGACCAGCCAGACCGCGAAATAGACGAACCCCAACGCGATGTAAAGCGCCAGCCAGGGACTCGCGGACAACGAGCCTGCCCACGAAATCGATTGCTTGAAACCGTGCAGCAGCTCGGGGAGAGACCGAAAGGTAAATTGGTAACTTGCGGTTCGGTTGTGAATCGGAAACGGGTTGTTGATCGCCACGCCTCCTTCGGCAAGAAGGACGAGAAAGGCATTGAACCCGATCACGAGCCACTTCGCCGGATCAAACGGCCGAAAAAGGATGACGTGCATCCGTTCCCAGGCCGAGTCGAAGGCGCGCGTAAAATCGATCATGGTCCCTCTTCACGGCTTAGCCGATGGAACCGATTCGCCAAGCTCCAATTACAAGCGTATCCTTGTTGCAAGTGCACCCTTGTGTTTTTGAAAGGGCGCTGACAGTTTATGGAGGCTGTCTGGAAAGTAGGCGTGGGTCACGTGACGAAGCGAATTTGGGCCGAATCGAGGCGCGAACGACGAGGTCCCGCGGACGGCAGTAAGACTCCTTTCAACACCCGCTGCCGTGCGCAGCACCCCAAATTCGCGGTCACCCTGCGGGCCGAAGTCCTTTTTCCCTGGGGCTGCGTCGCTCGCTCGTCACGTAGCGCAGTGGCTATGCTTCTCGCTCGGCTCCTTGCCCCAAGGAAAAAAACCTTTCGGCGTGACCCGCGTCTACTTTCCAGACAGCCTCTTGGCCATGCTTTTCGGAAGATCGACATTAACCCTTTGCGCGATGACCGCCCTCGTCGGGATCGGCCCTCTCGTGTCGCTTGGCGCCAAAAGCGAGCCGGCCCATTCCGCGCCCGCGCCGCCTCCCGCCACGCCGGTCATCAGCGAACCTCCCCTCGTCGCCTATTCCCCCGTAACCCCGTGGACAGCATGGAGCGCCCGCAGCATCAGCGAATTGCGCCATCTCAAAACCGCCACTGGCGCCCCGCGGCTCCCCACGCCGAACCCGTGGTTTCCGATCGACCTCTATCAAGGCACGATCACCCGCCGGCAATTCGAGCAGAAGCTCCACGACCTCTACGATCCCTTCTCCGCCTTCACCCCCTACCTCGACATCAACGACTCGCGCGTCGTGATCTACCCCTCCCCCAGTGACCGGCAAGTCCCCCAATTTGTGCTCCAGTTCGCCCCGCCCGACCAGCCCCGCGCGCCGATGCGCTGGTTTCGCACTCCGGCGGAAGTCCGCGCCCTCGCCCATCCGCTCGACAAGCCGCTCAACGGACTCCGCGTCGCGATCGACCCCGGCCACATCGGCGGTCCCTGGGCGCAGATCGAGGAGCGCAGCACCCGCTACCACGGCAGCGCGCCCGTCCAGGAAGGCGACCTGAACCTCATCACCGCGCGCATCCTCAAGCAGGAGTTGACCTCGATGGGCGCGACCGTCTTCCTCGTCCGCGATTCGACCGAACCGGTCACCCCCTACCGCCCGGAGGACATGATCGAGCAGGCGCGGCAAATCCTCATCGCCCATTCCGCCCACGGCCAAAACCTGCGCGCGCTGCCTCCGGACGAGCTCAACCTCCTCTTCGGGCATCGGCTCATGGAACTCTCCGAATTCCTCTTTTACCGCTGCTCCGAAATCGTCGAACGGGGCAACCGCATCCGCAACAACTTCGTCCCCGACATCACCGTCACCCTTTACATCGACGCCACGCCCGGCAGCGGCCGCGGACGGCTCACTTCCGGCAACGCCAACATCTTTTTCGTCGGCGGCGCCTATACGAGAACCGAAATGCAGAATCCCGATATGCAGCGGCGCTGCGTTTACAAAATCCTCGAGGGCGGTTCCGAAATCGAAGCGGAAGTCGCCGCCGACATCGCCGCCGTCTTCACCCAGCGCACCGGCCTGGGACCGGTCAAGTACGGTGATTCGGGCACCACCCGCGAAGTGATCCCCGACAATTCCTACGTCGTCGCCCGCAACCTCGCGGCCAATCGCGAATACGACGGCCCCGTCGTTTGCACCGAACCCTACTTCATGAACAACCGGACGGTTTATCAGCGCCTGCTGGCCGGCGATTACGATGGAGAACGGATGTTCGACGGCAAAAAATACGGCAGCATCTTCCGCGAGTACGCCGATTGCGTCGCCCAGGGACTCGTCAAAGCTTACGCCGGTTCGCCCATCATCGCCTCCGGTCCCACCCACGGCCCCGTCCCGCCTCACGCCAAGTAACCATCCATCTCCGTGGAGGATCAGCCTCCGGCCTGACCCTGCCCCGCGTACCACGCCCTCAAGAGGGCGGCTGGAAATTCGATCTCTTCAAGATTCAAGAGAATTATCTTCATTTGGCAGTGGTTTTTCCCTGTTATTTGGTGAAAAGAACGATAACTTCTTTTCCATGCGTGCGCCAGCCACGCGCATGAAGTAGACCACTCTTATGTCGCGCCCACTGGAGCTTGAAGACCTCGTGCCTGGAACACATCTTGGGCACTACGTCATCACCGACAAAATCGCCCAGGGCGGAATGGGCACCGTGTTCAAAGCGCTCGAACCGGCACTCGAACGCTACGTCGCCATCAAAGTTCTCCGGCCCGAATACGCCGCCAACCCCAACTACGTCCAGTATTTCCAGGATGAAGCCCGGGCCGTCGCGGCCCTGCGCCACCCGAACATCATCCCCATTTTTTACATCGGCCAGGAAGGCAACGTCGTCTTCTTCAGCATGTCCTATATCGAGGGCGAGACCTTCGAAAACTGGATCGAATCCAGGCGCTGGTTCAATGAAGAACAGGCCAAGTGGTTCCTCGGCCACGCCGTCGCCGCGCTCCATTCCGCGCACAAGGCCAACATCGTCCACCTCGACATCAAACCGGCCAATTTCCTCGTCGACCGCGCCAATAACATCATGCTGACCGACTTCGGCCTCGCCCAAAAAATCGTCAAGGACGCGGGCGAAGCCGGCGAGCGCGAAGCCTTCGGCACCCCCGCCTATGTTTCGCCCGAACAGATTTCCCGAGGACAGACCGATCAGCGCACCGACATTTATTCCCTCGGCGCCACCCTCTTCCACCTCATGACCGGCAAGCAGCCCTTCGGCGGAACGACCCTCGAGGACATCATCTGGGGACATCTCGAAAAACCGTTCCCCATCGAGATCGCCCGCGAAGCCAACATCCCCACCGGATGGATCCATCTCATCCAAAAAATGATGGAACGCTCCCCCGACAAGCGTTTCGCCGACTACCGCGAATTGCGCGCCGCCCTCGAAAACGTCCACGCCTTCCGCTACGAAACCGCCGAACTCGAAACGCCGCAGGAACTCAAATCCGTCTCCGTTCCCCGCACCGGCCACAACACCCAGACCCTCCACGGCCTGCTGGCCCAAACCAAGCAGCCCTGGAGCACCGCCGAGACCAAGATGGGTTCCTCGCTCAACCTCTCCCGGACCCAGGTCGAGGAAGCCCTCAAAAACCGCCTCGAACCGTTCCAGGTCCACCTCCTCGTCAACACCATCCGCGATCTGTGCCATCCCCGCGCCGAGGAACCCGCCGCGCTCGCGGAAGTCATGGACAAGGTGCCCGGCTACGAATCGGCCGTGCGACTCCTCGTTAATTTCATGATCAACCCGGAAGGCGCCGACAACTCGGCGGAGACCATGAGCGCCGTCGACGCCCTCGAAACGCTCGGCCTCGAACGCGCCCGCAACCTCGCCATCACCTTTTTCGCCCTCAATTATGAAAACCCGAAGTCGCCCACCTTCGACTGGCTGCCCCTCTGGCGGCACCAAATCTCCGTCGGCGTCGTGATAGACTTCCTCTACGACGCGCTCGACCTCAAGCGCACCAGCCTCGAATACGCGACCGGCACGTTCCACGATCTCGGTAAAATGATCCTCGCCGAGCTTTACCCCTTCGCCTACTTCACCGCGATGAACCGCTCGATGCACGACTCGCTCCCGCTCCTCATCTGCGAAAGGGAAATATTCGGCATCGACCACGCCGAAATAGGCGCAAACTGGCTCAAGGAAAACGACTTTCCGCAGCCGCTCATCGACGCCGTCGCCCTCCACGAAATGCCGGCCCGGATCAACCGCCGCGCCATCCTCTCCCACGCCCTTGTCTCCACCAACCACCTCGTCAAGCAAATCGGCATCGGCTACAGCGGCAACTCGCTCCTCGACCCCCGCCCCTGGGAGGAATTGCCCTCAACCCAAATCATCTGGGACGCCCGCGGCAACAGGGACTATCCCTTCGAGGACTTCACCGCCGACATTCTCAACCAGTTCCAGTCATTCCCCGATTTGCTCTGATAATGTAGCGGCGGTCGGAGCCTCTCCTTCAGTAGCCGCGGCAGCAAGCCGCGCCCTTCAGCAGCCGGAGCGAAGCGGAGCCCTGAGCTTGCCGAATGGGGAAGTCGAAGGGGGAAGCCGAAGGAACCGTCGCTGAATTTTTGACGGAATTCACGGAATTTTTTTGGACAGGATTAACAGGATTTCCTCGTTCCCAAGTTGCACTTGGGAACGTCCCTTGTTCCTCGCGACTGATTTCCGTCATCCTGAGCTTGTGGCTTCTTGGTAGGAGCCTCTACACCAACCCGGCGTCCTGGTCGGCTTCGAGGAAGCCGTGCAGATGGCGGATGCGGGTCGGGTGGCGCATCTTGCGCAGCGCCTTCGCCTCGATCTGCCGGATCCGTTCGCGCGTGACGCGGAATTGCCGCCCCACTTCCTCCAGCGTCCGCGAGTAGCCGTCGACAAGCCCGAAACGCTGTTCGAGCACGGCCCGCTCCCGTTCCGTCAGCGTGTCGAGCACGTCCCGGATCTTCTCCTTGAGCAGCGCGTAGGCCGTCATCTCGGAGGGGTTCTCCGCCGTCTTGTCCTCGATGAAATCGCCGAAAGTCGTGTCGTCGCTGTCGCCCACCTGCGCCTGGAGCGAAATCGGCTGCTGCGCCATCCGCAGCACGGCGCGGACGCGCTCGACCGGCAGGCAGATTTCCTCGGCCACTTCCTCGGGGGTGGGTTCGCGACCGAACTCCTGCACGAGCTGCTTCTGCACCCGCATGAGCTTGTTGATCGTCTCGATCATGTGCACCGGGATGCGGATCGTCCGCGCCTGGTCGGCGATGCTCCGCGTGATCGCCTGCCGGATCCACCACGTCGCGTAGGTCGAAAACTTGTAGCCCCGGCGGTACTCGAATTTCTCCACCGCCTTCATCAGCCCCATATTGCCCTCCTGGATCAGGTCGAGGAACGAAAGCCCGCGGTTGGTGTATTTCTTGGCGATGGAAATGACGAGGCGCAGGTTCGCCTCGACCATCTCCGTCTTCGCCTTGTGCGCCTTGCGGAGCCACTCGACGAGGTGATGATGGTCCTCGTGAAACCGCACCAGCGGCATCCGCACCAGTTGCTCGATGTCCTGGAGCTTCTGCTCCAGTTCCGAGACGTGCGCGTGGTGCTCGCGGCTCCGGCTGCGCGACTTCTGGAGCTTCTCCAGCGCGCGCTCCGACTCGACGAGTTCGTGGTGGTGGTGCTCGCAGACGATGACGAATTCCTCGGTCACCTTCTGCTTGTAGTAAAAGCGGACGAAAAGTTTCTGCAGCCCCGCGTCGACCTTGGTGAATTCCTTCTCCGCCTTCGTCAGCGCGTTCGCGTGGCCGCGCGCCTTCACGACCTTCGCGTAGGTCTGGTCGGCCTTCTGGTTGGCCGATTCGACGCTCCGCACGAGCGCCTTCAGCGTGGAAAGATACTTGTCCCGGCTGTCGATCTTCTTGTCCTGGATCACGCGGTCGAACCGTTCGCGGCCCTGCTCGAGCTTGCGGGCGAGATTGAGATATTCGCGCGCGGTGAAGCCAAAACGGTTCAGGTGCTTCTGCACCATGCTCTCGGCGTCCTCGATCCGCTTCGAAATTTCGACCTCCTGCTCGCGGGTCAGCAGCGGCACCTGCCCCATCTGCTTGAGGTACATCCGCACCGGATCGTCCAGGATGTCGAGCTTCGCGTCGGTCTTCTCCTCGTCGGAAAGTTCCTCCTCCGCCCCGGCGGCCGTCTGCTTGTAACGATCCACCTCGGAGGCGTCGATGACGTCGATCTCCAGGTTGCGCAGGAACATGATGATCGCCTCGAGCTCCTCCGGATTGTTCACGCTCTCCGGAATCGCCTCGTTCAGGTCGTCCCAAGTCAGATAACCCTGGTCCTTCGCCAGCTTGACGAGATCGCGCAGCCGTTCCTGCCGTTCCGGCTGGCCCGTCCAGACCGCCTGCACTCCCTTCGCATCCTTGTCGTGCGAATCGGTGATCGACTTCGACGGCGATGCCACGGGCGAGGCGCCTTCGGCCTTGTGGCCCGTCTTGTGGCCGTTTTTATGGCCGTTCTTCGCGTCCGTTTTTTCGCTCTTTTTCTGGCCGTTCTTCGACGGCTTCAGCGAGGCGGACGCCGGCTTGTGGGATTCGCGCGCGGCGTGTGCGATTTGACGATGACTTTTGGTGGACGTTTTCGGGGTAATGGATCGGCTCGATTTGGGCATAGGTCGTTGGGGAAACGGTGGAAGACGCGGAACTAGGTAGCATCCTCCACGAAATGGGCGCGGTCAAGGAACATTTTAAACTTGTCGAAACTATCCTCGGCAGTGAAAGAGGGCCCCGGTGTGGCACATTCTTTCGGGTGGCCCGGACTACTTGTTGTCCGGGCGCGCGTAGCGCGCAGGAAGCGACTCAATAGGATTGCGTGATCTTTACCCCAACTTCTTCGCCTCGCTCATAAAACCGGGCCGAACTCCAAGCCCAATCGAGAATGGTCGAGGCCAACCCCGCCACAACCGGGTTAGTGTGCATATATTCCAGTTTTTCGAGGAATTTTTTGTCCGATTCCAAATTGAAATCATAGAATTTCGCCTGCCAGACGGGACAATCATCCGGACAAAGCTCATGGTACTTTGTGAGTTCCTGAGCGTAGAACCGCTTGATTCGATAGGAACTCGTCTTTTTCCAGGCTAGAAGAAAAGAGGAGATCGTGGCCTCCGGCGCAACGGAAAGAATCGCATGGACATGGTTGGGCATGACGACAAATCCGTGGCAAAAGGCGCGATGAGTATCGAGGCAGGTTTGCAAGACTTCCACCACAATGGTTCGCGTTCGTTCCGGGGCGAGAAACTGACGTCTCTGGTAAGTAGAGAACGTTACGAAATGATACTCGCCCGGCAGATCAATGATTTGGCGTTTGGGCATCGGATCGCTTCCTGTCGTCCCACCAAGGCGGGACGACCCGGGCAACAAGTAGCCCGGGCCACCCGGGCTGTCGATCCCTCACGGTTCCAAATCGGGGAACTGCCGCCGGATCGCCTGAATTTCCATCAGATACTTCATCCTTTCCTCCACCGAAAGCTCGTCCGATTTGACGGCGAGATTGAGCATCTGCAGCCGCTGCTGCTTCCACCGCTTCTCGATATTGCGCACGAGATTCCCGGCATAAGCCTCCGCCGTCGTTTCCGTCGGAACCGGCGTGGGATGAAACAAAAGCCCCGCCAGATAATCCCGGGTCGGGTCGTCGCATTCCTCCATGAACTGCGTCGCGCTCTCGAACGCATCGTGCGCGTGGGCGTCGAGCAACCGCAGGAGCGCCTCCGCGCCGCCCAGACCCGCCACCCACGCCGAATCGAGCCTGCGGCTCACCTCCGCGACCAGTCCCGGGTTCGTCAGGAGAAGCGAAAGGAGCGCCTCGATAATCGGGGCCGCCCGGATCGGCTCCCGCGCCTCGGCCTGCGCGGCGTGGGACTCGCTTTCCCCCTCCCCCGCGCCCGTCGCGGCCGGATAATTCCGCTGTTGAAGTTCGCTGCGGCGAATCTGCGCCTCGGCCTTGCGCACCTCTTCCTCGAGAGCCGAGCGCGGGACCTGGAGCCGCCGCGCCACTTCGAGGAGAAAGGTCTCGCGCTGGACGGCGTTCGGAATCTTCGCGATGACCTGCGCCATCTTCGCCGCCACCGCGCCGCGTCCGCGCGGACTTGCGATCTCCTCCTCCTCGCACGCCGTGTCGAGCAGATGCCGCGTGTAATCCTTCGCCTCGCGCAGGATCGCTTCAAAAACCGCCACCGGCTGCTTGCGCAAAAGGCTGTCGGGGTCCTCGCCCTGCGGAATGCGCGCGATCCGGACTTGCAGGTCTTCCTTGAGCAGGACGTCGATGGTCCGTTGCGCGGCGTTCCGCCCCGCGCTGTCGGCGTCAAAGCAGATCACGACCTCCTTCGCGAGCCGCTTCAGGATTCGCGCGTGTGGATCGGTGAAGGCCGTCCCCTGCGGCGCGACGACGTTGCGGATGCCGTGCTGCCAGCAGCGCATGAGATCGATCTGCCCCTCGCAGAGAACCGCGCTTTCCGCCTCGATGATGTTCCGTTTCGTCTTGTTCAATCCGAAAAGAATCCGGCTCTTCACGAAAATCGGCGTCTCGGGCGAGTTGACATATTTTTGCGCCTTCGCCTCGGGATCGAGCAGCCGCCCGCTGAACGCGACCACCTCGCCCGCGTCGTTGTGGATCGGGATCATCAGCCGCCCGCGAAAGAAATCGTACTTCCGGCCCGATTCCGCCGATGTCGCGACCAGCTTTCCCGTCTCGAGCGCCTCCATCCCATACCCGTTCTTTTGCGCCCACTTCATCGTCGCATCCCAGCCCTCCGGCGCGTAGCCCAGGCCGAACTCCTCCGCAAGCGAACCGGGAAAATCGCGGCTCTTCAGATAGGCCCTCGCCGGCTCCGCGGCCGGATCGGTCTTGAGCAGCTTCTGCCACCACGCGGCCACCCCCGCGTAAAGCGCCAGCAACTCCTCGCGCCGGCCCCGCGCCTCCGGATCGTGCGGCCCGCTCTCGGGAATGACGACTCCCATGCGCTGGGCCAGACGCCGCACCGCCTCGGGAAAAGTCATGTTCTCCATCAGCATGAGAAACTTGAACACGTCCCCGCCGTGGCCGCTGCTGAAGCACTTGAAGATTTGCTTCGACGGATCGACGAAAAACGAGGGCGTCTTCTCCTTGTTGAACGGGCTCAGGGCCTTGAACTTCGCCCCCGATTTCTTCAGCGGCACGTAACCCCCGATCACGTCGACGATGTCGCTCGCGTGGCGCACCTGTTCGACGATTTCGGGGGGGATCATGCCGGCCATGGAACGCCCACTTTAGTGCCTATCCAAAAATTAACCAAGGTCGCGTTGCGGTCCCGATAGGCCGTCCCCGATCCCGGCAACCTATTGGCAGTTGCCGGTTATTTCGGGCGGTGGTATGAGTGTTGAGTGAGTCGTTTCCTCTTGCCCGCAATCATCCTTGGTCTCGTGGCCGGGACCGCATATGCGGACGGCGTCGCCCATGTGGTGCAAAAATTTACCGGCGCCGATGCCCGCGCCTCCACGCCGACATTCACCGTCCAGGACAAATGGGAGGTTCTCTGGGTTTCGCCCATCCCCATCAACCTCACCCTCCTCTCCCCCGGCGGCACGGTGATTGCGGGCGTTCAGGGCTCCCTCAAAGGGTCCTTCTATCAACCCGTGGGAGGAACCTACTATCTTCAAGTCGACCGCAACGGCCCGGCGTCGAAGGCTCCCTGGAACGTCATTGTCGCGGAGGTCGCCTCGGGAACACATTTAACCCAGGCCGATGCCGGCCCGATATTTTCCAATTTCGGAGACACCGGTTACACCCCTCCCGACTCGGTGCTTGCACCCGGTACCATCGTCCAATCACCACCCGCCGCGGCTTCACCCAATCCGGTTCCACCCATTGCAGCTTCACCCAATCCGGTTCCACCCATTGCAGCTTCGCCCAATCCGGTTCCGCCCACAATTCCCTTCGCTTCACCTGTGCTCAATCCACCGACGGTAACCCTAATACCGATAACACCGGTTCCGCCGCCGACACCCTCCCCGCCCTCTCCCTCTCCCTCTTCCGTAACACTAACCGAAGAGCAGGCGCGCGCCGTAGTCCTCATCAAGGGCGACAACGCCGAAGGCGCCGGGTTCCTGATCAAAACGCCGGACGGCCCGGCGATCCTGACCAACATCCATGTCATCGCCAATAATCCGAACCTCGAAGTCACCACCAACAGCGGCGCCTTCATCAAGGTCCTTTCAATGAAAGGCGCCTCCGACCGCGACCTCGCCCTGCTCTCCATTCAGGATGCCGGTTACAACTACCTCGAGATGGTCCCCGACATCAGCAGAACCGCCCAGGTCGGCGACGTTGTCATTACCCCGGGCAACAGCCAGGACAGCGCGACCATCGTCAATACCACGGGAAAAATCCTCGGAATCGGCCCCGACCAAATCGATTTCGACAACCCCATCGGCAACCGCACCAACAGCGGCGGCCCGGTCTTTCACCTCAAAAGCGACAAGGTCCTCGGAGTCGTGACCACCGCGATGAAAATGGAGTCTCCCGACGAGCTCGACAAAGCCTCGTTTGCCAACCGGAACTCGGCCATTTCCAACTCGGTGCGCTACTTCGGCCTGCGCGTGGACACCGTCGTCGCCTGGGTGCCGATCGATTCCCGGCGCTTCCAGGTCGAAACCGTCTTCCTGGACCAATTCCACGAGCAGAGCCGGCGCCTCGACGCCTACATCAACACTCGCAACAACCAGCCCCGTCGTTTCGGTGGCAGACCCGATAACGGCGCGTCCAAAATCTATCTGAACGACGTCAAGATCATGAAGGCCAACGATACGTTTATCCAGCAAGCCTCGGGAGCCGATGCAGCCCAGCGCGCCGACGCCCTCCGCGGTTTGTTTTTTGACCTCCAATGCGTCGCCGACCTCAATATGGACCAGATCCAAAACCCGATTAATTTTTATTCCTTCGACCAGCAACGCGCCCGCGATGAAATCGCCTATCGCAAGGCGTTGAAAGCCGAGATCGCCTCCCTCGCCGGCGATCCCGACGGCCGATTCACAGCCTTGCTGCCGCAGACGGATAATAATAATCCAGATAATCCCAATAATCGGAATAATTGGAATTATCGGAACGGGCCTCCAAACTAGCACTCATTGCAAAAGTAGACACGGCCCGCCCCGCGCCGCCCTCTCAGTAGTCCAGTCTCGCGATCAACCGGCTGTAAGCCTCCACCAGGATATACAGGACGAAAAACAGCGCCGTGATCCAAAACGTCGCCGGGTAGCCCGTCATGCAATCGAGCAAAATCCCGATCCAAACCGCCGTCACCCCCAGCCCCACCGAAATCGAAATCCCCCACCAAAACGACCGGCAGAGACGCAGCGCGATTCCCGCCGGGGCGATCACCAGCGTAAAGACCAGGAGAATCCCCACAATCTGACTCGCCAGCGTCACCGAAACCGCCAGCACCGCCATGAACGCCATCGACAGTCCTGGCAGCGACAAACCCCGCGCCTCCGCCAGCCGCGGTTGCGTGCTCGCGAAAAGCAGCCTGCGCGAGAAAACCGCGAGTCCGGCCAGACTCAGCAGCGACAGCGACACCATCTCCGTGATTTGCCCTCCGGAAACTCCAAATATATTCCCGAAAAGAATCGACTTCGCCTGCCCCGCAAAACCCGAATAGAGACTGAGAAACAACGTCCCCAAACCAAGCGCCATCGAGAGAACCATCCCGATCGCCAGATCGTTGCGATGCACCTTGTCGCCCGCCGCGCCCATGAACAGGCCCGAACCCACCGTGAGCAGCAGCATCCCTTCCAGCGAACTCAACCCCAGAATCGCCGCGCCCGCCGCACCCGCGAAACCGATGTGCGCCAGCGCGTGCGCCGCGAAACCGGCGTTCCGAATGATGACGAAATAGCCGACGATCGCCCCCAGAATCGCCGCCAGCGTCCCCGCCATCAGCGCGTTCTGCACAAACTCGTAGCCAAGATAATTCGTCAGCTTGTCAATCATGGTCATGATGATGCTCGTATTCCGATTCCGTCACATTGCCTTCCGACGCGATCACAAAAACCCGGTTCTCCACCCGCACCACTTCGATCTCAAAGCCGTACAGCTTCGAAAGCGAGGCCGAGGTCACCACGTCATCGAGCTTCCCCAAAACCGCCCCCCGCCCCGCCAGGTAAAGCACCCGGTCCATCACCTGCATCAGCGGATTCATGTCGTGCGCGACAAAAAGAATCGTCGTCCGCGTGAGCCGCTTCACCCGCGCCACACATTCGATCAACAGCGCCTGGTTCTTCGGATCGAGACTCGCCAGCGGTTCATCCAGGACGAGAATTTTCGGATCGCCCAAAAGCGCCTGCGCCAGCATCACCCGCTGCCGCTCGCCCCCCGACAGGACCGAAAAGGGCCGCTTCGCGTAATGAGCCGCCTCCGTCACCTCCAGTACCCGGTCGACCTCCCGCCTCGATTCCCGCGAAGTCCACGGAATCCCCCACCGGTCGCCGTGACACGCCGCCTCCACCAACGCCCGCGCGCTCAGCGCCGTCGAATCGAACCCCGCGTGGCCCTGCGGCATGTAACCGATCTGCCGCGACGCCTGGCCCGGCGGCAGGCCGAGAATTTTGATCGATCCTCCGCTCGGCGCCAGTGTTCCCACCATGCACCGCACCAGCGTCGTCTTGCCCGCGCCGTTCGGCCCGAAAATCCCGATGAACTCCCCCGCCTCAACCGTCGCGCTGATCTTCGACAAAATCTCGTTCCCGCCCAGCGAAAGGGTCAGATCGGTGATTTCAAGGGCGGGCGTCATAGGCGGCGCTACTTTGCACCAAGAGCCGCCTGAACGCCATCCAACTCGTGCATCATCCAATCAACATAGCTCTTTTGATCGGGCGGCTGCGTCTCCGTCACTCCCACGACGGGAATGCCCGAGCCCTTCGCCAATTTTTGAATCCGGTCGGTCGTCGGATCCGTCACCTGGCTGTTGTAGAAAAGAATTTTCGCCGTGTGCGAGGTCAGGCTCTTCTCAAAGGCGGCCGTCTCGTCCGCCGTCGGCTCCGCGTCGTTCATGATCTTGATCTGAAAATCATAGTTCAACATCTTGAACCCCAGCGCCTCCGCCATGTAACCGAACACCGGCTCCGTCGCGGTCACCTCCAGCCCCGCCGAAGCCGCCTTCATCGCCGCGATCTTCTCCAGCTCCGGCTTCATCGAGGCGTTGAAATCGTCCAGCCGCTTTTGATACGCCCCCGCCTGGTCCGGATGCATTTTCCCCAGCACCTCCACCAGCTTCGCACCCAGCCCCGGCATCGTTTTCGGATCGTACCAAATGTGGGGATTGTCCCCATCCTTCGCTCCGATCAGGTCGGCGACATCGATCACCACCCGGTCCGGCTTGCCCCTCGTCGCCAGCAGCTTGTCCATCCACGGGTCGTAGCTGATTCCGCTGTAAATCACGATGTCCGCGTCCGCCACCGACTTCGCCGTTTCCGCGTTCGTCGTGAACTCGTGCGGGTCCTGGTTCGGATTCGTCAGGATGCTCTTCACCGCCGTCCCGCTCCCGGCGATTTGTTCGGCGACGCCCCCGTAAAAGTTTTCCGCGGCCACGATTCGAATCGGCTCAGCCACGGCGCTTAAGGACATCAGCCCGAGGACCGCGATGCAGGTCGAAAGTGGGAATGTTTTCATGGAGCGCGCGTTCATTTTGCTTTTGTACAAGAAACGCAACCCATTTGCAATTAGAACCCGCAAATGAGTTGCGTCACAAAATACGCCGACCCCGAGCAGATACCGCGTCCTCCGATCCACAATGTTTGCTTTAACAAACTTTAATAGTTGACAGTCATCTCCTTTGTCGGCACAACATCCGATCGTGAACCCAACCGCCGCGCCTCGCCCCGTGTGGCGGCGAACCGCCGGCGAAGCCTCCCTCCCCGAAGTCCACCGTACCGTCGTCGTTCCCCCCGGCGCCTCTTTCTGGAAAAAATTGGCCGCCTTTTCCGGCCCCGGCTATATCGTCGCCGTCGGCTACATGGACCCCGGCAATTGGGCGACCGACCTGCAGGGCGGCGCTCAATTCGGCTTCCTTCTCCTGAGCGTCGTCATGATTTCCAATTTCATGGCCATCCTCCTCCAGCATCTCAGCATCAAGCTCGGCGTCGTCACGGGACGCGACCTCGCCCAGGCCTGCCGGGACCACTATCCGATGCCGGTCGTCTGGTTCCTCTGGATTTTGTGCGAAATCGCCATCGCCGCGTGCGACCTCGCCGAGGTCGTCGGCTCCGCGATCGGCCTCCAGCTCCTCTTCGGCATCCCCCTCGTCTGGGGCTGCCTCATCATGTGCGCCGACGTCCTCGCCGTCCTTTACCTCCAGAACAAGGGCTTCCGTTACATCGAGGCCCTCGTCGTCACCCTCATTGCCACCATCGGCATCTGCTTCGCCGCGGAACTCTTCTGGGTCAAGCCGAGCCTCACCGGGGTCATGCTCGGCTTCGTCCCCGGCCTCGACATCGTCAAGGACCCCCAGATGCTCTACGTCGCCGTCGGCATCATCGGGGCCACCGTCATGCCCCACAACCTCTACCTCCATTCCTCCATTGTCCAGACCCGCAACTTCGAGCGCACACCGCAGGGCAAACGCGAAGCAATCAAGTTCGCCAGCATCGATTCGGCCACGGCGCTCATGTTCGCCCTCTTCATCAACGCCGCCATCCTCATCCTCGCCGCGGCAGCCTTTCACTGGTCGGGACATGCCGACGTGGCCGAGATTCAGGACGCCTACAAGCTCCTCAGCCCCATTCTCGGCGTCGGAATCGCCAGCGTCATCTTTGCCTTCGCCCTCCTCGCTTCCGGCCAAAACTCCACCCTCACCGGCACACTCGCCGGACAAATCGTCATGGAAGGATTTCTCAACATCCGCCTCACCCCCTGGCTCCGCCGCCTCGTCACCCGCGCCCTCGCCGTCGTTCCCGCCATTGGCATCATGTGGTACTATGGTGAAAGGAGCGCCTCCAGCCTGATCGTCGCCAGCCAGGTCGTCCTCAGCATGCAACTCGGCTTCGCCATCTGGCCCCTCATGCGCTTTACCAATGACAAAACCAAGATGAGCGAGTTCGCCAACAAGCCATGGCTTAAAACCGTCGGCTGGACGACCGTCGCCGTCATCATCGTCCTCAACCTCTGGCTCATCTTCACATCGCCCTTGGTGCCCGATTCCGTCCAGGACCCCGTCTTTAAATTCCTCGGCTGGCCCATCCCGGCTTCCTGATCAACCAAGGCCGTCATGTACAAAAAAATCCTGATCCCCCTCGAAAACAGTGCGGCGGACCGGGCCATCCTCCAGCACATCAGGCCCCTTGCAAAAATGATGGGCGCCAGCCTCCTCCTCATGCACGTCGCCGACGGCTGGGTCGCCCGCAACTACGAGCAACTCAACCTCGCCGAAAGCGAGGAAATGAAAACCGACCGCGCCTACCTCGAAAGCGTCGCCAAAAGCCTCCGGGCCGACGGCTTCGAGGTCGGCCACGTCCTCGCCATGGGCGAACCCTCCGACGAAATCGTCAAGTTCACCCGCAAGCACAAGGTCGACCTCATCGCCATGTCGACCCACGGCCACCGCTTCATCAGCGACCTCCTCTACGGCAGCACCGCCGACAAAGTCCGCCACCTCGTCGACGTCCCCGTCCTCCTCCTCAAGGCCAGACAGCAGGGCTAATCCGTATTGATCTCCATCGCCCAGTTGCGGTTCTCCTCGTACCACGCCACGAGCCGCTGCAGCCCCTCGCGAAACCCCGTCTTCGGCGCCCACCCCAGCGCCTTGCGCGCCTTCGAAATATCGGCCCACGTCGCCGCCATGTCCGCCGGGTGCCACGGACGATACTCGATCTTCGCCTTTCGCCCCGTCAACTCCTCGATCATTCCAATCATCGCGCTCAACTTCAGCGGCTCGTCCGAACCGAGATTGAACGCCTCGTACCCCACCGGCCGCAAAGCCAAAATCGTCCCCTGCGCGATGTCGTCCACATACGTGAAGTCCCGCGACTGCGTCCCGTCCCCGAAAATCGTGATCACCCGCCCCTCCCGAATCCGCTGCACGAACCGCAACGGCGTCATGTCGGGACGCCCCGCCGGCCCGTAAACCGTAAAGTACCGCAGCACGCTCACATCGATCCCGTGCAGAAAGTGGTACGTGTAAGTCATCGCCTCCGCCGCCTTCTTCGTCGCCGCGTAGGGCGAAAGCTGGTGGTCCGTATTCATCTCCTCCCGGTAGGGCGTCGGATGCTCCCTTCCGTAAAGACTCGACGTCGAGGCCAGAATGAACTTCTTCACCCCGAACTTCCGGCACATCTCCAGCGCATTCAACGCGCCCCCCACGTTCGCCTCCACATAAGCCCGCGGATTGTCCACCGACGGCCGCACCCCCGCCCGCGCCGCCAGGTTGATCACCGCGTCGAAAGGCGCCGCCCGCTCCGACCGCGCATGCTTCTCGAAAAGCCGCTCCAGCGCGCCCGCGTCCGTCAGGTCCAACCGGTGCAACTCCAGACCCGGCAGATTCTCCAGTTGCACCCAGCGCCACACCTTCAGCCGCACATCGTAGGCGTCGTTGAAATTATCCAGCCCCGTCACCACCCGGCCCTGCTCGTGCAGCAGCGCGCACACGCGCGAAGCGATAAAACCGGCGGCTCCGGTGACCAGGATTTTTTGCGGCGGAACGGGTGATGAATTTTCGGACATGGCGGGGGGAACGGACACTCTGCCAAATCCCCGCATCCAAAATCGAGAACTTTTCCAATTTCTTCCGGGGCAACCGCTCTTGCCCCCTGCCGGGAAAACCTCTACCCTGTCCGGTCATCCCATGAACACCATTCTGGAGACCGCCCGATTCTCCCGGCCCTACCTCGCCCGCTACTGGCCCCGCTTCACCCTCGGCATCTTCCTCGGCATCCTCTTCGGCGCCTCCAACGGCCTCTCTCTCGGCAGCATCTACGTCATCCTCAACCGCCTCGACGATCCCGCCCACATCCAGGAAGTCACCGAAAAAGGCCGCGAAGCCCAGGTCAAAAAAGAAGAAGGCGAAAACATCGTCATTCATGGCCTCAAAGCCGAAGCCACCACCCTCAAGCAGGAATTCTACGTCCTCATCGACCCCTGGCTCCCCTTGAAAGACCGCCCGCTCGATTGGAAACAATGCCTCGGCGGCTTCCTCTTCATCCCCCTCGCCATTCTCCTCCGCGGGGCCCTCGGCTACGGCAGCAGCTACCTCATGGCATGGAGCGGCCAGCGCATCACCAACGCCGTCAAAAATGACGCCTTCCGCAAAGTCAGCTCCCTCTCCCTCGACTTCTTCCAGAAAACCACCACCGGCGAACTCATCGCCCGCATCGAAAGCGACGGCGCAGCCCTCAACAACTTCCTCAAACTCGGCCTCTCCGACCTCGTCAAGGAACCCAGCACCATCTTCTTCATGCTCGGCTTCATGTTCTGGATCGACTGGAAATTCACCCTCATCTCCCTCGCCTTCGCCCCCCTCTGCGTCGTCCCCACCCGCCAGGTTGCCAAAAAAATCAAGGAACTCGCCCGCCGCGATTTTGCCGCCAACGTCGGCCAGGCCAGCATCACCCTCGAATCGTTCCAAAACGTCCGTATCACCAAGGCCTACGGCTTGGAGGAAGCCCACGCCCAGGCCTTCTTCAAGTCGGGCGAACGCTCTGCCTACTTCACCGTCAAAAGCATCCAGAGCAAGGAAATGCTCAACCCCATCGTCCAGACCCTCAACGCCATGGGCATCAGCGCCCTCCTCCTCTACGCCTTCTGGACCCATTGCCCCTTCGCCAACCTCTCCACCTTCCTCATCGCCCTCATGGCCTTCTACACCCCCTTCAAAAAACTCAACGGCATCGGCGTCTACATCACCCAGCTCTCCGTAGCCCTCGAACGCCTCATGGCCCTCTTCAAACTCCAGCCCACCGTCCGCGAAATCCCCAACCCCGTCCCCATGACCGGCTTCGCCCGCGCCATCGAATTCCGCAACGTCGCCTTCTCCTACGGCGACGGCCCCGTCCTCGACAACATCACCTTCACCCTCGCCCGCGGCCAGCGCCTCGGCCTCGCCGGCGAAAGCGGTTCCGGCAAAAGCTCCCTCATCAACCTCCTCTTCCGCTTCTACGATCCCACCGCCGGCCAGATCAAAATCGACGGCGTCCCCCTTGAAACCCTCCGCATCGCCGACCTCCGCCGCCACCTCGCCCTCGTCAGCCAGGACATCCTCCTCTTCAACGCCACCGTCGCCGAAAACATCGGCTTCGGCAAAATCGGCGCCACACGCCAGGAAATCATCGCCGCCGCACGCGAAGCCCACGCCCACGCCTTCATCGAAGCCCTCCCCCGCGGCTACGACACCCCCCTCGGCGAACGCGGCCAGCGCCTCTCCGGCGGCCAGCGCCAGCGCATCGCCATCGCCCGAGCCTTCGTCCGCAACGCCCCCATCCTCGTCCTCGACGAAGCCACCGCCTCCCTCGACTCCCAATCCGAAGCCGAAGTCCAGAAAGCCATCGACCACCTCGCCGAAAACCGCACCGTCATCTGCGTCGCCCACCGCCTCTCCACCCTCCGCTCCATGGACCGCATCATCGTCCTCGACAAAGGCCGCATCGTCGAACAGGGCGGCTTCGACCAACTCCTCGCCCAGCACGGCCTCTTCACCGCCATGGCCGCCCGCCAAAGCATCCACCCCCAACCCCAGCCAGCCTGAAAAAATCAGAAGGAAGAAATTCGAAGTAAGAAGGAAAAGCAGCCCCCTCCCCACTTCTTCCTTCTAACTTCCAACTTCTTTCTTCATATTCCCCCCATGAGCGCCGAACCCAAGCCCTCCTACAACCAACTCTACATCCAGGCCTGGACCCTCCTCTCCCTCCTCGTCTCCGCCACCCTCTTCGCCATGTTCCTCTTCGGCCGGCCCCTCCTCCACGCCGGCCACTGGATCTGGGACCTGGTCCGCTACCTCGCCAGCCCGATCATCTAGGCAGCCCCCGCTCGCTCTCCTCCGCCATCTCCCGCCTCAGCTTCTCCAGCTCCGCGAAATGGTTCTCCACCCGGACCCACGGCAACTCATCCCCATACTCCGCCTTCAACTCCGCCAGCAGCCGCAGATTCCTCGCGTGACGCGCCCCCAACTGCCTCCATTGGAACCACCCCGCCCACGCCAGAAAAATCGCGGCGAAAAAATAAAGCCACGCCATCACCGTGTGACCCGTCGCCCACATCCACGCGCCGCCCACCGCCGGGATCAGCGCAAACACAACGAAACTCAACGGCAAACGCCACGACCTCAGCCGCTCATACGCCCGCGCCTGCTCGTACGCCCTCATCCCCCTCGCCTCCATGTCCGGACTCAGCGCCATATCACATCAATCCTATCCAAAAATTCCGTTACCGCCCTTCGCAGAAGGATCCTCCGCAGGAGTTCCGTAATTCCGTCTGCCTCCAAAAATTCTTATGCCTTCCTTCCTGTCCTTCATCTTCCTCCTGTCTAAATTCCGTTCATTCCGTCCGGCTTCCCCTCCAAAATCTACTCTTCCTCCTCCGTCCGCGAACCCCCATCCGCCCGGCAAATCCCCCGCTTCGACGCCCGGACAAACTCCGTCAGTTGCGCGATCTCCGGAAGATGAAATTTATTCCCCAGCTCCTCCAGCGCCTGGCTCACATTCAGATTCGACCGGTATAGCAACTCGAAAGCCGCCTGGATCGCCCGCCGCGTCTCCTGCGAAAAACCGGCCCGCCTCAGCCCCACCCGGTTGATCCCGCTCACCAGATTCGTGTCCGTCGCCATGAAAAACGGCGGCACATCCTTCCCCAGCCGCGTCCCGCCCCGCGTAATCGCCAGCCGCCCGATCCGCGTATGCTGATGCACAATCGTCGCCCCGCCCAGAAACGCGCCGTCCTCCACCTTCACGTAGCCGCTCAACAGCGAATTGTTCGCCAGAATCGCCCGGTTCCCGATCTCCGCGTCATGCCCCACGTGCACCCCGCCCATCAGAAAATTATCATTCCCGATCGACGTCGCCGACTCCTCCTTCGACGCCCGGTGAATCGTCACATACTCCCGGATCTTGTTCCCCGACCCGATCTCCACCCACGACCGTCCCCCCTTATAGCCGTAATCCTGCGGCTCCGCCCCGATGATCGCCCCATAACCAATCTGATTCCGCGGCCCCATCAGCGTCCCCTTGCAAATCACCGCGTGCGCCCGAACCTCGCAGTAATCCCCGATCACACACCCCGCCTCGATCACCGCGTACGGCCCCACCCGCACCTCCACCCCCATATTAATCGACGAATCAACGATAGCCGTCGGATGAATTTGCGTGCTCATGGGACAGGGTAAAAGGAAAAGGGTAAAAGTTAAAAGTAAGAACCAGGACGATCCCTCTCGTTCCCAAACTTACCGCCCTCCGCAGGAGTTTGGGAACGCAATTGTCCGCTCAACTCTGTTGCCTTCAGCCTCATCATAATTCCGTCATCCTTCCCCTGCCTTCCCCAATCCCGTTCATTTGGAAAAAATTTGGTAATTCCGTCAAAAACTCCCCTCTCTTCCAATTTGGTAATTTGGTCCTGCTTCCCTTCATGTCCCTCCTGTCAAAATTCCCCGGCCTCCCCAATTTGGCAATTTGGAAAATTTGGTAATTTGGTCATGGTTCCCCTGATCTCTTCATCAGCCTTCATGTTCCTCATGTCTAAATTCCCCCTCACAACAACCCCTCATCCTTAAAACTAAAATAATTCTTCTCATCCCCCTTGCGCGGCGCCCCCAGAATCACATGATCCAGCAGCGCAATCTGCAGCAACTCCCCCGCCTCTTTCATTCGCCGCGTCACACGCAGGTCCGCGTCCGACGGCTGCGGATTCCCCGACGGATGATTATGCACCAGAATCACCGCGTGCGCCTGCCGTGCCAGCGCCGGCCGAAACGCCTCCCGCGGATGCAACAGACTCTCATTCAGCGTCCCCCGCGACACCTCCTCCACCCCCAGCACCTTATGCTGCGTATTCAGGCAAATCACCCGCACGCTCTCGTAATCGAGCAGCCGCATCTCTTCGCCCAGCAACCGCGAAATATCCTCCGGCGTCTCGATCGACCGCGCCTCCGCCTCGCTCCGCGCCAGCCGCGCCGCCAGCGCGAACGCCGCCTTCAACCCGATTGCCTTCGCCTGCCCCACCCCCTTGACCCGCGCCAACTCGCCCACCGACGCCCGGCTCAGCGCCTCCAGCGACCCGAAATGCGCCAGCAAAAAATCAGCCAGATCGAGAACCGGCCGCCCGCTTGTTCCGGTGCGCAAGAGGATGGCGAGGAGCTCGGCTGTCTTCAGCGCGTTCGCCCCCTGGTTCAGCAACCGCTCCCTCGGCCGTTCCGCCGGCGGAAGCTCCCGCATGGAAATCGCCCTCATCGCCTGCCACCCTATACGGCTTAATTTTACCCTGCAACTGCGGCGGTACATGCGCCGTCAACGCGATCGTGTCCCCCTTATAGCTGATATCCAGCACCCGCCCCACTCGGTGCAACTCCGCCACCAGCGCCGTCAGATGGTTCGGAATCTCCAGCTTCACCCGCAGCCGCCACGACTTCACCTGATGCTCGATCTCCTCGAACAACTCCCCAAGCCCCTCCCCCGTCGCCGCCGAAATCGCCACGCTGTGCGGATGCTTGTGCAGCGCATACTCGATCAACGCCGGGTTCGTCACCCGATCGATCTTGTTGAAAACCACAATCATCTGCTTCCCCCACGCGTGCAATTCCTCCAGCACCACCTGCACCGCCGCCATCTGCTGCTCGTAAAGCGGGTGACTCAGGTCCACCACGTGCAGCAGCAGATCCGCCTCCGCCACCTCCTCCAGCGTCGCCTTGAACGACTCGATCAAATGGTGCGGAAGCTGTTTCAAAAAACCCACCGTGTCCGTCAGCAGCAACTTCTGCCTGTTCGGCAAAACAAACTGCCGCGTCGTCGGGTCCAGCGTCGCAAAAAGCTGGTCCGCCGCATAAACCTCGGCATGCGTCATCTTATTCAGCAGCGTCGACTTCCCCGCGTTCGTGTAGCCCACCAGCGACGCAATCGGCCAGTGCTGCCGCAACCGCCCCGCCCGCTGCGTGCTCCGTTGCCGCCGCACCTCGTCCAATTCCCGCGAAAGCCGCGCGATCTTCTCCTGCACCCGCCGCCGGTCCACCTCCAGCTGCGTCTCCCCCGGCCCCCGCGTCCCGATCCCGCCGCTCTGCCGCGACAAGTGCGTCCACATCCCCGTCAGCCGCGGCAGCAGATACTGCAACTGCGCCAGCTCGATCTGCAGCTTCCCGTCCTTCGACTTCGCACGCTGCGCGAAAATGTCGAGAATCAACTGCGTCCGGTCCAGGATCTTCCGCTCGAAAACCTTTTCCAGGTTCCGGCTCTGCGCCGGACTCAACTCGTCGTTGAAAATCACCGTCCCGATATTCCCCCTCTGGCACACCTCCGCCAGTTCCGCCGCCTTCCCCGGCCCGATGTAAAAGGCCGCCGTCGGCGCGGCCCGCCGTTGGATCGCCGTCTCCGCCACCTCGCCCCCGGCGCTCTTCACCAGCTCGCCCAGTTCCTGCAAAGACTCCGCGTGGTCCCACCTGTTGTCGTCCGACCTCTCCAGCCCCACCAAAAGGGCGCGCTCGTTCCCCGGAGGAGGTGAAGTCAAATGAGACGCTTTCAAAACAGGGCGGTCATAACCGCAAACCCGCGGCGGACAGCGCTGCGGAAAAGGACTGATTGCCGGTAAGCATTACTCCCTCCAAAATAGACTCACGCGCGAACCAAGTCAACTGACGCTTCGCATACTGCCGCGTCGCCACGCAAATGTCACTTTTCAAGGTAGCCGGCGCAGGCCCTGCGCCGGTGCCTTCCTCCCCTCGGGTGGCCCGGACAACTTGTTGTCCGGGTGCGCGAAGCGCACAAGAAGCAGCCTCATCGCCCCTTTCCAACATCTCCCCAATCTCCCGATACCCAATCCCCGGAAAACTCAGCACCGCCTCCGCCCCATATTTCGCGATCAACCCCCGCACCTCCTCCACCCAACCCTCCGCAAACATCGCCTCCACCCGCGCCTCGATCCGCGCCTCCAATTCCGCCTTCTCCCGCTCAATCCAAAACGCCGTGAAATCCCCCACCAGCGCCTCCGGCGTCTCCTCCTGCCAATCCCGCAACGAACGACCCGTCGCCTCCTTCACCTCGATCGCCCGCGCCAGCCGCCGCGGATTCGCCCCATCCACCCGCTCCAGCATCCCCGGATCGACCGCCTTCAGCCGCTCCCGCAACTCCGCCGCCGAAAGCAACGAAAGTTCCGCCCGAAGCTCCTCCGGACCCTGCGGCGCCTCGCACAACCCCCGCGTCAGCGCCCGAAAATAGAGCCCCGTTCCCCCCACGATCACCACCCGCCGGCCCGCCTCCCTCTGCTCCCGCAAAAATGCCGCCGCGTGCTTCAGATAGTGCGCCACGTCGAAACTCGCGCTGAACTCCACCAAATCGAGCCCCCCATGCGGAACCTCCGCCCGCTCCGCCGCCGTCGGCTTGCCCGTCCCGATATCGGCCCCGCGATAAACCTGCATCGCATCCATCGCCAGAATCGCCGCCCCGCCCGGCCACGCACGCGTGCGCGACCGCGCCAGCTCCATCGTCGCCGCGCTCTTCCCCGTCCCCGTCGCCCCCACCAGAAAAATCGGCGCCTCTGTCGATTTCAATTTAGTAGCCATCTACCGCCATTATAGCGACGGTCTCTAACCGTCGCTATAAATACTGCCGTCCGCAGGACCCTCACCCCACCAACTCACACGCCACCACGTCATCCGTCTGCAACCCGAGCGCCGTCGCCGCCCCCGGCGAAAGATCCGCGATCCGTCCCGTGTCGGGCGTCGGCTCCCCGTCGATCATCGTCCCGTCTCCGGGCCCGAAATCGACGGGCCGCGCGAAAACGTGGAGCGCGTTGACCGGATTGCCCAGCTTCACCACCGTGTGGCGCAGAAATTCCTTCGGCCAGCGCGCGTAGTCCCACCGCATCGCCAGGTAAAACGCCCGCGGATTCAGCCGCCGCGCCAGCCCCGTCGTCCCTGCCGGCTGCTCCGGCAGGAACAGGCACGAATACCACCATATCCCCAGGTCGCTCGGCCCGATCAACGCCAGCCCTTCGTGCGGCCCCACCCCCTCGTCCGCCGGGCCGCCGAACACGCTCATCTTCCCGCTCCCGAGAAAAATAATCTCGCTCATAATCAAAAGCTCGCCGCCGTCGCCGGGGCGCCCTCCGCCGCAACCGGCGTCGTCACGTAAGCCTCCGTCGCGTCCTCGATCCCCCCCGCGATCGCGTTCAGCAAATCGGCCGCCGTCTTCGCGTCGCCCGTCGCCAGTTTCGGATAATAGGCCGCGTAAAGCCCCGCGATCGCCGTCGAAAACTGCGCGTACCCCGCGTCCGTCTGCGATCCCCCGAACGCCAGGATGCTCGACTCGAATTGCGCCGGCGACGGAAACGCCCCGTCCGACAGCGAATAGACCGCGTTCGCCGCCGCGTACATCTCATTGGCCAGCCGCGTCCGCGTCCCGCTTTGCTTCACCGCGAAATCGAGCACCGCCCCCGTCGCCACCGACGCCCCCGTCCGGATCAGCGGCAGCGCCGCCTCGATCACCGCCGACGCCGTCCCGCCCCCGGACGAGGTCGCCGCCGCCGTCCCTGTCGCCGGACTTGCGCCCGGCCCCGTCGTCCCGCAAGCCGTCAGGCTCAGCATCAGGCAGGCAGGCGCCGCCCGGAAAAAATAATGGATTCTATTTGTCATATTTTGTCTCCTTTAAAAAATCGTTGTTTAAATACGCATCAGGCCCAAACCAGGCGGCCTTAATTTCATTCAATACCCCTCCAGCGTGACGACCCGCGTCGTCGTCGACCCCGTCAGCGTCACCGCCGTCGTCGAAATCGACGTCGCCAGCCCCGCGTTATCGATCTCCGATGGAGCATTCGTAAACGCCACCGGGAACGTATAGCTTGCGGTCCCGTTCAACCCGTTGAGATAAACAATCACCTTCTTGTAACTCGACCCCGCAAACGGCTCCGAGAAAACCGCGCTCCCGCTCGTGCTTCCGCTCACTGTCGTCTGCGCCGTCGCGAGATTCAACGCGCCGCTCTTGATATAGATGTTATGGCTCGTGTCGTTATAGAGATCGTTGCTCGTCACCGTTCCGCGAACGATGCCCCCGTTGCTTCCAAGACCGAACAATCCCGACTCTTCCAGCTTGAACGGTGAAACCTGCGTCGTTGTGATCTTCGTATACTGAGAATTGCTTGGCGCGAGAACGAACGACATCTCCGAGCCGTTGAAAAGGATCGATTCCAAGTAACCCGTCTGCGCATAAGTCCATTGCTGATTCGCCGTATAATCGTTGTAAATGCAGAACCCATTGTCACAAATGGACACGTTATTTACTCCGTTCGCAGACGTGCCGAGCAAAATCCCTTGCGGTGCCAAAGCCAAATCGTAACTTGGAATCTGGTCTACAGCTTGTCCTCCGGTCAACAGGAAGTTATTAAAATCGGCTGCGAGTTGCGTAACAGTAGCCAGATTCGGATGCAAACCGTCTGACGATTGTGCGCTGTTGTTTCCCGTCCAGACGCGGCATTGGTCATAGACCATGTTCGCGCCTAAAACATTCTGTCTTAAATCCTGATTAACGTAGCTCCGAAAAGTATCGTAGGTGAGATTCCAGCTCTCAACTCCCCCTGTTACAAGGCCCGCATGGGTCATCACAATCACAATGAAGCCGTCCGCCTGGGCTTCGGTCACAATCGTTTGAAGAGACGATTCAATGCTCGTCCGTACATTGGGACTCGCAGCAAATGTCTTGTTGTACCAGCCCGTCCCACCCTCGGAGTAGTCGTTAATCGCGTCGCCAATCACCAGAAAAGCCCGGCTCGCTCCCGTCACGCTCGGACGCAGCGCATGAACATAGTTCGTGTATTGATCCTGCATGTCATTTGGTGAAAAGGTCAGCGTGACCGTACCGCCGCTCGCTGCCGTAGTCGCCGTGGAGAGAGTAAGAGAAGTGCCGGAAACAGCGGACACAGTATCCCCGTAAGGAATGCCGCTGCCACTCACAACCATCGCGGGATAAATTCCAGCGTTTGATGCGCCAAGAGTTACCGCCGTTGAACCGGATGAAAACGTTGCGCCTTGTGTTGTTGAAGAGACGGCTCCGAGAGCTTGCGATTGCACGGAAGAGGCCGGAACCACCGCGCTGTTTGCCGCAAAGCTGTAGACGCCATTGCCCACATACCCGGTGCCCGAACCGGCGACCCCATGGTTCTTCATGAAGCTCAAGTTCGAAAGTTGGTAGGGAAGATTGTGCGTGAGCGGGCTTGTCAGCGTGGCGCCCGCAATCCGCGAGTTCCCGATGAAAACCATCTCCTGATTGTCCAGATTCACCTGCGACCACGGATCAAACGGAATGCTGTTGTTTGTGTCCGTGCTCACCGCCCCACCGGCAAGGTTCGTCTGGTACTTAAGAAAAGCGCCCTTCGGATACAAACTCCACGCCGTCCCGTTGTTGAAGAATTGCAGCGTCGTGTTTCCCGCCACGCCGTTGATCGTCGGCGTCGCCAAAAGCGTCCCGCTCGTCGAACCATCGTAGATAGTGATCGTCGGATTCGTCGAAGCCGGAAAGGAAAGAGTCACTTCATAAAGCTGCCCAGCCGTGACGCCCGAATCCGAAAGCACAATCGAAGCCGTATAGGCCCCGCTCCCCGAATTGAAAGTCAGGGCTTCGGAGTTCACCGGCCCCGTCGCCGTCAGCGTCGTTGTCCCCGTCGTGCTGATCGACGCCGACCCGTTCCCCCCGTAAAGCTGCGACGTGTTGGAAAGACTCCCCGCGCTTCCCGTCGTGTTCTGATTCAGCGTCGCCACCCGCGCCGCCGCAATCGTCCCGCTCGTGATATTCGACCCGTTCGACGCATACGTCTCCGCGGCCGACTGCGCCGTTGCAGCCGCCCCGCTCGCATCATACGCGCTCGATGCCGTGAACGCGGCCGTCCCCAAAACACCTCCCGCCCCGACATTCAGCGTCGAGCCGTCCGTCCCAGCAATCGTGATCGTATTGGAAAACGTCCCCGTTTTCCCCGACGCGATCGAAAGCGTCCCGGGAAAAGCCAGCCCCGCGCCGCTGCCGGTTGTGGCAAGAAGCGTCCCGCTCGTCGGGAAAGTCAAGGATGTCGACCCCGTCAGCGTGATGTTCAGCGGGTCGGTCCCTCCGCCCTCCGCCACCGTGATGTCCGCGCTCGTCGCAAGCGTCCCCGGCCCGAAAGTCAATTGCGTCCCATCCAGCACCGGAAGCTGCGGGTACGCGGAACTGGTCAACTGAACAAGCCCGTTCGTCCCGTTCACATTCTCCAAATAAAATCTTCCCGCCGTGGGCGTCGCATACTCAAAACCGACCGCCGTCATCGTCGAATCGAGGGAGATCGCGCCAAGAGCGGTGCTGTTCACCGTCTGGTTCGGCCACGATCCGCTCACGCTGACATTCGCCCCCGCCACCAGCCCCGGCGACGAAGTTCCCGTCCCGCCATTCGCCACGCTCAACGCCGTCCCCGACCAGTTCGAATTGTTGATCGTATTGTCGAAAGCCAGCGACCCCAGCGTCCCGCCCGCCCCGACATTCAGCGTCGAGCCGTCCGTCCCCGCCAGCGTCAGCGTATTGGAAAACGTCCCCGTCTTCCCCGACGCAATCGAAAGCGTCCCCGGAAAAGCCAGCCCCGCCCCGCTCCCCGTCGGCAGCAACGGCGTCGAAACCAGCGCCGAATTCAGGACCGTCCCCGCCCCGAGATGCGCCCCGTTCGTCACCGTCGGATTCGGATAACTCCCCGACAAATCGCCCCCCGCGCTTCCGCTGGGAGGCAGCGAACCCGGGGCCCCCGTCAATTTCGAGTAGGCCACGCTCGTCACCCATGCCGGATTCGCATACGAGCCGCTCGTCAGCACAATCGGATCGGTGATCCCGTACCCGCTCAACGTCGTCGGCGAGCCGGTCATTTGCGAAAACGGAAGAGTGAAGCTCCCCGGCGCGGTCAGGCTTCCGCTCACCACCACGTTCGTCGCGCTCACCGTTCCCGCGTTCGTCAGATTATGGCCGCCCGCGTTCAGGTCGGCCTGCATCGCCCCCTGCGGCAAAAAATTCTCGACCGGCGCCGAACCCGCGCCGCAAAGCAGCAGCGCGCAGCCCATTGCCGCGCTGAACATTCCGGCCAGAGTCGCGCCCCGCCTTTTCGACAAAGAAGAAAATAAATTCATAAAAAAATCAGAAGTTAAAGGTTAAAAATTCCGGCAGCCCCCTCATACCGATGGAGCGTGATGCGGAAACGGAAACACCGCGGCCAATCCGTCAAACACCACGTTTTGCAGCAGCACATCCTGCGACACGCACTGGATGATCTTCGCGCTCACCGGCGCATCCGCCGGCCCGCCCGTGATCGTCGTCCCGTCCAGGGTCGAACTCGCCGCCGCCACGTAACCGATCAGCAAAAAAGCCGTCGTCAGCACCTGGTCCGGCGCCGTCCCGCTGAAGACAAACGGCGCGGGAAATCCGCTCCAGCCGCCGTCGCCGTAACCGATCTCCGCCGCCGACGCGGCGTAACCGGTGAAATCAACTTCGAGCCAGATCTGCGTTCCCACGTCGACCGAAATCACCGCGCCCAGGCCCGTGATCGGAAACGTATCGTTTGGGGTCAGCGATCTCTGAAGATAGGAATTGGGGTTGACCGTCACCTTCAACCCCGTCGAGTCCGACGCGTTCAGAATCTCGAACGGCGTGTTCGTCCCCGCCGACGCCGAGGGCCGGAACACCGAATCGGAGCGCGGCAACTGCTCGCCCCCGTGCACCATCGCCGCGTTCCCGCTCCCCGATCCCGTCGTCCGCTCCTCCAGCCGGTACGAAATCCGCCGGTTCCGGTTCGCGCGCAGCCACGCCGTCAGTTGCGACTGCCCGAGATGCTTCGCCGGCCCCACCGTGATCACCGTCTGCCCCAGGTCGATTTTTTCCTCAACCCGCTGGATTTGCGCCGCCATCGCCGCCCACTCCGAGCGACCGCCCGTCAGGTTCAGCAGCAGCCCCGGCACGGCCACGCCCGAGCATTCCTCCTCCGTCAACTCGAGCGAGCCGTCGTATTGCAGCACGCTCACCGCCGCGTAAAGCGCCGCCGCCAGCCCCTCAGGCACCGGCTCCGCCTCCGTCTCCGACGTCAGCCGGCTGTAGGTCTGCGTCTGCGCGTTCGTCCCCATCACCCGGGCGTAAAGCGCCCGCTGGTTCGTCGTGCCGAACACTTCCGCCGACTCGTCCGTCGCCGCCCCCGTGTATTGCATCGTCGCCGTCACCAGCAGCGGCGCCGCGTTCAGGTTCATCCACGCCGAGATCGAACCCGACAGCAGCTCGTTCGGCACGTCCGACACGGTGAGCCCCGGATAATTCGACGGGTTCTCGATCGCCACCAGCTGCGTCCCGCTCACCACCGCCAGGTCCGAATCGTCGAAATCCCGCAACCACGCGAACTTCGTCTTCCACCAGTCGATCACCCCGCTCGACGTGTCGGTCTGCGGAATCGGCGTCGTCGTCACCGGCTGCTTGTGGTACGTCGCGCGCGCGCCCGACAAATCGAGCGTCATCACCAGTGCGCCCAGCTCGTCGCCCGTCGCCGTCGACGGCGCCGGCTGCACGATCACCGACGTGTACGTGTCGTCGTCGATATCGTTCGTCTGCTGGAATTTCAACACCACCGACGGCGCCTGCAAATCGTAACGCGGCGTCAGCTCCAGCCCCGAAACCGGCGCACCGTACGCCGGCAGCGTCACCGTCCCCGCGTCGGCCCGGAGGTGAATCGACAGCGTCGGATAGGGCGTCGTTGTGTAATCGAAGGCCGCCATCGCGTCGGGCGTCCACCGCAGCAGGTTCCGGATCACCTCCGCGCACGACTGGTCCAGAGCCTCCGCGTAGGGCGCGATCGCGTTCGGCGTGATCGTCCCCACCGTGATCGGCGCGCCCAGCGCCGTCGCGTAGGCCAGCACCTCCAGAATCGCCGCCCCCGTCGCCACCTTCGTCCCGTCCGTGTCCTGGTTCAGGATCAGCAGGCTCTTGTTCGTTGGAACCAGCGTCACATCCGTCCCGTCCGTGGTCAGCCATGTCTGCTGGAAAACCAGGTTCTCCAGGTACCACCACGGCCCCGCCACCCGGTAAAGCTGGTCCTCCGCCTTCGCCGACGCGCGGCCCGGCGCCTGCACCACCCGCCCGTAAAACCACGGCGTCCCGTTTTGAAAAAGCCGGATCGTCGACCCGTACGCGAAAATGGCGTCCGCGTCGCTCGGCGTCCCCGCCGCCCGAAACGTCACCATGTCCGGCATCTGGTTCACCCGCTCCCGCGTCACCTCGCACAAGCCCCAGTCGGCCGCCGATTTCTCCACCCCGTTCGCGTCGATGATCGTCCACACCGAACTCATAAGATCGCCAGGTAGTCGAGTTGATACGTCCCCGCGTCCGTCACGCCCGAAAGATCGGCCGTGAACCCGCCCGCCGTGATCGAATCCCCCCGCACCGTCGCGAACAGATTCAACCCGCCCGTCGCCTTCCGCACCGTCACCAGCACCTGCACCGGAGCCGATCCCAGCCCCAGCCCGCTCACCGTCACCGAATCGGCCCCCGACGCAATCGCCTGCGTCCCGCCCACGTAACCCCAGCCCCCGATCCCGCCGCCCACCAGGAGACCCCCCGCTGTCGCGCCGTCCCCGATGAAAACCTGCTTGTTGTCCGTCGTGAAAAGCAGCTCTCCCGTGTCCGGAGTGATCAGCGTGCGTTGGGCCTCAACCCCCCGCCGAATTTGAATTTTTTGAGACATATAAAAAGTAAGAAGTTAGAAGTTAGAAGTTAGAAGTGATGAGGCGGGCGCACGATCCGCCCGGCAAAACGTGGGATGGATCGGGCACTTCTACCTTCTACCTTCTTCCTTCCCACTTCTGCCTTCATACAAACGCCCCTCCGTCGAGATTCAGCGCCGCCGTGAAAAGCCCGTCCGCGCAATTCCCCCCGTCGACCGTCCCGCCCTGCGGATACGCGTAAACGTCCCCGAACGAACCCCCATCCACCCCGTTCGCCGCCAGCGGCGCGCCCATCGTGATCAGCCCGCCCCGCAGCACGAACGTCGTGTCCGTCCGCGTCCCCAAAAACCCGCACCTCGACATCTCCTCCAGCACCGCCGTAAACGTGCACGTCAGCAAATTCTCCCCGCTCGCCCCGCAAATGATCATCGCCGTCCCGCTTCCCGGCAGCGAACTGAACGCCGTCAGCATGTAGGCCGCCGCCTCGGCCACGCTCACGTGCTGCCGCGTCACCGTAAATTGGAGGACATTCACCGCGTTCCCGCGCGCCAGCGGCTGTGTCGCCACCGCCCGCAGAAACTGCGCATCCTGCACGATCTGCCTGCCGTTGAGCTGCACGTCGTGCGCGTCGGTCCAGCTCTGCAAGTCCGACACCCCGTCGTTCGTCAGCCAGACAGTATTCAAAGAAATTCTCATATAGATTTAAAACTAAGAAGTTAGAGCTAAGAACGTAGAACTCAGGAAAAAATCCCGACGTAAATCCGTTTCCAGTTCTACGTTCTTAGTTCCAAGTTCTTCGTTTTTCATGGCTCCCCCTCCGTCAGTGTCGCCAGCGCCTCTGCCGAGACCTCCGCCGCCAGCAACGCCCGGCCCGCCGTAAACACCAGTTCGCCCACGCGCGGATGCGCCGCGTCGAACTCCAGCCCGCCCCGCGTCAACTGCGCCAGCGGCAAGCTCAGCCACAAATGCCCGCCCGCCACGTCGAGCGTCTGCGCCCCCTCCGAAAGCAACCGCCCCGGCAACGCCCCCTGCACCTGCAGCGCCGCAAATACATCCGTTTCCGCCGGACCACTCGGCGTGCCCGGCACAAACCGCGCCTCCACCGCCAGCGCATCGAGCGTCAAATCGAGCAGCGCGTTCGCCGCCGACATCACTGGCCTCGTCTTCATCGCGAAACGCACCCTCACCCCGTCCATCGCCCGAAGCTTCGCCCAGGGCCCGCTGCCAGTGCCGCCCCACGTGATCTCAAAATCATCCGCCAGTTGCGGCGGCGTCGTTGGCAGCGCGGGAAATTCCGCCGTGTCGATCGTCACCAGCCGGTTCGCCGCCGTGATCGGCAGCGACCTCGCCCCCAGCGCCAGGAACGTCACCGCCCCCGCCGCGGAACCGCTCGATGTTAACGTCAGGTCCGGCATCTGCGTAATCGCCACCGCCGAAAACGTAAGCCGCACCCCGTTCGCCGCCACCAAAACCAGCGGCACGTCGGCGCTCCCGAAAAGCGAAGTCCCCGGCGTCCCCGACAGGTACGGATAAAGCGCGATCAAATCGGCGAACAGCGCGCTCGGCGTAAACTTGATCGTCACCGGCGCGTACGACGCCGTCGCATCGAGCACCCCCTGCGCGTCCGAATCGACCGCCTCCACCTCCAGCGCCGGGGTCACCAAAATCCCGTCCCGCGCGAAAAACGTGTGACCGCCAAAGGTCGCCGCCGCCGGCCCGCCAAGCAAAGTTGTTCGTGTTACTGGCATAATTTTATTCCTGGTAGGGACGGCAGTCCCCTGCCGTCCGTGATATTTGGGGACGCGAAGGGACTCGCGTCCCTGCCATTTCCATTGCCTTTCGCCTCCACTGCCGCTAAACAGAAATCACCGTGAACGCCTCGGAAAGCCAAACCGCGAAAACGGAAACTCCTGCGCCGAAGCTCGCCGTACGCCTGGCTTTTTGGTGCGGCATCTATCTTTGCGCCGCCATTTTCGGCGCAGTGACATTTATGAGAGCGACCGGCGGGGATATTTACAGCATCGACTTCTTGCAGGTAGCCGGCCTCTCCACGATTTCTTTCCCGTGCTGGCTGGCGCTCCCCTTTGTCCCGAGGACCGTCGCCGCAGGAACCGAGGCCGCGTTTCTGGTCTGGCCGTGCGCCCTCGCCTACGACCTTTATGTCGTGCACTTGTGGTTTACTTGGAATGTGAAAACGAGGCGGGCCTTCCGGAACGTGATGCTCGGATTCGTCGTGATCGTTGGTTTGAATCTGATCGGTTGCCACGAATTGACGCGCACGGACGATACGACCAACGAATCCGAGTCCGGACAAATCGAAAACTGATCGAATTTCCCCTCGTTCCCAAGCTCCATTTGGGGACTCGAAGGGACTCGCGTCCCTGCCATTTCCATCGCCTTTCGCCTCCGTTATCGCTAGGATAAAACAAGACGGAGTCATCCCATGGAACCCAAAAAAATCGTACGGGAAACTCCCGCGCCATCTCGTTCCGTCCGACTCGCGTGGTGGTTTGGAATTTACATGGCGGGACAGATACCGCTGATGATCCACGGGCTCGCTCATGGAACCATCCTCCTGATTCCATTCATTTTCCCGTTGCCTCTTGGGTTTGTCCTCGCACCCTTGGTCAACCTTCTGCCGGAGTTTCTGGGCAGGGTGATGATCCTGCCACTCTTCTTTGCCGGATTCGTCTTCTATGGTTGGCATCTCTACGCGACCCTCAAAGCCGCCACTTGCCGAAGATTCGACTTCCTGCTGCTCGAACTCGTGATCGTAGTGCTCGGCAATCAGTGGATTATTATCACTATGACGGGATCCATCAGAGGTTGACCAGATAGGGGCAATTGCTGTCTTCTTCATAAAAATTCCGTTAATTCCGTCAAATTTTTCCTTTCAAAATCATCCATAACTCGCCCTCGCCTCCGCGCTCGCCACAAACCCCGCCAGCCACGCCCGCGTTCTCAATAGAGAAAGCGCGCTCACGGTAAATGGTTCGGTATATAGAATCGACGTCGGCCCGCGCGGCGCGGGCTGCGACCCGTCGAGCGTATAGAAAACCGCCGCGCCCGCCTGGTCCGACGAAAGCGTCACCGTCTGCGGCGATGTATATCCCGCGCTCGAAATCACCGGCGCGTCGAGCTGCGGCACCGCGTAACTCGCCCCCGCCTGCGTCCGCACCGCGATCTCATACGCCACCACATTCGGCTCCTTCACCGCCTTCAGCGCCGTCGGCGCGGCGATGATCACCTCGTTGATCGTCGTCGGCCGGAAAAGATGCAGCAACGCCAGCGCCGTCTCCGCCACCTCCAGCGCGTGCGGCCCCTCCGACACCGGAACGTTCTCGCAAAACCGGACCGCGATCTCCACCGGATCGAACATCGGCCCCGGCGCCGTCGGCGCGCTCACCAGCGCCTGCGGCACCAGCACCACGCCATACGTCCCCGCCGCCGCCACACTCGCCGCCAGCTCATATGACACGTCGCGCGGATTTTCGACCAGCACCGGAATCGTCGCAAAAAATGGATCCGCCAGCAGACAATCGGCCACCTCTTGCTGGATGGAAGTTAAAATGCTCATAAATATGAACTGAGAACGTAGAACTTAGAGCTCAAAACTGTTCCCAGTTCTACGCTCTTCGTTCCAAGTTCCAGCTTCCTCACACCCCCTCCTCGCTGCGCTGCGTGAAATGACGCCGATGCGCGACGATGCTCGGCCTCGGCGCTTCCGTCGTCTCCAGGGTCGGACTGTCCGGCTCCTCGATATTGAACGTCCCCGCCGCCACCTGTTCGAGCAAACGCACCGCCCGGTTTGCCGCCATCTGCCGCACATCCTTCGGCGACACGCCCACCCGCTGCGGCAGCCGCACCGCCGCCAGGTCGAGCGCCGTCGCCAGCAGCTTTTGCGGAATCGTCCCCGGCAACCCGAGCGTGTTCGGTTTGTAGGCGCCCACGTAACCGCGCACCATATCGACCACCTGCGCCAGCGTCGGCGCCACAGGGTCCGCCTGCCCGCTCGCCGTCGCCGCCGCGCGATAAGTAGCAAGCTCGGTTTCAGAAAGGACCGTCAACACATCGCTTTCAGCAGGAGTAATCCAAGCCATAAGTAAGGTAGAAGTTAGAAGGAGGAAGGAAGAAGGTTGGTAAGCAACTGAGGATCGAAGGCGCGAATTGAAGACATTTCGTCCTTCTCACCGCCTTCTGTTTCTTTAGTCTCGGTGTGAAATGAATGATTTGGTCCGACGCACTCGCGCCTTTGCGTTGAGGTGTCTTCAGGTGGCGGACGAACTGCCTGGCAAACCAGGAGCACGGGCCATCGGCTATCAATTGTCTCGCAGTGGCACCAGCACAGCGGCTAATTACCGGGCTGCGCAACGTGCAAGATCGAAGGCCGAATTTCGCGCCAAACTGCAAATTGCAATGGAAGAGGTTGATGAAAGTCATTTTTGGTTGGGTCTTGCTGCGGAAGCGGGTTATCTGCCCGCCGCCTCGTTATAGAAACTGACGCAGGAGGCGAATGAACTGACGGCCATCCTGGTAGCCTGCTTGAAAACGGCACGACGGCAGATTTAGGAAGTCAGAAAGTGGAAGGTAGAAATACCAAAGGTCAGAATGCCTTTCCTTCTTCCTTCTACCTTCACACTTCTTCCTTTTTCCTTAGCTGACCGTCAGCAGTTGCGCGGCCGTGCTGTTCGTGATTGCGATCGCCTCGCTCCAGTCGAACTTCGCCACCTCCACGCGGCCGTCGTCGCGCACGTACGAACCCGGCACCATATAGTTCCCCATCAGCCGGAACGTCTTCATGAACGACGGATCGCGCCGCGTCGGATTCTGCAGCCGCGCGAAAATCAGCACCGACGTGTCGAGCAGAAAGCTGATGTCCGGCGCGAGGCCCTCCTTCGTCGTGTCGACCACCATGTACGACGTCCGCACCTCCGGGTTGCCCACGAAAAGCTTCGTCGCCTCCGCCGGCGTCACGTTCGGGATGGCGTAATCCCCCGCCGCGACGAATCGGCTGCGCACATTGGGCGCATTCTTGAAGAGTCGCCAGGCCCCGGCGCCGAAAAGCACGCCCACGCCCATGAGGGAACCGTAGCGCGCGGCCTTGATCACCGTGAGAATCTGCGCGTCGATGTCGTCGATCGGGTCGCTCCCGCTCGTGCCCGACCAGGTCTTGGCCAGCGCGCCCGAAGTCGTCGCGGCAATCGCCGTGTTGATGACGCTCTGCTCGTGGCACAGCGCCGCCACCTCGGCCACGATCGTCGCACCCTCCATCAGGGCGTTCGTCAGCGCGGCTTCCTCGATCTGTTCGAGAAAATCGATCGGGAAGTCGAGCGCGTTCGGCTGGCAGTTGTAAGTCGCGTCGGTCGCGTCGAAACTCAGCACGGTCGCCCGTCCGCCAATCGCGCGCGACGTGTCGGGCGGGGCGAAACGGTTCTTTTCCGTGTAAATTTTGTAGCGGCCGATGCTGGTGGGAACTTCCACCGTCGGCGCGAGAAAATCGGCTACGGGCTGCACGGCCGACTGCGCCGCGCCCTGGGCGAATTCCCGCAGCATCGGACTCGAAGTAATTGCGGATAAACTAGGCATATATATTTATTGGTTATCTATTGGGTGACCCGGCAACGACAGGCGCGCCTGTGTTGTCCGGGTTCGTCCCGCCCTTGCGGGACGAACAGGAAGCTGCCTTCCTGCTGTTTTTTCTCGTTCCCAAGTTGCACTTGGGAACGCACTTGTCGGCGAAGCTCGGCTTCGCGTTCCTGTCTTTGCTTAAACCGTCACGCTCCCGAACGTCGGACGCGTCCGCACGAGCTGCCCGTCCACGAACAGCTCCTCGGCCACGCCCACCAGCCGGTAGGTCCCGGAACCGCTCGTCAGCCCCGCCACGGAGCGCACCTTGCCCTTGTCGGCCGCGGTCGTCACACCGTCGGCCAGCACCAGCAGATCGCCCGGATTTCCCGCGCCCTTCGCCGTGATCCGCACCGTCCGGTTCGGGTTCATCGGGCGCACCGTCGCCTTCCCGCCGGGAGGCGCCCCGTAAACCAGCACGTAAAGCGCATAGTCGTTGTTCGCGACGGGCCGCGTCACGACCAGCAGCCCGGAACTGTTGTAGGGCGCGACCAGGACGTCGGCGTAAGTGGAAAGATCCTCGCCCGTCGTGAGCAGAAGATCGCCTTCTTGGGTATTCGATTGACTCATATGTTTTTCAATTGCTCAGCCCGCGCAATGAATTGCCGGATGCTGATGGGTTTCGGACGAATATAGATTGTTCGACGGGCCGGCCGGCCCGGCTTGCCCTCCTGGAGCGTTCGCGAAAGATCGCGACCGATCCAATCCGGCGTCATGTGATAGGGTTGGAAGACTTTCATGCGGCGTCGCCTTCCGCGGCCTCGCCCTCGGCCATCCGAAAAGCGGCGTGATGGCCGATTTTCAACTGGCTCTGAAGCTGCCGCGCCCGGTTCGCCACGCGCCGCGCGGCGCCCGAATCGGGTTCCGGCGCAAGCGGACTCAGCAGTTGCAGGTTCGGCCGGCGCAGCCTCGGCTGGTGCAGCGGCGCGGGGGGCGCGGGCTGCCGCAGCGCGTTGAGCAGCGCCAGCGTGCCGTCCCGGTTCGCGAGCAACTGCGCCCGCACCACGTCGCGGTTCGTGATCACGTCGGCGAAGCGTTCCAGGTCGCTCTCGGCCTGCGTCTCGGTGAGCCGCCGGCAGCGATTGCGCAAGGTTTCCAGCTCCGCCGTCTGGCGCTCGAGCGCCTCCGCGATCTCCGTGTCGGTCGCCGCGCCCGGCAGGCGCAGCCGTTGAAGAATTTCAGTTCGTAGGTTCATGGTTGATTGGGTAGCCGCCGCACGCTGGGCGGCGGTGTCTTTTGGGGTGGCCCGGACAACTTGTTGTCCGGGTTCGCGCGAAATCATTTCGCGCGAACAGGAGGTCGCATCAAAATTTGGCGGGCGAGTTTGTTCCTCTCCGGAGGATTGCCGCCCTCCGCAGGAACGATTACTCAGCGGCGCCAGGCCCGGCAGGTTCGGATCGTTCGTCAGCGCCAGCCGGTCGAGCCGCCGCGGACGCAAATGCACCGCGTCGCGGCCATCCGCGGCCGGCGCCGTCCACTGATCGCAATCGGCCCGGTTCCACACCGGCGACGCGAGCCGGTAACGCCCGCCCGTCAGCGCCTCGTGCCCGAGGTCCGACCACCGGATTTGCGCGTAAAGCCCGTCCTCGCGATGCTCCAGCGCCCCGATCCATCCCGCCGCCGCCGTCGCCTGCGCCGGATCGTGCGAAAAGTGATCGAAGTCGACCAGAAGCCCCGGAAAATTCGGCTGCCGCGCCTCCTCGTTGAACGTCCCGAGCATGGCGTCGCACGCCTCCGCATCGATCACCTGCAACGCACCGTTCGGGTGCGGAAAAGTGCCGTGCGGCGCGATATGAAACCACCCGTCGGGCGTCGGTTCAAAATGTGTTGGTTCGTTCATGGTTTAAAAATTAAATCTCCTCCTCCACCGGATCGGGCTCCGTCTCCGGCTCCGGCATCGGCGGCTTCGGGATCGGCAGCAGCGCGTAATTGCGCAGCTTCAGCCGGTAACCCGTCTTCTCCGACAACTCCGCCGGATCGATCTCGTATCCCGCCCGCGCGAGCACCAGCGCCTGCGCGATCACGTCCGCCGGATCGAGCGACCGCGTCGCCGCCATCTCGAAATAGGCAAGCTGCGGCTCGCCCGGAAAAAGTTTCGCCAGCAGCGGCCTGTCGAACTGCCGCTGGAAAACCTCCGAGATCAGCGCCGCCTCCGCCTCCGTGATGTCGTCGAACGCCTTCTGATGCGCGACGCCCGCCAGCGTCCCCGTCCCCGATTCGGCCAGCACCGTCAGCTTCCCGCCCGTCGCCGCCAGGACGATCATCTCGTCCTGGTAACGCAGATGCTCCGCGAACGGATTCTGCCCGCGCGCGCCCGAATCGACCGTGTGGATTTTCGTCCCGCTCGGCATCGTCCCGCGCGCGTCGCCGATGATCGCCTCCGCCTGCGCCTGGAACTCGGCCTCGCGCTCCGCCGGAATATCGGCCGGCAACTCGAGAAAAAGCGGCGGCAGCCCGTACGTCTCGACAAAACCGTCCCAGTCCTTCTGGCTCAGGCTTTGCCGCACGTGCGCGATCACCGCGATCTCGTCGATCGGCGAATCGTTCTCGCGAAAAACAAACTTTTCCGGATCGAGCACCGGATCGCCCGGCATCGGCAGTCCGGGCCGCGCCTCCGCGTTGTACTGCCACGGCGCGTCGGGACCGAGCCGCGCCCAGAACCACTGAGGCACCGGCTCGAGCCTCACCGTCCGCCCGCGCGAATCGAAATGCCGCTCCACGTGCGCGTAGCCGCGAAACTCGGCCAGCGCGAGAAACGTCACCGCCTCGCGCAGATTCTCGATCCGCTCGTAGGCGTCGCGCAACACCGCCGCCTGGCGCGCCGCCAGCGTCCTCGGACCGGGCAGGCCGGGCCGGCCTGGCGGATTTCCCGGCGCATTGACATCGCGCAGGCGGATGTCCCAATCGAGCCGGGTCATCGACGCCTGCCGCCGCTGCAACACTGCGCGGAGCGTCGAGTTCCGCTTTTCCACAAA
Source organism: Methylacidiphilales bacterium (assembly GCA_035948935.1). GTDB lineage: Bacteria > Verrucomicrobiota > Verrucomicrobiia > Methylacidiphilales > UBA1321 > JABDGH01. The sequence continues at coordinate 116,500 of DASZIP010000001.1, read as the reverse complement.
GCGATAAAGCCACTGCAGCCGCGCGTAATTGCCCCGCTCGGCCGCTTCCAGCATCGCCACCAGCTGGGCGATCGTCAGTCCGCGCAGCGGATTGAACTGCGCCCGCCAATTCGTCGAAAGCTGAAGATTTCTGAGATAAGTCGAAGGTTTCATAAAATTAGAAGTAAGAACTTGGAACGCAGAACTAAGAACGTGCGGACTGAGAGATGCTCTAAGTTCTACGCTCTTAGTTCCAAGTTTCATCCGATCACGCTCCTCTCGCGCCGCGGCATCGCCCGGAACGCCGGGGCCGCCGACCGCGCCGCGCCCCGCATCGGCGCGAGCAACTCCGCCAGCGCCGCGTAGGCCGTCGCCAAAAGAAAATGGTTCTCGCACTTGTCGAGATAGCGCAGCGTCCGGCCGTCGGCGCTCCGCTCCTGCCGCGCGCCCGCCAGGAGATGCCTCTCGTAAAGATCGAGCGTCGCGCGCGTCTCTTCCGTCGGCGTGGGCAAAAGAAAACGGGGCGCCCGGATTGCCGCCGCCGTCCCGTCGGCCCGCTCGGTCAGACGCGGATGCGCCCCGTCCGGCGGCAGCAACTCCTCCACCACGCGCCGGATCGTCTCGTCCCGATGCGCCGCCAGCAGCGGATAGAGCCGCCCGTCCTGCGTCCGCGCCAGTTTGTGCCGCAGGCCCTGGCCCTCGCGCTGCGTGAACTCCACCGCCGCGCAGCGGACGTTTTGCCATTTCTCCGACGCCGCATGCCAATGCAAGGTAGCCGCCGCGGGCCCTCGCGGCGGTTCAGTCTGACCGTCGCCCAGCGTGCGGCGGCTACCGAAATAAATATTCCGCGCCGGATCGCCCGACGACGCCACCGTCTCCTCGTCCAGCCCGTTCAGCACGAAAACCAGGTCGCGCGACAAGTCCCGCAACGGCCCCGCATCGACGCAAAGCGCGCTCAGCCCCAACTCCCGGAAAAGCTCCGGCACCCGCACCCGCACCCGCTCCGCCGCGATCGGCTCCGCCCACAGCAACCGCGCCTGATGCGGCGCCTTCGCCTCGACCGCCCGTGCCACGAACCAGCATTGGTCCCCCATGTCGAGACCGCCGTAGGCGGTGAAGGCAGAAGGATGAAGTAAGAAGGAAGAAGTACTGACCGAAGAGTTGTCTGTTGTCTTTACTTCTACCTTCTTCCTTACCACTTCCAACTTATAATCCCCCCGCGCGGCCTGCAAATCATGCGGCGTCAGCGACTGCGTCGTCGACTTCGGCAGCGCCAGCCGGTCGGTGCAAAAAACCGTCATCTGTTCCGGATCGCGGATCGCCAGTTGCCACGCCGCCACGATCTGCCCGAGGTCGATCCCCGGAATCAGCAACTGCGAAACCCGGTAACTCCACCTCCGAAGCGCCTCCCGTTCCGGCGCCAGCGCGTGCCACTGCGGATTCGCCCGGTCGAGCAGGCTTCCGCAATCGGGACAGCAGAGCTGATATGTCTGGCCTGGGGAATAAGGTAGAAGTGAGAAGGAAGAAGGAAGAAGTTTGGAAGCAGAAGAATGCAGCCCTTCTCCCTTCACACTTCTTCCTTCCACCTTAAAATGCCCCTCCGCCGTCAGCCGCGGCCATTCGCACGGCGGCCTGCCGGGAATTTCGAGCCGGCAAACCCCCGGCCACATCGTCTCCGGATTGTGCCGGGCCCCGCAACCGCCGCACGACAGCAGCCCGATGTGCTGCGTCCCCTCCGTGAACGCGAGGTTCTGCCCCGCGCCGTGGTAACGCTGCGTCCCGATCAGCAGCGTCAGCCGCAGGTTCGACGCCGTCATGCGCCCCGAAAGAAACCGCGCGTGCTCCTCCGGCAAATCGTCCTTCTCGTCCTGCACCACCACATCCATCGAAAACGACGTCGGGATTTTTCCCAGCCCGCGCATGAACGCCAGCGCCGTCCGCTTTCCGTCCGTGCAAAGGAACGCGCCCTTGCGGTTCACCGCGCGGCCCGAGGCGTTCAGCGTCTTGCCCACCGCGATCAGCCGCGCCAGCCACGGAATCTGGTCGAGCACGTCGGGCCGCAGTTTGCCGTCGACCAGGCCCGAAACGAGATCGTCGTCGGGCAGGTAATAACCGACGTTGCGAAACCGGACCGCGACCAGGTAGGCGAGGAGGTTCAGCATCAGCACCGTCTTGCCGAACTGCGCGCCGCCGCAAATCGCCAGCGACGCGTCCGCCTCGCCCGACGCGAGAATCCGGTCGAGCCGCCCGACGATCGCCCGCAGCGCCTCGCGTCCGGCGAAGTGATAGGGAACGTAACCCGAACCGCTCTTCACCCGCGCGTGATGCTCCAGGAAGTCGGCAAAGGAGTCGATGCGGGGCGGTTGGGCTTGAATTCGTGTGCGGTTGAGGCGGCGGGAGACGCGGGAGACGGCGGGGGAAGGAGGTTTTATGGTTGAGCGATCGCTTCCTGTCGTCCCGCTTGCGCGGGACGACCCGGACAATAAATTGTCCGGGCCACCCGAAAAGGCACCGTCGCCCGGAGGGCGACGGCTACCTTGGAGGCGGCACGTTTGGGGACGAGGAGAGGGGCTTTTCAAAATTCCGTCATCCTGAGCTGAGGCGAGAGGACTTGTTTCCTTTTCCCGAGAGACTTTCTCGAGCCGCAGTCGAAGGACCTTGCTGTTTTCCCGTGACGTTTTGAAGGCGTCCAGCGGCTTTTCTTTCGATAAAGAGTGCCCGCATGATGGAGGGGAGCTTGTTGTCTGGGCAGGGAGCGGCGAATTGCCTATTTGCAGCGAAGTTGGTCGGCGCGGGTGTCGCGTGACGGGAAAAGGGCCGGGTCCCTCGACTGCGGTTCGGGTGAGATCACTGGAAAAAGAAACCGTTTGGCTCACCTTCGCTCGGGATGACGGATTTTTTAAAGAGGCCTCTGTTGGGGGACTCTTCCTTGTTCGGGATGACGGATTTTTTTTCATGCGACCTCCTCCAGATGTTCGGTTTGGTCGAGGAGCTGGTTTTTGAGATTTTGGAAGGCTTCGAGTGCGGCGGGATTTTGGGGAAGTTCGCGGGCGAAGGAGTCGAGGGCTTTTTCGGTGGCGTTGCGGCGGGCGAGGCGAAGTTTTTCGTTTTGGAGATGAAGGGCGCGTTCGGCGCGGTCCTGTTCGCGGGCGCGGAGAAAGAGGGAGGTGTAGCGGGCGAGATCGGCCGATTCGACTTTGCCGCCGGCGATTTGACGGAAGGCTTCCTGGCCGAGGGCGGCGAGGACGGCTTCGGGAATCTGGCCGGGGCTGCGGCGGACGAGGGCGATGAGGGCGTCGGCTTCCTCGGCGGCGCGGTCGATGCGGCGGGTCCAGCGTTCGCGGGCGTATTCGGTGAAGAAGGAATTGATTTCGCGTTCGGAGGCGGAGGGGAGACCGGCGTCGCGGAGGCGGAGGTTGATGGCGTCGTGATCGGAGCCTTCGCGAAGCCAGATGAAGATGGTTTCCTTTTGTTCCTGCGGGAGCGCAAGGAGGGGATTGGGGGGAGGTTCGTTCATAACGGTTGCGCCAGGGCGTGGCCCGACGGGGTAAGCCGCCACTCGGTCAGCCTCGAAAGCGGATCGACGCGGAAATCGAGGTAGGCCTTGTCGCGCAGCGCGCGCAACGCATCGTCGAGGCGCGCACGGGTGACGGCGGGCCGCGAAAGATTCAGCGTCAGGTAGAGCGTCTGCTCGTCGAGCCAGTAGCTCAGGCACGGCTTGAGGATTTTCAGGATGCGGGCCTGAAGCAGCGCTTCAGGATCGGTGTAGGGGGCTTCGGTTTCAGCGGTTGGTTTCATAAAAAGTTAGAAGTGTGAAGGTAGAAGTGGGAAGGCCGGCAGAAACAGAATGCGAGGGATCGAAATCGGTGACTTCATACTTCTTCCCTCCACCTTCATCCTTTCAGCACCCCCGTCTTGTGGAGCAGATCGACGATTTCGCCGGGGAGCCGCTGGAGTTTGTTGTTGAGGTCGTGGGTGAGAAGATCGACGCGCTGATGCGCGCCCTCGACCCGGCCGCGGACCTCGGTAATGTGTTCCGTCTGCTCGTGGCGCACCTGGTTGAGTTCCATCCGAAGCTGGCGCAGCAGCTTTTCGAGCTCCTGCTCGAGCGACGGCCGCCGCTTGAAATGGTCGATGACCTTGAGGAACACGAGCAGGATCGCCGCCAGCGCCGCCGCGTCGATCAGCCACGAGGAGAGATGCTGCGGGTCGGGCGAAGGGACTTCCTGGGCGAAGAAAAGTGAGAAGCAGGAAGTTAGAAGGAAGAAGTTGGGGATCATGATTCGGAAGTTTTGGGTTCTTGGCTCTGCGTTCTCAGTTCTGCGTTCCGGTTATTGTGCTGGCGGTGTCGCGAAGGATTTCACCGCACTCGGCGGCAAGGTCGGCAGCGCGGGCCCGGGCGTAGAGGCCGAGGAGGGCGAAGGCGTCGAGGTTGGGGGTGATGGCGCGAAGCTGCTCACTCTCGGCGTCGGTGAGGTGGACAAGGATGCCGTGCTGCAAGCCGGCAAGGCGGAGATTGACAGACTCAAGGCGGCGAGCCAGGAGATCGTCTTTGAAATGTTGGACATCGTCGGATGCTTGTGCGGTGGCGGCGTCGAGACGCCGGGTTTGGGTTTGGTGAAGGAGGTCGTCGATCAGATGGATGAGCTGCGCGCTGGCCTCGGCGATTTCGGTGATCATGAGAGGAAGTAAGAAGTGAGAAGTACGAAGGAAGAAGGAAACAAGAAGAAGAGGGAAGCAGGGAGACAGGTCGGTACTTCCACCTTCAACCTTCTTACTTCTTCCTTTCTGCAGAGCCGCCGCGCGGGGCGCGCTTGGGGACGGGTCCGTGGGGAAAGGCGTCCTGGATTTCCAGTGGCGGCATTCCCCGCGCGACGGCCGCAGGTTTCTTCGATCGACAGGCCCGGAATCGGATTCGGCGAGGTCATCGGGAGTTTTTGATGTTGCAGTCAGGGATGAGGAGAATTGCCTCGAACGGAGCGGCGCAGGGTCGGTAGCCGGGTTTTTCTTTACACACGCCAGTCCGACTTGCCGTTGTCGAGGAAGTCGCCGATGCGGTCGACCGTGTCCTTCAGGAGCGAGGCGACGAAGAAAATGACGATGCCCGTGGAGGGCGAGACGCAGGGAATCGCGTTGAGCGTGGCGACGAAGCCCGCTGCTTTCGCGATGTACGATAAAATGAGTAGGATGTTCGACATGCCCCTTTTTCTCATGAAAAAGGGAAAGCGCGGTAGCTCTGCAAATCCTTCATCGGCTCGATGGGCTAAAAAGATAGGCCACGGAGGCCATCTAGGATAATGGCCCGATTTTCGGGCTGATTCGAACTTGATTCAACCCGGACAGGGTTGTTGGGAGGCACCGCCGCCCGGCGTGCGGCGGCTATCGGGGTCCGACGGCTCCCACGGCTCAGGATGACGGATTTTTTTAGCCGGAATGGTATTCCTGGAGGGACTTGACGCCGAGGGTTTTGGTTTTGAGGGAGCGGAGGGCGCGGAGAGTGGCGAGGGCGGCCGCGAGGGTGGTCATGACGGGGACGCGCTGGTAGAGGGCGGTGGTGCGGATGCGGACTTCGTCCTGGCGGGCGACGGGTCCGGCGGGGGTGTTGATGATGAGGGCGACTTCGTCGTTCTTGAGCATGTCGAGGACGTTGGGGCGGCCCTCGTTGATTTTGAAGAGGGTCTTGACGGGGACGTTGGCGGCCTGGAGCGCGGCGGCGGTGCCGGAGGTGCTGCAGACGGCGAAGCCGAGGGCGATGAGGCCGCGGGCGAGGTCGAGGATGGCGGGCTTGTCCTCGTCGCGGACGCTGATGAAGACGTTGCCGGAAAGCGGGAGGGGCGGCATGGCGGCCATTTGGGACTTGGCGTAGGCGAGGCCGAAGTCGTCGTCGATGCCCATGACTTCGCCGGTCGATTTCATTTCAGGGCCGAGGAGGATGTCGGTGCCGCGGAATTTGGCGAAGGGGAAGACGGCTTCCTTGAGGGAGTAGTGGGTGGGGATGATTTCGCGGGTGAAGCCGAGGTCCTTGAGTTTCATGCCGGTCATGATTTTGGCGGCGAGTTTGGCGAGGGGGACGCCGATGGCCTTGCTGACGAAGGGGACGGTTCGGGAGGCGCGGGGGTTGACTTCGAGGACGTAGACGACTTCGTCCTTGACGGCGAACTGGACGTTCATGAGGCCGCGGACGTCGAGGGCCTTCGCCATTTTGAGGGTGGCGGCGCGGATTTCGTCCTTCACTTTTTCGGAGAGGGTGGGGGCGGGGATGACGCAGGCGGAGTCGCCGGAGTGGACGCCAGCCTGTTCGATGTGCTCCATGATGGCGCCGATGACGGCGGTGTCGCCGTCGGCGATGCAGTCGACGTCGACTTCGGTGGCGTCGTCGAGGAAGCGGTCGACGAGGACGGGGCGTTCGGGGGAGGCGGCGACGGCGTTGCGCATGTAGTGGCGGAGTTCATCGTCGCCGTAGACGATTTGCATGGCGCGTCCGCCGAGGACGAAGCTGGGGCGGACGAGGACGGGGTAGCCGACTTTGGCGGCGGCTTCGACGGCTTCGTCTTCGTTGGTGGCGGTGCCGTTGGGGGGCTGGTTGAGGCCGAGTTTGTCGAGCATCTGCTGGAAGAGTTTGCGGTCCTCGGCGCGTTCGATCGATTCGACGGAGGTGCCGATGATGGGGACGCCGTTGGCTTTGAGGCCGGCGGCGAGGTTGAGGGGGGTCTGGCCGCCGAACTGGACGATGACGCCGTCGGGTTTTTCGTGGTGGCAGATGTTGAGGACGTCTTCGAGGGTGAGCGGTTCGAAGAAGAGTTTGTCGGAGGTGTCGTAGTCGGTGGAGACGGTTTCGGGGTTGGAGTTGACCATGATGGTTTCACAACCGATTTCACGGAGGGCGAAGGCGGCGTGGACGCAGCAGTAGTCGAATTCGATGCCCTGGCCGATGCGGTTGGGGCCGCCGCCGAGGATCATGATTTTCTTTTTGGAGGAGGGGCGGACTTCGTCGATGAGGTTGTCGTAGGTGGAGTAGTAGTAGGGGGTGTAGGCTTCGAATTCGGCGGCGCAGGTGTCGACGAGGCGGTAGGAGGGGTGGAGGTTGAGCGCCCCGCGCCAATCGCGAATATGTTTTTCCGTGGTTCCCCACGCAGCGGCAATTTGACGATCCGAAAAGCCGAGGGACTTTGCTTCGTGGAGTGTACTCCACCCCTCTTCAAGTTCTTTTCCGGTGGTAGCGACTAATTCTCCTGTGGGCGATCTCTCGATGACTTCGCCAAAAGCATATAGATGCTCTTCCTCATCGACCAATTCCTTGAGCTGGGCGAGGAACCAGGGGTCGATTTTGGTGAGGTTGTGGATTTCGTCGGCGGTGAAGCCGGCGCGGTAGGCGTGGCGGATGTAGAAGATGCGTTCGGCGTTGGGGGTGACGAGTTTTTGCTGGATGAGGTCGCGGGGGGCGAGCGGGGGGCGGGGGGAACCAGAGCAAATTTCCAAATTTTCCAAATTACCAGATTTTTTTTGGGAGGAAGGCGGAGAGGCAGGCTGCACCGCCGCGGGGCCCGCGGCGGCTACCTTCGGAAGGGAACCGGAGGCGGTGGGGCTGCCGAGGGGAGGTTTGTATTCGGCGGAGCCGCCGCCGAGGCCCCAGGCGCCGACTTCGAGGGAGCGGAGGGCTTTTTGGAGCGATTCCTTGAAGGTGCGCCCGATGGCCATGGCTTCGCCGACGCTTTTCATCTGGGTGGTGAGGGTGGGGTCGGTCTGGGGGAATTTTTCGAAGGTGAAGCGGGGGACTTTGGTGACGACGTAGTCGATGGTGGGTTCGAAGCTGGCGGGGGTTTCGCGGGTGATGTCGTTTTTGATTTCGTCGAGGGTGTAGCCGACGGCGAGTTTGGCGGCGATTTTGGCGATGGGGAATCCGGTGGCCTTGGAGGCGAGGGCGGAGGAGCGGGAGACGCGGGGGTTCATTTCGATGACGATCATGCGGCCGGTTTTGGGGTCGACGGAGAACTGGATGTTGGAGCCGCCGGTTTCGACGCCGATTTCGCGGATGACGGCGAAGGAGGCGTCGCGCATGATCTGGTATTCCTTGTCGGTGAGGGTTTGGGCGGGGGCGACGGTGATGGAGTCGCCGGTGTGGACGCCCATGGGGTCGAAGTTTTCGATGGAGCAGATGATGACGCAGTTGTCGGCGCGGTCGCGCATGACTTCCATTTCGTATTCTTTCCAGCCGAGGAGGGATTCCTCGATGAGGATTTCGCTGACGGGGGAGAGGTCGAGGCCGTTTTTGGCAATTTCCTCGAATTCTTCGCGGTTGTAGCCGATGCCGCCGCCGGTGCCGCCCATGGTGAAGGCGGGGCGGATGATGAGGGGGAAGGTGCCGATTCTGGCGGCGACGTCGCGGGCTTCGGCGAGGGTGTGGGCGGTGCCGGAGACGGGCATGTCGAGGCCGATTTTTTCCATGGCCTCCTTGAAGAGCTGGCGGTCTTCGCCTTTTTTGATGGCGTCGGCGTTGGCGCCGATCATCTGGACGCCGTGTTTTTTGAGGACGCCGGAGTTGTAGAGGGCCATGGCGGTGTTGAGGGCGGTCTGACCGCCGAGGGTGGGGAGGAGGGCGTCGGGCTTTTCGCGGATGATGATTTTTTCGACGATTTCGGGGGTGATGGGTTCGATGTAGGTGCGGTCGGCGAACTCGGGGTCGGTCATGATGGTGGCCGGGTTGGAGTTGATGAGGATGACGCGGTAGCCTTCCTCGCGGAGGGCTTTGCAGGCCTGGACGCCGGAGTAGTCGAATTCGCAGGCCTGGCCGATGATGATGGGGCCGGAGCCGATGAGGAGGATGGATTTGAGGTCGGTGCGTTTGGGCATGGGTGGCGCTGGGTGAGGCTTTGGAGCGGCCTCTCTTTATAAAGCGCGGCGGGCGCGGGGCAACGAAGTTTTTGAAATTTTGGAGGGAGGGAGGGGAATTTTTGACGGAATGAACGGAATTGGGAGGCAGGACGGAATGAACGGAATTTTTTTTGGGGGGAAGGCGGGAGAATTTTAATAGGAAGACATGAAATCCTGAAGACAGGAAGAAGGCAGGGAGGCAGGACCAAATTACCAAATTTTCGAAATTACCTAATGGGAAGGCAGGTTTCGCACAGAGGGCTGAAGAGGGGGGAAGAGGCAGGGGAAGTTTTGGCAGGAGGGACCAGGAAGGGGAAACTCCAAGAGAATAGTCATTGGATGGGGGGGTGGTTTCATTCTATGGTTTTGGCTCATGGGACGATCTGGTTCATTTCGGGTTTGGCGCGGTTTTGCGGCGCCGGCATTTGTCGCGGGGGCGGTGGTTCTTTTTCTGGGGTTTTTCTATTTCTTCGGGGGTTGGAGTTTGAGCGCGCCGGCGGACCTGACGCTTTGCAACGGGGATGAGCCGCAGACGCTGGATCCGGCGATTGTGACGGGGCAGTTGGAGGGGCGGATTTGTGTCTCGTTGTTCGAGGGGTTGACGACGCGGAACGCAAAGGGGGATGTGATTCCGGGGATGGCGGAGAGTTGGGAGCGGTCGCCGGACGGGCTGATGTATACGTTTCATTTGCGGCCGGGGATCAAGTGGAGCAACGGGGACCCGGTGACGGCGTCGGATTTTCTGAATTCGTGGGAACGGGTGCTAAATCCGGTGACGGGCTCGGAGTATGCGTACCAGCTTTATTATCTGGTGAACGGGGAGGCGTACGGGACGGGGAAGCTGAAGGATTTTTCGCAGGTGGGGGTGAAGGCGCCGGATGAGGGTACGCTGGTGGTGAACCTGGCGCATCCGACGGCCTATTTTCTGGAGCTGACGACGTTGCAGACGCTGTGTCCGGTGCATCTGGCGACGGTGAAGAAGTATGGGAACGATTGGACGAAGCCGGGGCGGATTGTGAGCAACGGGCCGTATGTGCTGAAGGAGTGGCGGCTGAACGATTATATTTTGCTGGAGGCGAATCCCTATTACTGGCGGCGGGTGCCGATTCACCGGATCAAGGTGCTGCCGACGAGCAGTCCGACGGCGTGCTTCAATCTTTTTTATTCGGGGAAGACGGACCTGATTCTGGATACGCGGAGCATTCCGTCGACCCTGGTGCAGGACTTGCGGAAGGAGCCTTACTTTCATTCAAATCCGTACGGGGCGACGTCGTTCGTTTGCCTGAATGTGAAGCGGAAGCCTTTCGATGACGTGCGGGTGCGGAAGGCGCTGGCGCTGGCGCTGGACAAGGAGGACATTGTGACGAAGATCACGCGGGCGGGTGAGGCGGTGGCGGACACGCTGGTGCCGCCGGGGAGCGCGGGTTACACGCCGCCGAAGGGGCTGGGGTACAATGTGGCGGAGGCGCGGCGGCTGCTGGCAGAGGCGGGTTATCCGAACGGGCAGGGTTTTCCCGATGTGAAGCTGCTTTTTCCGGTGCGGGGAACGGGGCCGCAGGTGGCGACGGAGATGCAGGCGCTCTGGCGGCGGGACCTGGGGATCACGTCGATTCATCTGGAGGGGCAGGAATGGAAGGTTTATCTGAATACGCAGGATTTGATGGATTTCGATCTTTGTCTGTCGGGGTGGATCGGGGACTACAACGATCCGCAGACGTTCATCGATATGTTCGTGACGGGGGGCGGAAACAATCACACGGGCTGGGGGGACGCGGAGTACGATCAGATGCTGGCGACGTCGGAAAACACGGCGGACCCGGCGCAGCGGATGAAGATTTTAAGCAATATGGAGAAGATTCTGGTGGTGGACCAGGCGCCGATCATTCCGGTTTGTTTTTGGGTGGGGATGTCGCTTTATTATCCCGGCAAATTGGGGGGGTTGGAGCCGAATTTTGTGGACGACCATCGATGGGGCGAATTTTATATACCGGGGAAGAAATGATGAAGGTTTTGCGCGTGAGATCGATTGTCAATTGGCGCGAAATGGAATTTCGCGGAAACACGGAACGTTCCCAAGTGCAACTTGGGAACGAGGAAAGGGGAACAATTTTGACGGAATTAACGGAAGAGGGGAGGTGGCGCACCGGCTGGACCGGGAGGGAATCGATTCCGTTGCGTGAATCAACCGGGACATGGGTCGAGGTCCTTCGACTGCGCTCGGGCGTGTCCGCTGTTGAGAAAGAAGGTTCTCCGCCTCGCTTCGCTCAGGATGACGGAGCTTTGAGAGGAATTGCGGTGGCTCGCACGGAGACTTTGCGTCGAAAGGCGGCTCGATGACGGCGCTTATCATCCGGCGGTTGATTCAGGCGATTCCGGTGCTTTTCATCGTGGTGACGCTGACGTTTCTGCTGGTGCGCAGCGCGCCGGGGAATCCGTTTTCGAACGGGAAGGCGATCCGGCCGGAGATCATGGAGCAACTGAACAAGCAGCACGATCTCGACGGGACGATTTGGGACCAGTATCTGCGGTACATGGGGAAGGTGGCGCATGGCGACCTGAATATCTCGACGCAGTATCTGAACCGGAGCGTGAATGAGATCATCGCGCAGACGCTGCCGGTTTCGATGACGCTGGGGGCGCTGGCCTATTGCCTGGCGCTTGTGTCGGGGACGGTTCTCGGGGCGTGGGCGGCGATTCATCACAATGAGTGGCGGGACCGGTCGCTGATGCTGACGGCGCTGCTGGGGATTTCGATTCCGAGTTTCGTTTCCGCGCCGTTGCTGGTGATGTTGTTCGCGCTGTATTGGAACGTGCTGCCAGCCTACGGCTGGGGTTCGCCGGAACAGATGATTCTGCCGGCGTTTTGTCTTTCGCTGCCTTTTACGGCGTCGATCGCGCGGCTGACGCGGGGGAGCCTGCTGGAGGTGCTGAAGCTCGATTTTGTCCGGACGGCGCGTGCGAAGGGCCTTTCGGAGGACGCGGTGCTTTTCCGGCACGCGCTGAAGGTGGCGGTGCTTCCGATCATCGGCTACAGCGGGCCGGCGGCGGCGGGGATTCTGACGGGTTCGCTGGTGATCGAGACGCTGTTCGGGATTCCGGGGATCGGGCAATTTTTTGTGAACAGCGCGTTGAATCACGATCCGTTCGTGACTTCGGGGGTGGTGCTGGTTTTCAGCCTGTTTCTGATCCTGTTCAATCTGGCTTCGGATATTCTTTACTTCGTGGTGGACCGGCGGGTGAAACTCGAATGAAAATCCTTGTGCATAAAACATCGGATCGGAAGGCGGCTCCTTGTGCGTTCGTGATGCCACGCTCGCGTACCCGGACAACACAGGTACGCCTGGCATTGTCGGGCCATCTGAATGGCATCGTCCCGCCGCCCAGCGTGCGGCGGCTACCGGGGATCGCTTCCTGTTTCGTCTCGAGGTTTCGAGACGAAACCCGGACAAGCAAGTTGTCCGGGCTACCCGAAGGCTTCGTGGTGGACCGGCGGGTGAAACTCGAATGAAGACGCTTGGCCACTTTTACGAGATCGTCCGGCGGGATGCGCTTTTGGGGTTGTGCGCCGCGTACCTGCTCGTCGTGGTGTTGCTTGCGCTGGTGGGGATTCATTTCACCGGCTACACGTACGACCAGATCACGGACGCTTCGCTGCTGGAGCCGTCGCGGGCGCACTGGTTCGGGACGGACGTGAACGGGCACGACCTGCTGACGCGGACTCTTTTCGGGGCGCAGATTTCGCTGCTGGTGGCGATGGCGGCGACGCTGGTGAGCCTGACGGTGGGGGTGACGTACGGGATGATCAGCGGGTACGCGGGCGGGCGGGTGGACAATCTGATGATGCGGGTGGTGGAGATCGCCTATTCCCTGCCGACGCTGGTGCTGGTGATTGTGGTGGTGACGACGCTGGACGATCCGACCGCCTATTATCTGCGGCAGGCGGGTCTCGGTTTCGTTTCGCCGCGGCTGGTTCTGATCATCGGTTTTCTGGGGCTGACGGAATGGTTCACGATGGCGCGGATCATTCGCGGGCAGGTGCTGGCGCTGAAGGAGCAGGCTTTTGTGCAGGCGGCGCACTCGCTGGGGCAGTCGCACCTGCTGGTTTTGTGGAAGCATCTTCTGCCGAATTTGAGCGGGCTGATCGCGATCTATCTGACGCTGACGGTTCCGGCAGTGATGCTGGACGAATCGTTCATGAGTTTTCTGGGGGTGGGGGTGCAGCCTCCGCTGGCGAGCCTGGGGACGCTGGTGTCGGATGCGGCTTTCTCGATCAACCCGATCCGGCTTTACTGGTGGCTGCTGATTTTTCCGGGCGGAATGATGACGCTGACGATGCTGGCGCTGAATTTTCTGGGCGACGGGTTGCGGGACGCGCTTGATCCGCGGGCGAGAAAGTAGAAGGCGGGGGAATTTTGACGGAATTAACGGAATTCAGACAGGAGGAACATGAAGGACAAGAAGGAAGGTATAAGAATTTTTGGACAGGATTAACAAGATTAACAGGATTGGAAGGGGGAAGATTTTTTTGGGAAGGCGGGGAAGCATGACGCAATTACGGAATTGGGGAGGGAACATTTGCCACTCTATCTTCTTTCTGTTTTTCTGATGCGGTGTCTTTGTGCTAAAAACTCCAACCGAACGAAAGCAAGATTATGCCCCTTGACCGTATGATTCCCGACCTGCAGGCGTCGTTTGCCTGCGAAGACGTCCGCGTCGAGGCGAGCGGCGCGCACACGATCGTGGGGATCGTGAATTTCATCGGCGCCCCGGCGCTGCCGATTCAGATCATCAAGCTTTGCGTGTGGACGCGGTGGTCGTCGGGGATCGGGGAGTTCGAGCAGGTGACGCGGCTGCTTGCGCCGGACGAGGAGACGGTGCTGGCGTCGGCGACGACGCGGTTCCACCTGGGCAACGAGGAGAGCCACACGACGAACGTGAATATTTTCGGCGGGTTGCAATTCCGGGAGGCGGGGGCGCATCACATCGAGATTGTGCTGGATGGGGAATTGAAGCTGCATTATCCGCTGCGGGTGGTGCTTTTTCCGCCTCAACAGCAACCCCCGTCGGAACGGGTGACATGAGTTTCTGGAATCATCTGGTGGACCGCTTTCGCGGGGGCGAGGGAGAGGAGATCGATTGGGAGGCGCTGCTGATCGAGGCCGATCTGGGGGTGAAGCTGGCGACGGAATGGGTGGAGGAGATCGGGGAGCAGGGGCTGTCGCGCTCGCCGGAAAAGGCGGAGCTTTTTCTGCGGGAAAAGATGACGAAGCTGGTGCGGATTCCACCACCGTTGCCGATCAAACAGAAGCCGGAGGCGATTCTTTTGATCGGGGTGAACGGGAGCGGGAAGACGACGACGGCGGCGAAGCTGGCGGCGCGCGCGCGGCAGGAGGGGCGGTCGGCGCATCTGGGCGCGGCGGACACTTTTCGGGCGGCGGCGGCGGAGCAGCTCGAGGCGTGGGGGGCGCGGCTCGATATTCCGGTGACGAGTGGGGCGCCGGGGAGCGATCCGGCGAGCGTGGCGGTGAGGTCGCTGCTGGCGGCGCAGGAAACGGGGACGGACCTGCTGATCATCGACACGGCGGGGCGGCAGGCGAACAAGCGGAACCTGCTGCTGGAGCTGGGGAAGATCAAGCGGAGTTTGCAGAAGAAGGCGGAGGCGGTGCCGCATCACACGTGGCTGGTGGCGGACGGGACGACGGGGACGGGGGTGCTTTCGCAGGCGAAGGAATTTCACGGGGCGATCGGATTGACGGGGCTGATCGTGACGAAGCTCGACGGTTCAGCGCGAGGGGGGATGGTCGCGGCGGTTCGGGCCGAGGTGGGACTTCCCACCTATTACCTGGGGCGGGGGGAAAAGCCGGAGGACCTGAAGCGGTTCCATGCGGGTGAATTTGTGGAGGGATTTTTTGGGGACTGAGTAAGAGCCTATCCTTAAATAAAACATGAGCCGCATTGCTGTCCATTTTGGTCTCTGGCGAGGCGCCGAGGAGGGAGCATACCCGCAGTGGTCTGTGACCGACGAGCAACGAAGCCAGAGGCCAAAATGGCCGCAACCCTCCGGGCCGGGGTTCCTTGGCGTGGTGGCTTTGTCGCTCGCTCGTCACGTAGCCATGGCTATGCTCCTCACTCGACTCCGCGCCACCACGCCAAGGCCCTCACGGTGCGGCCATGCCTTATTTAAGGATAAGCTCTAAGGCGGGGAACCATGACGGTATTAGAACTCATTGCAAAAGTAGCCATGGATTGCGTTACATTTTTCAGAGATGTCTGGCAAGGCGAGAGAGAGGGAGTGATGCCGCAGTGCATCTCGACCGAAGGAGCAACGCAGCCAGACATCTCTGAAAAAGCAACCCGAAGGGCCGGGGTTCTTTTGCCTTGCGGCTTCGTCGCTCGCTCGTCACGTAGCTACGCTATGCTTCTCGCTCGACTCCTCGCCGCAAGGCAAAATCCCTCCCGGCGCAACCCATGTCTACTTTTGCAATGAGTTCTAGAGCCTGGTTGTTAACGGGCCCCACGGAATGAGGGAGTTTTTGAAAAGAGACTTTGGCCGAGGTCTCAGTTGGCATTTGGGCTGCTTATCCTCAAAAAGCGATCAGGCGATTACCCCGAGGAGTAACCGCCTGATCTAGGAGGAGAATGAATGAAACTAACAATGAATAAGACCCCTTACGTGTAGCTAATGTTCAAAAGATTCGCATTTATTTTTTGAGTTTATTGGGATGGGCCAGCAACCGGATCATTCCTGTAAAGTCATCCCCGCCGTACCCTGCCTCCATCCCCTTGGTATAAAGGGCCTTAAGGGCCTTGGCCGTATGCAAGTCGAGATTCCCGGCGGTCTCGAGGGCGAGGCGCAAATCCTTGAACATGTGCTTCAGGGAAAACTCGGGCGAGTAATCTTTGGTCATTAATTTCTGCTCTTTGAGGTCGGAAATGCCGGAGCGGCCGGCGTTGATGTGCAAGGCGTCGAAGAATATTTCATCGGAAATTCCGGCCGCGCGGGCGAGGGTGAGGCTTTCGCTGAGCGCTTCCATGACGAGCGCGATGTTGAGGTTCATCGCGAGCTTGAGCGAGGAGGCGGCGCTTGTCGGGCCGATGTGGAGGAGGTGGGAGCCGAGCCGTTCGAGGACGGGACGGGCTTTTTCGACGAGATATTCCATTCCGCCGAGGTAGAAAACGGTCTCGCGCGCTTCGGCGGCCGGTTTGCTGCCGGTGAAGGGCGCTTCGAGGTATTCGCCGCCCGCGGCTTCGACGCGCCCGGCGAAGAGCCGGGTCCAGTAGGCCGAGATGGTGCTCGACTGGACGACGAGCTGGCCCGGCTGGAGGTACGGGACGATGACGTTGAGGACGCTTTCGACCGCGGGCGGATCGGCGACGACGATGATGATCATTTCGGCGTCGGTGACGGCGGTCACGAGGTCGGGCTCGTAAAAGGGGAAATCTTTCGGTGTGCGGTTCCAGCCGCGAACGGCGAAGCCGTCTTCGTGGAGATTTTGCGCCCAGGCGCTTCCGATGATTCCCAATCCGGCGATGGCGATGTTTTGCATGGGAGGAGGACGGCACACCGGGCGCTAATCGTCAGCCCCGTTCGGTCGATTGCGATGAAAGAATAGGCTGATGCGCCGTTTGTTTTCAAGCTTTCAATGGGAGCCGGCGGAGAGGGGCCGGAACAGAGGGAAATCCTCCTCGACAAGAGTGGAGACGACACACAGTATCGCCTGAATTTGGATTTTTGATGCCCCTTTTTCAAACCGCGATCAACTCGATGAAGTTTTGCCAGGCCTATGGCAACCCGCTGGAAATTCTTTTTCGGCGCGCGTTTTTTCCGAAGGGCGACGTCCGGGTGGTCGATCGCGCGACCGGGACGCGCGTCGTGTGCAAGGTCGCGTCGTACGCGATGTTCGGCGAGGTGTGGCACGATCACGATTACGACATTCCGAAGGTGCCGATCCGGCCCGGCGACGTGGTGGTCGACATCGGAGGCAACCATGGTTTCTACACGTGCTACGCGGCGAGGCAGGGTGCGAAGGTGCTGGTTTTCGAGCCGGTGCCGGCGGTGTTTGAGTACCTCGAAAAAAACGTGAGGGAGAACGGTCTTGCCGGGCGGGTGACGGCGCGTTGTTGCGGGATTTCGGATCGGAAGGGAACGATCGAGATGATATTGAGCGACCAGCTCGGGGGCGGGATGAACACGATCATCGGCGATTTCGCCCGGCAGATGGAGCTGAAGGTGTCGAATAAAATCGAGGTGGAGCTGACGACATTCGAGGATGCGCTGGCGGAAAATCACGCGGAGCGGGTGCGGATCTGCAAGCTCGATTGCGAAGGCGCGGAGTGGCCGATCCTGAAGGCGATGACGGCGAAGACGGCGGCGAAGGTCGACGCGTTTGTGATCGAGTATCACTGGGCCGGGTACGGCATCAGCGACCTCGTGCGCCATCTGCTGAGCTGGGGGACGCACCAGGTGAGCTACGCGGAGGACAAGTATTGCGAGCGGATGGTGATCCGCGCGATTCGGAACGATGTGCTGACGCCATGAGGGTTTTCGGTTTGCCCGTCGGAGTTCGATTTTAAGCAAAAAAAGGGCTTGCGCATCGTTATACATAAGTATATTTTACCTCTCACGCCCTCTGATGAAAATTTATCTCGTTCATACTGGCTTATTTGCCATCAAAATGACTTTCCTTACACATTTTTCATTGACCGAACAAACCACAATTAGTAGTAGTATAACCCGTGGCGAGCTACCTTATACGGTAGAAATCGGACTGCCGGATAGCCGTCACAATGAAGTCCCCTTACGCCTCCTCTTCCCTCTATGAAAACGATCCTGCCTAAATTTCGCCGCGCTGAAACGATTCCTTCGGAGACCCCCACCGGTAGTGGTGGCGGCAACGGATCGAGTACTGCGGGGATTCACGCCGCGGCGGTCGTGGCGGGGGAGACGACGGCAAGGACGAAGTTCGAGGACCGGGGCCTGACGTTCGAGCCTGTCTTCTCGAAGCCGGGGGTGCATCCGTACGACGAGATCGAGTGGGACAAACGGACGGCGGAGATCACGGACGATTCGGGCAAGGCGATCTTCAAGCAGGAAAACGTCGAGGTGCCGAAAAGCTGGAGCGTCCTGGCGACGAAGATCGCGGTCTCGAAATATTTTTACGGCGACATCGCGCACGGGACCGATCCGAGGAAGAACGGGCGGGAGACCTCGGTGCGGCAGCTCGTTCACCGCGTGACGCGGACGATCACCGATTGGGGCATGAAGGACGGCTACTTCAAGACGAAGGCCGACGGCGAGGTCTTCTACAACGAACTGACGTGGCTCTGCGTGAACCAGCACGGCGCGTTCAACTCGCCGGTCTGGTTCAACGTCGGGCTCTACCACCAGTACGGGGTCGGGAGCGAGAGCGGCAAGGGGAATTTCTTTTTCAACCGGCAGACGGGCAAGACGGAGCGGGCGGCGACGCAGTACGAATATCCGCAGGGGAGCGCGTGCTTCATCCAGGCGGTCGACGACAACATGGAATCGATCATGGACCTGGCGCGGTCGGAGGCGATGCTGTTCAAGTTCGGGTCGGGGACGGGATCGGACCTTTCGACGATCCGCTCGACGCGGGAAAAGATGAGCGGCGGCGGACGGCCGAGCGGGCCGCTGTCGTTCCTGAAGGTCTACGACCAGATCGCGAACGTGGTGAAGAGCGGGGGCAAGACCCGGCGCGCCGCGAAGATGAACACGCTGAAGGACACGCACCCCGACATCGAGGAATTCATCCTCGCGAAGCAAAAGGAGGAGAAGAAGGCGTGGGCGCTGATCGAGCAGGGCTACGACGGCTCGTACAACGGCGAGGCCTACGGATCGATCATGTACCAGAACGAGAACCTGTCGGTCCGGGCGAGCGACGAATTCATGAAGTCGGCGATCGAGGACAAGGACTACTGGACGAAGAACGTCCGGGACGGCTCGCCCTGCGAAAAGAAGAAGGCGAAGGAACTGCTGCGGAGCATCTCGGAGGGGACATGGATTTGCGGCGACCCGGGGATGCAATTCGACGACACGATCCACGGCTGGCACACCTGCAAGGGGACCGACCGGCAGCACTCGACGAACCCGTGCTCGGAATATCTTTTTCTCAACAACACGGCGTGCAATCTCGCGTCGCTGAACCTGATGAAGTTCAAGAAGGCCGACGGCTCGTTCGACGTCGAGCGGTTCCGGAGCGCCGTCCGCGTCTACATCATCGCGCAGGAAATCCTAGTCGACAACGCGAGCTATCCCACCGCGCCGATCGCGGAAAATTCCCATATTTTTCGGACACTCGGCCTCGGCTACGCGAACCTCGGCTCGCTCATCATGAGCTACGGGAAGGGCTATGACTCGAACGAAGGCCGCGGGCTGGCGGGGGCGATCACGTCGCTGATGACGGGCACGGCCTACGAAGTCAGCGCGGAAATCGCCGCGGCGACCGGGCCGTTCCCCGGCTATCACAACTCGCGCTGCGCGGGAGTCGAAAAGCCGCTCGCGCCGGACAACGTCAAGCCGATGCTGGAAGTGATCGAGCGCCACCTCAAGGCGTGCGCCGACATCGACTCGACCGCGCCCGCGTCGATCCGCACCGCCGCCGTGAAGGCATGGGAAACCGCGCTGGAGCGCGGCACCGAATACGGCTACCGCAACGCGCAGGTGACCGTCCTTGCGCCGACCGGGACGATCGGGTTTCTCATGGATTGCGACACGACCGGGATCGAGCCCGACATCGCCCTGGTGAAATACAAGCTCCTCGCCGGCGGCGGGATGCTGAAGATCGTCAACCAGACCGTGCCGGGCGCGCTGAAGGAACTCGGCTATTCGCCCGCGGAGATCACGGAGATCATCGACTACATCGACAAGAACGACACCATCGAAGGCGCGCCGAACCTGAAGGGCGAGCACGTCTCCGTCTTCGACTGCGCCTTCCGGCCGGCGAAGGGCGAGCGGTCGCTCCATTACCGCGCGCACATCCGGATGATGGCCGCGGCCCAGCCGTTCCTGTCTGGCGCCATCTCGAAAACGGTCAACCTGCCCAACTCGGCGACGGTCGAGGACATCATGCAGACCTACATCGAGTCGTGGAAGCTGGGGCTGAAGGCGGTCGCGATCTACCGTGACGGCTCGAAGCGCTCGGCGCCGCTCAACGTCAAAAAGAACAAGGACATGGGCGGCACGGAGACCGCGGTGGCGGTCGCCCCGGCGCCCGTGCCTGTCGTCGTCTCGCCCAAGCCGATCCGCCGCCGCATGGGCGACACGCGCGTTTCGATCACGCACAAGTTCGACATCGCGGGCCACGAAGGCTACCTGACGGTCGGGCTTTTCGACGACAACAAGAGCCCCGGCGAACTCTTCATCACGATGGCGAAGGAAGGGAGCACCATCGGCGGACTGATGGACACCATCGGCACGCTTGTCTCGCTCTCGCTGCAATATGGGGTGCCGATCGAGGCGCTGGTGAAGAAATTCTCGCACGTCCATTACGAGCCGAGCGGGTTCACCAAGAACCCCGACATCCGGATCGCGAAATCGATCACCGATTACATCTTCCGCTGGCTCGGCATCCAGTTCATCGCCGGCTATCGCGAGGCGAGCAACCCCGGCAAGAACCAGCAGGAACTCCCCATGAAGGAGATCCAGGAGATTGAAAAAAAAACGCTGAATAAGCCGATCACCGAACTTCCCGTCGCCGAGGATTCACCCACCGTCACTTCGCACCACCGGATGGGCGGGACGACGACAATCGAGACCGATTCGAGCGAACTGATCATCCGGTTCAAGGACGGCCTGACCTGCCCCGAATGCGGCTCGTCGAAAATCAAGCACACCGGGTCATGCGCGACGTGCCTGAATTGCGGCGCGAGCTTGGGGTGTTCGTAATGTAGCGGCGGTCTATGACCGTCGCTGATTGATAAAAAGCCCTTTTGCCTCACAGTGAAGGGCTTTTCTTTTCCCGTTATCTGGGGTATGGTCGATAACGAACGTGATTGAGCGGCTCGAGGGCACTCTGTAAATGCCGCTACAATTCTGACTTTAGTCACTCCAAGAAACCATTTTCTTTGCTTCTTCCTTATACGCGGCAATCACCGGCTGAATCTTGAATCCGGGCAACGCGGCCAAACGGTCGACTTCATTCCAATCGAGGGGCAAATTGCCCGCCAACGCCTGAACCATGAGCATCAGCGCGGCCTTTTTCTGATCCTCGTCATCCTGGGGATAAACCGACATCAAAACGCGCTGCACAAGACTTTCCTCCGGCGCTTCCAACAGGAGCAGGCCCTCCGGCGTGTCGAGTTCAACCAGGCGCGGGCTTAGCAACTCGGCCTGCCCGCCAAGATCAACGACGACGCCCTCCAACAGATAGAGCCGGGTGCCGCGCTCGCAGCCCAGCGACTCCATAATTTGGGCGCGCACGTCGAGGGACGGGGCCACATCAACAAATCCCAAATCGACGTCACTGGTTGTATACTTTCCGCGACTATATTGCTCGACCGTGGCCCCTCCATATTGAACCAGTTGGTATCCCCGGGCTTTAAAAGCGGCCGAAACACGGGCGGCAATGCGCTCCCGCTTTTTAAAATCAGCTTTGGCCGGTTGGTCCATAGAGCTTTTTCAGGAGTGCGCGCTTCTGTGGGCTTTTCCGGGTCTGTTGATCGATGGGAGGGCGTTTGATGACGAAGCCTTGTTGGGCCAGCCGCGCCGACAATTCTTCCATTCGCCGGCCGCGCTCGTCCCATTCCTCCATGGAAAAGACCCGTTTCATGCTGGATAAGATAGGCCATGACCTCCTTCATGACAATGCGATATCCCCGGCCCGAAGGGTGGCGGCGCTTTTGGGCTGCGCCTTTGTTGCTCGTTCGGTCAAAGCCCGCAGAGGGTATGCTCCCTCACTCGCGCCTCGGCGCAGCCCAAAATCGACTCGCCACGCGGCCTTGCCCTATTCGCTAACACACCCTAGGCTTCGGCCTCATGGGACGGATCGATGACGCCATTCAAACGCTCGAGAGGATGGAGGACAGGACGGAGCGGACGCTGCAACTGGCGGGATTGATCTCGACGCTGTTCAAGATCAAGGGCGTCGTTTTGGTCGGCACCGGCCAGCTCGCCTTCGACAGCTACGCCACGACCGGGTCGGAAAATCCGGAGGTGAACCTGGCCGCTTTCGCCGGGGACCTCGCGCCGCGCGCGATTCTCGAAATCATGCGGGGCCAGCTCGGCGCGAGCGGCTCGATTGACCACTGGACCGTCGCGGGAATTCCGGTCCGGCTCCAGAACGACACGGTCATCGTCCATCGCGACCTGTGCCGGGACTTCACGACCGACCACGGCGTGCTGAAGCTTTTGCCTGTCGAGGAGATCACCGCCGATTGCATCCTGGCGGCGGTCCATCCCGAACCCGACGCGGGGGCGCATGCGCGGGCGCACCAGCTTCTCATCAACGCCCTCGCGGATGTTTTCCAGATGGACTGGGCGGTGCTGCACGCGCTCTGCCACCGGCCCGACTACCGGGTGGGCGAGGAGCTGGCGCAGATGCGTCTGGCGGCGAAGAGGGAAGTCGACGCGATGGGCGTGGGGCGCGACCACATCGGCGAGACTTCGGCGCTGCCGTCGATCAAGGAGGCTGCCCGCGAGGAAAGCGCGCCCGCGCCTTCGCCCTCTGATGAGGGCATTGATACGACACGCCTGGGATCGGGATGACAGCGGTACAACGCAACCGCCGCAAACGCTGCCACTCCACTCCCCTTTTCCCCGCCACTGTTTCGAAGGCGGGCGCCGATATTAATGATTCGCTGAAAAGGCCCGCCGACGGTGCATAACGAGAAGCAAGCCACCAATGCCCACGGCAATCAACGCAGTGGAGGACGGCTCCGGAACGACCGACGCCGTGAGAGTGTTCAAATCAATGTCCCCACCGTTGTTGTTTGAAATCTCGAGCCCATTTATCGCCTCGCCTGCCGTTCCGACCCCGCCCATATTAACCCCGCCCGTGGTGGTTAAAGTCCAGGCACCCGTATTGTACACGTAGGTAAAGGTGGCTTCGGTTGGCACAGTCGTATTTCCGGCAAGAGCCTCGGTAGCATTTTTGTTTGGCCCAGGATTGTTCGCCGCCGTGAATAAATTGTTGTCACCATCAACACCCCAACTATCGCCGCCAAAAGGGGCTCCAATGAAGCACACTTCCGAAGCTCCGCCGTTAACATTGCCGCCACCATTTGCCGCAGTATAGCCCGTAAATAAGCTCACCCCATCATCCGTGCCACCGCCACCAAAAGTCAAACTTTGGGCGTTAAAGGTAAGGGTAAGCGTTTGTCCCGCCCCGAGCGTCTGCGTAAATCCTGCGAATACAAGACGCGCACTGCCATTTGTATAGAGGCTGGTGTTGCCGGTTTGGGTGCCATTATCATTACCGTATTGAAGCCCATTGGAAAGTCCCGTCCACACCGTTCCCACAACGGGCGTTGCGCCAACAATGTTAGTCGCGGTCGTATCGCCATTAGTAAAATCTTGGAAGATTATTACTTGCGCCTTGCTCACAGACAAAGGCAGCGCACAAGCGCCAAGAGCCAGGATTAATGTTCTTACCAACCGAGTTGTTGCGTTTTTCATAAGATTTCTGATCTGTTTATGTTAAACCCCCTCAGCCGCAATTACAACAACCCACGGCATAGTTTTGAGAGCTTTCGTAAATCGTATCTTTTTACCCAATCTGGTCAATAATTTTTTTTGATTTTTTTTGATGATAATATTAAAATACTAAATTAAAGGTACAATTAATTATTGGCAACCAACCCCGTCAACCGGCTACAGACGGAACTGATCCTTCGAAGATTCTTCGACTTCCCCCGTCGGTGCCGCTCAAGGCGCGGCTTGCTGCCGCGGCTGGGAAACGCTCGCTCAGCAAGAATGACGGAAACGGAAGAAGGCGCCGACGCGAGGGCCCACGGCGGCTACCACGGACAACCTCTCCTTTTTCACAGGAAAAATCGTGCGGCGCTTGACTCACCTTTCTCGGATGATAGCCTCGGCTCTCGCAATCAAAAAAAATCCCTTCGTTATGTCCAAAAAATCCAAGAAAAAACTCAAGAAAAAAGATCGTCACGCCCTCCTCAAAGCCGCCGCCAACTCCCGCAAGGGGGGCAAGTCGGCGAAAAAAGCCGCCGTGAAAGTGGCTGCGGACCGCAACGGCCACGCGGCGGCCAAGCCCAAAAAGGGCAAGCTGGTTTATTTCTTTGGCGACGGCCGCAGCGACGGCGACGGGAAAATGAAGGCGCTCCTCGGCGGCAAGGGGGCGAACCTGGCGGAAATGACGCGGATCGGCCTGCCGGTGCCTCCCGGCTTCACGATCACCACGGAGGTCTGCACGTGGTTCAACGCGCACGGCAAAACGCTGCCGAAGGAGATCGACGCGCAAATCGACGGCTCGATCGAGCGGATCGAAAAGATTTTGGGCAAGGGCTTCGGCAGCCTGAGCAATCCGCTCCTCTTCGCGGTCCGCTCCGGCTCGCGCGACTCGATGCCGGGGATGATGGACACGATTTTGAACCTCGGCCTCAACGACGAGACGGTGCAGGGCCTGATCGCCGCGAGCTCGAACGAGCGCTTCGCCTACGATTGCTACCGCCGGTTCATCCAGATGTACGGCGACGTCGTCATGGGCGTACAGACCCGCCCCGGCGAGCACCATGAACCGTTTGAAACGGTCATCAACGGGTTGAAAGAAGAGGTCTTCCCGGGCCGCAAGAACGTTTCCGACACGGAACTCGACGCCTCGTCGCTGCGGGAACTGATCCTGCGCTTCAAGAAACTCGTCCGCGACCGGACGGGGCGAGATTTTCCGAGCAATCCGCACGAGCAGTTGCGCGGCGCGATCGGGGCGGTGTTCGGTTCGTGGAACAACGAGCGGGCCATCGTTTACCGACAGAAATACAACATCCCGAACGAGTGGGGGACGGCGGTCAACGTCCAGGCGATGGTGTTCGGCAACACGGGCAACGAAAGCTGCTCGGGAGTCGCCTTCACGCGCGACCCGGCCACCGGCGAA
Source organism: Methylacidiphilales bacterium (assembly GCA_035948935.1). Lineage (GTDB taxonomy): Bacteria > Verrucomicrobiota > Verrucomicrobiia > Methylacidiphilales > UBA1321 > JABDGH01. The sequence goes on along the minus strand of DASZIP010000001.1, from coordinate 91,583 downwards.
AAGATTTTTTACGGCGAATACCTCATCAACGCGCAGGGCGAAGACGTGGTCGCGGGCGTCCGCACGCCTGATCCGGTCGCGACGCTCCAGGAGAAAATGCCCCGGGCCTACCGGGAACTGGAAGACGTCCGGACCGCGCTGGAAAAGCACTTCCACGAAATGCAGGATTTTGAATTCACGGTGGAAAACGGCCAGCTTTTCATGCTCCAGACCCGCAACGGCAAGCGGACCGGCGTGGCCGCGGTGCGGATCGCGGTCGAGATGGTGAAGGAAAAGCTGATCACGTGGCAGGAGGCGGTCGCCCGCGTTCCGGCCGACCAGCTCAGCCAGCTTCTGACGCCGATCTTCGACCGGAAGGCGATCAAGCACGCGGAAAAAATCGCCGCGGGCCTGCCCGCCGGCCCGGGCGCGGCGACGGGGCGCATTTACTTCAACGCGACGGAGGCCGAAGCCGAGGCGGTGAAGGGAAAGGTGCTGCTCGTGCGCGAGGAGACGTCGCCGGAAGACATCCGCGGCATGCTCGCCGCCGAGGGCATCCTCACGGCGCGCGGCGGAGTCAGCTCCCATGCGGCGCTCGTGGCGCGGCAAATGGGGAAGGTCTGCGTCTGCGGCGCGAGCGCGCTGCACATTAATTACCAGGAGGGGACGCTGACCGTCGGGGACCGCGTTTTCAACAAGGGCGATTTTCTCTCGATCGACGGCAGCAGCGGCGAAGTCTATGCGGGCGAGGTGAAGACCGCCCCGTCGGAAATCGTGCAGGTGCTGATCGAACAGACGCTCGAGCCGGCGGAGAGTGCGACCTACGGCATCTACGCGCAGCTCATGACGTGGGCGGACAAGCTTCGGCGGCTTCAAATCCGGACCAACGCGGACCAGCCGGACCAGGTCGCCAACGCGGTCGCCTTCGGCGCGCAGGGGGTCGGCCTCTGCCGGACCGAGCACATGTTCTTCGAGGGCGACCGGATCGACGCGGTGCGGGAGATGATCCTGGCCGAAACGAAGGAGGCCCGGGAAGCCGCGGTCGCGAAACTTCTCCCCTATCAACGGGACGATTTTGCCGGAATCTTCCGCTCGCTCAACGGCCTGCCGGCGACGATCCGGCTGCTCGATCCGCCCCTGCACGAGTTCCTGCCCCAGACGCACGAACAGCAGGCGGAACTGGCGCGGAAGCTGGGCATCACGGAGGAGAAAGTGGCGCGGCGCGTGGCCGAGCTCCACGAATTCAACCCGATGCTGGGACATCGCGGGTGCCGTCTCGGCATCGTCTATCCGGAGATTTCGACGATGCAGATCCGGGCGATCTTCGAGGCCGCCATCGAGGTGCAGAAGGAAGGCATCCGGGTGAAGCCGGAGATCATGATTCCGCTGGTCGGCTTCGCGAAGGAGTTCGATCTTCAGGCGCAACTGGTGCGGCAGGTGGCCGCCGAGCTGAGCAAGAAGCACAACGTGCGGCTCAATTACCTGGTCGGAACGATGATCGAAATTCCGCGCGCCTGCGTGGTGGCGGATGAGATCGCGAAGGAAGCCGAGTTCTTCAGCTTCGGCACGAACGACCTGACCCAGACGACTCTCGGCATGAGCCGCGACGATTCGGGCTCGTTCCTGCCCGCCTACCAGACGCTGGAAATCATCAAGCAGAATCCGTTCGCCACGGTCGACATGGCCGGCGTGGGCGGCCTGATGAAGATGGCGATTGAAAAGGGCCGCAAGACGCGGCGCGACATCAAGCTGGGAATCTGCGGCGAACACGGCGGCGACCCGGCGTCGGTGAAGTTCTGCCACAATATCGGACTGACCTATGTCAGTTGCTCGCCGTTCCGGGTGCCGATCGCGCGGCTGGCGGCGGCCCAGGCGGCGCTGGCCGATGCTTCCTGACCGATCCCCTTCGACAAGGAACCGCGACCGGAAAGCAATCGCCGGTCGCGGGCTTGTGGCGTCCCAAGTAAAGCTACGGGCGGCAGCGGGCGCAGACCGCCGCAATAGCTGCCGACTCGCCGGAGACCTCTGCGAAAGCTTCTCTTTAAAATTCCGTCATCCTGAGCGAGGCGAACGGACAACGCACTTTTTCAATTGCGATGGGCTGAGCCGAGTCGAAGGACCCATGTCGCATTTTCGGAGGCGACAGGCATCCAAGTTGTGCCCCCATCCAAGGGAAGGCGGCGAGGCAGCCACTGGCAACGAGGGTTTTGCCCGCCTTTGGTTATCGGGGGTAAAAGCGGCCGGGTCCTTCGACTCAGGCTCGGCGAGCGCTTAATTGGAAAAGAAACGCCCCGCTCGCCTTCGCTCAGGATGACGGAGCTTTTTTGCAAAGTGGTACTTTTACAGAGGTCTCCGGCGGGACGGCTACCGGGGACGGTCCTAGACCGCCGCTACAGTAAGGTCAGTACCTCGAACCGCCGGAACGGGCGAAGCCGGCGCGGGTAAAGCCGACGCCGCCGGTGCGGGGCGCCGTGCGGTTGTTCGAGTGGGAACGGAAACCTCCGTGACGCGGAGCGGGGCGATGCGGGCGGTCGATGCCGGAGCCGAAGTTCGGCCCGGTTTCGCGCGGGCCGTTGGACGAGCCGGCGGCGCCTTCGAAGGGATGGCCCTTGAGCACCGGGACCGGGCGGCGGATGAGCCGCTCGATATTGCGCAGGAGGTTGCGCTCCGTGGTGTCGCAGAAAGCGACCGCGATGCCGTCGAGTCCCGCGCGCGCCGTGCGGCCGATGCGGTGGACGTACGACTCGGGTTCCTCGGGCAGATCGAAATTCACAACGAGCGCGATCCCCTTCACGTCGATGCCGCGCGCGGCGATGTCGGTGGCGACGAGAACGCGGCTGCGGCCCGCGCGGAAATTCTCGAGCGCGCGCTGGCGGGCGGGCTGCGATTTGTTGCCGTGAATGGCCTCGGCCTTGATGCTGTCCTTGAAGAGCTGGTCGACGAGCTTGTTGGCCATGTGCTTCATCCGGACAAAGACGAGGACGAGTCCCTGCGGATGCGTGTTGATGAAATGGACGAGCAACCTGGCCTTGTCGTGGCGGTTGACGAAGCAGACGTGCTGCTCGATCCGTTCCACGGTCGAGGCGGCGGGCGTGACTTCCACGCGGGCCGGATTGTGGACGATGGACGAAGCGAGGTCCTGGATCGCCGGCGGCATGGTGGCCGAAAAGAGGAGCGACTGGCGCTTCGGCGGGAGCTTGGTGATGATGCGCTTGATTTCGTGCACGAAGCCGAGATCGAGCATCCGGTCGGCTTCGTCGAGGACGAAGACTTCGACTTTGTCGAGGACGACGTGCTTCGAGCGTTCGAGGTCCTGCAAGCGGCCGGGCGTGGCGATGAGGATGTCGACGCCGCGCTGCAGGGCGCGGATTTGCGGCGAGAGGCTGACGCCGCCGAAGACCGCGGCGTGCGAGAGCTTGAGGAATTTGCCGTAGGCGGCGAAGCTCTGCGCGATTTGCGCGGCGAGTTCGCGGGTGGGGGCGAGGATGAGCGCGCGCGGACGCTTCGGCGTGGCGGGCGCGGGGTTCGCCGCGAGCCGCTGCAGGATGGGCAGGGCGAACGCGGCGGTCTTGCCGGTGCCGGTCTGCGCGATGCCGATGAGGTCGCGTCCCTGCAAAAGGAACGGAATGGCCTTGGCCTGGATGGGCGAAGGGACGGTGTAATTCTTTTCGTTGAGGGCGCGCAGAAGCGGTTCCGCAAGGGAAAGATCGGTGAACGCGGTAGTGGGCGCCGGCGGCGGGGTGGCCGCGGGAGCGCTGGGTGTAAGGGTGGTGTGATGTGTCATATAGGCTGTCTGAAAATTGGGGCGAAAACGAAGGCGATAAATCACCGACGCCGGGCCGCAATTGAATTTTGTCGATGAGATGTTATGGCCCTGAACGATCTCTCATCGAAAGACAACTAGGGGGCGATTTTGGCCACGTGGCCGAACTAAAAACCGATGAGCGTTTGCTCACTAAACCGGCGCCACACTACCCGGTATGGGGAAAGTGGCAAGGAGAATGTTTGGCGGTGACTTTATTGGAAACGGATTTTTAAAAGGTGACTCCGATCAATTTGAGAAGCGCCTTGATCACAAAAAAAGCGGCGATTGTCGCGGCGCTCGCCAAAAAGAGGGCGGCGTAAAACGGGAACTGCCAGCGGGTGAGCAACGGGGGGAGCAACGCGAACAAGATCAGCGAGGGGAGAACGTACCAAATGACCGACCATGAAAATGAAGCGATGCGGGCCACGTCGTGCGTGTCGTGGTACATCCAGATCATGGAGAGCAGGGAGATGAGCGGCAGAGAGGCGAGCAAGGCGGCGACGGAGGTGTTGCGCCGGCTGATTTCGGAGATGCTCCAAATCAGCAGCGCGCTGAGGATGATCTTGAGAAATGGATTCATTTTCCTCATGCCACAATAGCGGCTGGCGCGGTGTTTCCCAAGTTAATTGCGGCATTTTCGATTGGGGTGGACGCAGCCTCCTCGTTTCCAAACTTCATTGGGAAACGAGGGATGGCGGCGGAACGGCTTTGCGGGGAGGAACTCCAATCCGCTTCGGATATCCTCGGCAAAAGCAACAAGGTCCTTCGACTGCGCGAATGCTGCGCATTCGCTTCGCTCAGGATGACGGACTGTTTAGAGGAAGCTTATCGGGAGACGGATTGTTTAGAGGAAGCTTATCGGGAAACGAATCGTTTAGAGAAAGGTTCTCGCGAGATGGCGCCGGCGATTCATTTGGCGCGAAATGGAATTTCGCGAAGATCAGGAGGCGTTCCCAAGTGCAACTTGGGAACGAGAGAAAAAAGAAAGCTTCTCGCGATTTGGTCGCCGCCGAGTAATCTTTCTCCATGAACAACTGGTTCATCTGGGCGCTTCTCTCGGCGCTTTTCGCGGCGCTGACGGCGATCCTGGCGAAGGTCGGCGTGGCCGACGTGAATCCGAACCTGGCCACGGCGATCCGGACCACGGTCATCCTCGTCATCACCTGGGCGCTGGCCTTCGCCACCAGCGGAAAGGCCGATTGGTCGGCGCTGACGCACCGCGCGTGGATTTTCCTCGCCGCTTCGGGGGTGATGACGGGCCTGTCGTGGCTCTGCTATTTCCGCGCTCTGAAACTGGGCGACGTGGCGAAGGTCGCGCCGGTCGACAAACTGAGCGTGGCCATCGCGATCATCCTGGCCGTGGCGTTTCTCGGCGAGCGGGTGAAGACGCAGGAGGCGATCGGCGCGGCGTTGATCGTCCTGGGGGTGGTGGTGATGGTGATCAGACTTTGAAAAGGCAGCCGTCGCGCGGCGCGCGACGGTTCTTAGTATCGTGGGCGCACCGGCGCAGGGCCTGCGCCGGCTACCTATGCGTCAACCAATTCGCGCTTGAGAAACAGGCGGATTTGTTCCCGGTCCTGCGCGACCGAGACGAGTTCCCAGCCGTCCTTGCCCATCGCGTTGAGGACCTTGCGGACATGATGGCTGATGGCTCCCTGGCTCGAGGCATCGGTCACTTCGGTTTTCATGAAGACCACGTCGTATTCAAATCGTTTCATGCGCTTAATTTGCCTGAGATTTCCGATGGCGCAACCTCCAGGGAGCCATGGCCCGGCGAGCGAGGTTCAGATCATCGGCGCGCAATTGCGACTCAAGGACGTTCAAGTCGGCTGGGGCGGGGTTGTCGTCGGGGCGGGATAATGATGGTGATGGTGGTGATGACGGTGGTGGTGCCAGCAACCCGAACAAGTCGGAGGCGTGGTTGGGGCGGTTGTGGTCGACGGTACGCTTTGGGCGAAAGTCGTGGTGACGCCCGCGGCTCCCAAGGCGAGGGCCAAAAGGGCAACGCGTGGGAAAGATAGGTTAGTTTTCATATACTTATGGTGACCCCGGCCATTTTTTCGAGTTTATTACAATTATGTAATGTAACCCCATGCTCCGCGGCGCGCACTCATAAAAGCGTGCGCGGCAGGCACGGTGTCTACTTCTTCCGCCAGATATAAATCCGGCGGCCCACCCAGGCGAGAAGGACAAGGGTGAAAACCCACGGAGCGAGGAACGCGATCGCGACGCCGATCACGCGGACGCTGCCGAAGAGCGCCGCAGCCCCCTGGCCGAAGGTCTGCCGCAGGGTCGCCCAGAGGCCGCTGTTGTCGGGGACGATCTCGCCCTGGTTGTGGAGGAGGAGGCTGATTTCGGCGGGGGCGGTTTCGTCGGTGGTCGTCTGGTCGGGGCGGTCGTCGCGGCGGACGGTGAGCGACTCGACCTTGCCGAGCGTTTTCACGCTTTGGAGGAAGGCGGGGTACTTCGACATCGGCAGGCGGAACGTCATCTGCGCGAGTTCGACGCCGTCGGGCCGGCGCTCGAAGCTGGAGGCCTTCACCTCGACGCCGGCGGCCGCCGCGTCCTTCTTGATCTGCTGCGCCTGGTTGTCGACGTCGGTCGCGACGACGGACATCTCGGTCTCCTGCAGCGGCGTGTCGTCGTCGGTCAGGGCGAGCGAGATGATGACCGGGGCGTCGTCGCCGTTGGCGCCGGGGCCGGAGTTGTCGTTGCGCTGGATGCTCAGCGAGGCGGTCCGGCCCAGGGCGCGGAAGACGGTCATCAGGGCGTCGTAATCGGCGCCGGGAACGCGGACGGTGAGTTGCGCGGTCGACTGGCCCTGGGGCGATTTGTTGAGCGAGGAATTGAGGATTTCGACGCCCGCGTTGGCGAGCGCGGACGTCTTCGCCTGGTCGAGCGCGTCATCGACGGCCTTGGCGACGACGGTCAGCGCAACCTGCTTGCGCGACTCGTCGTCGGAGCGGATGGCGAGATGGACCTGGACCTTGTCCTTTTCGGTGAGGGCCTGGTCGGCGGGCTGGTCGCTGTCGCCGCCGTCCTTGGGGACGCGCTGGGTCTGGCGCGTGAAATTGGCGACGCGGCCCAGGGAGCGGACCTGCGCGAGGAACGGCTCGATCTGGTCGGGGGCGACCATGACGGTGAGTTCCGCCGCGACGTCGCTGCCCGAGTTGTGGACGAGGTTGGCCACGAGGATTTGCGCCTTGAAATCGTCGGCGGTCGCGCGCGCCTTCTGGAAGGTGCCTTCGACGTCGGTGGCGAAGAGGGCGAAGTCGTCCTGCTCCTTGAGGAGGTAGGCGGCGGTCTGGTTGAGGTCCTTCTCGCGCAACTGGATGGTGACGGTCGCGTACTGGACCTGGAAGTCGTAGAGCTTGAGCTGGCCCTGCATCTGCTCGATGTCGCCGCGGACGCGGCCCAGTTCGCGCTCGACCTGGAGGAGGTCGGAGACCTTGCCGTTGGTGCGCTTGAGGAGGTCCTGCAACTGCGTCTCCATCCGGCGCGAGTTGTCGAGCCGCGCCTGCATGTCGTAATACTCCTTGGTGACGTCATCGGTGCTGACCGACTGGTTCTGGACTTCGCCGAGGTCGCGCAGCTTGAGGAGGAAGGCGTCGAAGTTCTGGGGCAGCACTTTGACGACGACGGTGCCCTGGAGCTTGCCGTTGCCGCCGCGCTGCGAATTGCTGGTGTCGACGTAACCGCCCGCGGTTTTCGTGAGCGCCGCGATCTGGTCCATGGCGGTCTGGAAGCTTTTGACTTCGAGATCGAGCTGGGCGTTGCGGATGAGTTTGCGGGTGTCGGTGGCGGCTGGAGTGCCGGGAGCCGGGGGAATGCCTGCGGCCGCTTGGGCCTCGTCCTTGGCATTATTGGCAACAAGTTCGGACTTTAACTGTGTGTCCCCCTCATCAAGATTGAAATTGTCTTGTTGCGCTGGCGCGTGTTGGAACCTCTGTTCCATCGGTAGATCCGTCGATGTAGCCAAACCGTTCCTAGTAGTGACCGATGGAGGGGTGGTAGGGGAGTTTTGCGGGATTGGCATGGCGGTGGGTGACGCTGCAAAGGCACCGGCGGTATCTGCTCCTGACGCATCAGCGTGTTTTAACGCGGCAACGTCACTCTGCACCAACGAGCGCGAGAGGTTTTGCGACATTGGACTAACAGTGTCACCCATGGTCATCTTCCCAGCGTTGAGGGCCAGCGTGCCCCCACTAACGGTCGTCACGCCGGCGTAGGTGTTCGGGCCACCGAGCATCCCTGTTCCAGTGATATCGCGATTCATGGTCTGAATCCGGTCTGATGATGCGAGGCTCTTGTCCTGCTCTTGCTCAGCATCTTCCCGAACAAGCCGTTCCTTCTGCATTTCCGCATTTTCTTGGGCCTGCTTGATGCCATTTGTGATCGGTCCAAAAGCAACGCCAGCAAGAACGGAAATAATAACGAGCAAGCCGATGGCGGTTCCCAAAGAGGGGATCGGCCTGCGTTTGAGAGTGAAGAATCCCTTAACCCCCCTCCACAGCACGACGAGGCTTTCCCAGGCGGTTTCGCGGTGCTGTTTGTCCTGAAGTTTGCGGCGGACGCCGGAGACCATCCGTTGTTCGAAGGCGGGGTCGGGCTGGGCGGTCTGGTGGGTTTTTTCGAGCAGGTCGTGCATGGCTTGGGTCTCCTGGTAAGCCGCCCGGGCGGCGGGGTCGTTGCTGATGCGGGTTTCGAACTGGGCGCGTTTGTCGGGCGTGAGTTCACCGTGGAGGGCGGCGGCGATCAGGTCGTCGAGGGGGTCGTGAGGGGAAATGGGTTTCATGGGCGTATTTCGGGTAGGGACGGCAGTCCCCTGCCGTCCGATTCATTTGTGGGACGCGTGGAACGCGAATGTGTGGGACGCGAAGGGACTCGCGTCCCTACCCTTTCCTCGTTCCCAAGTTGCACTTGGGAACGTTCCTGTCCCCGCAACTTCGCTGCTCCGGCTGCGAAGCACAGCTTCGCGGACAAGTGCGTTCCCAAGTGCAACTTGGGAACGAGGGACTCCGCCGCCCGGCGTGCGGCGGCTACGGGGGAATCCGTCGTCCGGAGGTCGACGGCTACCGATTCATTTGTGGGACGCGAAGGGACTCGCGTCCCTACCTTAACGGATTTCACAGGCTGCTCCTTTCGAGGCCGGGCATGCGGCGGAGGGTGCCGAGGGCGCGGCCGAGGATGCCGCGCAACGCGCCGTTGCTGAGACCCATGGCGGTTTCGATGGCGCGATAGTCGAGTCCTTCGAGGTAGCGGAGCGTGAGGGCGGTGCGATGCTCCTCGGGCAAAGTGGCCAGGGCGCGGCGAAGATGGGCCTGGTGCTCCTCTTGTTCCATGGCGGAGCCGGGCGTGGCGGCGCGGTGGTCGACCATGGTGTCGAAGGTCGCCACATCGGCCTGGGGACGGCGGCGGCGGAGGCGGTCGCGCGCGCCGTTGCGGGTGACGGTGAGGAGCCATGCCGGAAATTTCTCCGGTTCGCGCAGCTTGCCCCGCTGATGGTGCGCCTTGAGGAAAGTCTCCTGGACGACGTCCTCGGCTTCGGAGACATCCTGCAAGATGGCGTAGGCGACGACGTAGACCCGGCGGCTGTAGGTGCGGATGACGGTCTCGAAGGCTTCGTCGTCGCCGGCCAGCGCGGCCATGACCATGATGCGCTCGGCCGATTCCATCCCGGGGGCGGCATCGGCCGCAGCCGGGACGCCGGCCGCGGCGGGTGAAGGGGGGATCAGGGACGTCGTCACAAGGGGCATGTTAGGGGGTTGCGACCGCGAAGGGGAGCGTCATCACCAGCCTAGACGCAGGTCGGGCGGAATCGGCGCGGATTTTTTCCGAATATTTTGACAGGAGGAACATGAAGGCTGATGAAGGGGGAATTTTTAGACAGGATTAACAAGATTAACAGGATTGGGAGGCAGGAGAAATTTTTGACGGAACTCCTGCGGAGGGCAGTAATTTCCCTCGTTCCCAAATGAAATTTGGGAACGAGGAGGAAAAGATTCGCTTCCTGTGCGAGAGGGATGCATCCCTCTCGCACCCGGACAACAAAGTAGTCCGGGCCACCCAAGCTGTTAGAGAGGGACACGTCCCATTGCGACGGCCAACTAAGGAGCGTTGCGCGGAAGGGAAAAGTCAGGCAAAATAGACGCATGATTCCATGGCCTGTCCTGCTTCTTTATATCTACGGCGTCCTGCTGATCGTCGGCGGAGTGATGGGCTACGTGAAGGCGAAGAGCGTGCCGTCGCTGGTGGCGGGCGGGGTCTGCGGCCTTATCGCCCTTGTGCTGGGTTACCGTTATGCGTGGCATTTCGCGCCCCATGCCGCGCTCGTGCTCAGCCTGCTTCTTATTTTTCTGATGGGCCGCCGCTATCTACGCACGCGCAAAGCGATGCCCGCGCTGCTGATTGTCGTCCTCAGCGCGGTTGTGGCCCTGGTGCAGATTTATATTTTGCTGGTTTTGGGCCCGGGCAGCGAACCGTTATGACATGAACATCCTGCGACCGGACAACCTCGCTTTTCCGAATCTGCAATCGGCCAACCGCGAAGGCCTGCTCGCCCTTGGCGGCGATCTCTCCGTGCCGCGTCTGCTCCTGGCTTATCGGTCGGGGATTTTTCCGTGGACGGACGAGCCGCTGACGTGGTGGTCGCCCGATCCGCGGGCGATTTTTGAGATCAACGCGTTTCGTCCTCCCAAACGGCTGGAGCCCAAACTGCGCGGCCGTTCCTTCGACGTGACGTTCGACCACGATTTTAGCTCGGTCATCTACGCCTGCGCGGCGCCCGGCGCGGGCCGGGAATCGACCTGGATCAGCGCCCGGTTCATCGACGCCTACATCGAACTGCACCGCCAGGGCCACGCCCACAGCGTCGAGGTGTGGCAGGAGGAGCGACTGGTCGGAGGCGTCTACGGCGTGGCGATCCGGGGCTTTTTCGCGGGGGAATCGATGTTCCATCGCGTGACCGACGCCTCGAAGATCGCCCTGTGCCGTCTGATGGAGCATCTGCAGGCCCGGAAGTTCGAGCTTTTCGACACGCAGGTGCTTTCCCCCCTCACCGCGCGGCTCGGGGCGATCGAGATACGCCGGCGCGATTATTTGGAGAGGCTCGCGTCGGCGTTGCGCAGCCCGGCTGAATTTTGAAGAAGGAGAGGAGGAAGGGGAAGCCAGACCAAATTACCAGATTTTCCAGATTAACGGAATTTTTTGGAGAGGGAAAAGGCAGGGGAATTTAGACAGGAGGAACATGAAGGACATGAGGGTGGAAGTTTTGACAGAACTCCCGCGGAGGGCGGCTCCTGCGGAGGGCAGCATGTTTGGGAACGATGGACGCTCCGTTGGGGCTTGGTGTAAAATGTCTTCAAATCAGACATAGGACTCGCCTTCATCTTCTCCCTGTGGTAGATATGATAGGTAGGTTATCCATAGAGCCATGAGTCCAAAGCCCCTGATCGGTATTGTCGACGACGAACGGAACATCCAGGCCACGCTCGCAGCCATTCTGGAGCGGCGCGGATACGCCTCGGTGTCGGCCTTTACCGGCCGCCAGGGCCTGCAATTGATCGCCGAACACAAGCCGGACGTGCTGCTGCTCGACCTAGGGCTGCCGGACGGCGAAGGGCTCGACCTGCTGCGGACGATCCGCCTGGAACATCCGGCGCTGCCGGTGATCGTCGTGACGGCGAATGATTCGCTCAACAACGCGATCGCCTCGATCAAGATCGGCGCGTTCCATTTCATCAGCAAACCCTACGTGCCGGACGAACTGCTCAGCCTGGTGGCCAAGGCGCTGGAAAGCAAGGGGCTGCGCCAGGAAACGGTGCAGTTGCGGGAGGAGGCCGAGCGGCTGAAAAAGCGGGTGCAGCGCGCGGAAGCGCAGCTCCAGCCGATCTTCAAAAATGTGAAGATGAAGGAGCTTTTCGAGTTGGTGGAGCAGATCGCCCCGAGCGAGGCGAACGTGCTGGTGGTGGGCGAGAGCGGCGTGGGCAAGGAGATCTTCGCCAACCGCATCCACGAACTGAGCCCGCGCTCCGGGGGGCCGCTGATCAAGCTGAATTGCGCGGCCTTTCCGCAAAACATGATCGAGGGCGAATTGTTCGGTTACAAGAAGGGGGCGTTCACCGGCGCGAGCCAGGACTTTCCGGGCATGTTGTGCGCGGCGGCGGAAGGGACGCTTTTCCTGGACGAAATCGCGGAGATGCCGATCGACCTGCAGACGCGGTTCCTGCGGGTGCTGCAGGAGCGCGAATTCCGGCCTCTCGGCAGCACGCAGATCATGAAGGCCGATTTCCGGCTGATAGCGGCGAGCAATCGGCGGCCCGAGGAGGCGATCCGCCTCGGACGGTTGCGCGAGGACCTTTTTTACCGGCTCAACACGTTCACACTTTCGATCCCGCCGCTGCGCGAGCGGACGGAGGACATTCCGGAACTGGCGCAGGTTTTTCTCCAGCGTTTCTGCACGAAGATGAACAAGCCGCTGCTGACGATCCAGTCGGAAGCCTACGACGCGCTGTTGCGCTATCGCTGGCCCGGCAACGTGCGGGAACTGCAAAACGTGATCGAGCGCGCCGTGGTGCTGACGACGGGGAGCATGATCACGCGGCGCAACCTGCCGCATGAAGTCGTGCATGGCACGACCTTCGAGCCCGGCATGGGTTTCGACCGCGAGGCTTCCGACTCGGGGCTTTCCGAATCGCCGCCGCAAATCCGCGCGCTGCTCACCGATTCCCAGTCGTTCAACCTCGCCGAGCGGGAGAAGGCGGCGTTGATGGCCGCGCTGCACCAGTGCAACGGGAACAAGAAGAAAGCGGCCGAACTGCTGGGGATTCACCGGCCCACGCTTTACACGAAGCTGAAGAAATTCGGGCTGGGGGCGTGATTTAAGTGCGATGGTTCCTTCGACTTCCCCCTTCGACTTCGCTCAGGGCGCGGCTTGCTGCCGCGGCTACTGAAGGAGAGGCTCCGACCGCCGCTACATTCACGAACATATGACCATCGGATTCATCGGCGCCGGAGTGATGGCGCGCGCGCTGGGCAGGGGGCTCGTCGAGGGCGGGGTCGTCCCGGCGACCGGCCTGGTTTGCTCCGCGCCGACGGCGGAGGAGGGCCGGCCTTTTCTCGACCTGCTGCCGGGCGCGCGCTGGACCGCCCGCAACGAGGAGGTCGCGCGCCAAAGCGACCTGACGATCCTCGCCGTGAAGCCGCAGGTCATGGCCGAGGCGATGTCGACGCTGCGGGAAGTCAGCGCGGGGAAGCTCTTCCTGTCGATCGCGGCCGGGGTGACGATCGAAAAAATTCGCGGCTGGCTCGATTCAACCGCGCGGGTCGTGCGGGCGATGCCGAACACGCCGATGCAAATCGGGGCTGGGGCGAGCGTCTACGCGGGCGGGCCGAATGCGACCGAGGCCGATCTTGCGCTGGCGGAGTGCGTCCTCTCCTCGGCGGGGAAGGCGTGGCGCGTGGAGGAAGGCCGGATCGACGCGATTACGGCGCTGTCGGGGAGCGGCCCGGCCTACGTGTTCCATTTCACGGACGCGTTGATTCGCGGCGCGGTCGCGCTCGGTTTGCCGGAGAAGCTGGCGCGCGACCTGGCGATTCAGACCGTGCTCGGCTCGGCGCAACTGGCCGCGCAATCGCCGCTGGCGCCTCTCGAATTGGCGGCGCAGGTGAAGAGTCCGCGGGGCACGACGCTGGCCGGATGCGCGGTGCTGGAAGAGGACGACGCGCTGAACGGGCTGATGGCGCGCTGCCTGGCCGCCGCAAAAAGCCGCGCGGAGGCGTTGGCGCGGGGGGAACCGTAGCGGGCGGGGCCGATTCGGTTTGGGGCTTTAAACGGATATTCATCATGAATTGCCAAACGGCGTTTGGCGGGTCATGATGAGCAGACTCATGACCGGCCTGCGTTCGTTTCTTCTTCCCGGCGTCGCCCTTGTTCTTCTGATGTTCGGCCTGGGAGCGATGGGCTGGTGGTATCTCTTCGGCCCGAATGAGGTCGACTCGGCGGAACTGGTTCCGGCCAACACCCTCGTTTTCGCGACGATTCCGAATGCGGCAACGATCCTCGAAAGCTACCAGACGTCGCAACTGAAAACGCTGGTCGATTCGCCGAATGCCAAGCCGTTGCAAGACGCCGTCGTGAATTTGCTCGGCGAGAAAAACCTCGGTTTGATAGAAGCCTTCCTTCCGAACCTGAGCGGCCAATCGTTCGTCGCGATCACTCATTTCGATTACGATCACCCCGAGGAAATCGGGCTCATCGCCGCGATGAAGCCGAAGGCGGGGTTGGGCGATTTCGACGCGTTCGTGGAAAAATTAAAGGGGGCGTGGCCCGACGTCCTGAAGCAGGGCAAAACGGGGACGGGCACGGTGGCGGGGGTCGATTACCAGTGGATTCAGGGGCCGGGCGCCAAGGACAAAATATGCGTGGCTCGGGTGAAGGGCTGGATCGTCACGTCCTGGGGCGAAGCGTCGCTGCAGGATTGGTTGGAGCGGTTCCAAAAGAGGGCGTCGACGTCGAGCCTGGCGCAGGATGTCGATTACCGGGAATCACGGGCGGCGGTGGGCGACAATCCGATGACGCTGGTTTATGTGAATTTTCATTCCCTGATGGATCTCTTCCGGAACCAGCTGACCAAAACCGACCCGGCGGCGGGCGATTATATGGGCCAAAAGCTCGATGCGTGGGGCGGCGCGGCCCTGGCGACCCGATTCGAGAACGGCGAGATTGTCGACCGCTTTTCCCTCCTGATACCGCGTCCGGCACAGATCGACTCCGGGATGGCCGTCGACCCGTGCCCGTTCGACACCCTGAAATTCACCGGGCCGGACACGCGCTTCTACTGGGCGTCAAGCGTCAATTGGAAGCGGTACTATGGCAACCTCAAGGGCCAACTTTCTCCGTCATCGGTCGAACACAAGGCCTTCAATCCGATCCTGCACGGGTTGCTCGTTTTTCTGCAAACCTGGGCGCATAACGCGGACCTCGACACGAAGCAGAACATCGCCGACACGCTCGGGCCTGAGATTTCGGTGCAGGTGGAATGGAGCGCGGACTCGACCTATCCCGAGGCGGGGTTGTTCGTGAAGCTGGACAAACCGGACGATTTCAAGCCCACGATCACCGCGATCATCGAGTCGGCGCGCAAGGCCTACGCGACCTCGGCCGTGATCAAGGAACTGGATTCCAACGGCCAGAAGTTTGCGTCCCTGGAATTCGTCCAACCATCGCCGATCAGCCCGACGATCACGGAGGACGGCCCCTATTTTGGCGTTTTCCTGACGGAAAACCAGGCGGTGCGCTCCTTCCAGCGCGATCCAACGATCGGCCTTTCGCACAATGCCGATTTCAAGCGGCAGACGGGGGATAAACTCCAGCGCGCGACGCAGGTCTGTTTTCTCGATTCCCCGCGCCTGCTGGATCGCGCCTACCGGACCGCGATGCCTTATCTTTCGATCGTCAGCATGTTCAACAAGAATCTGGCGGACCTGCTGAAGGGGAGGGATTTGCCCCCCGACCTGACCTGGCTCGCGCCGATGGGGACCTGGTCCTGCGTCACCACTCCGGATGAGGATGGCATCCGGGGTTACTCCGTTTCCGGCATCGGCAACCAGGGAATTCTTCTCACGGGCGCGGCGGGTGGAACGGCGGGCATTCTGCAAGGGATGGGCCTGCTCCCCAAACCGCCCGCCATCCCCGGAACAGCTTCTGTTTCCAGTGCGCCTCCGGTTTCCCCACCGCCGGCCCCGCCGCCGGTTCAGCCGAATCCCACGGAAAGCACAAACGCCGCCCCCGCGCTTCCGAATGCGTCCGGCACGACATCCACCTCGGTCATTTACATCACGGCGAAGAACGAAATCTTTTTCGACACCACCCCTGTCTCGGCGGATCAATTTGGCGATTTTCTTAAAAGCAAAAAAATTACGAACCAGGATTTGAAGCTGACCGTGAAGGTCGACAGGGACGCCTCCCCCGACATTCTTTCCACGGTGATGGATGCGGGCGCCACCGCGGGATTCGGCGTCCTGCCCTATGCCTACACTGCCGACGCGGCTTCCGCCACCCCGGCGGGAAACTCGAACGCGGCCCCGACCCGTCCCCTCGAAGACGCCGCGACGAATGCCGCTCCAATCACCAATTCCAATGTCGATGCAACTCCAACCACTCCCGGGCTGCAGCCGCAATAAACCCTTTCCGCCCGGAGCGGCGATGCTGGCGTGGTTTCTGACCGCCGCGGGGCTTTTTGCGCAGGCGCCTTCTTCCGAAGCCGGTTCCGGCGGGAGCGCCTCGGGAAAACCGATCTTCGAGGAATGGGTCGTCGTGGTGCTGGATGGCAAGACGTGCGGGTTTGGAAGCACCGTGACAACGAAGACCGATACTCCCGACGGTCCGCACTACATCACGGCGCACCACGAGGAATTCGTGGTGAAACGGCTCGGCGCCGATCTCAAAATTACCGAGACGTCGAAGGTGACGGAGGACGCCGGGGGCGGCGTGCTGAGTTTCGACGAGATCAGCGACACGGGGGCGGTCGTCGAGTCGAGCGGCGTGCGCCAGGGCGACGACATGGTGGTTTCGAGCCGGGGCGAGACGCAGCGATTCCACCTGCCCCGGCTCAGCGCGCTCGGCCCTGAAGCCGTGCGGCGTCTGACTCTTGCCGTGCCTCTCAAGCCCGGCCGGCCTTTTTCCTTCGACACCTTCGACACCGACTATCCCCAGGCCGTCGTGGAGGAGAAGGGCGCCGTCGTGAAGCAGGAAACGCGCGACACTCGCGGCACGGACCGCAAGGTGTGGAGGCTTACCAGCGAGGCAAGCAACATGCCGGGCATGCTCTCGACGATATGGGTGGACAACCAGGGCAACGACGTCGAGGCGCTTACCGTGATTCCCGGCATCGGGGACATGCACGAATACGTCACCGACCGCGCGGAGTGCATGAAGCAGCCGGAAGGCGCCGAGATTTTCGCCACGACAATGATTCATCCCGATACGGCCCTCCCCTCGCCGCACGACCTGGGCCAGGCGGTTTACCGGCTGATCCCCCTCGATCCCGGCCAGAAGATCGTGTTGTGGAACCAGGGCGAACAGCGCGTTCTTTCCTCGGAACCGGGCTTGTGCGACGTCGAAGTCACCGCGCCCCGTTTCACCGCCGCCGACGCGACCTGGCAGTTGCCCCACGCCGACACGCCGGAGTTGCATCCGTACCTGCAGGCTTCCGCCTATCTGGAGGTCAATACACCCGAAATCCAGGCCCTGGGCCGGGAGGCGGTGGGCGATGAAAAAAATCCGGTGCGGGCGGCGCATCGGATCGAACAATTTGTCCGGGACTACATCACGAAGAAAGACCTCAACATCGGGTTCGGCTCGGCGGAGGAAACGGCCAAATCGCGCGAGGGCGATTGCACGGAACATGCGGTGCTTTGCGCCGCGCTTGGTCGCGCGGCGGGTCTGCCCACCCGATGCGTGGTCGGGTTCGGGTACATTCCGCCGGGCGTCGAGGAGCCGACGATCTCCGATGCCGTCGACTCGAGCACGGGGATATTCGGCTTTCACATGTGGGCCGAAGCGTGGATCGGTCCCGATGAATGGGTGCCGATGGACGCCGCGCTCGACGGGTTCGATGTCGGCCATATCGCGATCACCAAATCGGCCCTGGAAGAGGTCAACCCGCTCGTCGACCTGAACATGCCGGTTCTTCAATTGATGAAAAGCCTCAAGATCGAGATCGTGAAAACGGTGGCGAAACGCGACATGCCCGCCCCCGCCGCGCCGGCGCCCGTGGCCGAAACTCCCGCGGTGCCATCGTCGATGCCTTCAACGCAGGTTGTTCCGCAATCCGCGCCAGCCTCCGCTCCATCCAGCCTGCCGCCGCTGGATTGAAAAGACACCCTCTTAAGCAAAGGCCAAGCGTCCCAAGGGCTTGGGAACTGTCCATCCGGCTTCCTGGGCGGTGGCGAGATAGGAAGAAATCATCTCTTCGGCGTTGGTCAATGCTTCGCCCCGGGTACTGCCATCGGTGATCAGTTTGGGAATTTCCGGCACTTCGGCCAAAAAGCAATTATCCTCATGGCTCCAATAGATTACAATTTCGTAGCGGTCGTTCATAACATTCCCAAGTGCGGCGACGACGGCAGCCTCAAACCCCGACGGCGGCCTTTTTTCCCGGAGCCGGCGCGGTCGGGGTGGACACGCCTGAACGGCCCGAGTTGCCCGAACCACTGCCTTGTCCGGCGCGGCCCAGCCACCACGCCAGTCCGGGCGAGATGAAGTGGGACGAGTAGATGCCCGACATGATGCCGATGAACATCGCGAGGGAGAAGTCGTGGATGACGGGGCCGCCGAATACGATGAGCGCGCCGGTCGCGAGCAGGCAGGTGCTGCCGGTCAGGATCGTCCGCGCCAGCGTCAGGTTCAGGCTGCGATTGATCACCTCGTAGAAGCTTCCCTTTTCGCGCATTTTTGCGCCTTCGCGGATGCGGTCGAACACGACGATTTTGTCGTTGATCGAATAACCGGCGATGGTGAGAAGCGCGCCGACCAGCGGCAGCGTCAATTCGCGGCCGAGCAGCGCCATGATGCTCAGCGCGATGAGCACATCGTGCAACTGGCCGACCGCCGCGGCGATGGCGTAGGACCACTCGAAGCGGATCGCCGCGTAGATGAGAATGCCCAAAAGCCCCATCAGAAGGGCGGTGAGCGCCCTCTGTTTCATCTCGCCGCCAACCTGGGCGCCGATCTTATCGACCGACCCGGCCACAAAGCCGGCGTGTGGAAAAGCGTTTTCAAGAATTTGCACGGCCCTCTCGCCCTGCTGCTCCTCGGTTTGGATCTGGAGCGCGTATCTGCCGGAAGTGGAGCCGGAAACGGGCTGGAGCATGACGTCCTTCATGCCGTTTTTAAGAAGCGCCTGGCGCACCTGCCCGATGTCGACCGGCTGCGTATAGGTCATCGTGACCGCGTCGCCGCCCTTGAAGTCGACCCCGAGCAGCGTATCGCCCTTCATCGCCACCGCGCCGGTTCCCGCGGCGAGCAGGACCAGAGAAACGATCAGCCCGAACCCGCGATACCTGAGGAAGTCGAAGCGCGGCGACTTGATGAACTGCATCATCGAGAGGTTCGGTTTGTCGGTCGCGGTCAAAATCCAGTCGAACGTGTTGCGCGTCACCACCAGCGCGGCGAAGAGGTTGGCCACGATGCCGAGCACGAGCGTGACCGCGAAGCCGCGCAGCGGACCGGTGCCGAAATAAGCCAGGACGATGGCGGGGATCAGCGTGGTCACGTTCGAGTCGAAAATCGCGCTGAAGGCCTTCTCGAAACCGATGTCGATGGCCGAGCGCGCCGGTTTGCCGAGGGCGAGCTCGTCGCGAATGCGCTCGTAAATAAGCACGTTGGCGTCGACGGCCATGCCGATGGTCAGCACGACGCCCGCGATGCCGGGCAGCGTCAGCGTGAAGTGGAACTGGGCGAGCAAGCCGAAAAGCAGCACAAGATTCACGGTCAGGGCGAGCACCGCGATCGTGCCCGAGACGCGGTAATAGATGACCATGAAGGAAATCACGAGGAGAAGCGCGATGATCCCCGCGTGCAGCCCGCTCTGGATCGAATCGGCGCCGAGCGAGGCGTCGACCGAGTTGGTGCTCAGCATCTTGACCGGGTTCTCCAGCGGATTCTGCAACACGCTGGCGAGGTCCTCGCATTCCGCGCGGGACATGGTGCCGCCGGAAATCACGGCGCGGCCGTCCAGGATCGGTTCATTCAGCCTCGGCGCGCTTCGGACAACGCGATCGAGCACGATCGCCAATAGACGTCCGACGTTCGCGCTTGTGACCTCGCCGAACTGCTGCCTGCCCACACTGTCGAATTCGAGTTCCACGACAGGCGTGCCGGCCTGCTCGATCTGGACGTCGGCGTGGGTGACACCCTTGCCGGTCATCTGCACCTTGTTCTCGACGACGATCCAGCTTTTGATGTCGTTGCCCTGGGCGTCTTTTTCCAATTCGGGAAGGACCTCATAATCGAGGGCGTATTGATAAGGAAGCGTCGGCTTTCCATTCACCATGTGCGCCATGGCGGCGGCAAGAAGCTCCTGGCCGTTCTGCGGGACGAGTTGGAATTCGAGTTTCGCGACCTGCGACAAAACATTTTCCGTCTGACCGACCTCGGCCCCCTGCAACCCGGGAATCTGGATTTTGAGCCGGTCCTTGCCCTCGGGCTGGATGCTGATTTCGCGCGTGCCCAGGGCGTCGAGACGCTTGCGGAAGACCGAAATCACCTGGTCGAGCGCCTGTGAACTCGGATTGCCCTGGACTTCCAGCAGAAATTCGGTGCCGCCCTGGAGATCGAGCCCGAGCCGGATGCTCTTGTCGATGGGGTAGAGCGCGAGGCCGCAGGTCAGCAAACTGGCCGCGATCACGCCGACGCCGGCGGCGCGGCGGGAAGCGGCGTTTTCAGCGGCGAGATACCAGACGAAAAACCCGATGAAGCCGAGGGAGGCGATAAAAATGGAGAATGAGAGTTGCATAGGGCGATGGGGTGGGCTTGGGGGAAATCAGGAGACCTTGGCGGTGACGGCCTTTTCGGGATCGGCGCCCGAATCGGGCCGCGTGATCTTGTCGATGTGGCTTTTCTCGATCTCGAGCTTCACGTTGTCGGCGACCCTGACGATGACGGTCGTGTCCTTCACGTTGGTGATGACGCCGTGGATGCCGCTCGACGTCACGATCTTGTCGCCGGTCTTGGCGCTCTTGATCGTCTCCTCCGCCTTTTTCTTGGCCTGCGCCTGCGGGCGAATCAGCCCGAAATAAATCATCAGAACAAAAAGAGGGAGGTATATCCACAATGGGGGGCCCTGCTGCGCGGTTGCATCGGTGCCGGCGGCACTGGCAGCGGCGGCGGGCGTGGCGGAGGTGCCGGCGGCGTTGGTGACCTGGGCGAAAAAGAGGGCAATTGGAGACGAAGACATTAATCGGTTTCCTTGATAATTTTATAAGTGCGGAGGAAGTTCTCGCGAAACGTGCCGAACGAATCGCAGTCGAGCGCGTCCCGGATGTCGCGCATCAGTTCCAGGTAAAAATGCAGGTTATGCAGGCTGACCAGGACCAGTGCGAGGATTTCACCCGCTTTGAATAGATGCCGAATATAGGCACGGGTAAAGTTTTGACAAGCATAACAGCCGCACCCCGGTTCCAGGGGCGCGCCGTCGAGCCGGTACTGCGCCCCGCGCAGGTTCAGGGTGCCGGTGCGCGTGTAGACCGTCGCGTGGCGCGCGACGCGGGTCGGCAGCACGCAATCGAAAATATCGACCCCGCGCGCGACCAGTTCCACCATCTGATGCGGCTGGCCGAGGCCCATGGCGTACCGCACCTTGCCGCGCGGCAGATGGGGCACCGTGGCATCGACCGCCCGGTACATCTCGTCCTCCGGCTCGCCCACGCTCACGCCGCCGATGGCATAGCCGTCGAAATCCATCGCCGTCAGCGCGGCGGCGCATTCCTCGCGCAGATGGGGAAAGCCGCTCCCCTGCACGATCCCGAAAAGCGCCTGCCGCGCCGTGGGCCGCAACTCGTGCGTGGCGATCAGGTGCAGATGGTGGTCGAGCGAGGAACGGCCCCAGGCGATCGTCCGCTTCACCGCGGCGGCGACGGCCGCTTCCTCGCACGGCCAGGGCGGGCATTCGTCGAAGGCCATGATGATGTCCGCGCCGAGCGCGTGCTGGATGGAGATCGATTCCTTGGGCCCGAGGAAAAATTTGCTGCCGTCGAGGTGCGACCGGAACTCGACTCCGTCGTCGGTGATCTGCCGCAGTTTGGCCAGGCTGAAGACCTGGAACCCGCCGCTGTCGGTCAGGATCGGCTTGTGCCAGTTCATAAACCGGTGGAGGCCGCCAAATTCCCGGAAGACCTCGAGCCCGGGCCGCAGGAAAAGATGGTACGTATTGGCGAGGATGATCTCCGTCCCCATCGCGTCGAGATCGCGCGGGGCGACGGCCTTGACCGAGGCCTGCGTCCCGACCGGCATGTACTGGGGCGTTTCGATCGGGCCGTGACTCGTCGTCAGGCATCCGCGGCGCGCCCGGCTGCCCGGATCAGTTTTGAGGAGTTGGAACATGGCTGAATGGGACTAATGGGACCGTTTAATCAGGCTCACCTGTCGCATAGGTCGCATCAGTCCCATAAGTCTCATTCCCTATTGTCCCGGCGCGTTCGTTGCTGGAACTGCGGGCGCGATGTTGGTTGCGGGCGTTGAAGCAGGCATCATGGTCGCCGGGGAACCGGCGTCCATGACCGGGAGGGGCGCTTCCTTGGCTGGCGCGGCGTTGGTTAAAACCGTCGTGCTTTCTGGAATGGCACTACTCACGGTGGTCGGGCTCGTGTAGACTGCCGTGGAGGACGCATTCGCCTTCTCCGTATAGGCGAGACCGAAAACAACGGCCGACGCGAGAAGGCAGTAATATCCAAAGTATTTCCACCGGCCCGCTTCGAGCAGCCGGGACAAAAGCTTCAGGGCCAGGTATCCCGCCACGAAACTGCAAACCATGCCGAGCAGGCCGGGCGTCAAAAGCTTCGCCAGCGCCGAGCCGTGGGCGATTTCCGGATGCGCCTTGATG
Source organism: Methylacidiphilales bacterium (assembly GCA_035948935.1). Classification (GTDB taxonomy): domain Bacteria; phylum Verrucomicrobiota; class Verrucomicrobiia; order Methylacidiphilales; family UBA1321; genus JABDGH01. The sequence continues at coordinate 69,197 of DASZIP010000001.1, read as the reverse complement.
AGACGCCAGAATTCCATGACCACGACAATGGGCGTCAGCACCACGGCCAGCGCGAAGCTGAATTCCTCGATCCGCCGCCTCTCGATCCCGATCAGCAGCCCGGCCGAGATCGTTCCGCCCGACCGGGAAAAGCCCCGGAAAGGCAGGCAGAGCCCCTGCATCGCGCCGATCACCAAAGCGCCCATGACGCTGATGCCGCCAGCGCCGGGCCGCTTCTCCTCGCTCGATCCCGAGTAAATGATAAGGACGCCCGCGGCCAGCAACGCACCGCCAATCAGAGGAAGGTTCGAAAAAAGCTCCTCGACTTCGGCCTTGGCCTGGCCATGCATGAAAACCTTCTCGATGATCAGTTTCAAAATGAATCCCACGATGACTGTGACCGCCGTGGCCGCGAGGATGTTCTTGATCGCGCCTCCGAGATGCGAGGCATCGCTGCAATAGTGGTCGAGCCACGAGTTCCAGAAATAGACGATCACGGCGAACATCGTCCCGGTATGCAGCATCACCAGGAGAAAAGTCATCTCGGGGCTGGAGGGATCGAGCCGCATCAGCTTCTCCGCCACAATCACGTGGGCGGAACTCGAAACCGGGAGAAGTTCAGCCGCGCCCTGGACAAGTCCAAGAATCAAAATCTGCAAAAAACTCATCGTAACCGATTAGCAGGTTGCAGAGGAATAGGAATCAGAATTGTACCGCGTCGCATGGGGCAATCCTCTCTCGAAGCCGCCATGGACGGGAGATGGCTAACTTATTAAGTCTTGGTAATGGACGAGCATTTGACTCGTACTGATGTTATTTTCCATCCATAACAAATTGCATTATGGAAGCCGCACCTGTCTTCGCCTCAAACACTGTTAACTCGGGACTGCCTCCGGTGCCCGGCGCCGAACAAGCCCGCTCCATCGCCTACGGCCACGCGACCCTCGCCGGCACCGCAGAGGCGGTGAAGGAAGCGAGCGCGTGGGTCTACCCGTTGCGCCGGGAGATCAGCCGCGTCATCGTGGGCCAGAAATACCTCATCGACCGGCTCCTCATCGCCCTGATCGCCAACGGCCACGTCCTGCTCGAGGGCGTTCCGGGCCTGGCCAAGACGCTCGCCCTGCGGACGCTCGCGGCGGCGGTGCAAGTCCGCTTCCAACGCATCCAGTTCACGCCCGACATGCTCCCGGCGGACATCGTCGGGACTCAAATTTACAACCCGCGCGACGGCACGTTCAATCCGAAGCTCGGCCCCGTCTTCACCAATTTTGTTTTGGCCGATGAAATCAACCGCGCGCCCGCCAAGGTTCAGAGCGCGCTTCTCGAATCGATGCAGGAACGGCAGGTCACGCTCGGCGAAAACACCTACGAGCTGCCCGAGCCCTTCCTCGTCATGGCCACGCAAAACCCGGTCGAGCAGGAAGGCACCTATCCCCTCCCCGAAGCACAGGTCGACCGCTTCATGCTCAAGATCGTCGTCACCTATCCGAATCGCGCCGAGGAGCGGAGCATCCTCGACACCATGGCGACCACCGCGCCGAACCTTTCCGTGCAGCCGGTCGTGACGCCCGAGGACATTCTCCGGGCGCGGCAGGTTGTGAACCTGATTCATGTCGACGACAAGGTGCGCGACTACATCGTCGATGTCGTCCTCGCGACGCGCGATCCGAAGGCCTACAGGCTCGATTTTCCCGGCTGGATCCAATACGGCGCGTCGCCCCGCGCCACCATCGCGATGACACTGGCCGCCCGCGCCCTGGCCTTCCTCAACGGACGCGCCTACGTGACGCCGCAGGACGTGAAGGAAATCGCGCACGACGTCCTCCAGCACCGCGTCATCGTCACCTACGAGGCCGAGGCGGAAAATCTCACCTCGCGCGACATCGTGCAGAAGATTTTGGATACGCTGCCCGTGCCCTGAAAGTTAGAAGTATGAAGGAAGAAGTTGGAAGGACTGGATTTGTTCAAACTTCTAACTTCTCACTTCTACCTTCTTACTTCCTTCCCCCATGGACCCCGCCGTCACCCGAGAAATCCTGAAGAAAGTGCGCCAGGTCGAGCTGCGCACGCGCCGACTGGTCACCGACGCCCTTGCCGGCGAATATCATTCGGTCTTCAAGGGCCGCGGGATGGACTTCGACGAGGTGCGCGAATACACGCCCGGAGACGAAGTCCGGCTCATCGACTGGAACGTCACGGCGCGCACCGGGACCGCCTTCATCAAAAAACTGCGCGAGGAGCGCGAGCTCACCATCCTCCTGGCCGTCGACGTCAGCGCCTCGGGCAAATTCGGCTCGCAGACCCAGAGCAAGCGGGAACTGGCCGCCGAGGTCGCCAGCGTCCTCGCCTTCTCCGCCATCCGCAACCGCGACAAGGTCGGGCTGCTCCTCTTCACCGACGAGATCGAGCAGTACATCCCGCCCACGAAGGGCCGCCAGCACGTGCTGCGCGTCATCCGCGAAGTCCTGTTCCATACGCCGCAACGCCGCGGCACCGACGTCGCCTCCGCGCTCGATTTCATCAACGACGTGCAGCGCCGCCGCGCCGTCGTCTTCGTCATCTCCGACTTCATCGAGCCGCCCGAGGCCTTCGAGCGCCTGCGCCGCCAGCTTCGCCTGACGAACAAGCGCCACGACCTCGTCCTGCTCCACCTGCGCGACCGCCACGAAGAGGAACTGCCCGCGCTCGGCCTGCTCACCCTCGAGGACACCGAAACCGGCGAGGTAATGGAAATCGACACCGACAGCAGGAGCGTGCGCGAGACCTTCGCGCAACAGTCCAGGGAGCGCATGGAGCAATTCCGCCGCGCCGCGCGCCAGGCCGGAGTCGACACGCTCGAACTGCGCACCGGGGAACCTTACAGCCAGGCGCTCTACACCTTTTTCCAGAACCGCGCGAGCAGGAGGCTGGGATGAGACAAGCGAATCCTCTTTCGATCTCAATGGCATCTTTTCTGGGTGGCCCGGCAACGACAGGCGTGCCTGTGTTGTCCGGGTGGCCGAAGGCCACAGGAAGCGGGGATATAAGGAAAAACATTTGCGAAGTTGGCAATCCAAGCAATCAAGTCGCTTCCTGCGCGCTACGCGCGCCCGGGCAACAAGTAGCCCGGGCCACCCGAAGAGTTGGCGCTCGCGTTCTTTTCCACCTCTTTTTTGCAGCGCCTTTGGCCCAAGCGCAAACCAACGGCCCGGACCAAACGCCGTCGCCGGCGGACGGCCTCTACGACATCCGGCCGCCCGTTTTCTTTCTCCATTCGTGGTTCTGGCTCTGGATCGCTCTCGGCGCCGCAAGCGCCGTCGCCCTGCTCGTCCTGCTCTGGTTCCGCCTCCGGCCCCAACGCCAGCTCAGTTCCAAGAGCGCCTACGAACTGGCGCTGGAAAAACTCGAAAAGGCCCGGGCGCTGCTCCGGGAAGACAACCCGATGCCCTACGCCGTCCTGGTCTCGGAAACGATCCGATCCTACCTCGGCCAGCGTTTTCAGGCCCCGTCGACCCGCCGGACAACGGAGGAATTTTTGCGGCAGATGGAAGCCGACCCAGTCACGCCCCTGGCGGGACATCGCGACCTGCTGCGCGATTTTCTCCAATCGTGCGACCTGGTCAAATTCGCCCGTTATCAACCCACCTCGACGGAACTCGATCAGGTGCAGCAACGCGCCGTCAGTTTCGTCACCGCTACAAAACCGCTCCCCGAACCGGCCCACCGGAACGGGAAATAGGCCGCCATGGACTCGATCACCTTCGCGCATCCCTGGGTCCTGCCCCTCCTGCTTTTGCTGCCGCTGATGGCTTATCTGCGCGGCCATCGGGGCAGGGCGGCGGCGATCGAGTATTCCGGCATCAGCCTTTTCGGGGCGCTCGCGCGGAGCCGCAAAGTCCGGCCCGGCGGCTGGCTCTCCGCGCTGCGCTATCTGGCCCTCTTCTGCTGCCTGATCGCGCTGGCGCGTCCGCAAAAGGTCCATTCGAGCACGCAGGTGCAGGAAAGCGGCATCGACATGATGCTGGCCATCGATCTCTCCCCCTCGATGGAAGCTCTCGACTACCACAAGCCCGACGGGGAGGAAATCAGCCGTGTCCAGCTCGTTCGGGAAACGGTCGGGGACTTCATCCAGGACCGGCCCAACGACCGCATCGGCATGGTCGCTTTCGCGGGCGAGGCTTATCTCATGAGCCCCCTCACCCTCGATCACGCGTGGCTCCTGCAAAATGTCGAGCGGCTTCAGGTCGGCCTGGCCGGCGACGCGACCGCCATCGGATCGGCGCTGGCCACCTGCGCGAACCGGCTCCGCGATTCGAAAGCCAAGTCGAGAATCATCGTCCTGCTCACCGACGGCGCGAACAACGCGGGCAAGATCACCCCCATCGCCGCCGCCGAGGCCGCGCACGCCCTCGGGATCAAGATTTACACCATTGGCGCCGGCTCGGCCGACATGGCGAAATTTCCGATTCGCGACGCCTGGGGGCACACCACTTACACCACCATCCCCGTCGACATCGACAACGACGCCCTGCAAAAAATCGCCGACATCGGCGGAGGCAAGTTCTTTCGCGCGGCCGATTACGACACCCTCACGCACGTCTACAAGGAGATCAACCAGCTCGAAACGAGCCAGGTCTCGGTCAAACATTTCCAGCACGTCAAAGAATACTTCACCTGGGCGCTCTACCCCGGCCTGCTTTTTCTCGGTTTTGAAATTGTCCTGGCCCACACCCGCTGGCGGAGGGTCCCATGAGTGCTGCGCACGGCAGTATTTATAAGAATTTTTTATTATGATTTCCGAACTCTGGGACAAACTCGACCCCGGTTTTTTCGAGCCGGTCTGGCTCCCGATCGGCCTGGTCGCCGTCATCGCCATCGTGCTCCTCGAAATCGGCGCGCGCCGCCGTCGCAACCAGGCGATGCGCCTTTTCGCCGCGTCGCACCTCGTCGCCGCGCTGACCGCCAGCGTCTCCCCCTTCAAGCGGCTGCTGAAAGCGGTCCTCCTCGCCGCCGCCACGGGACTTCTCTTCGTGGCGATGGCGCGGCCCCATCTTTTCTACGACTGGCGCGAGGAAAGCCGGAGCGGCCTCGACATCCTCCTCGCCGTCGATTGCTCCAAGAGCATGCTGACCGAGGATGTGAAGCCGAACCGCATTGAGCGCGCCAAGCTGGCCATCGCCGATTTCGCCGACCACCTGCCCGACAACCGCCTCGGGCTGATCGCCTTCGCCGGCGACGCCTTTCTCCAATGCCCCCTGACCCTCGACCATGACGCCTTCCAAACCGCCGTGCGGGAACTCGACACCGACACCATTCCGCGACCGGGCACGGACATCGCGACCGCCATCGACGAGGCCGTCGACGCCCTCCGGACCCAGCCCAACAACATGAAGTTCCTCATCCTCGTCACCGACGGCGAGGACCTCGAGGGCCGCGTCCTCGACGCCGCCAGGAACGCCGCGCAAAATGGGCTGAAGATTTACACCATCGGCGTCGGCACGCCGAACGGCGACCGCATTCCCGAGCGGGACGATTCCGGCGCCGTCACCTACCACCAGGACGCCGGCGGGCAGGACGTGGTGTCGAAACTCGATGAAAACACGCTGCGCCAAATCGCCGACATCACCGGCGGCGCCTATGCCCCGCTCGGACAGCGCGGCGAAGGCCTCGACGACATTTACAGCCGCTACATCGAGCCCCTCCCGAGGCAGAACATCGAGGAACGGCGCAAAAAAGTCCCCATCGAACAGTTTGAGTGGCCGCTCGCCCTCGCTATTTTATTGCTGATGTGGGAATTCATGATCAGGGAACGGACCAACTCGCCGGCTCCGGCCGGCCCGCCGCCTTCCGTTCCGCCCCGGCGCGCGCGCCGCCGCCAAACGGCTCGAAACGCCGCCGTCACGACTCCGCTGATTCTCCTGGGCCTGCTGCTTTCCGGCGCGTCCGGTCCGGCCCGCGCCGCAGACGCCGACACGGCGGAACACGACTACAAGTCGGGCAAGTACGAGGAGGCGATGCAGAATTACCAGAAGGCGGTCGAGAACCAGCCCGCGCGCAGCGAGCTGCAATTCGATCGCGGCGACGCCGCCTACAAAGCCGGCGAATACTCCGAAGCCGAGGAGGCTTTCCGCAAGGCCCTCGAGACGCCCGACCTCGGCCTTCAGGAAAACACCTATTACAACCTCGGCAACGCCCAATACGAGCACGGGGACGCGATGCAGAAAGTCGACCCCAAGAAAACCATCGGCCTCTGGGAGCAGGCGCTCCATTCCTATGACTCGGCGCTCAAGCTCAGGACCACCGCCGACGCGAAGCACAATTACGACTATGTGAAAAAGAAATTGGAGGAGTTGAAACAGCAGCAGCAACAACAACAGCAGCAGAACAAAAAGGACCAGTCCAATCCCAACGACCAGGATCAATCGGGCCAGAATTCGCAACAGAATCAGGGCAACCAGGGCAATAACCAGCAAGAGAATCAGCCCGGCCAAAAGAACCCGCAAAATGGCGGACAGAATTCATCCCAGCCTCCGCAACAACCGGGTGACAAAAACGGCGGTCAATCCTCCTCCGCTTCCGGTAACACGAACAATTCCCAGCTCAAGACCTACTCGGGAACCCGCGCCGAGGATCAGAAGGATCCCGGGATCAGGTCGCGGCAGGACGCGGAAAACCTGCTCGACTCGCTCAAGGACGACGAGCGCCACGTCACCGCGCGCACGCTCAACGAACTCAACGGCAACAACCAGCCCCCGCCGACGACATCGGGAAAGGATTGGTAGATGAAGATGCCCTTGCGACTCACAAGCGCCTCGCCGGTCCTGGCGTTTCTCTTCGCCCTCACCACGACCTCCTGTTATGCCGCCGCCACCCTCACCCAGCAGATCAATCCGAAGGAAGTCAACGTCGGCGATCCGGTCATGGTTACGCTGACGATACAGGGCGGCAGCATCGGCAATATCCAATTGCCCCAGGTCGACGGCCTCGAAGTCGAGGGCACCAACTTCCAAATCCAGAGCGAAGACATCAACGGGAGTATTTCCACCTCCGTCTCGGTCAACGTCTCCCTCATACCCACGCGCCCGGGCAACTTTACCATTCCCGCCTTTGACATTCATACGCCGGAGGGGGACGTGCTCCATGTTAAAGCGATGAAATTCCACGTCCTCGGCAATGCGAACGTCCCTTCGCCGAACGCCGTGGCTCCGGCTGTTCCTTCACCTGTTCCCTCCCCGGCTCCCTCCGCCAATCCTTCCTTCAATCCCAACGGCCCCGTCGTCATGCCGCCCAACAACGGCGTCCCGGCTCCCGCGGCGCCGGACAACGCAAACTCCACGGGCGCCGCAGGCCCGGGCATCAGCGCGCCCAGGGACAAGGACGGCGCTCTCGCCAAGGTTTTCATCATCATCACGCCGCAAACCACCGAGGCCTATGTCGGCCAGTCGATCCCGATGCAGATCGATTTCTTTATTCGCATGGACGTCGCCGCACAGCAGGATTCCCTGCCCACCATCAAAGGAAGCGATTTTCTGATGAACGACTACACGCACCGGGGACATGAAAGCGAAGTCTCCCTGGAAGGCCAGGAGTATGAACGTGAAACATGGCTCACCGCCATCTCCGCTCCGAAAAGCGGCGATTTTCCCCTGAGCATGGAACGCGACACCTACTGGAACAAATCGATCGCCGGCCCCGATCTCAATTCTTTTTTCGGCGGCTTCTTCAACCGCCACGCGGACCTCGCCCACGAATCGATCTCCAGCAATCAACTCACCATGCATGTCCACGCCCTGCCGACGGAGGGACAACCGGCCCATTTCACCGGCGCGATTGGACAATTCAACGTCGCCGGCGACGCCCAACCCGTGTCGGTCGCCGTCGGCGAACCGGTCGCGCTCCGCTTCACCGTCAGCGGCAATGGCAATTTCGATTACGTCCGCTGCCCCGCCCTGCCCGACGATCCCGCGTGGAAAACCTACGTTCCCTCATCCAGGACCGACTACATGGACGAATCGCACACCCGTGCCATCAAAACGTTCGAGCAGGCCGTCATCCCAAAAAACAACGGGAACGTCCCGCTCCCTGCGGCGAGCTTCAGCTACTTTGATCCCGATGCAAAACACTACGTCACGGTACCCATCGCGCTGCCCGCGATCACGGTCACCGGCTCGGCCGCTCCAATCGCCCCCGCCTCGCCCGGCGGCGAAACCGATTCCACCATGGCCTCCGCCGGACCCAAGGCGGAGTTTCTTCCCAATCGCCTGGAAATCGGCTCGCTGCAAACGAGCCTCGCGCCGGTTTATCGCCGGCCCTGGTTCTGGGCCGTTCAAGGCGGCCTTGTCTTGCTGCCCCTGCTCGCCGCGCTCTTTCTCTTCCTTCGTTCCCGATTCACCACCCCGGATGACTCCCGCGGCGAACGCGCGCGGCGGCGGCGTTCCCTGCAACAAGAGGAGGACGCCATGGCGGAATCGGTCCGTCGCGGCGACGCCGTTGCCTTTTTTGTGGCCGCGCGCCATGCCGTCCAGTTGCAACTCGGCCCCCGCTGGAACCTGACGCCGGAAGCCCTCACCCTTGCGGAAATTCGCGGCCGCGACCCGGAACTGGCCGGGATGCTCGAGCCGCTCTTCACCCAGGCCGACGAGGTCATCTACTCCGGCCGGGCCGGCGCCAGCCTCGACCTGGCCGACTGGGAACGCCGCGTGCGCACGGAACTCCTCCAACCGCAACCCGCCTGATTATGAACGTTTTTTTCAATCCCATGCGCTTTCTTCTCGATGTCTTCCTCCTTTTAACTTTTTCCTTTTTCCTTTTTCCCTCTCTTCTCCCGGCCGACGGCATCGATTCCCAACTCGACGACGCCAACCGCGCCTACACCGACGGCAGCTACGACAAATCGGCTGAGCTTTTGCAACAGATCATCGACGCGCGCGGCTACTCCGCCCCGCTCTGCTTCGACCTCGCCAATGCCGAGGAGAAGGCCGGCCATCCGGGCCCCGCCATCCTCAACTACGAACGCGCGCGCTACCTCGCCCCCGCCGACCCCGGCATCGACCACAATCTCCAGCTCGCCCGCAAGCAGGCCGGGCTCGAACCCAATTCCTATCGCTGGTGGGAAATCGTCCTGCTCAGCATCGATTGGACGGTATGGCTGGGGATCATGGCCGGGCTTTTGCTCCTCATTTTTCTGGCCGTGATCGGCACCGCCTGGTCGCCCGCGCTCGCCGCCGCCTCGAAGATTCCCTCGCGGCTCCTGAAAACAATTTTCCGCGCAATCTTTTTTGCCGGCATTCCTCTTTGCCTCCTGATGGGCTACATCGAACTTGCCACCATCGGCTTCAACCACCGCATCGAAGGCGTCATCGTCGCGCCCAAGGCGGCCATTCTGCGCCTCTCGCCCTTCGACAGCGCCGACAGCATCGGCACGATACCCGAAGGAGAACTCGTCACCGTCGAGGACCGCCACAACGACTACCTGCGCATCGAGGCCCGCGACCACCACTTCGGCTGGATTCAGGAGAAGGACATCGCGCCCGTCATCGCGGGCAGCTTCGACGTCAAGCCGTCGAATTAGGTTCAAGCACCACGCCGAAGAGCTTCAATCATTGGCGAGAATTTTGACTGAGCCGGTCTTCGCCCCCACCTGAAAACGGGCGACCGGCGCCGCGCCTTCCGCATAAAAAAAGAGGGTCCAGAGCGGTTCCTGACCGCTGCGCGGCTGCCCCAGGCGATACTCGGCCGAAAGAATCCCTTTCAGCTTGGCCGCTGCGCGCGCCAGGGCGAGGGCCTGGTCCGAATCGACCACCCATTTGTTCTGCAAAATCGCATGGGAAGCCGGCACGCTTTCTATTTTGACGGAACTGAACGCCTCCACGGTGTCGGGATGTTCCGAGGAAGTCTTCGCCGCCACCGTCACGACGCGGCAATTGCCGCTGGTCGCCGGATCGAGGAAAACAAACCGCCAGGCTTCGGGCGTGAGCGACCCGTCCGTTCGCGGGCTCGAAACGCTCAGAAGCTTGGCGCGGACTTCGGGCCGCAAACGGCGTTGAGCGATTTTGAGGGCCCGCAGAGCCCCCAGGCCGGTTTGATTGTTCGACGGCGCAAAACCAAACACACAACCGAGAGAAAGCAGGGAACAATGCATGGTACTCATAAAAACATCCTTTCATCAAATCTGGAGGTCAGTGAACGCACTCCAGTCGCTCTACTCATATTATTTAGACGCATGCCGCAGAAAAGGGCTTCTACAAAATGAACAAATAATCTGCGTCATTCAAAAAGGCGAATCCTGCTCTGATTACAAGAAACTTATTAGAAACATGTTATGACAATACAATCCAAAAATTAAGATCGAAAACTTTATTAATTTAGGGCAATCAATCGACACATATAGGGACTTAATATTTTCAGAAATCGTCCTTTTTTTAATGCAAAAGGAGTTCTCCTTTCCACGTTTTGCGCTATTCGCAAGTGAAGCTAAACTTGGCAGATGTAGCGGCGGTCGGAGCCTGTCCTTCAGTAGCCGCGGCAGCAAGCCGCGCCCTGAGCGAAGTCGAAGGGGGAAGTCGAAGGGGGAAGTCGAAGGGGGAAGTCGAAGGAACTATCGCACTTTTTCTCTATTTATTCAGCGACGGTCACAGACCGCCGCATTCCACGCAAGTTATGGAGAAGGCGGTTTTTCGCCGACGCTGAGGACCCGTCCGGCATTGAAGTTGATTTCCAGCCCGACCTTCTGATTGGTGGCGGGATCCAAGATCCACTCGCCGGAATAAATCCAGTAATCTCCCGTCTGGGACGTGGGGCGTCCGAGAAGCTTCACGAGGTCCTCCTGGGACATGTCGCGCAGGAAATTCCTCCATTCATTCAGGCTTAAGTCCCGGGCCTGCGCCCGTTGGACCAGCTTCGCGTACGCCGCCGCGCGGGCCGCCTCGGCGTCTTTTTCGGCTTGCCGCTGGTCGGCGAGTTTCTTCTGCGTCTGTTCCAGATATTGCTGCGCCACGCCCTCATGGGGACTGGCCGGATAAGTCCAGACATAGGCTTGCGCCAGCGCGATCTGGTCTTCCAATTTTGCGCCGGCGTCATTCATTTGCTTCTGCAACGCGTCGAAATCGGTCTCTTCAGGGTGTTCGCACCTGGCGAGTTCCTGCTGAAGAGCGGCTGTGTTCGCCTCGGCTTCGGTCGCCTGCTTTTGCAGGTCGGGCAACTGCACGATCAGCTTGAGCTGCTCCTTTTTGGCTTGGGCGAGCGCGTGTTTGGTGTCAACCAGGTCATGGACGGCCGCCTTGAAACCGGGTGTAAAATAGCCCAGCTTGTCCATCATGGCCAACCGTTCGGGAGAAAGCTGTCCGCCGCTGTCGGCATGCGCCAGGCCGGTAACCGCCAGGGCCGCCACAATCGCCAGTACCACGCGCCGGTTCATGGCGATCCTCCGGTCCTGTTGTAATCGACGCCCTGGACGGCGCCTTCGGTAAAATAGACGGTCAAACCGTATCTCTCGTTGGTCAGGGGATTGAGGATCATGCGCTGGCGGTAGCCCCAGGTGTCGGAAGCGATGTTGGAGGGCGGGCCGAGCAGGTCGCTCACCTGGGCGCGGGTTTTGCCGATGAGGGCCTGCCGCATTTCGGAGAGTGTGACGCCGCCCTTTGCCGCCCGCGCCAGGAGATCGGCGCGGGCCTGTTGCGCGGCGCGGGCCGCATCGGCCTCCTGCTGTTGCTTTTGGGCCTGCTCAACGGCGATCTGGTCGTTGATCCGGGCCAGTTGCGCGCGGGCCAGATCGTCGAGGGGACTCGTGGGGAATTGGGCCAGGAAAGCGGTCATCTGGCTGCGCGCCGAATTGAGATTGCCCCCCGCGCGCGCGCGGGCTATCCGGCCGAAAACGTAAATATCGGATTTTTTCTTCTCCTCGATTTCCCCGCGCAGTTGGTCCTGTTCCTTTTGAGCCTGGCCGATCTGAATCTGAAGCTCGGCGATTTTTGCGCTGGCCGCGTTGCGGGCCGATTCGGCGTCGGCGAGTTCGCCCCTGGTGGATTGAACTTCGGCCTGCAATTTCGGCGTGACGACCCGGTCGACAAAATCGGTCGTCACGCCGGAGGCCTGCAAGCCGACGACGGAGTTCGCGATCAGAAAGCCGACAACGCCATGGACCACAATGATCGCCAGATAAAAGACCCCGGAGAGGAAGAAGCTCGTGCGGTAGAGGTAGAGTACCCACACCATCTGTGCCGCCAGCGCGACCGCCATCAGGAGGAGTACCGCGAGTATCGTAATAATCCCGGCATGGGAGAACTTCAGACTGAACACGATCGCCAGCCCGATCAAACAGTTGTAAACGAAGCTCAAAAATAATCGTCCGGTGGCGTAAACGACGGACCGTTTCAGTTCGGTGAATGCCGGCGCGAAGAAAAATGCGAAGCCGCGGCTCATCACAACGTCGATGCCCCAACCCGCCAGCATGGTGAAGAAAATGGCCCAGCCCAGTATTCCCATCAGCATGGGCACTCCGAGCCTGAAGAGGTCGTCGGCGTTTTTTGTGAAAAACGGCGCAAGATCGGCCTGATGGTCGACGAGGTATTGCGCGAAGTCGTCCCCGCCCGCTGCGGGTTGCGCCGGAGGCGGGTTCATTCCGTCGGCCATGAGAGGGAGACCCGCCGCGCCCAGGCAAAGGATCAAAACGCCCGCCGCCAACCCGGCGACACCCGCTTTCCACGAGGAGCGGCAGAGGGAACAAATGGGGCGGAATGCCGGGCTAAAACGCTTTGTGTCGCGGCTGGAAACGGGGCCTCTCGTCATATGGTTCAAGTAATCACAAACTATTTTCGGAAGCGTCCCGGCCGGGATAGTAAATTCTACTACTTGCCCCCAAGAGTGTAACCAAGTATTTTGCCGCGATGAAGAATCGGTTTCTGCTCATCAAGTGCATTACGATGGGCGCTCTCAGTTTTCCCACGCCCTTTTTTATTTACTTTTTTATCACCAATGTCGATCCCAATGAGATGGCCGATCCGAAGAAGTTTCTGCTCATCACGATGCTTCTGCTCAGCGGCGCCTTGATCGGCGTCGCTTCCTATTACAAGGATTCCGCGATCACCGCGTTGAAGGATTGGTATCCCTCGGATAAATAGTAAGGCGCGCTTCCAGCCGGGGCAAAAGGGTGAAACCATGCTTGCGGGCAAAACGACGGGAGCGCCCGTGGGGGCTTGCATCGGCTTCAGAAACGGGTAGTCTTGGAATAGGATGAAGCATTTGTCGGGCAATCACTTGCACCGTTGGTGGGTTCCGCTTGCCAGTGGCGTGATCTTCTTTCTCGTCATCGCCCTGCTCATACCCTACAGCGCGAGTTTGTATGGTATCAAGAAGTCGCTGGGCGGCTTGGTCTGGGCCTTGAGCAGCTTCGGAGAGGCGGCTCCCAAAGATGCCCCGCAGGACTATACCTACTGCCTGTTCGTTCCGGTTATCTTCACCGTCCTGGTTTATATGCGGCGGAAAGACCTCGGGCAGGCCGCGGTAAGGGGAACCGCTCTCGGCCTGTTCTTCCTTGTGCCGGGGGTTCTCCTTTACTGGTTCGGCCTGCGCGCGGAGAACCAATACTTCGGCTACCTATCGGTGCAAATACTTCTTGCCGGCGTGATTCTCTGGCTTTGGGGTTGGTCCGTATTCCGCATCCTTTTGTTTCCGTGGGCTTTTTGCATCTTTGCGTGGCCCGTGCCGTTTTTGGATCCCATCATCGCTTTCCCCCTGCGGATGGTGATGAGCACGATGGCCTCGCATCTCCTTCCCCTGATCGGAATTCCCTGCGTCCAAAATGGAACGGCGCTGTTTTCACCGCCCGACGTCCTTCACGGTGTTCCCCTCGGGGCCCGATTTCAAATCGACATCGCCGATCCGTGCAGCGGGATTCGTTCGCTTTTCGCCCTGCTCATGATCTCGGCCCTTCTCGGTTACCTGTGCCTTCCCCGTCTGTGGCAGCAATGGGTCGTGTTTCTCAGCGCATTTCCGCTTGCGATCCTCGGCAATCTGGTTCGCGTCCTGATGCTGGTCTTCGGCAGCATTTGTTTCGGCAGCGCGTTCGCCCTCGGGACAAACGACAATCCCTCCTGGTACCATGAGGGTTGCGGCTTTCTCATTTATGCCGTTGCTTTGGGGGCGGAACTCGGCCTGGCGTCCCTGTTGACCCGAAACCGGAAAGACGCATCCGATTTATCCGATGCCGAACATGTCTCGGTATAATCGGTCTTTTTCCATGCCAGCACCCTCCTCATTTTCAGCATCGGCGGCCGTTCCTGTTGGAGGTGAGGCGCCGCCGGACAACATGGGCCAGGTTCCCTTTTGGCACTCCGCGGCCATTCTGTTTCTGACGGCGCTGGTGGGGCTCGCCTATTGGTTCAATCCCCCGTTGACCATCGAACCCAAGGCCGGGGTGGTCATGGATTTGCCCGTCCTGGTCGGCAATTATTTCGGCAAGGAAGGCAAGGCTTCGCAGACGGAACTGAATCTGCTGCCGAAAGACACCCAGATTACCCGCCGGTACTACGACGACGGTCAGGGGCACCAGATCGAGTGCTCGATTGTTTTGAGCGGCGCCGAGCAGGCCAGCATCCATCGGCCGGAAGGCTGCCTGGTCGGGCAGGGTTGGACGGTGGTGGTTGAAAAGGAGATTCCGATTCCTTTGCTCTCCGGCCACCCGTTGACAGCCGAGGAGATCACGGTGGAGAGACGGCAGATGGACCCGAGCGGCGGGGTGGTGGTCCTTCGGGGCTATTATATCTACTGGTTCGTGGGCCAAAACGTGACCACTCCGTCCGAAATCAAGCGTGTCCTGCTCAGCAACTGGGATCGCGTGGTCCATAATCGCGCCCATCGCTGGGCTTATGTGAGTGTTTTCTCCCTGATTACGGACAACCTGCGCCCCGACGGCCTTAATGCCGAACAGACCCAGGCGCTCCTTGTCGATTTCACCCGGCAGATTATCCCCACTTTCCAGATCAGTGAGATGCCCTCGCAGGCCAAAAATTGACCCGCCATCCGCAACGGATCGCGGGCGTCCGTGTCTGCAATTGCGTTCGACGAACTCCGGCCCTATTCTAAAAGTCGAGTATTCCATGGGCGAGCGCGTCAATGTTTTGGGAGTGGGGATCAATCCGTTGAATCTGCCTTTGGCCGTCGAGGCTTTCCGGAAGGCCATCGAGACCGGGAGCAGGGGCTACGTTTGCGTGACGGGAGTCCATGGCGTTTCCGAGGCGCAGGAAAATCCGGGATTCCGCGCGATCCTGAACGGGGCGTTCCTCAACACGCCCGATGGGATGCCGATGGTTTGGATGGGCCGTTGGAACGGGCATCGGGACATGGGCCGTGTCTACGGTCCCGATCTTCTGCTCGAAATCTGCCGGGTCTCGGAGCAGACGAAATGGAAACACTTTTTCTACGGCGGCGCGCCCGGCGTGGCTGAGCAGCTCGCCGCCTCGCTCCGGGCCCGGTATCCCGAATTGACGGTGGCGGGCACCTACACCCCGCCGTTCCGGCCCTTGAACGACGGCGAGAAGGAGGAATTGCGGGCGCTGGTGGCCAAAGCGAAACCGGACATCATCTGGGTCGGGCTGAGCACGCCGAAACAGGAAGACTTCATGGCCGGGGCGCTGCCGTGGCTCGACACGACGCTGATGGTCGGCGTGGGGGCGGCCTTCGACCTGCTCAGCGGCCGGGTGAAGCAGGCGCCCCGCTGGATTCAGCGCAGCGGCTTTGAGTGGCTGTACCGGACGTTTCAGGAACCGCGCCGGCTGTGGAAACGTTATTTCAAGAACAATCCCCTTTTTATCGGACGTCTGTTCCTGCAGGCGACCGGCCTTCGCGGCTACCCGCTGGATGACGATAAATAATCCCACCCCCGACAACCGGGCCGCGTCACGATGGTAACCGGCGCGCGCTTCAGGATTTCACCAGGGATTGATAGCAGGCTTTGAGTTGGCCGGCGACCTCATCCCATGAGTAGAATTTGATCGCCGGCGCGGGCAACCCGGGACATTTCTCGTAAAAGGAACGAAGCCGGGCCGGATTGTCGCTTGCGGCTCCGGGATGGAGATAGCCTGCCTCGGCCCCAAAACATTCGCGGGACCAGGGCAGGTCGGGAACAAGCAGGGGAAGGCCGCAGGCGGCGGCTTCATGGGCCGAAAGGCACCAATTTTCATATTGGCTGTAAATGACGAAGCCCCGGCTCGATTTGAGCAGGTCGATCATCCCGGCCCGGGTGTCGACATGGTTGCGGTGAAAAACAAAACGGTTGTCGATCAACGCCTCGAATTTCTTCCAATAGGGGTTGTCCCGGCTGTAGGGTTTGCCGACAAATAAAATGGGCACCTGCGCCTCCCGCGCCATGAGCGCCAGTTCGACGTTCCTCTTGCGCTCGGTGATCGTCCCCGTCGTGATGAGACACGGCTCGCTGCGGGCGCCTTTGCCCGCTTCGATGAAATCCCGATGGAGTCCGTAAGGCACGGTGGTGATCCTCTCATCGGGCAGGCCGAAGACGGTGCGCAAGACCCGCCGTTCCGCCTGCAGGCTGACGATGAGATGATCCGCCATCCGGAAGCTTTGCCAATTGAGCTGATTTTTGATCATGCCCCATCCGGGCAGCGCCAGGAGCGCGCGGGTGACCGCGCCCTGGATTTTGAGCCGCAACGGGGAACGGTTGCATGTCGCGGTGAAGAGGTTGTCGACGATCACTGGAATGCCCTTTTCGCGGGCCATGCTCAGATAGGCGCGGGAAGGCACGCCCCAAAAATGGATGAGGTCGCCCTTCTGCCGGTCGTCCCACCAGCGGAGATGCTCGGTTTCAACCCCCAGCCGTTCCAATGCCGTCTTGGATTCCTCAATTTGCGTCTGAAAGCCGCCATGCGCCAGGGCAAAGGGCGATGCGTGATCAAAAAGGACCTTCATGTTTGTCGTTTCCCGACCGGATGGATTTCAAGCGTAATGAGAAACAAGCGTCGTTGCGACAAATAATGCGGGTGGCCGGGCGGGCTTTACTTCGCACCCCAGCCGAAAAGGACCACCGGCACGGTGCGGATGAGAATCCGGATGTCGAGCCAGAGATTCCAGCGGTCGATGTATTCGAGATCAAGCCTCACCCAATCCTTGAAATCGCTGATTTGATTGCGTCCCCGTACCTGCCACAAACAGGTGAGTCCGGGGCGGACGCTCATGCGGCGGCGCTGGCTGATATCGACGAAATTGGCGGTTTCGTAAAGGGGGAGCGGACGCGGTCCGACCAGGCTCATCTCGCCGCGCAGGACGTTCCAGAGTTGCGGCAATTCATCGAGGCTCGTGCGGCGCAGCCAGCGTCCCAGGGGGGTGACTCGCGGATCGTTTTTGACCTTGAACACCGGGCCCGACATTTCGTTCATGCTTTCCAGCTCGGCGCGCGCCTGCTCGGCATTGGTCACCATGCTGCGGAATTTATACATGCGGAAGGGCCGGCCGTGGAGGCCGCTGCGATTTTGCCAGAAGATCACCGGGCCGGGCGAGGTCCACCGGACGAGGACCGCGATGAGCGCGATCAACGGCGAGGTCACGATGAGAAGAAACGACGATCCCGCGACGTCGATGACCCGCTTGGCGACCAGTTCCCAGGAGATCGTCGGCGTGGTGCGGTAAATCAACAGCGGTTGCCCGGCAAACCGGTCGAATTGGACGCGGGTGAAAAGCGTCTGGATGAAATCGGCGGAAATCCACGCCTCGACGCCCTCGGCTTCGCAAGCGAGGAGCGCCTCCCGTATCTGCGGAATGATCGTCTCCTCGAGGCTGAAGACAACGATGTCGACAGTTTCGTCATGCAACGTCTCGATGAAGCGTTCAAGCCCCTCTTCGCGAAGATTGAATTCCGCCTTGATTTCAAAATCCTTGCCGGGTTGCGACAAAAACCGCTGCTTCCAGATTTCGCGATCCCTGGGCAACCCGCAAAGCAGAATGTATTGGCGCAGGTGCGTCCGGGAACCGCGCTGCGCCAGCCAAACGCGAAAAATGGCGGATCGAATCGCAAGCAGTCCCGTCGCAAGCAGGAAGAAAAGCCCGAGCGCCGTGCGGCTGATGCTCGTCTGCGGAACGTGAAATATGACGACGCAGGTAAAGATGGCGACGAGGAGCAGAAAAAGCGCCCACGCAATCTGCCCAAGAGATTTCAACCACCCGACCGGAGGGTGCGTCTGATAAAAGCCCATATACTCGAGGGCGAGCGGCCCCAGAAAAAGAGCCAGGGCTATCATCCGGTAACAATTGGCGAACTGGGGCTCGATGGGAAAATCGTCAAACCAAATGACTTGATTAAGAACAAAGAAGCGCAGGGCGTGGGCTATCCAAAGTGAGACGCCAATCACAAGGGCATCGGCCAGTTGAAGAAACTGCCGATAAAAATTATGTTGGCGGGACAACATTTTGAGAACTCATGATTGCTCGCATTCGCTTAACCCTATTAAACAAGCTTTCGAGTGTGCTATTCAAAAGGTTTTTTTGGCGCCTGTCCATCGACTCGTTTCCGTTTGGTGAAATCCCGCCGATGCGGTTGCTTCCAAACAAGGCCTCAAAAAGACCCCCTCGAACCCCGTTCACACCCATTTACAGGCTGATCACATACCATGTTTCCGGACCCAGGTTCGCCATCTCAATGATGCTTTTTTCCGCCACGACGGTTCCCGACCATTTCGCCAGCAAAAAGGAGATCGTCGTGTGATAGTGGTAGGTCAGGGCGTTCTGGCTGACCAGGACAAAACGAATTCCCCGCGCCTTCACGTCCTCCCTCGAATCCTCCGGCGTCACCTCGACAATCTTCCTTGTTCCAAAAGGGAGCCAGAGAGAGGCCTCGGCGTCGTTGCCGGTCTGCAAAAACCCGACGACCCGTTCGCCCGCCGGAATCGGCGCGATTAATTCCCTCAAGACATCGGAGCGTTTGGCGTAGACGCTGTAAACCCTGTCGTACCTCGCCACAATCGCATCGGGAACATGGCTTGTCGTCATGAGGCTGGAAACCACTTGCGTCGGAAACAACGGACGCGCCGGACACAGGATCACCAGCGGAACCGCGCTCAGCATCGCGATCATGCCGAGCCATCGAAACAGTCGGCGGTGAACCATCCGTCCGTCGAGCGGGAACGTCACCAGCACCCCGGCGATCAGAAGCGGATAGTAGGCGGCCAGCAACCGCGAAGTCGCTTCGCTGCCCATTTTCGACATGTAAACCAGCCCTGCGACGAGGCCGGCGCCGGCCACCGCCAACGCCGGGTTGTTTCGCACCGCGACCAGGCTTGATCCCGCGACCCGGGCCCTTATTCCCATGACGATGAACAGGCCCGCCAGCAGGACAATTCCAAGCCCCGGGCCGGCGTGCTCTTCAATCTGCAATTCCCCCGAATTCAAATTCAGCGGCGGAAAATCACGGAGAAGCCGCGCTTTCAGTGGGGCGGGCAGAAACGGAGTCCAGTCGATGGGCCGGGGCATCAGCGGCGGCAGGAGATTATCCTTTGCCAACTGGAGCGAATTGCCCACCACGCCGCTCAGAGGATCGCTCACCCTCATTCGCGATGCGTTGTGGGGATCGCCGGTATAGTCACCGGTATAATGAATGTTCAACAACGCCATCGGCAGAAAGGAAATGGCGACCGCAACCGGGATCGCCGCGATCATCGCCGGGGCGCCCTTCCCCCACAGATTTCTCCGCTTTAAAAAAACAACGACCAACCAGGGCAATACCAGAGGAAGATTCGAGGCCTTCGCCCCGGTCATCAAGGCGATGGCAAGGCACGAAAGAGCCGGGTTCTTGACCGACGACGAGGTCTTTACCCGAAAGAGATAATGCAACGAGGCGAGGAAGTAGACCGCCGCGAAAGAGTCGTTCCCGGCGCTCGCCGCCTGAAGGATGTAGCAATAGCCGCACGGCAAAATCCACATCCACCACCAGCTTATCCTTTTGCCGATGCCGAGATGGGAGAAGACGGAAAAAACGAGTCCCGGCATGAACAGGTACGAAATGAAATTGATCAAAAAGAAAAGCCGGTCCGTCTTGAAGAGAATGAACAGGGGAGCCATGAGCCATTCAAACCCCGTCCCGCTGTAATTCATCCGATGGTTGATCGTCGGAATCCAGCTCCAGCCCTGGTCCCAGCTCCAATAAAGCACCCGGGAAAATCGATAGGTCAGGTAATCGTAATTAGCGGGCGAATAGGCGATCCCTCCAATGAGAGCCAGCACCGTCAGCAGGAGCCATATCCTCGGCGCCATCCGCCGCGAGCGAAGCATCCTCCATCCCGCCCGCCCGCTCCCCCTCGGCAGGCGCGAGCGAAACACGATCAGGGCCGCAAGAAAAAGGGAATAGGAGAAGATGATCCCCGCCGGATTCAAATACCCCAAACCCGACAAACACCAACCTGAAAGCGATGACCACGCGGAAAAAAGGATCCACAACGCCAGCCAATCCAAAGAAGCCCCTTTTCTTGCGCAAGTCATAGCGTCTCGGGAAAGCCGCCCGGCATCAACAAGGCCCCTTGCGATCGCCGTTCCGCTCCATGGGCCTTGGCATCATGTGAAAAAATTATATTTGAATATGGAAACAAGGGCGCGGACGCCGTCCCGCCAGCCGATTTTTTTTCCATCTTCGTAAGTGCGCCCATAGTAGGAGACGGCCACTTCATACATCCGCAGCCTCGGCGTGGCTCTCGCCAGCTTGGCCGTCACCTCGGGCTCAAATCCGAATCGATTCTCCTCAAGGTTGATCTTTTGAATCACCTCGCGCCGAAACGCCTTGAAGCCCGTCTCCATGTCCGTCAGATTCAAGTTCGTCGCCATGTTGGACAGCAGCGTGAGAACATAATTCCCCACGGAGTGCCAGAAATAGAGCACCCGGTGCGCTTCCGATCCCAGGAAGCGGGAGCCGTAAACCACGTCGGCTTTGTTGCCCAAAATCGGTTTCAGAAGTTTTCCATATTCGGCCGGATCGTACTCGAGATCGGCGTCCTGGATGACGACGATCTCCCCCCGCGCCTCCTTGAAGCCCGTCCTCAGCGCCGCCCCCTTGCCGCGGTTGACGTCATGGCTGAACAGCCGGATCCGGCTTTCCCCGGAGGCGAGCTTTCGAAGCACCTCGAGGGTCTTGTCGCTCGAACAATCGTCCACGACGATCAACTCCTGGACGGATTCCTGTTCCAAAACGCGCTGGATAATTTCGGCCACGGTGGCCGCCTCGTTGTAAACCGGCATGACCACCGAGAGGCAGCGCGGGTCGGGTTCCTTCACCTCATTCATATCCAGGCCCTTTCGATTGGCTTCATTGTCTTTGATCGGCGGAACGACGGGAATCGCAAGGGGCGGAAGGGGACGCAAGTCTCACTTCCAGCCGCCAGCCCGGGTTGCCTGTTATTGATCGGATCATGGTTGCGCGGCGCCCAACGAACAATGAAACAAACGCCGTTCCCAATGTGAGTGTTGCGGCTGGGTTCTCACAAGTCAAAGCGATTTCATTCCGGCATTCGATTCGCGGACGGAAGAAGCCTGTTTTTGGGAGCGTTGCGCGGTCATCCAAATCTCGAAGCGGCGGCTGAGGTCCATCGCGATGATCGCGATGATCAGGTAATCGTAAGGCAGGCGGTGGCGTATCCGGGTGAAGAAAATGGCCGACGTGAACGCGCTCAAGACATAGACGATAAGGAATAATTTTTCGCGGGGAATGAGCGGAAAGCGCTTGATTTCGACCAGGCGCCGGCCCAGGAGGCCGAGCAGAAGGAGATAACTGGCCGCCATCACGACCTGTCTCCAAGCTGGAAACTCCGCGCGGTTTCCCGATTCGTAGACATTGATGATATTGAAAAAATTAAGGACTTTTTCAAAATAGAGAACGGTCGCGTCGCCCGGATGCCCTTTGATCCAGGTCAGGGCCGTCTCCCAATAATAATGATCCCCCTGAAATTCGTCCAAACCGAGATTGCCGACGTGTTCATAGTAAGGATCGAGCGCCGCATTGGCCGCGGCTTCATAAGCGGTGGCCTGCGGGTTGTTTCCCACCAGGAAATTGATGCCCGAGTTGGAGGTGACGGGAACAAACCGGTGAAAGTGAGCCGCATTTCGCAACGTCCATGTTCCGGTCATGAGAAAAGTGACGAGGGCGATCAGCACAACGTCCCGCCAACGGATGATCTTGAGAAAACGGGCGGTTCCGAGCACGACCGCCACCGTCAGGAGAAAAGCGGGCGCTCCGAGGATGAGGAGGCCGAAGGAAAATCCCGTCACCACGTTGAGGGCGACCCCTCTCGGCGTGATCACAATGAGGGCGATGGCAAGGATGAAAAAAAAGCCGATCAATGTTTGCGGATAGAGGGTCGCGCTTGTGTAGAACAGAACCGGATAACAAACGACCAGGCCGGTGACGATGAGAAGCCCCCCGAACATTTTCTTCCCAGGACAAAGCCGGCAAACGAGAAAAATCGTCGCCCCCGTCATCACGAAATTGGCCGCGCGAAAGCTGAAAAAATCCCCTCCCATGGCCCGGATGCCGGCAAGAAAAAAGGCGTAGGCGGGCGGGCGGCACGCGGTCGGGTGGACGCCATCCATGGAAAAGCCGGGGCCATGAACCAGGTTGTCACTCAGCGTCAGATAATCTTTCTCATCGAGAAATCGCGCCGCCGGGTGGACAACGGCGCTGTAGATCATGCCGGCGAGCAGGTAGAGCAGCAGCAGGAGAACTCCCATCCTGTCGATTATCTCTCCGGGAGATTTTCCAAAAAAACTTCGGGTTTGGGGCAGGTCTCGTAATTGCATGAAAAACAAAGGGAAAGCGGCCTGCTCCCTGAATGGGCCCAGCAGGATTCGAACCTGCAACCAAGGCATTATGAGTGCCCTGCTCTGACCATTGAGCTATAGGCCCGCTGTTTTCAGAAGCTACCAACGAAACGAATTCGCGTCTAGAAATCTTCCCTCCGTCAACGAGCGCGCGAAAGATTTGATGGCCATTTTGCGGCCCGTCCGTTATGGATTGACTCGCCGCGGGGTCGAATCCCCCGCGAACCCGCCTCCCCTCTTATGAATGCTCCGCCATTGTCTCCGACGCCGGCGCCCGACACCGCCAGCGACAAGCTCCTGGCCATTCTGTGCCACATTTCCCTCTTTCTCGGCGTCGGTTTCGTCCTTCCCTTGATCGTCTATTTGGTAAAACGGGATGAATCCAAACTTGTCGCGGCCCACGCCAAGGAAGTTTTGAATTTTCACATCTCGCTGCTGATCTATTCCATCTGCGCCATCCCGCTCGTCCTTATCCTGATCGGCATTCCGATGATCATGGCGCTGGGCCTGATGGCGTTCATTTGCGCGATCGTCGCGGCGATCCGGGCATCTGAAGGCGGTTTTTTCTTTTATCCGCTGACCATCCGGTTCATCACTTAGATTCACACCAGCAGCGACGCCCGGCCCACTTTTTGGCGGACGAGAAAAAAGTCTATCAGCGCATCGCGGATTTGGATCGGGTGGAGAACGCGCCCGCTGGAGGCGCGCGCGACCAGTTTCGCCACGGTCGGGAAGCGTTCCCCACCCGATTGCGAATCGTACGAATTCATCGCGATCCGATACGCGGGCCTGGCCGGCAGGGGCGAACCGTCGGCGGCGCGCAAATCATCGATCCGAAAAGCATTTCCCTTCCCGGAACAGATGACGCGCACGCCCATGAGATTGCGCGATTCGCGTCCCGAACCGAAGTCCCGGGCCAGGGCGATGAAATCGTCGCGCGCCAGATCAACGGTCACGATCTCGTTTTCGTAGGGGAGGACGGCCCACGCATCCGCCACGGTTTTCATTCCCGGCGCCAGCGAATGTTTGTCGTCGAAAAGACCGTGAACGACCGCGTCGACTTCCACGCCCTTTTTGCGAAGCGAGGCGATCATCGCGCTGCCGATGAGGCGTTCGACGTCGCTTGGCCGTCCGAAGGCCGAGACCACGCCGAACGGTTCCGTCAGCTCCCCGATGGTCTGCGCCAGCACCCGGTCCGCCGCGTCGAGATCGGTCCGGGCCGCGGAAAGCACGAGCGGGTCGAGCGCGATCCGGCGATCCATCCGCACGGTGATCGCCTCGCGCCGGAGCAACCGGCGGGAAGCGCGGTCAAACGTGAGATCGACCTTGCCCGCGTAAATGCCGTAATGATCCGCCTGGGTATAGAGAACGCGGTTCACCGTTTCGCTCGAATGATTCTGATGCGTGTGGCCGCCGAGACAGGCGGTGAGTTGCGGGAATTCGCGTGTGAGCGCGCCGATCCGGTTCGCGTAATCGTCCCGGCGGGTGAGGCCCATGTGACCGGCGAGGAGAATCGCATCGGGCCGTTGCGCGACCACCCCGGGCAGGAGCGCGCGCAACGCTTCGACGGGATCGAGCACTTCGAAGTCCCGCAGTTTTTCGGGCGGAAGCCACGAGGCAAGGGCGGGCGTGGTCAGGCTCACGATCGCCAGCCGGAACCCGGCCACTTCCTTGATGAGCCAGGGCCGCAGCCGGGCCAGCGGGCCCGCCGATTCGCCGGGCGTTCCGACCAGCTTGCCCGCCACCATCGCGTTGCCCGCGAGCACCGGCATCGCGGAAAGCCCGACGCAATCGGCAAAGACATCCAGGCCCCAATCGAAGTCGTGATTGCCCGCCACCCACGCGTCATAGCCCAGCGCGTTGAAACAGCGGATCATCGTCGCGCCCCGCGTCCGCAGGCCCACTTCGGTGCCTTGGTAGACGTCGCCGATATCGAGAAGAATCGAATTCGGGTTTGCGCCCCGCCATTGCCGGATCTGCGTCGCGCAGCGGGCCAGTCCGCCCACGTCGGGGTTGTCGTAGTAATCGACCGTGGGCAGGATGTGACCGTGCAGATCGGTCGTGTGGAGAATCGAAATCGTGACCCCGTCGGCCTCGTCCGCCCAAAGCGGACCGGGCAGCGCGGCAAGGAGGGTCCCCTGCCCGAGCATTCTCAGGAACCGGCGCCGACCCACCGGGGGCATGTGACTATTCACGCCTTTTTCAGGTTGGTTTTTGGCGTTTTTGACGAAAACAAACTGGACAAGGTCAGGCCGTGAATCGCCGCCAGCTTAAGGATCGTGGTCAGGCGCAGGTTCCATCGGCGTCCCGCCTCGAACGATTGGTACATCTTGTAGGAAATACCGGCGCGCTCCGCGAGGCCCTCTTGGGTCAAGCCCGCTTGTTTCCGCAGCGCGCGCAGCCTTTGGGCCAAAAAAAGAGCCTCGCGGGGACGTTTGGGCATCTTCTAGGTTTTCTCGATTTGACTTCACAAAACACTATCTTATAGGATGGTGTTGGAAACGCCTCAAGAAAGCCGGGCCAACCGGTGAGTCGGCCGCAAAAGAACGCATGGGACACAAAGAGGTTGGGCTTGTTTCGCACAGAGGAGACGGAGGTCTCGGAGGGAAGAACCCCGAAGCAAGCTCCAGAGTATTGGGGATTCGCTTCCTGTCGTCCCGCCTGGGCGGGACGACCCGGACAACAAGTTGTCCGGGCCACCCGAAAAGGCACAGTCGCCCGGCGGATTCGTCCCTCGGCGACGGCTACCAACGCCACGTCGCAAGCGACGGGGAATTGACCCAAACGAGATCAAAACCTCCGTGAACTCTGCGTGCTCCGTCCAAATCTTCTTCCTTTTTTGTGTTCTCCGCGTTCTTTTGCGGCTAAAGAGAAAAATATGTCCAACAGTCCCGGCCCCGGTTCAGCGGGCAATGTCATCGCGGCGGTTTGCAGTTTCTTCATTCCCGGTCTCGGCCAGTTGGTGCAGGGCCGCGTCTTCATGGCACTGATCCAATTCGTGCTGGCGGGCATTCTCTGGTGCTTTCTTCTCGGCTGGATCATTCACGTCTGGTCGGTGATCGACGCGGCGCTTTATCGCGGCTGATACCCGGCGATGAACGACCTCGATATTTGCTTTTCGCCCGCGCAGTGGCGGACGCTGCCCGCCGAACGGCTCCGCGCGTCGGCCTGCGCAGTCATCGACGTCATTCGCGCGACCTCGACGATCATCACCGCCCTGGCCCACGGCGCGGGTGTGCAGGCCGTTGCCAGTCTCGATGAGGCGTTTGCCTTGAAAGCGCAGAATCCCGGAGCCGTGCTGGCCGGCGAGCGGGGCGGCCGGGCGGTGCCGGGATTTGATCTGGGCAATTCGCCCGGGGATTTTACCACCGAACGCGTCCAGGGACGGCGCGTCGTCCTCACGACGACCAACGGCACGCAGGCGCTGGCCGCCTGCCGGGGCGCGCGGGCCGTCGTCGCGGCGGCTTTGCTCAATCTCGATGCCGTGGCGGCGCGGCTGAGGGAAATCGGCCCGCCCTGGATCATCGTCTGCGCCGGGTGCGAGGGCGGGTTCGGCGTGGATGACGCCATCGTCGCGGGCGCGCTGGCCGAGGCGTTGGACCGCGACCACGCCCTGGTTTCGCTTTATCATTCCGTGCGGATGGATTTGACCGAAACCCTGCTCCGCAGCGCGGCGGGCCGGGAATTGATCAAGGTGGGGCTGGAAAAGGACGTCCCTTTCTGCGCGCAGTTGAACCGGTATTCGGTCGTTCCGACGCTCGGCGCGGACGGCGTCCTGCGCGGAGGGTAGGGACGGCAATCCTCTGCCGTCCCACAAATCAATCCTCCCGCCGTCCCAAAATAAATGGGACGGCAAGGGACTGCCGTCCCTACCTATTTCGCCACGATCCCGGCCGAATCCGCAGGCGCCACCGGCTTGCCGTCGACGACCGTCGCGCCGCTGAGCTTCGCCGTCTCATCGAACCACTTTTTGTAATCGGCTTCGCTTTCCACCACCAGCACCCCCCTCATCAGCGAATGGTTGCTGCCGCAGAGCTGGGCGCAGACGATCTCGTAGGTGCCGGTCTTCACCGGGACAAACCACATCGGAATGACGGAACCGGGCATGGCATCCTGCGCGATCCGCATGTTGGGGATGCAAAAATCATGAATCACGTCCCTGGACATGACATTGATGATGCACGGTTTGTTGACCGGCAGATGCATCTCGTTGACGGTGGTGAGGTCGTCGGCGGCAGCCGGGTCGCTCCGGTCGAGCCCGAGCGGATTGGACCCCGTGACGAGGTCGATCCTGCGTTGTCCGAACTTGCCGTCCGCGCCGGTGTACTGGAGGTCCCATTGGAATTGCTGGCCGACGGCGGCGACATGGATCACGTCCGGCCCGGTGGGGAACTGGTCGACGCGGCTGGCCCAGATCGGCGCGGCAAAGGCCATTAAAAGCACGATCTCCAGGACGAGGACGCCCCCTTCGAGCTTGGTCGGCAGGTGGCTCGTCGTGCCGACATAGTTCGCCCTGGGGCTTTTCTTCCTCTGAAAACGCCAGAGCGTGTAAAAGTAAAACGAACTCCAGCCGACGAACAGGATGAGCATGAACCAGTGCAGCATCTCCAGCATGCTGTCAATCGCGTAGCCGTGCAGGGAGGCGTTCGGGGTGATCCCGAGGGATTCGATGAGAATGGCGAAAGGCATGGGGGCTTAGGAGGAGGTCCCGGGGTTGGGCTGGACCCGGCCTTCGTCCAGCAGTTCCTCGTAATCCGGCAGCGGATGCTTCGCCCGGTAAGCAAGATGCCAGCCGAAAGCCGCGACCGCACCAAGCATGCAGAACATGATGATGACCATGGCAATGATCCCCACGTCCGCCGCGTTGCCTATCTTGCTGCCGGTGGTGTCACCGTAACAGGCCGCGCAGGCCATGGCGCTGCTGTCGGAAACGAGCACGAGAAGCGCGGTCAACGCGGTCAGCGCGACGCCGCGGGAAAAGATGCGAGTTTTCATGGTTTTAGTTGATGATGAGCCGCCGGGTTTTCCTGAGAAAATAAATTTCGTACCCGACCAGGGCCAGTGCGGCAAAAATCGAGCCAATTCCCGCGACGAGGTACCAGGCGTTGCCCGCCGCGCTCGGATCGGTGAAACAAAACCAGGCGAAGAACAGCGAGATGCTGATCCCCGCGAAGATGATGATTTGATGGACGAATTTAAGGGACATGGCTTTGGGATGGTACGTTGATGCGGTCCTTGATCGGGTCGCCGATCCCCCTCAATTCGGAATCCCACCAGGAAAGGAAGATCATCCCGGCGAGAAAGATCGCGCCAAAAATGAAGGTCTTCATGACGAAAGAGAATTGCTTGAACAGGCTCGCCATGAAATAGGCGATGAGAGTGCAGCGCAACACCGCGCAGACGGCAATGGCGATGACGTTTCCGGTCGGACCAAAATTAATGTTCCAGGCGACGACCGTGAGCAAAACGATGCTCAGGAAGCCGGCGAAAAACTTGACGTTCTCCCAAAAGTGCTCCCACGCGTGCGCCACTTCGGCCGCCGGATCGTGGGCGTGGGGCGCTTCTTCGGAATGGAGGGCGGGGTCGGCGCTCATGATTTAATCTAGTTCGGGCGGGGATTTTTTCAAAGGGTCAGGTGAGATATAAAATCGGGAAGACGGTGATCCAGACGAGGTCGACAAAGTGCCAGAAAATGCCGGTGACCTCGATCCGATTGGATAGCTGCTCCGGGTTGCGCCGGTAAAGCGCGGAACCGATGGTCAGAAAATAGAGCATGACCACGACGCCGCCCACGATGTGCATCGCGTGGAGGCCCGTCACCAGGAAGTAGATGGCGTAATAGGTGCCATACTTCGGGAGCAGGCGTCCATACCGGTGGATGTCGCTTATCGAAAGAGTCAACGTCGGTTCCTCCCCGCTCGCGTTCTCCTCCCCGGCTTTTTCACCCATCGCGGCCTCCGCATTTTCCTTGCCGGCGAGGTTGATCAGGTACGAGGGCATCCCGTCGGGCGCGAAGGTTATCGTATCCGCGGTTTCGGCGCGGAAGTGCCCGCGGACTTCATAGACGTGCTCGGACGGGTCCTGGGAGGGAACCTCGCTGTAATAGGCGTCCATCTTCTTCAACTCCGGCTCGTATTTTGAAAACGCCTCGGCCTTGATCATGAAACCGAAGTGCTGGTACTTGGAGTAATACTCGAAGCCCTTGATGGTGAGGAAAACGAGGCCGCAAAGAATCGTGATCCCCAGCGCCAGCCGGTAGGTGTTGAACTTCCGTTCCTTCAGCGCCACCCAGGCCCAGACCATGGTGATGCTCGAGACGATCAGGATGATCGTGTTCGTCAGACCGAGCCAGACATTCTGGATGTGGTCCGGCCAAGTCCCGTCGTCGGCCCCGAGCCGGACGAACAGATAGGCCGTGAAGATCGCCCCGAAGAGCATGACCTCGGAGGCCAGAAAGAGCCAGATGCCGAGCTTGCCGTTGTAGAGGCCGGTGTCGGGCCGCGCCGTGAATGTGTAGGGGATTTCCATGAAGGGTGTTACGTGAGGGGCGGGAACCCGATGCTTCGTTCGTCCTCCGGCGGAGGGCCCGAAATGTGGATCGCCTTGGCGGATGAGGGCGGTTCCGACTGCATGGTGAAATCGGTCGGATGTCCCGGCACGCTATATTCGTAGGGGCCGCGATAGGCCACCACCGGATGCGGGAAGTTGCCGTGCGGCGGCGGCGACGGCGCGGACCATTCGAGCGTGGTCGCCTCCCACGGATTGTCGGAGACCTTCCGCCCATATTTGTAACTGAGGCAGAAGTTGAGGATGAACGGGATTTGCGCCAGGCCCATCAGCCAGGCCGATTCGGAGATGAAGCTGTTCCAGTGAAGCACGTCCCTGTTCAGGATCCCGTAGGTCGCCCCGCCGTCGTACATCCGCCGATGCATCCCCGCCATGCCCTGGAGAAACATCGGGAAGAAAATGCAATTCATGAGGATCATCGTCGGCCAGAAATGGACCTTGTTCCAAAACTCGCTCATCATCCGCCCCGTCGCCTTCGGATACCAGTAATGGACGCCGGCAAAGAGGGCGAAGATCGTGCCCGGCGCGATCACGTAATGGAAGTGGGCGATGATGTAGTAGGAATCGTGCAGGAAGGTGTCGGGCGCGTTGAACGCAAGGGGAATGCCCGTCAGACCGCCGATCCCGAACAGCGGCAAAAACGCCGTCGCCCAGAGCATCGGCGAGGTGAAGCGGATCGCGCCGCCCCACAAGGAAATGATGAGCGAACTCAGAATCACCATCGTCGGCACCGAGATGATGATCGTCGTCAACTGGAAGAACGAACTCACCGCCGTCCCCATGCCGGTCAGGTACATGTGATGCGCCCAGACGATCATCGAGAGAAAGCCGAGAATGAGGAGGCTGACGACCATCTGGTTGTAACCCCAGAGCGGCTTGCGCGCGTTGTTGGCGACGACCTCGGCGATGATCCCCAGCCCGGGAAGGACGAGCACGTAAACCTCGGGATGGCCCAGGAACCAGAACAAATGCTGCCACAGGAGCGGTGTGCCGCCGCCGCTGTTGGGCAGCGGTGCGCCGTTGACGATGAGGCCCGCCGGAGAAAAGAGGCTCGATCCGGCAAGCCGGTCCATCAATTGCATGAAGGCCGCGGCTTCCAGCGGCGGAAAGGCGAGCAGGAGCAAAAAGGCGGTGATGAACTGCGTCCAGACGAAAAAGGGCAGCCGCATCCAGCTCAACCCCTTGGCGCGAAGCTGGACGATGGTCGTGATGAAATTCACGCTGCTCAAAAGCGACGAGGTGATGTTGAACGCCATCGCGATGATCCAAACCGACTGGCCCGTCAGCCAGAACGGCCACAGGACATGGAAATTATGACCCCAAAAGACCGTGTTCACCGACTGGTCCGAAATGGTCGCCAGCGGCGTATAGGAGGTCCAGCCCGACTTCGCCGCGCCGCCCGGAACAAAAAGGCTGCCCGTCATCAGCACCGCGCTCAGAAAGAACAGGATCACGCTCGCCATGTTTAGCCGGGGGAAGGCCATGTCGACCGTCCCGATTTGCAGCGGCATCACAAAATTGCCGAAAGCCGCGAACGCCACCGGCACGATGCCGAAGAAAACCATGATCGTGCCGTGCATCGCGCCGAGCGTGTTGTAAAAGTCGGGCGTCATCACCCCGCCCGGCATCTGGTCCTTGCCGAAAACATACTGCGTCAGCGGCGGATTGTTCGGATCGGGCGGGACGGCCGGGAGTTCCACCGGAGGGCCGCTCAAGCCGAGATGATATAAAATCTGGTAAATCTGGTACCCGATATGGTTGCTCGCGTTCGCCCAGGAGAGCGCCTGTCCCGGAAAAGCAATCTGCCAGCGCATCAGGAGCATCAAACTGAAACCGAAAAAGAGGAAGAAAAGACCGGCCCACAAATACTGGATGCCGATCATCTTGTGGTCGGTCGAGAAAATGTAGGTCCGCCAAAAGCCGAGCTCGTGATGCTCGTGCGCGTGATCGTCATGCGTCCCGTGGCCATGGGACGGCGCGGCATGGGCCGATTGTCCATGGGACGGCGCGGCGGCGGCTTCTGAGCTGGGTGGCAGGTCGTCCATAAGGCGGTTACAGGCTGGGTTGATGATTACACATTTTTCACCGCGCGCGCAAAGGTTTCTCCTCGAATTTTTAAGTATTAGAACTCCTGCGCACGGCGGCAACTTTTGTCACACATTCCTTAGAACGATTTCGTGCCGTCGAACTGGAAGTTAGCCTGTGCCGTGCCGTTTTTGATATGAATCGTCTGTTCAAGCGTCTCGGCAAAACGGGGATGCCACGCATCGACTTTGTAATCCCCGTCGGCCAGCACGTCGCTCATCTGGAGCTTGAACTTTCCATCAAGCCCCGTAACGCCAAAAACACTCCCCTTGAGCGCCATCACCCAGCATTCCATCCAGGCGTGCACGTCGCATTGCAGGGTGTATATCCCGGGATCGTCGAATTCCTTCTCATCGACCTGGCCCTGGGCCGGCTGGCCGAAGTTGAAGACGTCCGCGCCCGGCGGCTTGCCGGGGCCGTCGTAAACCTTGGCGCGGACGTTGTGAAGCGTCGGATCGGCGTTGATGATCTTGAAGTTAACCCCGGCCTGGACGGCGGCCACATGCGGAACATACCGGCAGCCGATCTGCTTCAGCTCGATTTCGGGAGGAACTCTTGCTCCTATTATCTCTTGGAACTTCGGATCGACGATCCAGACCACGACGTCGCCCAGTTCGCCCTTGGGACCGACCTTCCAGTTTTCCGTGTGGCGGATCGGACTCTCCCCGCAGCCATTGGCCTGCGCGACAAAAGTCTCATCATGGCTGTTCGGCTTGCCCACGAGCGTCACCGTCCCGGTGACGTCGGCGCGTGCCGAAAGCGCGAGCGACAGCAATAAAATGACGCAGCCCAGTACGAGATGGTCGCCGCTGAAGAGACCTCTGCGAAAGTGCCGCTTCTCAAAAAAAGCTCCGTCATCCTGAGCGAGGACGAGGTGCTGCGCACGGCAGTAGTTTCTCTGCGAAGCTGTTACTGCCCTGCGCAGCAGCGAGCCCGAGTCGAAGGACCCGGCGATTTTCATCCCCCGATGACCAAAGGCGGACAAAACTCTCGTCACCAGTGACTGCTTCGCCGCCTTGTCTTGGACGGGAACGCGACCTTGATGCCCGACGACCAGACTTTGCCACCAAGGTCCTTCGACTCGGCTCGGCCAACGGCAACGGGAAAAGTAAATCCTCCGCTCGCCTCGCTCAGGATGACGGATTGAGGAAAGAACAATTTTCGCAGAGCTAGCCACCCGCTGATAACGCGCAATCACGGCTTCTTGTCGGAGGGGTCCGGACCATTGGGCGCGATTTTCAGCAGCTCCGGCTCCGTCCACGCCGTCGTGCGGGACGTATATTTGGCCTTGACCGCGTTCACCTCATCCACGGAG
Organism: Methylacidiphilales bacterium; assembly: GCA_035948935.1. Taxonomy (GTDB): domain Bacteria; phylum Verrucomicrobiota; class Verrucomicrobiia; order Methylacidiphilales; family UBA1321; genus JABDGH01. The sequence continues at coordinate 36,466 of DASZIP010000001.1, read as the reverse complement.
ACCGCATTGGCGGTGTTGCCCCAGTCGCTCCGGATGTAAGTCATCAGGTCGGCGATTTTCTCCGGGGTCAGAACCGCTTCCTGCGCGGGCATCACGTCGGTCCCGAAGGTTGATCCTGTGACGGTAATGGGTCCCTGAACACCCTTCAGGAGGATCGCCGCGAGCCGTTCCTTGGAACCGCAAACCCACTCGGAAGCGACCAGCGGAGGATACTTTCCGGGCTGGCCCGCGCCGGTCTTCTGGTGGCAATTGGCGCAATTCCCCGCGTAGATTGTTTTACCCAGTTGCGCCGGGGTGAGCGGAGCCTCCGGCCCGGCCTGCGACGCGCTTGCCATGGCGGGACCGCCCGGCCCCTGGTCGAGCAGGCCGCGCCCGAAAATTCCAAAACCGGTGAACGAACTTCCCACCATGAAGAGCAGGAAGCCGCAGAAGAGATAGAGCCAGAGCGGCAGCGGCTCGCGCTCCGCCGAAAGCGGCGCCACCTCCGGCGTCTCGATAAAATCGGGCGCGTTCGGCTGGATGGCGTCGTTGCCCGAGGGCTGCGGCGGCGATTCGACCTGGGGGTTCTGGTGGCTCATGATTTAGCTGTTGGGGGAAGGTGGGACATACGGAACGCCGGCTTCATCCGGCTTCAGGTGATAGTTCTTCTTGAGCGACAGCAGGTAGGCCACGAGCGATTTCGCCCGGGCCGTCGGCACGATCTCGTAACCGGCGGGCGGCGCATCGGCGGGCGGCAAAACGAGCGCGTCCTGCGACGGCTCTCCGCTGATCTTCTGCATCACGAAAAGGAACCGGTACTCCGGCATGCTGCTGTGCGGGTTCAGCACGTAGGGATCGTAAAGATAGCTGTAGAGCTTCGCCGCGTCGGGGAAACGCTCGGCAACGTTGCTCAAGTCGGCCCCCTCCCGGCTGTTGCCGAGGAAAACCTGCCCCTGCCAGATATAGTCGCGCGGATAGGTCCGGCGCGTGATCTCCTTCTTCGGATCGTCCGGGTCCGTCGCCGTGCCCCAACCGCGGATGATGTCGGCGCCCGAAGTCTCGGCCCGCACCTGCTGCGTGTGGCAATAGGCGCACCCGTCGGCGGCGTAGACCCGCTCGCCCGCATGGGCCGCTCCCGGGGCGTCCCATGGCGTGATCGTGCCGCTCTCCTCATCCTCGACCGGCGGCAGATGGCCCAGTTCCAGCCACGGAAAAACGACGAAGCCGATCCATGTGAACATGAACGCGGCGAGAATCAGCCAAAAGAAGGTCCGGAAATTCGTGATGACGTTCATGCGGCCACCTCCTCCGAGGCCTTTTCGGGCGCCTCGCCTTCATACGGTTCGAGCAGGATTTCAGCTGCGAGCCGGTTGCCCCGGACCCGAAGCCGCAGCCAGTCGATGAGCATCCACCCGAGGTGCAGCGCAAAAACGCCGTTCCCGATCGCGATCAGGCTGATGCACATCGTCGCCGCGATATGATACGAGATCGACAGGTTCGTCGCCGTGAGAATCGTCACATGCTCATCGGTGCTTTCGAGCAGGTTCCCCTGCATGACGCCGCTGAACCCAAGCATCGCGATCACCAGCAGAATGCCGTAGATGCTCAGGTAATAATGGGCCTTGACCAGCAGCGCCGAACGCCAGCCGAAATCGAGCAGCCGCGGCACGATATAGTAAATCGCCCCAAACACCACGAAGCTGAAAAAGCCGTAGACCCACAGCAGCGTGTTGCACTCGCGGAACATCGTGAAGCGAAGCAGTTCGTTCGCGCTGCGGATCGAAAGGATTTCCTCCGAAAGCCCCGCCACGACGAACAAAAGCGCCGCCAGCACCAGGAACGGAAACACCACCCCGCCGTGATGCCCCTGCTTCTCCTCCGCCACCCACGCCGTCGAGACCAGGTTCATCCCGATCAACGCGACCGGGATAAAGATCAGCCCGCTGAGAACCAGCCCGACCGTCACCGTCTCGGCCGGGAAAGGCCCGCCGACGAGATCGTGCACCGCCGTCCACGGCGCGAAGATCACCCATGTCCAGAACGCGACCTTCGTCTTCGTCCCGAACCGGATGCTGATCCCCGAAACCTTCGGGATCAGGTAATAGAGAAGGCCCAATCCGAGCGGCGCCAGCCAGAGCGTGTAGACGCCGTGCACGTACCATGCGTTGATCACTTCCTGCATCACGCCCGAACCCGGCAGCGGACGCCAGCTCAGCAGGATGCTTCCCGCCCCATAAAGCCACGGAAACGCGAAAAGCCCGACCAGCACCCACGCCTGCGCGATGTGGTCGTGGCCCGGACGCCGTCCCAGGTAGGTCGCCACCGCCCAGAGGCCAAACAGCACGTACGACACCCAGAGCGCCCACGCCGCGTAGGCCGGATATTCGAGCAGTTCGACGCCCGTGCTGTCCCCGAGGAAAATCGCCGTCAACCCGATCGCCACGCCCAGGTTCCAGAAGACGACCGCCGTCATCAGCGTCGCCGGCGAGCACACCGGGGTGCGGCTCGTTCGCGCCAGAATCCAGACCGCCAGACCCAGCCCCGCCGTCCCGGCCCAGCCGTAAACCAGCGTATCAATCGCCGCGGGCCACACGCGGCCGTAGGTGAACATGCTGAAGTTGTTCGAGAGATCGACGAACCATCCGAGAATCGGAAAGGCGTCCTGCGGATGGGTCAGCGACGAGGCATAAACCAGCAGGAACGTCCCGACCACCATCCAGTGCACCGCGCTCAAAAAGCAGACCATCACCGGCCACCGCACCGACGCGTCGACGGCGGCCAGTTCGGGATCGGTCGAGGTGAACCCTCTCGGGGCGACAGTGGTGGGAAATAGAGTGGCCATATTACGAGTTCGACTTTTTCGGTTTGGAGGTAGCCGGCGCAGGCCCTGCGCCGGACGCCGCCGGCGCGGCATTGGTCCCACCCGTCGCGGGGACAGGTTTTGCCGGAGGCGGCGGCGCAATCACCGGAATCGCCGCGCCCATCACGGCGGGCTGGCTTTTCAGCGTGTCGAGTTCCCTCGCCATCGCCTCCTCGATCGGAATCCGCACAATCCCCTTCGACTGATCGACCCACGCGACACCCGAGATCAGCGCCTGCTCGTCGTGCCGGACCTGCGCCAGCGTCACGTACCGTTTGGCCGCCTGTTCCTGGTCGTAATCGGGATACTCCCGCGTCATCCGCGCCGAGTAGGCCCCGATCACCGCGAAAAGGGCAAAGGCCGCCCCGGTCCCGATGAGCCAGGTGATCTTGATCCGGGGTTGAGGTGTCGTTTCGTCGGACATATCAATTCGTAATGGTAAGGCATTCAACCATGCGCGGGTCGCGGGTCGGAAATAGCGAAGCCGTCGCCGCGATCCGGATATAGGCGAAGCCGAGGATCGAGCCGACCGTGAAGAGACAGGCAAAATCCTGCCAGCTCGGCAGAACGCTCCCCATGTGCGCGTAGGGCATGATGAACCAGTAAAGCTCCACGCCGTGCATGAAGAGAATCCACGCCGCGATGAACGTCAGCGCGCGCAGGCTCTTCTTCGTGTCCTGCGCCAGAAGATAGGTCACCGGGAAGAAGAACTTCCCCGCCGCCAGGAAGTAGGTCAGGTAAATCCACCAGCCCCGGTTGTGGTCGTTGTAGAGGATCGTCTCGTCCGGGATGTTCGCGTACCAGATCAGCAGGTACTGGCCGAACGCGATGTAGGCCCAGAAAATCGTGAACCCGAACAGAAGCTTGCCCATCAGATAAAAATGCTCGTGGTTCATCGCCAGCAGGTAACCGCCGCGCCGGAAGAGCGCCACCAGGACAATCCCCGCCGCAAGGCTCGCCTGCGCGCAGACCGCGAAGTTGTAGACCCCGAACAGGCTCGACGCCCACTTCCAGTCGAGGTTCGACAGCCAGTCGTTCGCCAGAAATGCCTGAAGCAGGCCGAAGATCACCAGCGAAAGATAGCTGTGGTCGTGCATCCGCCGGGTCAGGATCGGATTGCCGTCGATGTCCTGCAGCACCGAATTGCGCCGGTAATAGAGCCCCGCGAGAATGAAGTAGACGAAATAAAAGAAGACGCGGATGTAGAAGAAAGTCGGGTTCAGCCACACGCTCCGGATCGCAAGCTCGTGGTCGTTCGCATGGGCGGGACTCAACCATTTCCAGAGCACCTCGTTCAGATATCCAGGCCAGAGCAGCGGGATGAAGAGCACCAGAAGGACCGGGAACAGCCCCAGGATGTTCTCCCAGACCCGCCGCGCCAGCACCGTCCAGTCCGAATCGCAGGCGTAGTGAAGCGTCACCCAGAAAAACGAGCCGAGCGCGATGGTGAAGAAATAGTAGAACGCGAAGAACCACGAATAGGCGAACTGGACGTGGTTCGTCGCCGCGGCGATCACGCAAAGGATGATCCCGATCAACGAGAACCCGGCGAAAAGCGCGCTCAGCGGAAATTTCTCCGGCCCGAGCCTCTCCGGCGGCGGAATATGAATCGTGTGGGGTTGCGCGCTCATGGGATCATTGGTCTTCATTGGGATCATCCACGCCCGAGCGGAGATCGATGGGGAGCTTGGTCTGGCTTGCGACATAGGACTTGGAGGTCCCCTTGGTCTTATAAGTCCCATTCGCCGCCGACCCCGCCGGGGCGGGCGCCGCAGGCTTCTTCGCCTTTTCAAGCTGCGCCTGCTCCTCCGGCGATGCGTCCTCGAACGCCGCGTTCTGGCTCCGCTGAAGCGCCCGGATGTACATCACGATCCGCCACCGGTCGTCGATGCTGATCGTCGCGCCGTAGCCGAGCATCTGCCCCTTCCCGTTCGTGATCGTGTCGAAAAGCTGGCCGTCCGGCTCCTGCCGCAACCGGTCCACATGGTAGCTCGCCGCGCCGTTCAACCCGTACTTCGAGGTGATCCCCTTCCCGTCGCCCGCCGCGCCGTGGCACACCTCGCAACTGATCGTGTACCGTTCACGGCCCCGGGCCATGTTCGCATCGTCAACCTGCAACGGCCGGCCGCCGTCGACCGCGTCGTGCGCCGGAATCCCGTCGCCCCAATGCGTATCGTCCCACTTGCCGGTCGCCCAATAATCGTTCACCGCCGGCATCTCCTCCGCGACCGTCCCCGGGATCGGCGCGCGCGCGGCCATGCCGTCGGCGAAAAACGCGCTCGGCACCTGATCCTTCACCTTGTCCTGGTAAACCATGTCGGGAAAAATCTCGAAGGGCGGCTTGGCCGAATGCTGGCCGCGAAAGCCCGCGATCGAAACGACGATGATCACGGCCAGGGCCAGGGCGAGAAAGAAGTAGCTCAGCTTCATTCCTCGTCTCCGATGTAGGTCAGGTTCGTCCCGCCGATCTCGCGCAGCAGCTCGACCGCCGTCTTTTCGTTGAAACGCGGGTCGTTCGCCTCGATCACAATGAAAAATTTATCGTGCGTCGCCCGCATGAACGCGTCCCATTCCCAGAGCGGGTGCTGGAGCCGCGGCAGCATGCAAAGGACCGTCATCCCGACCAGGGTCATGATCGCCGAAAGCATGATCATCAGCAGGTCCAGGATCGGCACGAAGCCGGGCAGGCTGAAATAGGGCTTGCCCTGTTCGTTCATCGGATAGACATAAACCGACGTGATCGTGATCAGCAGAAACCCGCCGACCAGGCCGCTAAGCCCGCCCGCGAAGGTGAAAAGCCCGACCATCGACTTCTTCAGCCCCATCGCCTTGTCGAGGCCGTGGATATAATAGGGCGAGTAGCAATCCCACCACCGGTAACCCCGTTCCCTCACCTTTTCCGCCGCGGCGTAAAGCTCCTTCGGATTGGCGAACTCCGCGCCGACCGCGTAAAGCTTCTTCGGCATCGCGCCCGACCCGACCGCGCACACAAGGGGGGAAGTCTTAGACATGGTGGCTCCCGGGTTCGGCCCCGTTCTTGATCGCCGTCGGCGGCTCGTGGGGGTTCGCTTCCGGCAACACCGCCCGGATTTCCGCGATGGCGATGATCGGCAGGAAGCGGATGAAAAGCAGGTACATCAAAAAGAAAATCCCGAACGTCCCCGTGAACGTCAGCACGTCGACCCACGTCGGATAAAACATCCCCCACGACGACGGCAGGTAGTCGCGATGGATCGAGCTCACGATGATCACATACCGCTCGAGCCACATCCCGATGCTCGGGAAGACCACGATCCCGAATGCCAGCCACGGGTTGCGCCGCACTCTCTTGCTCCAGAACAGCATCGGGATCACACTGTTGAAAATGATCATGCAAAGCCACGTCGTCCCGTAGGGACCACGGATGCGGTCCCGCCAGAACGTAAAGTACTCATTCGGGCTGCCCCCGACATACGCGACGAAAAATTCCATCAGGTAGATGTAGGTGATCAGCAGGCACATCAGCAGCACGAACCGGCAGCACATGTCGATGTGCCGCAGCGTGATGATGTCCCGCAGCTTGTGCAATTCCCGCAGCGGCACCAGCAGCGTGATCAACATGCAGAACCCGCCGTAGATCGCGCCCACGCCGAAATAGGGCAGGAAGATCGTCCCGTGCCAGCCCGGAATCACCGACGTCGAAAAGTCGCTCGACACCACCGTGCACGTCGTGATGACCAGCAGCGTCGCCACCCCCGCCAGCATCAGGTAGCAGAACTCATAGTTCGCCCATTGCCGCGCGCTTCCGCGCCAGCCCAGGCAAAGCACCGCGTAAAAGTATTTCAAAATCTTGTTCTTGATCCGGTCCCGCATCGCCGCCGCGTCCGGAATCAGCCCCACGTACCAGAACATGATCGACACCGACAGGTAGGTCGACACCGCGAACACGTCCCACAAAAGCGGACTCCGGAAGTTCGGCCAGATGCCGTTCCCGTTCGGAATCGGGGCCAGGTACCACGCGAACCAGACGCGCCCCACGTGCACCGCCGGATAGACCCCCGCGCACATCACCGCGAACACCGTCATCGTCTCCGCCGCCCGGTTGATCCCCGTCGCCCACCTCTGCCGCGTCAGGTACAAAATCGCCGCGATCATCGTCCCCGCGTGACCGATGCCGATCCAGAAAACGAAGTTCGTGATGTCCCACGCCCAGTTCGCCGAGTTGTTTTCCCCCCACACCCCGACCCCCGTCGTGATCAGGTAAAGAATCCCCAGCCCCGCGAACGAGGCGACCCCGCCCGCCACCGAAACCGCGATGTACCACCAGAGCGGCGTCGGATTTTCAATCACCGCCGCGACACGGTCGCCCACCCAGACCGCGTCCCGGTTGTGCGCGACGTACGGCTCCCGGATGTTCTCCTGCCGCGCCCGCGCGACCTCCGCCTCCTCGTGCTTCTCGAGCAGGTCGTACCTCGGCGGCGCCGGTTTTGTCGATGGAGTGAAGTAGGACATGTCAGTTCAGTAAGATAGCCGTCGCGCGCCGCGCGACGGTGCAGTGGTTTCCTCGTTCCCAAGTTTACCGCCCTCCGCAGGAGCTTGGGAACGAGGGATAGACCGGCGTGTTTTCGCGGTTGGAAGAAGGTTCGTGGTAATCATGGCGGTTATTTCGTCTCCTCGAAAACGCTCGTGTGCCCGATGTACTGCGCGCCCGGCATCGCCGGGTTCGGATTCCGCACCCGCCCCAGGTAGGTCGTCCGCGGCCGCGTGTCGAGATACGCCAGCACGCCGTAATTCCGCTCGTCCTGCTTCGCGACCGTCACCTTGCTCGCCGGATCGTTCAGGTTCCCGAAAACAATCGCCTCCGCCGGGCACGCCTGCTGGCACGCCACCTTGAACGAATCGGTCGGCAGCGCGACGTCACCCGATCCCTCGCCGCCGTTGTTCGAGCGCCGCAACTGGCCGATCTTCGCCTCCTCGATCCGCTGCACGCAATAGGTGCATTTCTCCATCACGCCGCGGATACGCACCGTCACGTTCGGGTTCTTCTGCAGCATCAGGCTCTCCGGCGACCCCTTGTAGGTCAGCGGACCGTCCCGCCCCGCGAACGGGCCCAGATAAAGCTCGTTCGTCAAGCCGAGCACCGGCAGCTTCACGTTCTCGATCGGCCGGTCGTTGTAGTTGAAGAAATTGAACCGCCGCACCTTGTAGGGGCAGTTGTTCGCGCAATACCGCGTCCCGATGCAACGGTTGTAGGCCATCACGTTGAGCCCCTCCTCGTTGTGGACCGTCGCGTTCACCGGGCAGACCGGTTCGCACGGCGCGTTCTCGCACTGCTGGCACGCCATCGGCTGGATCAGCATCTGCGGGTCGTCGAGGTACGACGAATCGGGCAGCGAGCCGTCGGTGACGGACGGCTGCGGCGGATTGTCGCTCGCGAAATAACGGTCCGTCCGTATCCAGTGCATCTCGCGTCCGCGCAGCACCTGGAACTTCCCGACGATCGGGATGTTGTTCTCCGCCTGGCACGCGACCACGCACGCGTTGCAGCCGACGCACGTGTTGAGGTCGATGCTCATCCCCCACGCCGGCCGGTCGGGGTTGTTCGTCGGCGAGTTCAGCGGCGGATGATCGTAACCCGACTCGTAATTCTGGTAACCCGTCCTTTCCCCCTGCGCGACCTCCTTGTCGATCCCGATCTCCTGCACGAACGCCGGGTCCGCGTGATATTTCTCGAGCGGCGCCTCCCGCACCAGCCCGCGCCCCTCCATCGAATTGTGCTCCTGCGTGATCGCCAGCGGATACGTCTTGTCGATCTTTTCCACCTTCACCCCCACGACGAACCCCGGCGTCGTCGACGTCCGAAGCTGGTAGGCGTTGAACCCGGCCCCGTCGGCGACCCGCAGCGGCGGCGTCACCTCGTTTTTTTCCTGCGTCGCCTCGGTGATCCGCGGCCCGGTCCGGCCCCAGCCCAGCGCGATCGTCAGCGTCGCGTCCGCCTGCCCCGGCGCGATCAGCACCGGCAGTTCCATGCTCCGCCCATCCGGCGTCGTCACCTTCACCATCGGAAACGCCGTCATCGGGTCGATCGCGATGCCCTGGTAAACCTTGCCGTCGGCCGTTGTCGGTCGCGCGTCGGTGTTCGGCAGATCGAGCAGATTGTTTTTCGCCGAAACGATCTTGATCGCCAGCGCATCGGCCGTTTTCGGACTCATGTAGAGCGCGTTGTCCCACGTCAGCTTGCTCACCGGATCGGGCAATTCCTGGAGCCAGCCGTTGTTCGCGTAGCGCCCGTCGTCGACGCACCCGAGCACGAAGTTCAGTTCGTATTCGCCCGGCTGAAGCGGCCGGCCCGCCGCCTGCTCAAGCCCTTTTTGCGGCCCCATCGTGGACTGCATGTTCAACATCCCCTGCATCCCGCCGGGAATGGGGAAACTTTTCGCCAAAGTCCAGCCGTCGTGGACGAACTTATGCCAGGCGTTTTGAAAGGCGGAACTTTTTACAGTCGCTAAGACAGTCTGAATATTGGCCTGCCCAGTTTGAAGTGTGACAGGGATCGCAAAATTCAGCAACTGGCCGAACGTCTCCTGCACATACTCCGGCCCGGTCGCCTTCGGCAGACCCGCCAACGCGCCGAGCAGGTCCAATTCCGAAATCCCGCCGTAAAGCGGCAGGATCAGCGGTTGCTGGCAAAGGTAGGCCGTCGAATCGTAAGCGAGCGAATCGCCCCACGATTCGAGGAAATGCGCCGCGGGAAGATGTGTCGTGCTCGTCGCGCTCGTCTCGTCGACGTGCAGCCCGAGCCGGATCACCTGGTCGACCTGCCCCAGCAGTCCGTCGAACCCGAGATCGGCCGGCGCGTTGAAGGCCGGGTTGCCGCCAAGAACAAAAAGCGTCTTCACCGCCCCCTGGCTGATTTGCTCCGCGAGATCGCCGATCCCCATCGCGTTGACGTGCGGAACGAAGTGCGAGAAAACGGTGACGCCCTCATTGCCGAGCGCCTTGTTGATCTGCGCCACCATCTCGTGCACCTCGGGCGGCTGCTGGCTCCCGCAGACGACCAGCGACCGGCCCCTGGCTTTGGACAAATCATTGGCAACCTCAGTGATCCATGTTTCGACGTTGGGATCGGAGAATGCGGCAAAAGAATTCAAGGCAAGTGCGCCGCCGGTCCCGCACAGCTTGCCGAAGAAACGAATGGCAATGCCCCCAATCGCGCTCGACGGCAGCCGCAGCCGATGGTCCGCCATCCCGCCCGTGAGCGAAAACCGCCCCTCCGCCACGTAAAGCCGCGACATCGTCTCCTGCGTCTTCCCCAACCGCCGCCGCCCCGCCGCGAACCCGGCGATGCTCTGCACCGTCCCCTCCGACGCGCCGAGGAAATCGGCGTCGAGCGAAAGAATCACGTCGGCCTTCGAAAAATCGTACGAGATCGACGGATCGCCCGCCCACGGCTCGTACTCGGCCCACAGCAGTTTCGGAAATTGCTTCTGCACCTCGAGCCGCAACCGTTCCCGCGTCGGCGACGTGCACGGCTCGGCCAGAACCGCAAGCCCCTCCCCGCCATTCGCCATGTAATCGCTCCTCAGCTTCGCGAAGTCCTTCCAGAAATCGTCCGAGCTCCCCTCGCCGTAATCCTTGCCGCGCTCGTTCGCATTGAGGACCGCCTTCGACCGGTCCGGATCGTAAAGATCAAGGATCGCCGATTGCCCAAAGACATCCGTCGCGCCGTTGAACCCCGGCGCGTCCGCGTTCCCCTCCAGCTTCGTCGGACGTCCGTTGTAAGTCGTCGCGATCAGCGGAATCGCCCCGCCCCGTCGCGGCATCGACGTCGCGTAGTGCAGCGCGTTCCCCGGAACCTGCCACTCGACGCCTTTACTATATGGCACCAGATGAAGCTCCGGCCTCCGGCAACCCGTCAGCCCGATCCCCGCCAGCGCCACCGACGCCCCCATGAACTTCATGAAGCCCCGGCGGCTGATCTCGTCCCCCTCCAGCTCCGCCGCGCCCTGCGGAAATTCCCGTTCCAGCTTCGCGCGAAACTCGGGCGTGTCCGCGAATTCCTCGATGCTTCGCCAGTATTTTTTGCCCGCGGTCGAAGCCGGGGGATGGTTGAAAATGCGTTTCATTGAAGCGGGAAATTCACACAATTCTCGTTAAAATTATCTCTAAAGGATCCGTCATCCTGAGCCTGTCGAAGGATCAGTTCTGCCCCGGAAAAAGGCAAACGGAACTGATCCCTCGACGCCTGCCGTCCGCAGGACCTCGGGATGACAGAAGAATTGAAAACGCGTTTCATCGGTGGCACCCCGCGCAATCGGTCGGTGGATTGATCTTCCAGCCCTTCACCAGTTTCGTCCCCAGCTCAGCCTGAGTCGTGCCGGCCGGCGGTTTCCAGTCGAGATTGAAAATCGGCGATTGTCCGCCCGGCTTGTCCGCCGCGATCGGACGCACGAACTCCTGCGCGTTGCGATGGCATTGCAGACACCACCCCATGCTCAGCGGCTTCGCCTCGTAGACCACGTCCATGTCGTTGACCTGCCCGTGGCAGCTCACGCAACTCACCCCGCGATTCACATGCGCCGAGTGGTTGAAATAGGCGTAGTCCGGCACGTTGTGGATCTTCACCCACGCGATCGGCTGCCCGCTCGCCCAGCTGTCCCGCACCGGCTGCAGCTTCGGATTCTCCTTCTGGATGTCCCGGTGACAATTCATGCACACCTGCGTCGTCGGAAGATTCGAATGCCCGCTCACCTCCACGAAACTGTGGCAGTACCGGCAGTCGAGGCCGAGCTGGCTCACGTGAATGTCATGCTGAAAATGGACCGGCTGCACCGGCTGGTACCCCACCCGCGAATACTTCGGCGTGAAATAATACCACACCGCCAAAGTCGCCAGCGCCCCCACAATCGACAGGGCCGCCCCGGCCTTGATGACCGTCTGATTCGTTCCTTTGGGAAAGATATTGGGCATGGCGAATTCGGGAGGTTTTTAACCTCTCGCCCCCTCATTCTCCGCCAAAATACAAAAATCAGGACATCTCATTGCTCACACCCGCCTTGTGGTTACCAGACACCTTTTAGACCGGCAACCGGAATTGTGTTTTTTTTCGTAATGTTTTTTTGTCGCCCCGCCAGCCGAACTAATACCCCGAAAATCAGAAGGGAAGACGCCGCTCTCCCACAAGCGCACCCCATGCCAACCACGGTAGCTCCCGTGTGGCCGTCGACCGCCACATGAGCGTGCCGCGCGACGATGCAGTGGTTCCTCGTTTTTCCTCGTTCCCAAGTTTACCGCCCTTCGCAGGAGCTTGGGGACGCACTTGTCGGCGAAGCTGTGCTTCCCCTCTTTCCCCTGCTCCCCGCGAAACTCCATCCCGCGCCGACCCGCTTCCTCCCCTTCCTCTTCGGCCCTCTTCAGTCCTCTGTGCGAAACCCTCATTCGAATCATCCAGCGGCCCTCTCTCCCCCGCCATCGATCCCCTCCCCTCGACAACCTCAGTTTTCTCCCCATTTAGAGGTTGCGCTTCCTTTTGCGCTCATTACACTTCGCCCTCTTACCACCCAAGCATCACTCAAAACAATTGCCATCCATGGAGTCATTCTTACTGCAAAACGGCATCCCCGTCGCCCTGGTCCTCGGCCTCCTCGCCATCGTCACAGCCATCATCCTCGCCGTTAAAGTCCACGCCGCGGCCACCGGCACCGACCTCATGCGCGAAATCGCCGCCGCCGTCCAGGAAGGCGCCAAGGCCTACCTCAGCCGCCAGATCAAAACCATCAGCGCCATCGCCCTCGTCCTCCTCGTCCTCATCTGGATTTTCAAAGGCCCCGCCACCGGCATCGGCTTCCTCATCGGCGCCACCTGCTCCCTCCTCGCCGGCTTCATCGGCATGCGCGTCGCCGTCATCTCCAACATCCGCACCGCCCAGGCCGCCACCATCGGCGCCCAGCCCGCCCTCCGCATCGCCTTCAACGGCGGCGCCGTCACCGGCCTCCTCGTCGTCGGCCTCGCCCTCCTCGCCGTCGGCGGATTCTACCTCGGCGCCGACGCCTGGTTTCACCAGCCCGACCACAAAAGCGCCCTCAACGCCATCGTCGGCCTCGCCCTCGGCAGCAGCCTCATCTCCGTCTTCGCCCGTCTCGGCGGCGGCATCTACACCAAGGCCGCGGACGTCGGCGCCGACCTCGTCGGCAAGATCGAGCAGAACCTCGACGAAGACGACCCCCGCAACCCCGCAACCATCGCCGACAACGTCGGCGACAACGTCGGCGACTGCGCCGGCATGGCCGCCGACGTCTTCGAAACCTACGCCGTCAGCCTCATCGGCAGCGTCCTCGTCGCCGCCCTCGGCTTCCCCGGCAACCCCGAATACATCATCTTCCCCTTCATGCTCTGCGGCCTCTCCGTCATCGCCTCCGTCCTCGGCATCATCTTCATCAACGTCGGCAACCTCAAGCCCGCCAACGCCCTCCTCGCCGGCGTCGCCCTCAGCGCCCTCATCGCCGGCGTCCTCTTCCTCCCCCTCAGCTGCACCCTCTTCGGCGACGCCTGGCTCTCCGTCTACGTCCCCACCCTCGTCGGCCTCGCCATGACCTTCATCACCGTCCTCATCACCAACTACTACACCGCCACCCAGTACGCCCCCGTCCGCAAAATCGCCAAAGCCTCCGAAACCGGCCACGCCACCAACATCATCGCCGGCCTCGCCGTCGGCCTTCACGCGACATTCTTTCCGGTCGTCTTCATCGGCCTCTCCATCGTCGTCTCCTACGCCTTCCACGGCCTCTACGGCGTCGCCATCGCCGTCGTCAGCATGCTCAGCCTCTCCGGCATCATCATCTCCCTCGACGCCTTCGGCCCCATCACCGACAACGCCGGCGGCCTCGCCGTCATGTCCAAACTGCCCAAGGAAGTCCGCAAAATCACCGACGAACTCGACGCCATCGGCAACACCATGAAAGCCGTCACCAAAGGCTACGCCATCGCCTCCGCCGGCCTCGCCGCCCTCGTCCTCTTCGCCTCCTACGTCAACGAACTCAAAACCGCCAACCTCAACATCGATTTCACCCTCGAAAACCCCACCGTCCTCATCGGCCTCTTCATCGGCGGCATGCTCCCCTTCCTCTTCGTCGCCTACACCATGGACGCCGTCGGCAAAGCCGCGGGCGCCGTCGTCCTCGAAGTCCGCCGCCAGCTCGCCGCCCGCCCCGGCATCCTCACCGGCACCGAAAAACCCGAATACGGCACCTGCGTCGACATCGTCACCAAGGCCGCCCTCCTCGAAATGATCTTCCCCGCCCTCCTCCCCATCCTCGGCGTCCTCATCACCGTCTCCGTCCCCACCCTCATCGGCCATTTCTTCCCCGAATCGGGCCTCAACGCCAAAGTCGGCGCCACCGCCCTCGGCGGCGTCCTCGTCGGCACCATCACCACCGGCCTCTTCATCGGCATCTCCCTCACCTCCTCCGGCGGCGCCTGGGACAACGCCAAAAAATTCATCGAGGAAGGCAACTACGGCGGCAAAGGCTCCCCCGCCCATGCCGCCGCCGTCACCGGCGACACCGTCGGCGACCCCTACAAGGACACCTCCGGCCCCGCCATCAACCCCATGATCAAAGTCGTCAACGTCCTCGCCATCCTCGTCATCCCCCTCTTCTTTTAAGAGAAAAGGTAAAAGGAACAGGGTAAAGGGAGGCAGCGCCGAATCCTTTCTTCCCCTCGTTCCCAAGTTGCACTTGGGAACTCACTTATCCGCGCAACTCCGTTGCCTGCCTCCCCTCGTTCCAAAATAAAGTCTCGGAACGAGGAGCAAGAGACCCTCCAAGGTGCGCGGCAACGACAGGCGTGCCTGTGTTGTCGGGGCGCGCGCGAAGACCGAGTGCGCAGGAGGTCACCCAAAGCGCTACGGGGACCTCGTGTGGCCTTCGGCCACCAGGACAATAAATTGTCCGGGCCACCTCATGCGTCCATTTAAATGGAAGAGGCTCTAAGGGAAAAAGGTAAAAGGAACAGGGTAAAGGAAGGCAACGCCGAATCCTTTCGGCCCCACCCTTTTCCTTTTACCCTTTCCCCTTTACCTTCCGCCGTCGGCAAGTCTACGCCGTCGCGTCGGGACTGCCGCCCGTCTCGGGCTCGTGTTGATGCCCGTGCTCGTTCCCGTGCGAAGTCGGATCGGCATCGCGCGGGTTGCTCTCAATGGGACGCTTGTCCACCTTCGCCCCGCTGACCACGATCTGCCGGCCCATGAAATCGGTCCGGTTCAGTTTCGCCGCCGCTTCCTTCGCGGTTTCGAGCGTCTCCATTTCCACAAAGCCGAAGCCCTTCGAACGATTCGCTCGGCGATCCATCGCGATCTCCACATTCTTCACCGCGCCGACCTTCGAGAAGAGATCGAACAGATCGCTCTCCGCCGCCTCGTAGGCGAGATTGCCCACATAAAGCTTTGGCGAGACGATCTCCTGCGGAGTCGGATCGGCCTTCGGCGGCCGGTTCTCCCGCGGGGGCCGCTCCGCGCGTTCCACCCGTTCCGCATGTGGAGTCCGTTCCTTGAAGTCGGAACGCGATCCGCTCCCGCCGATCCGAATCGGCTGCTTCGTCTCCGGCTTGGCCTTCTTCGGGGCCAGCCAGCCGAACAATTTGCCAAACAGGCTTTTCTCCTGCTTCGGGGCCACGCCGGGACCTCCGTTGGTATAGATCCGGTTCTCGTTGTAAGGACCGCCGCGATGGCTGCGTCCCCGTCCTCCGCGTCTGCGACGTCCGCCGCCGCCACTACTGCTGCTTCCGCCTGCGCCTCTTGGGCGATAGTCTGAACTCATGTGCTGTTACTGACATGCCGCGAATCGCGCGATGTTCCCGCGCTCTTTTTCAGGCTCTACCCGCCCGCTCCACTTGGTCCGCCGCTGACGCACCGGCATCCAAAATGCCCTCCGACGAAAAATGCGCCCGATAACTTCCCGCCGCGCGAACGGACCTCCGACCGGTCCCCGATCATCGCGCCGCCGCAATTGCCATCGCCGCCCTTCCGGGCCCAAGCTGAAAACGGCAATTTCATGGGAAAGTGGTGAAGCTGGTGAGGAGTCCTGTGGTTGCCGGGAGGGACAAGGCTAAGAAGGCCCGAGCGTCAATGCGCCGGGCAAGAGGTTGCGTGAAACCCTGCTTTCATCTCCATTTTGATGAGAGCAAAGGTGCCAGCCGCCCCGACCACGAAAGACTTCACAACATGTTCCTTTCTGACGACAAATTAGCGGCAATTATATTGCCATCAAGCTAATTCGCAACTAAATCGCTGGCGCGCTGGGATTTACCTGTCGTCGGAATCTCCTCTTTTAGCTCTCAAAATCTCCTGCGAGCGACGCACATAATCCCAAACCGTGGCCCACTTTCCACGATAAATCAGATAACCGTACCAGCAAGCCGCAAGGAAGTAGACCGCGAAAATACCCCCTATCAATATCCATTGCCAAATCGTGTTATGTGTCGGCTCGATATAAACATCATGAACGATTCCGAAGCCCGTGATTAGCGCTCCGGCTATCAATACAGAAAGAAACCGATACGGGCCACCCGCGCAAAAATTCGTAAACCAATTGGTTAGCGTACGCATTGCCGGAAGAAGGAGTCGAACATTAATGCATCAAATCTCCGCCAGGCACTCGTCGAGCCAGCCGAGGAGCTGCCGGATATTTTCCGTGCTCTCGTCCCCCATGGTCGAAATGCGGAAGCTCGTCCCTTTGATCTTGCCGTAGCCGCCGTCGATGATGCACGAATGCTTCGCCTTCAGCGTGCTGATCCACTTCGCGACGTCGATATTCTTGTTGTTCGCGGCGCACGTCAGCGAGATCGACTCGTACCCTTCCTTCGGGAAAAGATTAAAGCCGCGCTCCTTCACCCACGCGCGCGTGATCTTCGCGTTTTCCAGATGCCGCGCGTAACGGGCCTCCTGACCCTCGGCCAGGATGTCCTCGATCTTGCTCTGCAGCGCGTAGAAATGCGAAATGCTCGGCGTGGTCGGCGTCATGCTCGACTCCTGGTTCTTTTTGAACTCGAGGAAATCGAAATAGTAGCCGCGGTCCTTGATCGTCGCCGCCTTCGCGCAGGCCTTCTCCGACACCGCGAACACCGCCGCGCCGGCGGGCAGCGCCAGCGCCTTCTGCGTGCCGGCCAGCATCACATCGATGCCCAGCTCGTCGAACGGAATCTTCATCGCGGTGAACGACGAGACGCAATCGACAATGAACTGCACATCGGGGAATTTGCGCATCACCGCCGCGATGTCCCAAAGCGGATTCATCGTGCCGGTGCTCGTCTCGTTGTGGATCAGCGTGATCGCGTCGAACTCGCCCGTCGCCAGCCTCGCCTCGATCACCTCCGGCAAAATCGGCTGGCCCCACTCGACCTGGTACGCCTCCGCCTGCTTGCCGCATTTCCTGGCCACGTCGAACCACTTGTCGGAAAACGCGCCGCTCATGCAGCTCAGCACCTTCTTGCCCGCCAGATTGCGGATCGCCCCCTCCATCACGCCCCAGGCCGAACTCGTGCTCACGAACACCGGCTGCTTCGTGTAAAAAAGCTGCTGCAAACCGGGCTGCACCGCCGCGTTGAGCGCCTGGAAATCCTTCGAGCGATGGCCGATCATCGGCCGCGAAAACGCGCGCATCGTTTTTTCCGACACTTCCACCGGACCGGGACTGAAAAGTTTGATGTGGGTCATAGGGCAAAAAGTCTAATCACCCTTTTTTGGCTTTAACAGAAAAACGTAAGGCAAAATTCACTTCATGCCCAAAATCCCGATTCTTCCGTTCCCCTCGTTCCCAAGTTGCACTTGGGAACGCGCTTGTCCGCGCAACCCCGTTGCCTTTTCTCTGCCTTCCCCTCTTCCCCCGCCTCTTCAGCCCTCTGTGCGAAACCTTCCCCTGCCTTCTTTTCCTCGTTCCCAAACCGGCTGCCCTCCGCAGGAGTTGGGAACACGATTGTCCGCGCAACTCCGTTGCCTTTTCTCTGCCTTCCCCTCTTCCCCCGCCTCTTCAGCCCTCTGTGCGAAACCTTCCCCTGCCTTCCAAACACACCACCAAAAACTCTTTCGACGTGACCTGCGCCTCTTTTTCGGACAGCCTCTTGAGTCCGCCCCGAACGCTCCCACCTTTTCAAACGGCATGTATATCATCACCGCCTCCTTTGACCCCGACGCCGCCTTCACCCGCGCCGGCGAACTCCTCGCCCTCGGCGATTCGCCCGAACGACTTGCCGAGCGCCTCGGCATCACCCGCGACCTCGACATCGTCAAGCAGGGCGTCGCAAACACCTCCTTCAAACGCCTCCTCGGCGACATCAAACAGCTCAAGCATTACGTCGAAATCAACAAACAGATCGACGACGTCAAGAATGGCAAATCGGTCCTTCGCTTTCTCGGCTTCGGCTTCAAGGAAAAGCAGATCGCCAAACTCGAGGAGGAATCCCGCAGGATCGGCGCCCTCATCGAAGCCCCCAAATGGTTCTACCAGCAGCCCCGCGTCCAGCTCCTCTCCTCCATCCGCGACTACGCCCTCGACGGCGCCCAGCAGGGCGACGCCGTCTGGACCGAAATCGACCGCGAAAAACTCGTCTTCCCCATCGTCGCCATGTTCGAGACCGCCGACAAAACCTTCGCCGAAACCCTCATCACCCAGATCGAAAAACCCCTCAAGGACATCGACCCCCGCTTCCTCCTCGAAAAATTCGAAGGCCACCGCTCCATCACCTTCGACTTCGACAAAGGCGTCGCCATCTACTACACCCCCGCCCCCGCGCATTGACTCGATTCTGTAGCGACGGTCATAGACCGCGCTACATCAATAGCTCAGGATAAACGGCCCCGCTTTGCGGACCGCCTCCGACAAGCCCGACTTCCGCCGCAGGTCGTCCAGGCTCGCGCGTTGGACCCGGGCCAGCGCGCCCGGCGCATCGCCGCTCCGCAACGCCTCCCGATAAAACGCCTCCATCAGGTCGGCCGTCTCCGAGTCATCCGTCGTCCAGAGCGTCATCAGCAGATTCTCCGCGCCCGCCTCCGCGAAGCCGCGCCGCAGGCCAAGCACACCCTCGCCCGCCCGCGCCTCGCCGGCGCCCGTGTCGCACGCCGAAAGCGCCACCAGCCAGGTCCCGTCCAGATTCAACCCGGCCGCCTCCTGCGCCGTGAGCAACCCGTCGTTTTCCGGCGGCGGAAAAATCCCCCTCCTCCAGTCACGCAACGTCACCGCCGCGCCCGCCAGCGCCAGCAGGCTCCGCGTCATCGGCTGCGCCGCGAGCGCCTTTTCGCCGTCGCCCGCGCCGACGGGAAGATTCGGCGCGTCGTCCTCGGCAAGATAGAGCCCGTGCGTGGCGAGGTGGAGGACGTAGGGCGAATCCTCTTTCGCCAGATTCTCCTCGGAAGCGTCGGCCCCCCGATAGACCTCCGCTTCGAGTCCGTCGCGCTTCGCCTCGAGTTGCAGGAACTCCGCTTCCCGCTCCGTGCCCGGCAAACGGGGCAGCAAATCGTCGTCGTCCGCGACCATTCTTGATCGGCCCTTCGCGCCCGTCGCATCGGGCAGGTGGTTGTAATCGGGGTCGGCGAAAACGACGAGCCGCCGCGTTTTCGGCGTCAACCCGTGCTTCTGCAAAAGGTCCCTTCCGCTGGAAACGTAAGTCAGCTCGAAATCGTCGGCCAGGAAACGGCCTTGCGGATCGAGCAGGGTCGCGAAGGAAACGAAATTGAGGTCGCCGTCCGGGCTGATGACGAGCCGGTGAATCCCGTCGGGCAGCGCCGCCACCACCGGCTGGCAGAGCGACTGGTAAAGCCCGCGCAGCACCTCCGCGAGGGCGGCTTCATGCACCCGCCTGCGCATATATTTTTGGTCGAGGCGCACCCGGGCCTCGATCTCCGCCGCGGAACCGAGCGGCACCCACTGGCTTGGCGCATCGCGGGTCAGCACGACGGCGCCGTAGGCCGGCTCGAAGCCGAGATGCCCCGCGTAGCGATTGTAGGCGACATATTCGACGAGCGCCGCGTCACCCGGCAGCGCCTCCCGGACATCCGACACGTCGGTGGCGAGCGCCCGGCGGGTCTCGCCGCTGCCGATGCCTTTATCGGCGAGGCCCGCCTCGAGTTGCTGCTCTTCCTCCTCGAGCTTCCGCCGGTCGGCGAGGGCCGCGGGCGAGTCCGAAAAATCGGCGCCCGAGGCGTCCTCCGGCGCCTGCCCCAATTGCGCGAGAAGCAGCCGCCGCTTTTCCATCATCTCGCGCACGTCGGGATCGCGCTCGGCCCGCCTGACGGCTTCGTCCTCGAGCAGCGAATCGAGCACCACGCCCTTCGTCCTGAGCACCATTTCCGCCAGCAAATCGGCGTCGGCGAGCGCCGCCGGGAGATCGCACGGCGACAGCGTCCGCTCGAATTCCATGCGCTGGCGTTCCGGGGCGAAGGCGAAAACGCCGTTGAGCCTGTTCTCCTGCGCCTCGGCCACGTCGCCGGCCAGTCGGGTCGCGTCGTCGGGCTGCCTCAATTCGATCTGGAGAAAAGCGAGGTCGCTGGCGATGGCCAGCGTGTCGGGATGATTTTCCCCGAGGGCGTCCCCGTCGATTTTCAGCGCCTGTTCGTAAAGCGGCAGCGCCTCGGCCAGCTTTCCCTGCTCGTGATCGTGCCGGGCGAGCGCGGCCAGGCTGGCGGCGTATTCGGGATGCTCGTCGCCGAGAATCGCGCGGCGAATTTCAAGCGCCCGCTGATGAAGCGGCTCCGCTTTGTCGTAGAGCTTGCGGCGGTCGTAGAGCATCGCGAGCTGCATCAGGTTTCGCGCGAGGTCGGGATCGCCGGCGGGAGCGATCTTTTCCTGGACGGCCACGGCCCGCACGAGGAGCGGTTCGGCGCGGGCGTCGTCACCCTTGCGGACGTCGAGGAGACCAAGCTGCCCCAGCGTCTTGAGGGTCGCCAGATTGTCGGGTCCGAGGCGCGCCGTGCGGATGCGAAGGGCGCGCTGGAAATAATCCTCGGCCCCGTCGTAATCGCCCAGGCTGCCGTCGAGAAGCGCGAGGTTGTTCAGCGTCTGGGCGACCACCGCGCTGTTCGGACCAAGCGTCTTCTCCCGGACGGCCAGCGCCTGGCTGAAAAACTTTTGCGCCGGGGCGTAATCGCCCATGATCCAATAGAGCGTCGCGAGGTTGTTCCACGTGTTCGCGGTAATCGCGCTCTGCGTGCCGAGCGCCTTCTCCTGGATCGCGATGGCCTGCTCGTAAAAGGCCTCCGCCAGGTTCAGGTTGCTCCGATTTTCCTCGAGCGCCCCAAGCGCGTTCAACACCTCCGCCACCGGCGCCGCATCGGGACCGAGCAACCGCTGCCGGATGTCCTGGCACCGGTCGAACGCCTCCTGCGCCGCTTCGTAGCGGGCCATGTTCGCGTAAAACCAGCCGAGGTTGAACAGCGCGTTCGACACGGGCAGAGAGTCCCTGCCGGCGCGCCGCGCCTGCAAATGAAGGACCTGGAGACGCAGCTTCTCGGCGGCATCAAATTGGTGCTCGCGCAGGAGCGCATCGGTTTCGTCGTTCAACGCCTCGACCTGCGCCGGCACGTCTCCGCTTTGTTCAGCCTGGCCGGCCCGTTCTTCCGCCTGGGAGATAATAATCGTATTTGCGTTGCCAGAAGGCGGTAAACTTGTTATATCAGCCCCAAAAGCTCCGATACCAGGCAAAATTAGCACCAGAAAAACCCTGAAACTCAGATTAAAAACAGCCATGCCGAAATAATAGCGCATGCGCATGAGTAAGCTTAACCCGAATGATACCGTCTCAAAGTTGAACCACAAGACCTCGTATAAAGTTGGGTTTCTTTGAATACTTGCAATAGTGGCACGCATCATGCAATAAATAGTTTAGACACTCAATGAAGTTTGATTCCTCAGCCTTACCCCTCCTCCCGACTCAGCAAGAGCTGACCGAGCTTAACGACTTGCTGCTCAGCGCGATGGAGCTGTACCAGACCTATGCCACGCTGGAAAGGCATCCCCGTGTAACTGGCTCCGTAAAATCGGTCGAACTTTTTACATCCTGTCGGGAACAACTGCACCAGGACATTTCCCTTTTGGACAAGCAACTCGAAATCCTTTTGACTTTATCCCGGGCGACCGTGGACGAGGACCCGCAAAAGGCCGGAGACGAACACGCCGTGGTCCATGCGGGCGGCGGCGACGGCCCCCACCCGCTTCTCCTGATTCCCGATGTCGAGCCGACCGACATGAAGCAGTCCGTTTTCGAGATCATGAGAAAGGCGTTTCATACCGAAGACCTTTTCAGCGACCAGCTCAACGCCTCCCTGCGCTCGGCCCAGACGCGCAAGCACCTGAAGCTCGAGTTGCAGTTGAAGATGATCATTCTCTCGGCGGACCAACGGTGCCGGCTTCTCGAAGACCGCTACGGCTACGCCCGAACCAAGAATTTGCTCTTCCAGGGCCTGAGACGCCAGACGACCCGGTTTCTCAGCGCCCTCAACGGGGAGAAGCGTACCGATATCGACCGGTAGGACCCGCCTGGTTTTACTTGTCACCGTCCAGTTGCTCATTATCGATCAGCCGCGTCTTGCCGACGAACACGGCGGCGCAAAGACGATTTCCGGCAAGTTCGACGTAATCGAGTTTCAGCCCCGATACTTTCTTTAAGTGTTGCCGCAGCCATCCGGCGGAATTGATTTTTCTTTTCGCAGCCTGCTGGAGAAGCCGCGCGAATTCGACCGCGACGGCGCGCTCCCTGGGCGAGAGGTACCGATTCCGGGAACTGAGCGCGACGCCGTCGGGATCGCGGACCGTCGGCACGACGACGAGCTTCACCGGCACGTTGAGGTCGCGAACCATCCGGCGGATCACGTCGACCTGCTGCGCGTCCTTTTGGCCGAAGTAGGCCCGCGCGGGCCGGACCAGGTTGAAGAGCTTGAGGACGACGGTCGCCACGCCCCGGAAATGACCGGGCCGGGACGCGCCATCCCTGCCTTGCGAACACTCGGCTTCTTCGACGAAAGTCGAGTGATCGGGCAGATAAAGATTGTCGGGCGCGAAAACAAGATCGACGCCCTCCCGGCGGCAGAGGGCGAGGTCCCGCCGGCGCGGACGCGGGTAACGCGCGAGGTCCTCGGTGGGCCCGAATTGGGTCGGATTGACGTAGATGCTGACCACGACGCGGCGGCATTCCCCGCGGGCGCGGCGGATCAGGGCGAGGTGTCCCTCGTGGAGCGCACCCATCGTCGGCACCAGCCCCACGACCTCGCCCGATCGCGCCCAGATTGCGCTTTGCCGCTGCATCGCCTCCGCCGAATTTACAATCTTCATGACGTAGAGTAGCCCTTTTTCGAGTCCGTCCGCCAGTCCACACTCGATCTGATCCGGACTTTAGGCTTGAATCCGCTCGTGTAGAATTTAAGCTCCCCCTCCGCGTTGCGAACCTTCTTCGTTTCGCGGACGAATGGCGGCCGTAGCTCAATGGTAGAGCTCCAGATTGTGGTTCTGGCTGTTGCGGGTTCGAGCCCCGTCGGTCGCCCAGCCTTTTTGCCTCTTGAAATAGGTTTTCCATGAAAAACGCATTACACCTGCATTACATTCGCCGCATAACCTGCCCGCCCCCGGCGCCCGCGCTCAGGATTGCCTGGGACGGACGTTTCAGCAAAGGCCGGTACCCATTTATCTATGGGGTAATCACCCCATGGCTTACCGTCGACGATAGAATTACTCTTCCACCATGCTTTACACTATTGTGGTCGTGTTGGTCATTCTGTGGTTACTCGGTTTCATCGGTCATATCGGCGGAGGCCTGATCCACCTGCTTTTAGTGATCGCCGTCATCGTGCTGATCTTTAATTTCATCTCGGGGCGGCGGTAGGCTGGCACAGCGATAAGGGGTGATATCGCGCTCAGGCTGACTCGGGATGCGGACGCCGCAGGTCCTATTGGAATGCCAGCCAGCCAACGGCAGACTTTCCCTGCGGCGGACGTTGCCTATATTGGCCAGATGGACGCCAACGACGTGAAAAATGCTCGGCGTGTAAAACAGCTTCAGCGCCTACTTTTCGGGAAACAATCGATGTCCATGGCGGCTGCGGGTTGTAACCTGGCACTTAAGTCAAACCCTTCGGAGTACGAAAGGTGCATCCTAGCTTCTGGAATAGCCACAGTGTACGCGAGTCCATTCACCAGCGCAAATGAACTTGGTCCATTAGAGGACGACTTCTCGAGATTCGCATATCCTAAGTTAGCTGCCACCCATCGAGAAATCATGGTTTTCCGCAACCAATTATACGGACATCGGGACTTGTCCGTTACCGGGACTAATCAACATGGCCGCGTCGGGAAGCTCCACTTTATCGACGTCGAAATTACCGGTCACGGAACAGCTACGACCACCAGTTCCTTGGTCCAGTGGCCCGATGAAGCCTTCACGAAAACGAAGGCTCTCTGCAGCTTCCAGGAAGACCGCCTCCAAAAAAAAGCGAACAAGCTCATGAAGCAGTTGGCACATTTCGCAAAAAAACCACTTGGTAAATATCGTCTTGGGGTGGATTTTCCCTAGCTCTGGTCAAAACATAGAGCAGGGATAAGCGCATCATATTCGCACCCTTTTAAATCTCGCACGCTTTTGGTTTGGACAAGGGCATCCACCTTCGAGGAAATACCTTCCGGCACGCAAAGCAGGTGAAGGGGAAAGGAACTATTATTTCCCTGCACACAAGCGACGAATCAGAGGCGATCAGCATCAACCATTCCCAAGCGTCGTCAAGCCTCCCGCCGCGCCGAACCCCCTTTCAAGAAGGCGCCGGCTTCTTGACAAGCCTTTCCGAACCCACGATCATTCAGCCATGAGCGCCCCCAATTCCTACACCGCAATCCTCAAACAGGACGGCGATTTCTGGATCGGCTGGGTGGAAGAAGTACCCGGAGTCAACGCGCAGGAAAAGACCAAGCAGGCGTTGCTCGCCTCCCTGAAGGTCATTTTGCGCGAGGCATTGGAGTTCAACCGGGAGGAAGCGCGGCAGGCCGCCGAACCCGGTTACATCGAAGAGCCGATCATGGTATGAAGCGGCGCGATTTTGTGCGCCACTTGTCCAAACACGGTTGCATCTTGATCCGCGAAGGTGGAAATCATTCCTGGTGGGGTAATCCCGGGAAAAATCGACGTTCCGCCGTACCGCGCCACAATGAGATCAACGATCATCTCGCCAAAAAAATCTGCAAGGACCTCGGTATCACAAAAATTTGACACTTCTCCTCTTGATTCCGATAGTGGCTCCCGACTTTCCCCCATGCACGCCCCCTCGCCCGATCACCGATTGCCTCCGGAAACCGGGCGTCCCCGTTATCGCTGGGCCCTCCATCGCTTCGCCTGCTTTTGCGCCGGATCGATCCTCTTCCTCATCTGCCTCGGCGGCCTCGTCACCAGCCACAACGCCGGCATGTCCGTCCCCGACTGGCCCAACAGCTACGGCTACAACATGTTTTTGTTCCCGTGGGACAAATGGGTCGGCGGCATCTTCTACGAGCACTCACACCGGCTCGTCGCAAGCGGCGTCGGCGTCCTCATGACCATCCTCGCCGTCTGGCTCTGCTTTCAGGAACGCGTCTGGCTCCGCTGGATGGGCGCCGTCGTTCCCGTGTTTGTCCTCCTCGAGGGAACCATCGGCGGACTGCGCGTCGTTCTCAGCGAAGACCAGCTCGGCATCTTGCACGGCGCGCTCGCTCAACTCCTCTTCGTCAGCGTTTCGCTCATTGCGCTCTTCACCTCACGCTGGTGGATCGAAGCCGGCCCCGCCGTCACCCCCCGCAACTGGACCGGACGCGCCCTCGCCATCTGCGGCCTCATCTTCTGCCAGTTGCTCCTCGGCGCGACGATGCGCCATGAACATAACGGACTCTCCATACCCGACTTCCCCCTCGCCTACGGACAGCTCTGGCCGAAAACCGATCCCGCCTCCGTCGACGCCTACAACCTCGAGCGCCTCCGCCAGAGCACCTTCGACCACCCCATCTACGGAACATCCGCCCTCTACATCAACATCCAGATGGCCCATCGCGTCGGCGCCGTCCTCATCACCGTCGCCATCCTCGCCGCCGCCGCCGCCGTCTGGCTCGCCCCCGGCAGCGCCCCCATCCTCCGCCGCTGGAGCGCCGTCTGGGTCTTTCTCGTCTTCCTCCAATTCGCCCTCGGCGCCTTCACCATCTGGACCAACAAGGCCGCCGACGTCGCCACCACCCACGTCGCCGTCGGCGCCCTCACCCTCGTCCTCGGCGCGCTCCTCGCCGCCATGAGTTGGCGTTTGCAATCCCGCGCGGAACTTGCGAAAAGAGACCTCGCGTGAACCCTGCGTGCGCCCCACTTCCGTCGGTGGAAAATCCGTCCCTCGAAGACGGACGGCCCCTTTCCCAACCCGCGCCCTCCGCGCATGAATTTTCCCTCGCCTCCGACCTCTCCGAACTCACCAAGGCGCGCCTCACCGTCATGGTCCTCCTCACCACCCTCGCCGGTTTCTGCCTCGCCAGCCGCGGCGTTTTCGATTGGGCCCGCCTCGGCCACACCCTCCTCGGCACCGCCCTCGTCGCCGTCTGCTCCTCCATTCTCAACCAGGCCCTCGAACGCGACACCGACGCCCTGATGAGCCGCACCCAGGTCCGCCCCTTCGTCACCCGCCGCCTCCCGTTGCGCGAAACCATCCTCGCCGGACTCCTCCTCGGCGCGCTCGGCTTGGCCGAACTCGCCTGGTTCGTCAACGGCCTCACCGCGCTCCTCTCCGCCCTCACCCTCCTCATCTACGTCTTCGCCTACACGCCGCTCAAGCGCCTCTCCGAAATCAACACCCTCGTCGGCGCGATCCCCGGCGCGCTGCCTCCGCTCATCGGCGCGACCGCCGCGCTCGGAAAATTCAGCGTCGAGGGCTGGACCCTCTTCGCCATCCTCGCCATGTGGCAACTCCCCCACTTCTACGCCATCGCCTGGATGCACCGCGACGACTACCGCGCCGCCAGCCTCCGCATGGTCTCCACCAACGACCCCACCGGCGCGCGCACCGCCGTCCACGCCGTCGTCTCCGCGCTCATCCTCCTGCCGGTCAGCCTCCTCCCCGCGTGGATCGGCCATGCGGGTCTTTTCTACGCCGCCGCCGCCGGACTGCTCTCCCTCGCCTTCCTCGCCGCGGCCATCCGCTTCGCGCAACACCCCGACCATCCCCGCGCCCGCACCCTCTTCCTCACTTCGATCATCTATCTCCCGCTCATCCTCGCCGCCCTCGCCATCGACATTCCGATCAGGAATTTCTTTGGCGCCGGTCTATGATCGCCGCACTTTCGGGTGGCCCGGGCTACTTGTTGCCCGGGTGCGCGAGCGCGGCATCGCGAGCGCACAGGAGGTCACCAGAATCTGGGCATGTCTTCCTCATTCCCACCCTCAAAGGGTTGAATAAACCGACATAACCCCATGCCCCACTACGATGTCGTCATTGTCGGCGCGGGACACAACGGCCTCACCTGCGCCTGCTACCTCGCCAAGGCGGGACGCAAAGTCCTCGTCCTCGAACGCCGCCACATCGTCGGCGGCGCCGTCTGCACCCAGGACGACCTCATCCCCGGTTACCGCCTCGATGTCGGCTCCTCGGCCCACATCATGATCCATCTCACCCCCGTCCTCCGCGATCTCGAACTCCACAAGTTCGGCCTCGAATACCTCGAGATGGACCCGTGGGCCTATTACCCCATTCTCGGCACGGGCACCGGCATCGCTTTCTACCGCGACCTCGACAAAACCTGCGCCAGCATCGCCAAAATCTCCCCCCGCGACGCCGACGCCTACCGCGCCTTCGTGCGACATTGGGGCGAACTCAACGAGGGCATCTTCGAGACCTTCCTCAAACCGCCCTCGCCGGGAAAAATCTTCGGCACCATCTTCAAGCGCAATCTCCTCAACTGGCGCTCGCGCAAACTCTGGTCGTCGATGGACACCTCGCGCCAACTCATGGCCCCCTACGGCGCGCTCATCGACGAACTCTTCGAGCATCCCGCCGTCCGCACCGCCCTCGCGTGGCTCTCCGCGCAATCGGGCCCCGCGCCGAGCGAAATGGCCACCGGCGACATGCTCGGCTGGAACGCCATGATCCATAAAAGCGGCGCGAAGCGGGCCAAGGGCGGCAGCGGCGCCCTCACCCAGGCCATGGCCAAATGCCTCCTCAGCCATGGCGGCGAAATCATCTGCGATGCGGAGGTGACTGAGATCAATCGGGGAACGCCGTGGAATATCTCTTACCAAAACGGCTCCGCGGTAGCCGCCGCTGTCCCCACCGGCGGTTCCCCTTTGGGTGGCCCGGACTACTTGTTGTCCGGGTCGTCCCGCCCAGGCGGGACGACAGGAAGCGATCAGACCGCACCGCCGCTGGAGACAGCGGCGGCCACCGCGGAAGTCACCGCCTCGCGCGTCGTCTCGGCCATCCATCTCCACACCCTCTTCGGCAAGCTCCTCCAAAATCCGCCCGACGAACTCAAACGTCGCGTCGCCCGCACCCGGATCGGCAACGGCTTCGGCATGATCGTCCGCCACGCCGTCGAGGAACTCCCCGATTACGGCGATTCCTCCGCCCCCGCCGGCCCCCTCCCCGGCACCAAGGATTACCAAACCTCCCTCCAGCTTCTCTGCCCCTCCATCGATTACCTCAACAGCTCGCACCGCGACTTCATGTTCGGCCTGCCGCCGCAAAAACCCTCCGTCGTCGCCATGAGCTTCTCCGCGCTCGATCCCACCCTCGCCCCGCCCGGCAAGCACGTCCTCTTCACCTGGGGCCAGTACCATCCCTACGAACTCGGCAACGGCGAGAACTGGGACTCCATCCGCGAGCGCGAGGCCGACAAGCTCTACGACCTCGTCTGCCGGTACTCGCCCAACATGCGCGGCAAAATGATCGCCCGCCACATCCAGACCCCGCTCGACATCGAACGCACCCTCGGCCTCCTTCGCGCCAACGTCATGCACCTCGAAATGAGCCTCGACCAGATGTTCATGTTCCGCCCCCTGCCCGAACTTTCCCAATACAAAGTGCCCGGCCTCCCCGGCCTCTACCTCACCGGCGCCAGCACCCATCCCGGCGGCGGCGTCTTCGCCGCCAGCGGCTACAACACCGCGCGCGTGATCTTGGGAGAAAGGTAGCTGTCGCGTCAGCGACTCATTAAAAAGGATCGTCATCCTGAGCCAGTCGAGCCAGCCGAGCTTGTCTCGGCGCCGTCGAAGGACCTCTAACTATTCCCGCCTTTGTCCTTGGCAGCCGTTGGCCTATACACGCGCTCCGAACTGTCCGCGTACCTGTCCCCTATTCCCTACAAATCCACATTGCCAAGGCACCTTTTTGCCTCTACGCTTAACCTTCCCCATTTATGAAAGCGACCCTCAAATCGAAGACGAAAAAGGCGGCCAAGGCAACCTTGCCCGCCCCCGCCAACCGCGGCCACTTGATGAACGGTGCGGAAGTCCTCGTCGCGAGCCTCGAACGCGAAGGCGTCGATACCATCTTCGCCTACCCCGGCGGCGCCAGCCAATTCCTCCACCAGGCGCTCACCAAGTCCAAAAAAATCCGGACCATCCTCCCCCGCCATGAACAGGGCGGCGGCTTCATGGCGGCCGGCTACTCGCGCGCCACCGGCAAGGTCGGCGTCTGCATGGCCACCAGCGGCCCCGGCGCGACCAACCTCGTCACCGCCCTCGCCGACGCCTTCATGGACTCGATCCCGCTCGTGTCGGTCACCGGCCAGGTGCCCTCCGACATGATCGGCAAGGGCGCTTTCCAGGAAACCGATTTCTTCGGCATGACCCTGCCGGTGGTGAAGCACAGCTACCTCGTCATGGACGCCCGCGACATCCCCCGGATCGTGAAAGAAGCCTTCTACATCGCCAACAGCGGCCGGCCCGGCCCTGTGGTGATCGATATTCCCAAGGATGTGCAAAGATCGATGACCCAGCCGATCTTCCCCAGCAAGATCGAACTCCGTGGTTACAAGCCGGAGAAAAAAGCCGACGACCTCGCCCTGAACGAATTGCTCGGCCTCATCGAAAAGGCCGAGAAGCCGGTCCTCTACGTCGGCGGCGGCATCATCTCCTCCGGCGCGTCGAAGGAACTTCTCGAATTCGCCGAGCTGACCAACATCCCCGTGACGACCACCCTCATGGGCATCGGCTGCTTCCCGGAGGACCATCCCCTCTCGCTGAAATGGCTCGGAATGCACGGCACCTACTACGCCAACCGGGCGGTCAACGAGGCCGACCTCCTGCTCGCCTTCGGCGTCCGCTTCGACGACCGCGTCACCGGCAAGGTCTCCGAGTTCGCCAAGCACGGCACCATCGTCCACATCGACATCGACTACGCCGAGTTCGACAAGAACAAGCACGTCCACCTGCCGATCCTCAGCGACGTCAAATACGCCCTCGCCCGCCTCAACGCCATCATCCGCAAGGAAGGCCGCGCAAGGAAGGCGTTCCCGGCATGGCAAAAGGACATCGAGACATGGCGCGCCGCGCAGCCGTTGAAATTCCATGATTACGAGGACAAGATCGCGCCCCAACTCGTCATCAAAAAGCTCTGGGAAATGACCAAAGGCGAGGCGATCATCACCACCGGCGTCGGCCAGCACCAGATGTGGGCCGGCCAGTTCTACAACTTCACCCAGCCCCGCACCTTCCTCACCTCGGGCGGGCTCGGCGCGATGGGCTTTGGCTACCCGACCGCCCTCGGCGCAAAGGTGGCATGCCCGAAAAAGCAGGTTATCGACATCGACGGCGACGGCAGCTTCCTCATGAACGTCCAGGAACTCGCCACGTCGAAGGTGGAAAAGATCGACGCGAAGGTGATCATCCTCAACAACCAGCACCTCGGCATGGTCGTGCAGTGGGAAGACCGCTTCTTCAACAGCAACCGCGGCCACACCTACCTCGGCAATCCCTCCGACCGCGCGGGCATCTATCCCGATTACCCGACCATCTTCAAGGGCTTCGGCATCACCTGCGAACGGGTGCTCCACAAGAAGGACCTCGACGGCGCGTTGCAACGGCTCGTCGATGCGGAAGGCGCCTACGCCCTCGACGTCATGGTCCCCTATTCCGAACACGTGCTGCCGATGATCCCGGCCGGCCAAACCTTCAAGGACATCATTACGGATTAAGTTCAGAGCAATAGAATTGCGACGACAAGCCCGTTCCCAAATGGAGTTTGGGAACGAGGGAACTTTTTGCCGCCATTGGCAAAAGATTCAAAAAAGGGAATTTTTCCGTAACCTGTTCATCGGTTTTGGCGTCTTTAAGTCTTTCTAAAAAAAGTGTAAAAATCTCATTTCATCTATTGACGTTTAAGCGGCAATGGACTACGTTGCGTCAATGTTAACCAACCGTCTCCTCTGTCGTACCGCTCGAAATTCCAGTCGAGGCGGTTTTACCCTCGTTGAACTCCTCGTGGTCATTGGCATCATCGCCATCCTGGCCGGTGTCGCCCTCGGCCCCATTACCAATGGCATCAAGCAGGCGCAGCATAACGCCGCCATGCAGACCGGACGTCAGATCGGTCAGATGTGCTTTTCCTACGCCACCGATAACGTCCAGAATGGCAATGCCTATCCCGCCGACACAACCGGTCTGACGATCTGCCAGGACTTGCTCAATGCCAATTACGCCAGCGACCCGAATGTCTTCGGCATCTCCCAGCAGACAGGCTACAAAAAGCCCACGACGAGCGGCACGACCACCACCTTGGTAGCAGCAAACGTTTCGTGGAGCTTCACATGCAACGCGGCGAACACCACGGGCGGCATCACCTCGAGCTCGTCGGACCTCATCCCGCTGGTCTACTTTAACAATGGATTCAGCACGGGTGTTGTCGCGACATTCGCGGCAGTCCCTGGAACCGGCGTGACGGTCGCCTACGGAACCGCAGCTCCGTTTAAAACCGACGGCGCGGCTATCTTCTACAAGGGCAACAATGCGGTCTACGTGAAGGCGCTCGGTGCGACCGCGGGCCAAATCAGCACCTTTGTCTCGCCGAACTGCACGGATACCGCAACTTATACGGTTGCCCAGTAAACGGACTTTCTTCAAAAAAGGGTGATCCTCACGGATCACCCTTTTTTTTGTGTCCGCTCGCTCGTTCCCAAACTCCATGGGAACGAGGGGAAAACCAAGTTTCTGCAACTCCTTTATAGGTTCTGACGCCTTTAAAACTTTCTCAAAAAAAACGTAAAAATCTCGTTTCATCCATTGACGCTTAGGCCGCAGTATCTTATTTTTGGGTTCATGCTCACCAACCGTCTCCCGTGTCGTGCCGCTCGAAATTTCTCCAGTCGAGGCGGTTTTACCCTCGTTGAACTCCTCGTGGTCATCGGCATCATCGCCATCCTGGCCGGTGTCGCCCTCGGCCCCATTACCAATGGCATCAAGCAGGCGCAGCATAACGCCGCCATGCAGACCGGACGTCAGATCGGTCAGATGTGCTTTTCCTATTCCACCGATAATACGCAGAATGGCAATGCCTATCCCGCCGACACAACCGGTCTGGCGGTCTGCCAGGACTTGCTCAATGCCAATTACGCCAGCGACCCGAATGTCTTCGGCATCTCCCAGCAGACAGGCTACAAAAAGCCCACGACGAGCGGCACGACCACCACCCTGGTAGCAGCAAACGTTTCGTGGAGCTTCACATGCAACGCGGCGAACACCACGGGCGGCATCACCTCGAGCTCGTCGGACCTCATCCCGCTGGTCTACTTTAACAACGGATTCAGCACCGGTGTTGTCGCGACATTCGCGGCAGTCCCTGGAACCGGCGTGACGGTCGCCTATGGATCTGCGGCTCCGTTTATGACAGACGGCGCGGCTATCTTCTACAAGGGCAACAATGCGGTCTACGTGAAGGCGCTCGGTGCGACTCCGGGCCAAATCAGCACCTTTGTCTCGCCGAACTGCACGGATACCGCGACTTATACGGTTGCCCAGTAAACGGACTTTCTTCAAAAAAGGGTGATCCTCACGGATCACCCTTTTTTGTGTCCGCGCGAAAGATTCGATCTTTGATTTTCGATGGGTAAGCTCCCCGTCATGCCGAACTCTCGTCGCGATTTGTCCCCATCCGGCCTCAGCCGCACGGAACTCCTTGTCCTCGTCGTCATCCTTGTGATTCTCACCGGCATTGCCATCGGCCCGATCCTCAACCACCTCGAGGAGGCAAGAATCAACCGCGCGATGGAAAGCGCCCGGACCCTCAATACGCTCCTCTCCCAATACGCCACCGACAACAACGGCGTCTACCCGGTGGGTCTCGACACCTCGGCCGTCGGAAAATCGGAGGGCATTGCGCGGAATCTCCTGGAAAACAACTACACGCCCGACGCCTCCATTTTCGCCGTCGGTTCCACCGCCCCCTATGCCGGCACGGCCTCCGATTTCTCCGACATCGCCCCGGCCAATATCAGTTGGGATTTCACCGCCGGCGCGACCACGTCGACAGGCATCACCTCGGCGGCCCCGGACCTGCTTCCGACCGTCTACAGCACGGGCGAAAGCGTGGTCTATCCGACGACCTCGGGGGCGGGACTGGACCTGCCGCTCTCCGGCAACGGCCCCTTCGGAAAGAGCGGCGTCCTGGCCGCCTACAAGGGCGGCAACGCGGCCTTCATCCCCGCAACGCCCTCCGGAACGGCCTTGGAATGCCGGGGCTTCATCCCGACCGCGTTCAAAGACACGGGGCCCTATACCCAAATCAAACCGTAGCGGCAAGCGGCGCCTCTACGCCAGCTCATCGGAGAAATACTCGCGCGTTTCGAAAGCGAGCCGCACCAGTTCGATGGGGCTGAAGGGGCTTTCCTGCGCGACGCCGATGTGCCTGAGGCGGATCAATTCGAGCACGGCGAGGAAAGTCACCACGATCTCCGTGCGGCTCGCGCCCGTGACGAAAAGCTCCTCGAAGACGAGCCGGTTGCGCTCGGCCAGCCGCTCCCGGATCAATTGGATTTTGTCGCTGACGGTGAAGCGGTCCTCGAAGATATCCCTGAGGTCTTCGTCTTCGCTCGCGCGCGCCAGCACTTTCTGGAACACCGCGAGCAGATCGAACAGCCCGACGTTGTCGAAGGGCAGGCCGCCGTCCGGGCCCCTATCGGGTTTGAAGCCGCCGCCGCGACCGTGGACGTTCTCCTGCCGGGCGAGGCATTGCTGCAACTCGAACGCGGCGTCCTTGTACTTCTTGTACTCGACGAGCTGGCGCACAAGCTCCCAGCGCGGATCGTCCTCGTCGGCCTCGTCCTCGGGCGGACGCTGGTCGTGCGGCAGGATGACGCGGCTCTTGATGTAGACCAGCGTCGCGGCAACGACGAGGTACTCGCCCGCCACTTCGAGATCGAGCATCTTGATCAGCCGCAGGTAGTCGAGGTACTGGCTGGTGATCCGCTCGATGGGGATGTCGTAGATGTCGATTTCCTCCTTCTTGATGAGGTAGAGCAGGAGATCGAGCGGCCCCTCGAAGACGGGGAGCTTGACGTGGGTCGGGCTTTTCGGGTCCAGCCCGGGGGAGGAGATTTCGTCGGCGTTCATTTGGATAATCCCGTTGCCTTTCGAGCGGCGGCCAAAACGGGCGCGGCCAGTTCGCGCGCGCGCGCGGCGCCGTCGCGGAGGACGGCTTCGACTTCGCCGGGGTGGGCCTGATAGTGCTGGAACTTCTCCTGAAACGGGGCGAAGCGCACCGTGATCTCCGCGAGCAGTTTCTTCTTCAGATCGCCATAACCGACGCCCGGCATCGCCGCCTGCGCCGCGTAATCCTTGTACGCAGCCGGATTCACCGCCTGCATCAATTGCCCGATCGTCGTTCCCTCGATCTGCTTCGGCTGGTCCATCGGTGTCGAGTCGGTCGTAATACCCATCACCGGTTTCTTGATTTCCTTTTCGTCACCGAAAAGCGGGATGGTGTTGCCGTATGATTTGGACATCTTGCGTCCGTCGATGCCGGGCACGATGGCGGTCGCCTCGCGAATGACCGGCTCGGGCAGCTTGAAGACGGGGCCGAAGCGGTCGTTGAATTTCTGCGCGATGTCGCGCGCAATCTCGAGATGCTGTTTCTGGTCCTTGCCGACCGGGACGAGATCGGAACCATAGAGCAAAATATCGGCGGCCATCAGGACCGGATAGGCGAACAGGCCGTGGCTCGCTTCCGCCCCCTGCGCGATCTTGTCCTTGTAGCTGTGGGCGCGTTCGAGCAGGCCCATCGGTGTGACGACCGAGAGAAGCCACGCCAGTTCGTGGACCTGCGGCACGTCGCTCTGGCGAAAAAGAATCGTCCGCGCGGGATCGATCCCGCAGGCGAGAAATCCGGCGGCGACCTCAAAAACGTAGCGCCGAAGCTCGTCCGCCTTCGCAACGGAAGTGAGCGCGTGATAGTCGGCGATGAAATAGACCGCCTGCCCCTGCTCCTGCATCTGGACGGCCGGCTGGATGGCGCCAAAATAATTGCCGAGATGAAGCGCGCCGGAAGGCTGGATGCCGGTAAGAATGATCTTCATAAAGTAACGACTGACGACCTTGAGGCTGTCTGAAAAATCAGCGCGGGTCACGCTGAAAGCAAAATCTGCTTCTACAGAAAACCGAAAGGGTTCACCCTACCCGTTCACACCCCATGGCAAAACGGAAAATGAAGCCGGCCACACCGGAATCGACGCGTGTCGTCGAGCCTGGGAGGGAGATGGCGGGAGTCTCGGACTCGAAGTATCGAGGAGCACTTGGAAAGCCGATCCTGTGGCAGGCCGTGCTCATCGTCGCGGCGGGATTGTGGGTCTTCTGGCCCGCGCTGCATGGCGACTGGCTGTGGGATGATGATCAACTCATCAGCAATAACTTTCAACTGCACACCCCAGGCGACCTGTGGAACATCTGGTTCGCGCCGGGCAGTCAGAGGGATTATTATCCTCTCGAACAATCGGCGCTATGGATCGAGTGGCGGCTCTGGCACAATGACACGCTCGGCTATCACATCGTCACTCTCGTGCTGCATCTGCTCAACGCCTTGCTCGTGTGGCGGCTGCTCGGCAAGCTGGGTTTGAGGTTGGCGTGGCTGGGAGGACTTCTCTTTGCGATTCATCCGGTGCAGGTCGAATCGGCGGCGTGGGCGGCGGAACTCAAGAACACGCTGTCGCTGCCGCCGCTGCTTCTGGCGATGGGCTTCTACCTCGATTACGAAGAGTCCAAGAAGCCGAAGGACTATTTTTTGGCCATCGTGTTGTTTTTGGCGGCGCTGCTTTGCAAGCTCACGGTCGTGATGTTTCCGGTGGTGATCCTCCTTTATGCGTGGTGGAAGCGGGGGCGGATCGGATGGAATGACCTGAAAACAAGCGCACCCTTTTTTGTTCTCTCGCTGGCAGCGGGTCTGATCATCATCCTCAGCGGGGTTTGGGATGTGCAATTCAATCACCTCGATCCCGGCGACATACCGGCGGGCGGTTTCCTCGCGCGGCTGGCGCTGGTGGGGCAGGAGATCGCGTTTTATCTTTCCAAGAGCTTTTTGCCGGTGGGGTTGCTGCCGATTTATCCGAAGTGGGCGGTGGATGCCTGGTCGCCGGTCGATTATTTGCCGTGGCCGATTCTGGGTGGTGCGGCTTGGTGGTTTTGGACGAAGCGGGA